>CP172536.1:0-90000 GCA_044598425.1 Bacillota bacterium Lsc_1132
TCACAGGCAAAGCTTTCTTAATAAAACACATGTGGACGCGAAAGCAGGGAACAGACTGTAATGACTAAAATAAATTCAAGTAACAAAGGAGGGAAAGGATTTGGAAAACATAGCGGATCTTTGGAGTGCAGCGTTGACGAATATCGAAAAAAAGATAAGCAAACCCAGTTTCGACACATGGCTTAAGTCAACAAAAGCGCATTCCCTGCAGGGGGATCTGCTTATCGTAACGGCTCCAAATGAATTTGCGCGTGATTGGCTGGAAGAGCGCTATTCCCAGTTAATTTCAGGAATCCTTTATGAAATTACTGGAGAAGAGCTGTCTGTAAAATTTATTATTCCACAAAATCAAAATGAACAAGAATTCGAAATGGCCGTCCCTCCAAAAAAACAAAAAAAAGATGATGATCATATCGAATTTCCGCAAAATATATTAAATCCAAAATATACTTTTGATACGTTCGTTATTGGGTCTGGGAATCGTTTTGCCCATGCAGCATCATTGGCTGTTGCCGAAGCACCGGCAAAAGCATACAATCCGCTGTTTATATACGGGGGAGTTGGATTAGGAAAAACCCATTTAATGCACGCGATTGGCCATTATGTATTAGATCACAATCCATCAGCGAAAGTGGTTTACCTATCATCTGAAAAATTTACAAATGAGTTTATCAACTCGATTCGTGACAACAAAGCGGAAAGTTTTCGTACGAAATATCGAAATGTCGATGTCTTACTCATTGATGATATTCAGTTTTTGGCTGGGAAAGAATCTACTCAGGAAGAGTTTTTTCATACTTTTAACAGCCTTCACGAAGAAAGTAAACAAATTGTCATCTCCAGCGACCGGCCGCCAAAAGAAATTCCAACTCTTGAAGACCGCTTACGGTCACGCTTTGAATGGGGATTGATCACAGATATTACTCCGCCAGATTTAGAAACGAGAATTGCGATTCTCCGCAAAAAGGCGAAAGCAGATGGTTTGGACATTCCAAATGAAGTAATGCTCTATATTGCGAATCAAATTGATTCTAACATTCGTGAACTAGAGGGAGCATTAATTCGCGTTGTCGCGTACTCTTCATTAATCAATAAGGATATCAATGCGGATCTTGCTGCTGAAGCATTAAAAGACATCATTCCAAGTTCAAAGCCAAAGGTGATAACAATCCATGAAATTCAAAAAGCAGTTGGCGAGCATTTTAATATTAAGCTAGAGGATTTTAAAGCAAAGAAACGAACAAAATCGGTTGCTTTTCCAAGGCAAATCGCCATGTATTTATCGCGGGAATTAACGGATTATTCATTGCCTAAAATAGGTGAAGAATTCGGCGGCAGGGACCATACCACTGTGATCCATGCCCATGAAAAGATTTCAAAACTTCTGCAAGCTGATGCGCAATTGCAAAAGCAAATGAAAGAGTTAAATGAAATGTTAAAGCAATAAATAGTGTTAATAACTTCTCTGTATTTATACACAGTCTATCCACATGTGGATAGACTGTGTTTCCTTTGAAAAGTCAAGTTATCCACAAATCAACAAGCCCTACTATTACTTCTATTTTTTTAAAAGTTTTTAAATATATATGAGGCATAGAAAAACGCAGTGTTGAAGCTGAATACTATTTTTAAAAATATGCTTAAGCGGGAGGATTTATGAAATGAAATTTATAATCCAACGGGACCGTCTAGTTCAAAGTGTACTAGACGTTATGAAGGCTGTTACATCAAGAACGACAATTCCGATTTTAACAGGGATAAAAGTAGCAGCATCAGAAAGTGGAGTTACATTAACGGGAAGCGATTCTGATATTTCAATTGAATCATTTATTCCAAAAGAAGAAGATGGCGATGAAATTGTTGAAGTAAAACAAACTGGTTCCATTGTGCTTCAAGCGAAGTTTTTTAGCGAAATTGTAAAAAAACTGCCGACCGATTTAGTTGAAATTGAAGTCTTGAATCATTTACAAACCATTATTCGATCAGGGAAATCAGAGTTTAATTTGAATGGACTGGATGCTGAAGAGTACCCTCGCCTCCCGCAGATCGAAGAAAATAATAAGTTTCAAATTGCTACCGATCTTCTTAAAGTCTTGATTCGTCAGACGGTTTTTGCAGTGTCCACCTCAGAAACACGACCGATCTTGACAGGTGTCAACTGGAGGGTTGAAAATGATGAACTTACCTGTATTGCAACAGATAGCCACCGTTTGGCATTAAGAAAAGCAAAAATTGAGATTGAAGCGAATGAAACCTATAATGTTGTTATTCCAGGGAAAAGTTTAAATGAATTAAGCAAAATTATTGATGATACGAGCGATTTAATTGATATTGTGATTACCGATAATCAAGTTTTGTTTAAAGCAAAACATTTGTTATTTTTCTCAAGATTACTAGAAGGAAATTACCCGGATACTTCAAGACTGATTCCTGCAGAAAGTAAAACCGAAGTCGTTGTGAATACAAAGGAATTTTTACAAGCGATTGATCGTGCATCGTTGCTAGCTCGTGAGGGAAAAAACAATGTAGTTAAACTTTCAACCATTGAAGATAGCAGTATTGAGATTTCTTCCAATACCCCGGAAATTGGTAAAGTTATTGAGGAAATCCAAAGCCAGTCAATTGAAGGTGAAGAATTGAAAATCTCGTTTAGTGCCAAATATATGATGGATGCCCTAAAGGCTTTAGAAGGTACAGATATTAAAGTCAGCTTCACGGGAGCCATGCGACCATTTGTTATTCGCCCCCTTCATGACGAAACAACGCTGCAGTTGATTTTACCGGTAAGAACGTATTAATCAAAGCGAGCGCTCAATGAAAAAAAGATAAAAGCTGCTGAATATTTAGCAGCTTTTATCTTTTTTGCGGGAACTTCTTAGTTTTCTTTGTATCTATGACAATTATTTAGTAAAATTAAATATTAGAGACCATTTCAGAAAAGAGTGATACACTTTGCCTGTAAAAATTAAGGTAGATACAGAATACATTACGTTGGGCCAATTTTTAAAGTTAGCGGATGTTATTCAAACGGGTGGAATGGCAAAATGGTTTTTGAGTGAAAATAAAATTTTAATTAATGGTGAACAGGATCAGCGAAGAGGCCGAAAACTTTACGCCGGTGACCGAGTTCAGATTGAGGGCTTTGGTGAATTTATCCTCGCCGAGCATTAGAGGATTCATACATGTATATTGAGCAATTATCGTTAAAAAATTACCGGAATTATGAACAACTGGATATCTCTTTTGAAAACAAAGTAAATGTTATTTTAGGTGAGAATGCTCAAGGGAAAACAAATGTAATGGAATCGATCTTCGTGTTAGCGATGGCAAAGTCCCACAGGACAGCGAATGATAAAGAACTTATTCGCTGGGACAAAGAATATGCTAAAATAGAAGGTAGAGTGCAAAAACAGCATGGCAGTTTGCCGCTGCAGCTCGTCATTTCAAAATGGGGAAAAAAAGCAAGGTGCAACCATATTGAGCAGCAAAGATTAAGCCAGTACGTTGGAAATATGAATGTTGTTATGTTTGCTCCGGAAGATTTGAACCTTGTAAAAGGCAGTCCGCAAGTTAGACGCCGATTTATTGATATGGAAATTGGCCAAGTGTCCCCTATTTATTTACATGATATGAGTCAATATCAAAAAATTCTTCAACAACGCAATCATTATTTGAAAATGATGCAAATAAAAAAGCAAAGCGATCAAACGATGCTTGAGATATTAACGGAGCAATTTATCCAAACAGCCGTTAAGATTGTTGCTAAACGGTTTGAATTTCTCCGACAGTTGGAAAATTGGGCGCAACCCATTCATAAAGGAATTTCCCGAGGCCTTGAAACATTAAAAATTGAATATAAACCATCACTTGATGTATCAGAAGGACAAGATTTGTCGAAAATGGTAGCAAGTTTTGAAGAAAAATTTTCCAAGGTGAAAGAAAGAGAGATTGACCGCGGGACAACGTTATTTGGTCCCCATCGTGATGATTTGCTCTTTTTTGTAAATGAACGCGATGTGCAGACGTTTGGTTCACAAGGACAGCAGCGCACAACCGCATTGTCGCTAAAACTTGCAGAAATTGAGTTAATTCATTCTGAAATTGATGAATATCCAATCTTGCTTCTTGATGATGTTTTATCCGAACTGGATGACTATCGTCAATCTCATTTGCTGAATACCATCCAAGGGAAGGTTCAAACCTTTGTCACCACAACGAGTATTGATGGCATCGACCATCAAACTTTAAAAGATGCTTCGACTTTTACTGTCGAATCGGGAACGATGAACAAAAGAAATTGAGGTGCGATGTGTATATTCATATCGGGGAAGACCTAAACATTCAAGCGCAGGATGTTATTGCAATCTTAGATAAAAAGAGCGTTAACTCTTCATCCTTTGTTGAAGAGTTTTTAAAACGCCATCATGAAAGTATTATCAATCTTTCCAAAAAATCCTTTAAATCCATTGTAATAACGAGTAACAAAGTTTATTTATCCCCCCTTGCTTCCGGGACATTGAAAAAGAGAACAAGTCTCCCAGCAACGCAAGGTTTTTCACAATAAAGCATGTCATGGAATTGTATTTCCATTTTAGTAAAGAAAGTGCAGGTGAACGATATGACAATGGAACAAAAAGAAGTCCAAGAGCAAGCTTATGATGCTAATCAGATCCAGGTTCTTGAGGGGCTTGAAGCTGTACGAAAACGTCCGGGTATGTATATCGGTTCAACAAGCGGCAAAGGTCTTCATCATCTTGTCTGGGAAATAGTGGATAATAGTATTGATGAAGCATTAGCAGGCTTTTGTGACGAGATAAATGTCATTATCGAAAAAGATAACAGCATAACCGTTAAGGATAATGGACGAGGAATTCCGGTTGGTATTCAAGAAAAAATGGGCCGGCCAGCAGTTGAAGTCATCATGACGGTTCTTCATGCCGGCGGTAAATTTGGCGGCGGCGGCTATAAGGTTTCAGGAGGACTGCACGGTGTAGGTGCTTCTGTTGTAAATGCTTTGTCTACTGTCCTGGAAGTTTTTGTTCATCGGGATGGCCATATTTATTATCAAAAATATGAGCGGGGAGTTCCAGTTGCGGATTTAAAAATTATTGGAGAAACCGATCATACTGGTACAACGACACATTTTATTCCTGACGGAGAAATTTTCACAGAAACATTGGAGTATGAGTATGATACACTTGCGACACGGCTTCGCGAACTTGCCTTTTTAAATCGCGGATTAAAAATAACAATCGATGACAAACGGGTTGAAAATAAACATAGTGAATACCATTACGAAGGTGGTATTAAATCATATGTTGAACATTTAAACCGTACAAAAGAAGTTATTCTTGATGAACCGATCTATCTTGAAGGCGAACGGGATGGAATAACTGTTGAAGTAGCTCTTCAATACAATGAAGGCTATACAGAAAGCATTTATTCTTTCGCCAATAACATTCATACGTATGAAGGCGGCACGCATGAGTCTGGATTCAAAACCGCTTTAACAAGAGTCATTAACGACTACGCCAGGAAAAACGGAATGATTAAAGAAAATGATGCGAATCTTTCTGGGGAAGACGTTCGTGAAGGTCTGACTGCCATTATTTCAGTAAAACATCCGGATCCGCAATTTGAAGGACAAACAAAAACCAAACTTGGAAACTCAGAAGTCCGAACGATTACAGATGCTGTTTTTTCAAGCCATTTTGAAAAATTTTTACTGGAAAATCCAATGGTTGCAAGGAAGATTGTTGAAAAAGGTTTAATGGCAGCAAGAGCGAGATTGGCTGCGAAGAAAGCGCGGGAGCTGACGCGTCGGAAAAGTGCTCTGGAAGTTTCAAGTCTGCCAGGAAAATTAGCGGACTGTTCTTCAAAAGACCCTTCAATTAGTGAAATCTATGTGGTTGAGGGGGATTCTGCCGGAGGATCGGCAAAACAGGGGCGAGACCGTCATTTTCAAGCCATTTTACCATTACGTGGGAAGATTCTAAATGTAGAAAAGTCCCGGTTGGATAAAATTCTTTCGAATAACGAGGTTCGGGCAATTATCACCGCGATTGGAACGGGAATCGGTGAAGATTTCGATATCTCGAAGGCCCGCTATCATAAAATTGTGATCATGACGGATGCCGATGTCGACGGGGCTCACATTCGAACATTATTATTGACCTTCTTTTACCGCTATATGCGGAAAATTATCGAAGCAGGCTATATTTATATTGCCCAGCCGCCTTTATTTAAAATTCAGCAAGGGAAACGGGTTGAATATGCTTATAATGATCGGCAGCTTGACGAGATTATGAGCCAGCTTGGCGCTCAGCCAAAGCCGAGCATCCAGCGGTATAAAGGTCTGGGTGAAATGAATCCTGAACAGCTATGGGAAACAACAATGGATCCGGAAACACGCACATTGCTTCAAGTAAGCCTGGAAGATGCCATTGAAGCAGATGAAACATTTGAAATTCTAATGGGCGATAAGGTTGAACCGCGGCGTCAATTTATCGAAGAAAATGCTTTATATGTAAAAAATTTAGATATTTAAATTTAAAACTTCAGCTTGTGAATTTTTAATCATCAAAGGGAATGCCAGGATAGATCGCCGTCTATCCTGCTTTTACATTGAAGAAGTGATTTGCTTGGTTTTATAGCTTTTAGGAGACGCGGCGCATTTAGTCGGCCGGGCGCTCTACGCTTTTCTAATAAGGAGGTTTCTCAACTATGGCTGATATGCCTAGCTCTCGAGTGAAAGAGATTAACATAAGCCAGGAAATGCGTTCATCCTTTTTGGATTACGCAATGAGTGTAATTGTATCAAGGGCGCTGCCTGATGTTCGCGATGGATTAAAACCGGTTCATCGCCGGATTTTATATGCTATGCATGATTTGGGTATGCATGCGGACAAACCTTTTAAAAAATCCGCCCGTATTGTCGGTGAAGTAATTGGTAAGTATCACCCGCATGGTGACTCTGCTGTATATGATACGATGGTTCGGATGGCACAGGACTTTAACTATCGTTATATGCTTGTTGATGGCCATGGAAATTTTGGATCTGTCGATGGTGATGCGGCTGCAGCGATGCGTTATACGGAAGCAAGAATGTCAAAGATTTCAATGGAATTGCTGCGCGATATTAACAAAGACACCATTGATTACCAGGATAACTATGATGGAGCGGAAAAAGAGCCGGTGGTACTCCCTTCCCGCTTCCCTAACTTATTGGTAAATGGCACATCAGGAATTGCCGTCGGAATGGCAACAAACATTCCGCCGCATCAATTGGGTGAAGTGATCGATGCGGTTTTAGCCCTTAGTAAAGATCCAGAAATTACGATTCAAGAGCTGATGGATTATATCCCTGGTCCAGACTTCCCAACAGCCGGATTGATTTTGGGACGGAGTGGTATTCGAAAAGCTTATACAACCGGAAGAGGATCCATTACACTCCGGGCTAAAGTTGAAATAGAACAAAAATCAAACGGTAAGGAAGTTATTATTGTCACTGAACTCCCCTACCAGGTGAACAAAGCAAAATTAATTGAAAAAATTGCCGAGCTAGTCCGTGAAAAAAGAATTGATGGGATCACTGATTTACGTGATGAATCCGACCGCAGAGGTATGCGTATTTATATTGAAGTCCGCAAAGATGCAAATGCAAATGTTATTTTAAATAATTTGTACAAGCACACCGCTCTTCAAACAACTTTCGGAATTAATCTGCTCGCACTGGCGGATGGGCAGCCGAAAGTATTGAATTTAAAGCAATGCCTTGAGCATTATTTAAGCCACCAGCAAGTGGTTATTCGCCGCAGGACTGAATTTGAATTGAAAAAAGCGGAAGCGCGCGCCCATATTCTAGAAGGTTTGCGGACAGCACTAGATCATTTGGACGCCGTGATTAACTTGATCCGCAGTTCACAAACAACGGATATTGCCCGCGAAGGCTTGATGACTCAATTTAATTTATCTGAAAAACAGGCACAAGCGATTCTAGATATGCGCCTTCAGCGCTTAACGGGGCTGGAACGAGAAAAGATTGAGGAAGAATACCAAAGCTTAGTCAAATTGATTGCTGAACTAAAGGCTATTTTAGCAGATGAAGAAAAGGTCCTTGAAATTATCCGTGAAGAATTAGTGGAAATTAAGGAGCGCTTTAATGATCAGCGCCGTACGGAAATTGTTTCTGGAGGAATTGAAAATATTGAAGATGAAGATTTAATTCCACGTGAAAATGTTGTCATTACACTGACGCATAACGGCTATATCAAACGGCTACCTGTTTCGACTTACCGTGCCCAAAAACGCGGTGGACGCGGAATTCAAGGAATGGGAACAAATGAAGATGATTTTGTCGAGCATTTAATTACAACTTCCACCCATGATACCATTCTATTTTTTACAAACAAAGGAAAGGTGTATCGCTCGAAAGGGTATGAAATTCCAGAATTAGGCCGCACTGCGAAAGGTATTCCGATTATTAATCTGCTCGGAATAGAAAAAGGCGAATGGGTCAATGCAATGATTCCTGTTCAAGAATTTGTCGATGACTGGTATTTGTTCTTTACAACAAAGGAAGGAATTTCTAAACGTTCGCCGTTAACATCTTTTGCCAATATTCGTAATAATGGATTAATCGCACTGAATCTTCGAACGGAAGATGAATTAATTTCCGTTCGTCTTACAGATGGAAATAAGGAAATTATAATTGGAACGAAAAAAGGTATGCTGATTCGTTTTCCTGAAACTGACGTAAGATCGATGGGAAGAACGGCAACCGGTGTTAAGGGAATTACGTTAAACAGGGATGATGAAGTTGTTGGCATGGAGGTGCTTGAAGAAAATACAGAGATCTTGATCGTGACAAAAAATGGCTATGGAAAGCGCACTCCTGCGCATGAATACCGTGTCCAAAGCAGAGGCGGAAAAGGAATTAAGACATGCAATATTACGGATAAAAATGGTGATCTTATTTCCATGAAGGCTGTAACCGGCGTCGAGGATCTAATGCTAATAACAACTGGCGGCGTTTTAATCCGGATTGCCGTAGACAGCATATCCTCAATGGGCCGCAATACAATCGGTGTTAAATTAATTAATTTAAAAGAAGAGAATGAATATGTTGCTACAGTAGCAAAAGTAGAAAAAGAAGAAGCATCCTTGGAAAATGAAAATTCCGGTGAACAAGAACCAGATGTGAATGACACAGAAAACAATGAGGAGTAATTTTTTTGAGGAGCAGAAAAGCTCCTCTTTATTTTTACTGTGAATTACCATTTCAATAGGACAAAAGTGTTTGTTTTTCTGATTTTGTCCCTTTTCTTATGGTAAAATAGAGAAAATGAAAAGTTGATATGTAAGTTGAGGTGAGATTCTTTGCGTGTTAAACTACATGAACTTCAAGAAGGCTGCATCCTGTCTACCGATATATTCAGCAGGACTAACCGCCCTATTTTTTCAAGAAAAACAGTTCTAACCGCCTCGTTAATTGAGGTGTTAAAGGCTTTTATGATCTATGAAGTGGAGGTTGAAAAAACGCTTATCAATGGGGCGCGTTTTATTCCATCTACATATGAATCTGATGAACTAGAAGAAAAAGAAGAAAATAGTCAGCTTAGCTTTACTGATTTATTTCTACAATCGGTCTCTCAATACAAGAAGGAGTTCACTTCATGGCAATCGGGCCTTCCAATTGATATGACTAAGATTAGAGCTCTGTTGTTACCATTACTAGAAAAAGTCGAAAACAATCCTTCTGAAGTATTTAATCTTCACCGGTTTTCTACAACAGATACATACCCTTTCCAGCATCCTGTTGCTGTTGGCCTGATCAGCGGCTATATTGGAAAAAAACTTGATCTTGAAAAAGGAGAATGGATACAGCTTGCACTAGCTGGGTGCTTAGCCGATTGTGGAATGGCGAAAATCAATCCAAGAGTTCTTCACAAAAAAACCGCATTAACAATCAGGGAATATGAAGATGTAAAAAATCACCCTATCCATAGCTACAAGATGGTTCAAAATACACCCGTTTTAAGAAAAGACGCCAAAATTGCTATCCTTCAACATCACGAGAGATTAGATGGCAGCGGCTACCCTTTAAAAAGCAGGAAAGTTCATCAGTATGCGAGAATCATTGCAATAGCAGATACTTTTCATGCGATGACATCAGAAAGGTTATATCGGAATAAACAATCGCCATTCAAAGCACTAGAAATGATTTTAGAGGATAGCTTTGGAAAATTCGACATTAATATTGTAACGTCCATCTGTTCAACTATTATTAACTTTACGCCCGGAGATAGGATTAAATTATCGAATGGGCAGATTGCGGAAGTTTTATTTGTTGATCGTAAAGCTCCTACTCGGCCGCTGATTAAAATTCTCTCAACAGATGAAATTATTCAGCTTGAGAGAAATAGACAGTTATACATTGATGAAATACTTAGTTAACCAGCACATATACATGCTTATATATGTGCTTTTCCAAAACAAATTCATATAAAAAAGTGCTTGTTAAAATGTGCAGCTGCTGATATAATCATCAAGTCGACAAAATTTTTATTGCAACGAAAGTGATAAACGAAAAAATGTTGACAGTAATATATACAAATGATATACTAATAAAGTCGCTTCTGGGCGATCAAACATTAAAGCTTGTTCTTTGAAAACTAGACAAACAATACGTCAACAAATAATCATGATGTTTGCTTATCTTTAGGAAGCAGCATCAGCCAACGTTAATTTTAAATGAGCTATATCAAATTCTTCGGAGAGTTTGATCCTGGCTCAGGACGAACGCTGGCGGCGTGCCTAATACATGCAAGTCGAGCGGATCATCGGGAGCTTGCTTTCGGTGATTAGCGGCGGACGGGTGAGTAACACGTGGGCAACCTGCCTGTAAGACTGGGATAACTTCGGGAAACCGGAGCTAATACCGGATCAATCTTTTCCTCGCATGAGGAAAAGCTAAAAGACGGTTTCGGCTGTCACTTACAGATGGGCCCGCGGCGCATTAGCTAGTTGGTGAGGTAACGGCTCACCAAGGCGACGATGCGTAGCCGACCTGAGAGGGTGATCGGCCACACTGGGACTGAGACACGGCCCAGACTCCTACGGGAGGCAGCAGTAGGGAATCTTCCGCAATGGACGAAAGTCTGACGGAGCAACGCCGCGTGAGTGATGAAGGCCTTCGGGTCGTAAAACTCTGTTGTTAGGGAAGAACAAGTATCGGAGTAACTGCCGGTACCTTGACGGTACCTAACCAGAAAGCCACGGCTAACTACGTGCCAGCAGCCGCGGTAATACGTAGGTGGCAAGCGTTGTCCGGAATTATTGGGCGTAAAGCGCGCGCAGGCGGTCCTTTAAGTCTGATGTGAAAGCCCACGGCTCAACCGTGGAGGGTCATTGGAAACTGGGGGACTTGAGTGCAGAAGAGGAAAGCGGAATTCCACGTGTAGCGGTGAAATGCGTAGAGATGTGGAGGAACACCAGTGGCGAAGGCGGCTTTCTGGTCTGTAACTGACGCTGAGGCGCGAAAGCGTGGGGAGCAAACAGGATTAGATACCCTGGTAGTCCACGCCGTAAACGATGAGTGCTAAGTGTTAGAGGGTTTCCGCCCTTTAGTGCTGCAGCTAACGCATTAAGCACTCCGCCTGGGGAGTACGGCCGCAAGGCTGAAACTCAAAGGAATTGACGGGGGCCCGCACAAGCGGTGGAGCATGTGGTTTAATTCGAAGCAACGCGAAGAACCTTACCAGGTCTTGACATCCTCTGACACTCCTAGAGATAGGATTTTCCCCTTCGGGGGACAGAGTGACAGGTGGTGCATGGTTGTCGTCAGCTCGTGTCGTGAGATGTTGGGTTAAGTCCCGCAACGAGCGCAACCCTTGATCTTAGTTGCCAGCATTCAGTTGGGCACTCTAAGGTGACTGCCGGTGACAAACCGGAGGAAGGTGGGGATGACGTCAAATCATCATGCCCCTTATGACCTGGGCTACACACGTGCTACAATGGATGGTACAAAGGGCTGCGAGACCGCGAGGTTGAGCCAATCCCATAAAACCATTCTCAGTTCGGATTGCAGGCTGCAACTCGCCTGCATGAAGCCGGAATCGCTAGTAATCGCGGATCAGCATGCCGCGGTGAATACGTTCCCGGGCCTTGTACACACCGCCCGTCACACCACGAGAGTTTGTAACACCCGAAGTCGGTGGGGTAACCGTAAGGAGCCAGCCGCCTAAGGTGGGACAGATGATTGGGGTGAAGTCGTAACAAGGTAGCCGTATCGGAAGGTGCGGCTGGATCACCTCCTTTCTAAGGAAATAGAAAAGCGGAGGCTAGGAGCCGAAGCTAGACAAATGTCCTTTCGGACATCAAATCGTTGGTTGTTGTGCGTATATGTTTGTTTAGTTTTGAGAGAGCAATGTTTACTGTGAGGATCATGACCGAAAGGGAATGGTTCGAAACAATCTCTCAATTAAATATCCGTTATGTGGGCCTATAGCTCAGCTGGTTAGAGCGCACGCCTGATAAGCGTGAGGTCGATGGTTCGAGTCCATTTAGGCCCACCATCATTTACTGGGGGATTAGCTCAGCTGGGAGAGCGCCTGCTTTGCACGCAGGAGGTCAGCGGTTCGATCCCGCTATCCTCCCACCAATCGTTCTTTGAAAACTAGATAATCGTATAGAAGAAGTCAAGAGTAAGAACCGAGTAATCGCTTTTTTAGGTATTCTCTATTAATAGAGAGAAACTAAGACAAATCAGCAGAAGCTGATCATTTGTCGATGGTTAAGTTAGAAAGGGCGCACGGTGGATGCCTTGGCACTAGGAGCCGATGAAGGACGGGACTAACACCGATATGCTTCGGGGAGCTGTAAGTAAGCTTTGATCCGGAGATTTCCGAATGGGGGAACCCACTGTTCGTAATGGAACAGTATCTTTACCTGAATCCATAGGGTATTGAAGGCAGACCCGGGGAACTGAAACATCTAAGTACCCGGAGGAAGAGAAAGCAAACGCGATTCCCCAAGTAGCGGCGAGCGAAACGGGAACAGCCCAAACCGAAAGGCTTGCCTTTCGGGGTTGTAGGACACTCTACATGGAGTTACAAAGGAACGGGGTAAATGAAGCGATCTGGAAAGATCCGCCATAGAAGGTAAAAGCCCTGTAGTTGAAACTTCGTTCCCTCCTGAGTGGATCCTGAGTACGGCCGGACACGTGAAATCCGGTCGGAAGCAGGGAGGACCATCTCCCAAGGCTAAATACTCCCTAGTGACCGATAGTGAACCAGTACCGTGAGGGAAAGGTGAAAAGCACCCCGGAAGGGGAGTGAAACAGTTCCTGAAACCGTGTGCCTACAAGTAGTCAAAGCGCGTTTTTGCGTAATGGCGTGCCTTTTGTAGAATGAACCGGCGAGTTACGATTACATGCAAGGTTAAGTTGAAGAGACGGAGCCGCAGCGAAAGCGAGTCTGAACAGGGCGAATGAGTATGTGGTCGTAGACCCGAAACCAGGTGATCTACCCATGTCCAGGGTGAAGGTAGGGTAACACCTACTGGAGGCCCGAACCCACGCACGTTGAAAAGTGCGGGGATGAGGTGTGGGTAGCGGAGAAATTCCAATCGAACTTGGAGATAGCTGGTTCTCTCCGAAATAGCTTTAGGGCTAGCCTCACGTAGTAAGAGTCTTGGAGGTAGAGCACTGTTTGGACTAGGGGCCCTCATCGGGTTACCGAATTCAGACAAACTCCGAATGCCAAAGACTTATCCGTGGGAGTCAGACTGCGAGTGATAAGATCCGTAGTCAAAAGGGAAACAGCCCAGACCACCAGCTAAGGTCCCAAAGTATACGTTAAGTGGAAAAGGATGTGGAGTTGCTTAGACAACCAGGATGTTGGCTTAGAAGCAGCCACCATTTAAAGAGTGCGTAATAGCTCACTGGTCGAGTGACTCTGCGCCGAAAATGTACCGGGGCTAAACGTATCACCGAAGCTGTGGGTGGACACCGTTGGTGTCCGCGGTAGGAGAGCGTTCTAAGGGCGTTGAAGTCAGACCGTAAGGACTGGTGGAGCGCTTAGAAGTGAGAATGCCGGTATGAGTAGCGAAAGATGAGTGAGAATCTCATCCACCGAATGCCTAAGGTTTCCTGAGGAAGGCTCGTCCGCTCAGGGTTAGTCGGGACCTAAGCCGAGGCCGAAAGGCGTAGGCGATGGACAACAGGTTGATATTCCTGTACCACCTCTTTATCGTTTGAGCAATGGGGGGACGCAGGAGGATAGGGCAAGCGCGGCGCCGGAATGCCGCGTCCAAGCAGTTAGGCTGTCAGTGAGGCAAATCCCGCTGACAATAGGCTCGAGCTGTGACGGGGAGGGAAATTGAGTACCGAAGTTCCTGATTCCACACTGCCAAGAAAAGCCTCTAGCGAGATGAAAGGTGCCCGTACCGCAAACCGACACAGGTAGGCGAGGAGAGAATCCTAAGGTGAGCGAGAGAACTCTCGTTAAGGAACTCGGCAAAATGACCCCGTAACTTCGGGAGAAGGGGTGCTCTTTGGGGTTTACGCCCCGAAGAGCCGCAGTGAATAGGCCCAGGCGACTGTTTAGCAAAAACACAGGTCTCTGCGAAGCCGCAAGGCGAAGTATAGGGGCTGACGCCTGCCCGGTGCTGGAAGGTTAAGAGGAGGGGTTAGCGTAAGCGAAGCTCTGAATTGAAGCCCCAGTAAACGGCGGCCGTAACTATAACGGTCCTAAGGTAGCGAAATTCCTTGTCGGGTAAGTTCCGACCCGCACGAAAGGCGTAACGATCTGGGCACTGTCTCAACGAGAGACTCGGTGAAATTATAGTACCTGTGAAGATGCAGGTTACCCGCGACAGGACGGAAAGACCCCGTGGAGCTTTACTGTAGCCTGATATTGAATTTCGGTACAGCTTGTACAGGATAGGTAGGAGCCGTAGAAGCCGGAGCGCTAGCTTCGGTGGAGGCGTCGGTGGGATACTACCCTGGCTGTATTGAAATTCTAACCCGCACCCCTAAAATCGGGGTGGGAGACAGTGTCAGGTGGGCAGTTTGACTGGGGCGGTCGCCTCCTAAAGAGTAACGGAGGCGCCCAAAGGTTCCCTCAGAATGGTTGGAAATCATTCGTAGAGTGTAAAGGCACAAGGGAGCTTGACTGCGAGACCTACAAGTCGAGCAGGGACGAAAGTCGGGCTTAGTGATCCGGTGGTTCCGCATGGAAGGGCCATCGCTCAACGGATAAAAGCTACCCCGGGGATAACAGGCTTATCTCCCCCAAGAGTCCACATCGACGGGGAGGTTTGGCACCTCGATGTCGGCTCATCGCATCCTGGGGCTGTAGTCGGTCCCAAGGGTTGGGCTGTTCGCCCATTAAAGCGGTACGCGAGCTGGGTTCAGAACGTCGTGAGACAGTTCGGTCCCTATCCGTCGTGGGCGCAGGAAATTTGAGAGGAGCTGTCCTTAGTACGAGAGGACCGGGATGGACGCACCGCTGGTGTACCAGTTGTCTTGCCAAAGGCATCGCTGGGTAGCTATGTGCGGACGGGATAAGTGCTGAAAGCATCTAAGCATGAAGCCCCCCTCAAGATGAGATTTCCTTTTAGCTAAAGCTAAGTAAGATCCCTGAAAGATGATCAGGTTGATAGGTCAGAGGTGGAAGCGCGGTGACGTGTGGAGCTGACTGATACTAATCGATCGAGGACTTAACCAATTTATTTGATATGCGAACTCGTTCTTCGCTTCCTTCTTCTTGATTACCTAGTTTTGAGGGAATGAACCTCTAATTCGAAAATACCATTAACAGCAATTTCATATCATGGTACATTGAAAGTCTGCACCTGCGCTATAGATGATTCGAAGATATGCTTCAGCTCGTCGCAAGCCAGCAGGGATGAATATTCAGTGTAGTAGGCTTGGTGGCAATGGCGAGAAGGTCACACCCGTTCCCATACCGAACACGGAAGTTAAGCTTCTCAGCGCCGATGGTAGTTGGAACGCAAGTTCCTGCGAGAGTAGGACGCTGCCAGGCAAACGAAAAGACAATCCTTTTGGGTTGTCTTTTTTGTACTATCAGAATTTATATCTTAACTTCGATAACTGATTACTAAATAAAGGTAAATAATAACCTCATGAACACGTCATAACGCCCATGAAAACCAAAATTTAGGTAACTGAGGTCATAATTCAATTTCTATGCATCTTTAACATTATTTTAAATCCATTTTCTTTTATTTTTCCATAAGAAACTGATAAATAAGAAAGGGGCTTTTTTGTTCCGTCACAGATAAAAAGGATTGAATAAACGGGTAATCCTTCGTTGGCATCATTTTGGTCAATTCCCCCCACCATTCAGTTTCATAGCGGGCAATCATACTTAAGTTATAGAGAAGCAAGTAATGAACAAGCAATTCTGGGAAGTGAAAAAAATTATTTTTAAATAATGGCAGTACAAAAGATTGCTCTTCAATATTGTATTTTAAAGGTGTAATCTTATTAAGAAGGGAGTCAGCCGCCGTACAAGAGAGATTGTCGTCTGAAAACAAAATGGTTCCAGGAAATCGGGCCATCATAAAATCTTTAAAGCGGTTAGCAGTCATATGATAGTAATCCAATATTTCTTCGGGAATAAGGAGCTGATCATTATGCCGGTGCAGCTTTATAAACGTTTGTTTCCCTTCAAGTTGAAAAAACAGCTGGCTTAGTTCTGGGATAAGCTGCAATAATATCTCCATTGAAACTTTTTCGCCTTCTAATTGTTCCATGTGAAACATCGATTGGGACATAAAAGGAAATAAGCCGTTTTTCTGGATCTTTACTTCATCATGAAAGAAATGGTAATTTTGTTTTTTTCGTTTGCGTGTAGACACCCCGTGTGCAAGAACGGTTGTTGACTCAGGATAGTCAGGATCAATTGTCAGGATACAAGCCTTAACCAAGTGAACGAGTCCGTAGAAAAGCAAAATCGGCTTTAATATGAGCGGAGCTTTTTCTGCTTGTTCATAATAAATATGCCCATGTTCCAAATAATATAAAAAGGCGTAACAGTTATCGAAACTTTTCTCATGAGGATTTTCCAAGTTCTTTAGCTGATATTTTTTTTTTAAAAAAGCTTGGGCATGCTCTGCTGAAAAAAAACTTAGAAAGCTTTTCCAGCCGGTATATCGATTCACAAGTATCACCCTTTTTTTGAAAAATCAAATAAATATATTGTTCTTGACAGTATTTTGTCCAATTGATAACCTACAAATAATAATTTTTTGATCGGGAGGAAAAAGAAATGTGGGAAAATAAATTTGCAAAAGAAGGATTAACATTTGATGACGTTTTGTTAATTCCGGGAAAATCTGAAGTTCTTCCTCGTGATGTTGACCTCAGTGTCGAGCTTGCGGCGGGTGTAAAGCTTAATATTCCGATCATCAGTGCTGGAATGGATACAGTAACAGAGGCAGAAATGGCAATTGCAATGGCTCGCCAAGGCGGGTTAGGAATTATCCATAAAAACATGACAATTGAGCAGCAGGCTGAGCAAGTTGAAAAGGTAAAAAGATCAGAGAGCGGGGTTATTACGGATCCTTTTTATTTAACTCCCGAGCATCAGGTTTTTGATGCTGAACATTTAATGGGCAAATACCGCATTTCTGGAGTTCCTATTGTCAATAACTTTGAAGAACAAAAACTTGTGGGGATTATTACCAATCGTGATCTTCGCTTTATTCAAGATTATTCTTTTAAAATTTCCGATGTCATGACAAAAGAAGAGCTTGTTACGGCTCCTGTTGGTACAACGCTGCAAGAGGCGGAAAAAATTCTGCAAAAGCATAAAATTGAAAAGCTGCCTCTTGTTGATGAATGGGGTGTATTAAAAGGACTTATTACGATTAAGGATATAGAAAAAGTAATTGAATTTCCTAACTCAGCGAAAGACAAGCAAGGACGTTTGCTTGCGGGCGCTGCAGTAGGAGTCACCAAAGATACAATGAAACGTGTTGAATATCTAGTAAAAGCAAATGTCGATGTCATTGTAGTCGATACGGCTCACGGGCATTCCAAAGGTGTACTGGACACTGTAAAAGAAATTCGTGTTGCTTATCCTAATTTAACCATTATTGCCGGCAATGTTGCGACAGCAGAAGCAACGAAAGATTTAATTGAGGCAGGGGCCGATGTTGTTAAGGTTGGAATTGGACCTGGATCGATTTGTACGACAAGGGTTGTTGCGGGTGTCGGGGTGCCGCAAATTACGGCAGTTTATGACTGTGCGGCGGAAGCACGCAAACACGGCAAAACGATTATCGCTGACGGCGGTATTAAATATTCGGGCGATATCGTAAAGGCCCTTGCAGCAGGCGGACACGCTGTCATGCTTGGCAGTTTGCTAGCCGGTGTATCTGAAAGCCCTGGGGAAACAGAAATCTTCCAAGGACGCCGTTTCAAAGTTTACCGGGGAATGGGTTCAGTTGCAGCGATGGAAAAAGGCTCAAAGGATCGTTATTTTCAGGAGGAAAACAAAAAGTTTGTACCTGAGGGAATCGAAGGGCGCTTACCGTATAAAGGCCCTTTAGCTGAAACCATTTACCAGCTTGTTGGCGGACTTCGCTCAGGAATGGGTTATTGCGGTACAAAGGATTTATATGAATTAAGGGAGAATGCTCAATTTATTAAAATGACTGGAGCTGGGTTAAGAGAAAGCCACCCGCATGATGTCCAGATTACAAAAGAGGCGCCAAACTACTCCCTTTCATAAAAAAGAGAAGCATGCTTCTCTTTTTTTTACACACTTTAACCAAAAAGTAAGTGAATTGGAAAAATTGTTTAAATTGGAAATAAGATAGGACAATGCTCTGTCTATGATTTACTTTGGAGTTGTGTTAAAATAACCAACGTGTATTTAATTCGTTGGAGGGCATTACCGTGAACAAACACTTTTATCAAAAATGGATTGCCAGCACACTGGCGGTCATCCTCTTTTTTGGCCTATTTGCTGGCTTTAATAAAGCAAAAGCAGAAACTGCATTAAATGTAAATGCCGCTGGTGCCATCTTAGTGGATGGGGAAACAGGCAAAGTATTATATGAAAAAAATGCTGACAGTGCTTTAGGAATTGCCAGCATGACCAAAATGATGACAGAGTACTTGCTGCTTGAAGCCATTAAACAAGGTCGCGTTAAATGGGATCAGCAATATTCGGTAAGTGACTTAGTTTATAAAATTTCACAAAACAGAAACTTATCGAATGTTCCACTAAGGAAGGACGGAAAATATAAAATCCGCGATTTATACCAAGCAATGGCAATTTATTCTGCAAACGGAGCGACCATTGCGATTGCTGAAACAATTGCTGGATCAGAGACGAATTTTGTGAAAATGATGAATGCAAAGGCAAAACAGTGGGGATTAAAGAATTATAAGTTTGTGAATTCTACCGGTTTAAATAATAAAGATTATCAAGGCATGCAGCCAAAGGGCACGGATTCTAACGAAGAAAATGTAATGTCTCCTCGCTCTGTTGCGTCTCTAGCATTTCATCTGATTAATGATTTCCCGGAAGTATTGAAAACAGCCAGCACTCCGACAAAAACATTTGTTGAAGGCACGAAAATGGACAACTGGAACTGGATGCTACCAAGCTTAGTGTACGGATATCAAGGAATGGACGGCCTTAAGACTGGTACAACTGATTTTGCTGGCTATAGTTTTACCGGTACAGCCAAGCGTGATGGCAAGCGATTCATTACTGTTGTCCAAAAAGCCACGGATGAAAAGGGAAACGGCGGCTATAAAGCACGATTTGATGAAACACGGAAAATGCTAGATTATGCTTTTAGCAATTACACAAAAGAGGAGATTCTTCCGAAGCATTATCAGGTAAAAGGACATAGAACGCTGCCAGTTGTGAGTGGAAAAGATAGCCAAGTAGAAGTTTATACGAAAACACCGATCAACATGGTAATATTAAATGGTGAGAAGAAAAATTATCAACCTGTTTTTGTTTTAGATCCAAAGAAACTAAATAAAGATGGCAAATTAACTGCCCCGATTAAAAAAGGGGAAAAAGTAGGATATGTAACACTAAAAGCAAAAAATGGTGAAAAGGTAAGTTTTTTAACAGCCGATAGCCAAAAGAAAGTACAAGCAGATGTTGTTGCAGCGCAGGATGTTGAAAAAGCCAACTGGTTTGTCCTTATGATGAGAGGGATCGGTGGATTTTTCGGAGGACTTTGGCACGGTGTATCCTCATTGGTTAAAGGCTGGTTTTAAGTAACAAATTATGCTGATTGTCAGCCGTTATTGCCCTAATGAGTAAAATGGTATAAACCGCCGCAAGCGGTTTATACTTTCTTTTTAGCTGAAAAAGTGGTTTCTGCCTTGACAGGAATCCCTTTTTGTTGTTTATTTTCAATATGGAAAAGAAATTATTCCGATTTATTTAATAAAATTTCCGTATTGTGATTGAAAAATTCATAATAATAAAATTAAAGGGGGATTTATAATGAAAACAGGAACAGATCGTGTGAAACGCGGAATGGCAGAAATGCAAAAAGGCGGCGTCATCATGGACGTTGTCAATGCAGAACAGGCAAAAATCGCTGAGGAAGCTGGTGCAGTAGCCGTAATGGCTTTAGAGCGTGTGCCATCTGATATTCGTGCAGCAGGCGGAGTTGCAAGAATGGCTGATCCGCGTATTGTCGAAGAAGTAATCGGGGCTGTAACCATCCCTGTTATGGCTAAAGCGAGAATTGGTCATATTGTTGAAGCGCGTGTTTTAGAAGCACTAGGTGTTGACTATATTGACGAGAGTGAAGTATTAACACCTGCTGACGAAGAGTTTCATTTAAATAAAAAAGAATACACCGTTCCATTTGTTTGTGGCTGTCGTGATCTTGGCGAGGCTGCCCGCCGCATTGGTGAAGGTGCTTCGATGCTTCGTACAAAAGGAGAGCCTGGAACAGGAAACATTGTTGAGGCAGTTCGCCATATGCGCAAGGTAAATGCTCAAGTGCGTAAAGTGGTATCAATGAATGAAGACGAATTGATGACAGAAGCGAAGCTTTTAGGGGCTCCATATGAGATTTTGCTTGAGATTAAGCGTCTTGGACGTCTTCCGGTTGTTAACTTTGCTGCTGGCGGAGTTGCAACACCTGCGGACGCAGCCTTAATGATGCAGTTAGGTGCTGATGGTGTTTTTGTTGGTTCAGGTATTTTTAAATCTGAAAACCCTGCGAAGTTTGCAAGAGCGATTGTGGAAGCAACGACGCATTACCAGGATTATAAATTGATTGCTGAAATTTCAAAAGATCTTGGAGTTGCAATGAAAGGGATTGAAATTTCATCAATTGCTCCACAAGACCGCATGCAGGATCGCGGTTGGTAAGGAGTTTGAAAAAAATGGTGAAGGTTGGAGTGCTGGGACTGCAAGGCGCAGTTCGTGAACATGTAAAGGCTGTAGAAGCGAGCGGTGCAGAAGCAGTTGTTATAAAGCATAAAGAAGAACTAAATGACGTGGACGGCCTTATTCTTCCTGGCGGCGAAAGCACAACAATGCGCCGTTTGATTGATAAATACGATTTTATGGACAGTCTAAAAGAATTTGCGCGGCAAGGGAAGCCGATGTTCGGTACATGTGCGGGATTAATTTTACTGGCAAAAAAGATTGTTGGTTATGAGGCGCCTCATATCGGTGTAATGGACATTACGGTTGAGCGCAACTCATTTGGCCGCCAGCGTGAAAGTTTTGAAGCAGACCTTACGATTAACGGTGTTGCAGACAATTTTCCTGCTGTATTTATCCGTGCGCCCCACATCGTGGAAGCGGGCGAAGATGTCGAGATCCTCGCTAAGCATGATGACCGGATTGTGGCCGCGCGGGAAGGACAATACCTCGGTTGCTCTTTCCATCCGGAATTAACGGAAGATAATCGGTTAACTGAATATTTTGTTCAGATGGTGAAAGAGGCAAAGAAGGAATAGTTGCATCATTTAGTTGCTTTTGGTAAATAATCATAGTACAGTATACATGATAAAATTCTATATTGAAAAAGCTTTGAAAGGAAATAGTAGCAGGATTTTCACTCTGAAGAGAGCCGGTGGCTGGTGAGAACCGGTGAGGGTAGCTTGTGAATCCATCCTTGAGCAAGGTGTGGAACGCTTCTATTTAAAGAAGTCCAGTAAGCACTTTCGGTTTATAACCGTTACATTTTTTCAAGGTGGACAGTTTGTGTTGTCAACCAGGGTGGTAACGCGGGTAACTCTCGTCCCTGTTTTGGGGATGGGAGTTTTTTATTTTTAAGAAAAAGGAGCCGTATTGAGATGCTAGATTTAAAATACTTGAGAGCGAATTTTGCAGAAGTGAAGGCAAAGCTGCAGCATCGGGGGGAAGACTTAACGGATCTTGGCAAGTTTGAGGATTTGGATCAAAAAAGGCGAGAGCTGATCGTTGAATCTGAACAGTTGAAAAGCAAGCGGAATGAAGTTTCCCAGCAAGTAGCCGCCTTAAAGCGTGAGAAAAAAGAGGCCGATCATTTGATTGTTGAAATGAGGGAAGTTGGCGACCGGATTAAAGTCCTGGATGATGAACTGCGAAAGGTGGAAGAAACGCTTGAAATGCTGCTGCTAAGCATTCCCAACATACCGCATGAAAGTGTGCCAGTTGGCGATACAGAAGATGACAATGTGGAAATTCGCAAGTGGGGGGATCTTCCTGATTTTGGATTTGAGCCGAAGCCGCATTGGGAAGTTGCTGAGCACTTGGATATTTTGGATTTTGAGCGAGCCGGAAAAGTAACCGGTAGCCGGTTTGTATTTTATAAAGGGCTTGGTGCACGCCTGGAACGCGCATTATTTAATTTTATGCTCGACCTTCATGCGGATGAGCATGGATATAAGGAAATTTTGCCGCCGTATATGGTGAACCGTGCGAGCATGACGGGTACAGGGCAGCTTCCAAAGTTTGAGGAAGATGCGTTTTTAATTGAACGCGAAGATTATTTTCTCATTCCAACCGCTGAAGTACCAGTAACAAACCTTCATCGAGATGAAATTTTAAGCGGTGAAGAACTGCCAATTCGCTATGCTGCATTTAGCGCTTGTTTCCGCTCAGAAGCTGGATCTGCAGGGCGGGATACAAGAGGATTGATTCGCCAGCACCAATTTAACAAAGTGGAACTGGTGAAGTTTGTTAAGCCTGAGGATTCCTATGAGGAACTTGAGAAGTTAACCAATGATGCTGAGCGGGTGCTTCAGTTACTGAAACTTCCATACCGTGTCTTAAGCATGTGCACCGGTGACTTAGGATTTACTGCTGCGAAAAAATACGATATTGAAGTTTGGATCCCAAGCTATGGAACGTATCGTGAAATTTCTTCCTGCAGCAATTTCGAGGCATTTCAGGCACGTCGCGCGAATATTCGTTTCCGCCGCGATGCCAAAGCAAAGCCGGAGCATGTCCATACATTAAATGGTTCAGGCCTTGCAATTGGTCGCACGGTTGCCGCGATTTTGGAAAATTATCAACAGGAAGACGGCAGTGTTGTTATCCCAGAGGCATTAAGACCGTATATGGGAAACCGTACCGTGATTAAGCCAGAGTAATTTAACCCCTAGGGCGGGGATTACCCCGCCCAATAATTTTTTATCGATTGTTGACACAACTTGTCGAATATGTTACATTATTTCTTGTCGATATGGAGGAATACCCAAGTCTGGCTGAAGGGATCGGTCTTGAAAACCGACAGGCGGGTTAAACCGCGCGGGGGTTCGAATCCCTCTTCCTCCGCCATTTCATGATGATATTGACCAACGCGCATAAAACCTGGAGATAAAATCCGCTGCAAACAGTTGCAGTGGATTTTTTTTATAAAAGAACAAAACACGAATCAGCGAGTGCCGATCCGTGTTTTTGTATGCATCATTTGCTCCAGTTTGTCTTCTACACTCTGACAAACACTACGTAAGTCCTCCGTGCGGTTGACGACATCCGTCGTATCCATATCAATGATTAACACTTCACTTGCATTGTATTGCCGGATGACCCAATCATCATAGCCTTTCCAAACTTCGAAATAGTACTCTTTCAGTTCAGGATTGATTTCAAAGCTGCGGCCGCGCGCCATGATCCGATCCATTACGGTATCGAAAGAACCTTTCAAGTAAACCATCAAATCTGGCGCCTTTTGCGGCAATTCAGTTAATTCTTCCATCATATTGGCAAACAGGTCTTCGTAAATCCGAAATTCAAGGTCGGAAATTCGCCCCAGCTTTTTATTCACATAGGCAAAATAACAATCTTCATAAATGGAACGATCTTGAATCGTATAGAGGGGATTATGCCAATTTAGACAATCTTTAATCGTTTTAAAACGTTTATTTAGGAAAAATAATTGTAAAAGAAATGGGATTCTCTGGGCTTCCAGCTCTTCATCTGTCAATTGATAGTAGAGAGGAAGGATCGGATTGTCATCCACTGTTTCATAGAATACTTTGCTGTCTATTCCCTTATTTTGAAAATGAACGTTCAATGCGTCAGCCACACTTGTTTTGCCAAGACCGATCATACCGCCAATAACGATGCTCACGAACATCCTCCTGTTCTAATGCTGATTGTTTTTAAAGCTATGGAAAGTGTTTCAATTATTTGAGATAAATCATTTTTATTTTGTACAAAATCCAGCTCATCACCATTAAAGCGAAGAACAGGAATATCGGGATGCTGTTTTTCAAAGGCTGCAATCGCTGTTTCATAATCTATCGAAAGCTGTTCCAAATACAACGGGCTGATCATTTTTTCAAATTCACGCCCGCGCATTTGAATCCGTGTAAGCAATGTGTCAACGCTGGCATTTAAATAAATGATCACATTGGGCTTTGGCATATCATTTGTGAGAATACGGTAAATTTCAAGGTATTTTTTGTATTCCCCTTTGCTTAACGTTCGCTGGGCAAATATCAAGTTTTTAAAAATATGATAATCGGCTACAACGGGTTGCTGCTTGCTTAAAAAATGGGTTTGAATATCGCCTAATTGTTTATAACGGTTGCAGAGAAAAAACATTTCGGTCTGGAAACTCCATTCCTCAATATTTTCGTAAAATTTTCCTAAAAATGGGTTTTCGTCAACAATCTCTTTTAATAAGGCAAACTGAAAATGTTCAGAGATAGCCTTTGCGAGAGATGTTTTACCCACACCAATCGGTCCTTCAACCGTAATAAAGGGTGTATCTCGCATTTTTTTCCTCCTTCCCCAACTTGCTGTACTTCTATGTTTAACGTATAGCTACTAAATAATGCTAATTTAAATAGCAATAGAACTTTCTGTTCTTCCTAAAATGGCGCAAAGAATATTCTATCATAATCATTAGCTTGAATGGGTATCCAATAGTTAGAAGATCCTGTTTTGTGTCAATAAAATAAGAAAAACTGCCGAATAAGGGCAGTTTTTGAGGTTTATTAAGTAGTTTTTTTAACAACATTGAAGTTGTCTACAAGGAGCAGCCAATTTTGCGGAAAGGACAGCCCGAGTTTCCAATAGCTCATCCCGCGCAAATTCAGCGTTTTGATCAGATCGAATTTTGCTTGAATGGAACGGGCGTCTTCAAACCATACTTCATGTTGTTTTCCGCTTCCATCACGGTACCTGAAAAATGGAGCCTGCGCCTTTTCATCGTATTCAATTGCCACATTGTGCTGAGCTGCAAGTTGAATGGCCTGCTGCGGGCTGACTACTTTTGCGACGGTTCCTTTCACAAAAGGGAGAGTCCAATCGTAGCCATACAAATTTTGCCCCATTAAAATCTTCGTTGAGGGCATCTCTGTGATCGCATATTCCAACACTCTTCTTACTTGATCAATCGGAGAGACAGCCATCGGCGGACCGCCGCTGTAGCCCCATTCATATGTCATGATGACAACAAAGTCGGATATTTCGCCATGCGCTTTATAATCGTGGCCTTCGTACCACTTTCCTTTTTGGGTCGCGCTTGTCTTTGGTGCGAGCGCTGTGGACATGAACCAGCCTTCTTGGTTAAATCTTGCTTTTGCTTTTCGTAAAAAGCGGTTGTATGCTTCGCGGTCGACAGGACGGATATATTCGAAGTCAAAATGAATATCCCGAAATCCGTATTTTTTGGCTGTTGTGACAATATTGTTTAAAAATTTATCCTGAATGGAAATATCATTTAGCAAAATTCGCCCTAATTCATCGCTGAATTGGTCATTTTCTTGATTAGTGATGACCATCATTAAGACATTTTGATGGCTGCGGGCAATGGCTGGAAAGTTATCGAGAAGCGGTTCTTTAAGTGTCCCATCACGGCGTGCTTGAAAACTAAACGGGGCTAAATAGGTTAAATAAGGCGCGGCATCGCGGGCACTGTTAATGAGTGAAGGTGCAACCGTACTACCCCGCGGCTCTACATAGCCATTAAATTCGCCGCGTTTTTTAGGAGCTGGCGGCAGATAGAGCTGGAAACCAACTGGTAGCGGCTGATTCAGCGAAAGGCGGTTAATGGAAGCAAGCTGCTGGGCGGTAATCCCTGCTTGGCGTGCGATGGAGTATAGCGTGTCTCCAGCTTTAACGGTATAAAAACGGCCGACAATCGGTATGACGATCGTTTGTCCGACAACAAGTTTGTTCGGATTAGGAAGTTCATTGGCTTCAATAATGTCATTTACCGTCGTTCGATATCTCCTTGCAATGCTTGTTAAAGACTCATTTCTTTGCACAACATGAATTTGCATGCTTAATCTCCTCCCTATGCAAATACGCTACAACTATTCTATGAGCGCGGTCGGGGATACATGTTATAATATTGATAAATTTCCTGATCGGTGGCCTGAATGTTTGCTTTTAAAACGTCTTGCATCATCATTAAAGCAGAATGGTTATCTTTATGATCGGCTGAAGCAAGGCAATTTTTCGGAGTAAATAACGGATATTCGCGCATATAGGCATCATTGGCTGAAAACAATACACAAATATTGCCGACAATGCTGGTAAGAACAAGGGTGTCTACTTTAAGCTGGTGCAGCAGCGTATTTAATGCCGTTCCATAAAAAGGAGAATACTTAGGTTTGATTAAAAAATAATCAGCTTGACCTGGCAGCCGTTCCTCAAAAATTGGTTTGCTTTTTTCATTTCGGCAATAGTCGATAATTTTTTCCATATCTTCCTGCCACAGGATGTAGTGATTATTCACAAAGATCACTGGGAACTCTTGTTTATTAAAATGGTCTTATAGGCTTGACAATTTCTACTGTTTTTTCAGCCAGAAATGCCTCTTTTGAAAACTCAAAATTATTGATCATGTCAATAATGATAAGAGCGGGATGGACCACTGTCATTTTTTACATTCTCCTTCTGAGGGATGATTTTTATCCTGTTTATCACAAAACAATAAATTAAAACTTAGTTTGCGCAAGATGGAGGTTTTAAACAGTGGATTTGCATGATGATGAGTTTTTTATGCACGAAGCAATAAAAGAAGCGAAAAACGCAGAGGAACAAAATGAAGTTCCAATTGGCGCAGTTATCGTGCTTGATGGGAAAATTATTTCCCGGGGATTTAATTTAAGGGAAAGCCATCAAAATGCTGTTGCTCATGCGGAGCTGCTGGCGATTGAACGTGCTTGTGAAGAATTGGGAACATGGCGGCTCGAAGATGCTGTTTTATATGTAACTTTAGAACCTTGTCCAATGTGTTCAGGAGCGATTCTATTATCAAGAATAAAGAAGGTAGTTTATGGGGCGCCTGATCCGAAAGCGGGCTGTGCTGGCACCTTGCTGAATCTTTTGCAGGATTCTCGCTTTAATCACCAATGTGATGTACGACCAGGTGTTTTACAAAATGAATGCGGCGAGATGCTCTCAATGTTTTTTCGCCGGATTCGGGAGCAGAAAAAAGCAGCGAAAAGAAAAGACGAATAAAACATTACATTATTTTACAAATGATAAATATTGCTTTTTCTTTGGAATCTTAGTATACTGAATGAGCATCAAACAATGATGCATTCGAAAATTGGTATTAAGTTTGCCGTGCTAAGCGGGGAGGTAGCGGTGCCCTGTACTCGCAATCCGCTCTAGCGAGGCTGAATCCCTTCCTGAGGCTGGTATCCTGTAGGGTCTGCCTTAAGTAAGTGGTGTTGACGCTTGGGTCCTGCGCAATGGGAATCCATGAACCATGTCAGGTCCGGAAGGAAGCAGCATTAAGTGGACAATCCCATGTGCCGCAGAGTCGCCTGGGCCGAGCTAACTGCTTAAGTAACGCTTATGGGTGTCAGTCGACGGAAGGTGCACGGCAGTTCCATACATAAGCTAAACTCATCCCGCCAAGGATGAGTTTTTTATTTGGTGACATGGTGACATAGGGACGGTTCTTCTTGTGTCTTCACTTTTGCTCAAAAGGATTTTTCTTGCCAAGCAGGGCGTTTAGAAAGATTGGCTGTTCAACAACAATCGGCTGTTGCTTGTTGCGCTTTTTTGCACATTAACTTTGTAAAAAGGAAAAAAGATACGGTATAATAGGGAAGATAAAGATCAGGAAGGGGGCGCTTGTAGTTGGCTTATCAGGCATTATATCGTGTTTGGCGGCCGCAAACGTTTATTGATGTTGTCGGACAAGAACATGTAACTAAGACATTGCAAAACGCCCTGCTTCAACAAAAAATTTCACATGCCTATCTTTTTTCAGGACCAAGAGGGACCGGAAAAACAAGTGCGGCGAAAATTTTAGCAAAAGCGGTTAATTGTGAGCACGCTCCTGTTGCAGAACCATGCAACGAGTGTGCGGCCTGCAAAGGAATTACGAACGGATCGAGTCCGGATGTTATTGAAATTGATGCTGCATCCAATAATGGGGTAGAAGAAATTCGAGATATCCGCGATAAAGTAAAATATGCTCCGAATGCAGTTAAGTATAAGGTGTATATTATTGATGAAGTGCATATGCTCTCAATTGGGGCATTTAATGCTTTGTTAAAAACGCTGGAAGAACCGCCAAAGCATGTTATTTTTATTTTAGCCACAACCGAACCACATAAAATACCTCTGACGATTATTTCGCGATGCCAGCGTTTCGATTTTAAACGGATTACAGCTCAATCCATTGTCAATCGGATGAAAGTAATTGTCGCTGAAACGGGTATAGAATGTGATGAACGGGCTCTGCAAATTATCGCCAGAGCTGCTGAAGGCGGAATGAGGGATGCGCTTAGTTTATTGGATCAAGCCATTTCCTTTAGCCAGAACCGGGTTACGGTTGAAGATGCGCTTACCGTCACAGGTTCTGTTTCGCAGCAATTCATGAACCAATTGGCCAAGGCGATTGATGAAAAAAATGCTGCCGGCGGTCTGGAAGTACTCGAAGAACTGCTTTATCAAGGAAAAGATCCTGCTCGTTTTATCGAGGATTTTATTTTGTTTTATCGCGATATGCTGCTATTTAAAGCAGCCCCCAATTTAGAAGAGTCGATGGAAAGAGTATTAGTGGATGATGATTTTCGCAAAATGGCGGAAGAGACTGAAACGGACCAGATTTATCAACTGATTGATATTTTAAATAAAGCGCAGCAAGAAATGCGCTGGACAAACCATCCGCGAATTTTTCTCGAAGTCGCGATTGTGAAATTATGTCAAATGGAAACCAAGAAGGCAGAACGGGCTCAAGCAGCGGAAATCGAGCCGCTGCTTTCACGAATTGAACAGCTTGAAAAAGAATTGCATGAACTAAAGGCAAATGGAGCTGTGGTGTCCCATGAACCTGCTCCTGTTGTGCAAAAGCCAGCACAGCGATCATCTAGAAAAGGATTTCAAGCTCCTGTCGGTAGGATTAATGAAGTTTTAAAACATGCAACGAAAAATGATTTGAACCAATTGAAAAGCCATTGGGGAGAATTGTTGTCAAAGCTAATGAAATCACACTCGGCTTTGCTTAATGAAGCGGAACCAATTGCTGCTTCATCCAATACATTTATTATTAAGTTTAAGCATGAAATTCACTGCCAGATGGCGATGGAGAACGGGCGCTTTATTGAAGCGGTAATCCATGCATTTCAGGAGCTGACTGGGAAAAGGCTTGCTGTTCTCGGTGTGCCTGAAGACCAATGGCAAGCAATTCGCGAAAATTTTTTAAACAGCCACCATGCTCACGATGGAAATCATGGTGAGGCAACAGCGTCGGAAGACCAGCACATCGCTGAAGCAAAAAAAATATTTGGTGCTGAATTTATTGAGATTATTGAATAAAATGAGAGGTAGGGATGTAATGATGCGTGGAATGGGAAATATGCAAAATATGATGAAGCAAATGCAAAAAATGCAAAAGAAAATGATGGAGGCTCAAGAAGGGCTTGGAGAACAGAAAGTGGAAGGGACTGCAGGTGGCGGAATGGTTACAGTTAGTGTAACTGGCCATAGGGAAGTGGTTGACGTAAAAATCAACCCGGAGGCAGTAGATCCAGACGATGTTGAAATGCTCCAAGACCTTATTTTGGCAGCGACAAACGATGCACTAAAAAAAGTTGAAGAATTAACGAATAAAACAATGGGACAATTTACTCAAGGGATGAATCTTCCTTTTTAGGAGTGAAATAATAAAAAATGCATTATCCTGAACCGATATCGAAGCTGATTGACAGCTTTATGAAGTTGCCAGGTATCGGCCCGAAAACGGCCGCTCGTCTGGCTTTTTTTGTCTTAAGTATGAAAGAAGATCTAGTGCTTGATTTTGCGAAAGCATTAGTAAATGCAAAACGAAATTTAACGTACTGTTCCGTTTGCGGTCATATTACTGATCAGGATCCTTGTTATATATGTGAAGATACGCGCAGGGATCGATCGGTGATTTGTGTCGTACAAGATCCGAAAGATGTTATTGCGATGGAAAAAATGAAAGAGTATAACGGTCTGTACCACGTTCTTCATGGAGCGATTTCGCCTATGGATGGAATTGGTCCCGAGGATATTAATATCCCGGATTTGCTGAAACGGCTTCAAGATGAAACCGTCCAAGAAGTCATTCTCGCCACCAATCCGAATATTGAAGGCGAAGCGACGGCCATGTATATTTCCCGTTTGTTGAAGCCATCAGGCATCAAGATTACAAGAATTGCCCATGGCCTTCCTGTTGGAGGCGACCTTGAATATGCTGATGAAGTGACACTTTCGAAGGCGTTGGAAGGCCGCAGAGAATTATAATGGTACCGGGGGAATAAGCGATGTTTTTTCGGCGGAAAAACTGGTTGCGAAATGAGTTTGATGACAGACTTTTAAAACAGCTACATGCATTTAAACTGGACTGGCAACAGCAAAAAATTCTTTTAGATAAAAGTTTTGATCCTTCAGAAGAAGTGATTTGCGAAACAAAGCTTGCTGAGGCAAAATACTTTTTTCTATTAAAAGAAGCGAAATATCGGAATATCTCACTAAAAAAATAAAAGGTACCAACGGTTCCTCTTCGTGGTCTTTTTTGGAGACTTGTACATAAACTAAAGTACAAGCGTTATGGGAAGGGGGACCGTTTTGTGGAACCAATTGTGATCATATCTATTTTAGGCGGACTGATTTTATTATTATTATTTTCTGGTACTCCAGTTAGACCGGTGAGGTTTATTGGTCAAGCGGTAATGAAACTGCTGATTGGTGCTTTATTTTTGTTTTTTTTAAATCTTGCACTGAACCGATACAATGTCCACATCCCTATTAATTTAGCAACTTCAGCTGTGTCCGGATTCCTCGGAATACCTGGCCTAGCTGCATTGGTAGCAATTCAAAAATGGATCATTTAGAAGCGAAACTGCCGGATTATGAACGGTAGTTCTTTTTTTGAAAAAAATTTAAATTTTAATTGACGAAACTTACAATATACTTTATTATAGAAAAGGTCGTTGGTAAGTGATGATAAGCCGCTAAAAAAGTTGTTGACACAAACATTTAAAAGTGGTATATTAATAAAGTCGCTTCCGGGCGGTAGTTATAAAAATTTGTTCTTTGAAAACTAAACAAACAATACGTCAACAAATAATCATGATGTTTGCTTATCTTTAGGAAGCAGCATCAGCCAACGTTAATTTTAAATGAGCTATATCAAATTCTTCGGAGAGTTTGATCCTGGCTCAGGACGAACGCTGGCGGCGTGCCTAATACATGCAAGTCGAGCGAATCATCGGGAGCTTGCTTTCGGTGATTAGCGGCGGACGGGTGAGTAACACGTGGGCAACCTGCCTGTAAGACTGGAATAACTTCGGGAAACCGGAGCTAATACCGGATCAATCTTTTCCTCGCATGAGGAAAAGCTAAAAGACGGTTTCGGCTGTCACTTACAGATGGGCCCGCGGCGCATTAGCTAGTTGGTGAGGTAACGGCTCACCAAGGCGACGATGCGTAGCCGACCTGAGAGGGTGATCGGCCACACTGGGACTGAGACACGGCCCAGACTCCTACGGGAGGCAGCAGTAGGGAATCTTCCGCAATGGACGAAAGTCTGACGGAGCAACGCCGCGTGAGTGATGAAGGCCTTCGGGTCGTAAAACTCTGTTGTTAGGGAAGAACAAGTATCGGAGTAACTGCCGGTACCTTGACGGTACCTAACCAGAAAGCCACGGCTAACTACGTGCCAGCAGCCGCGGTAATACGTAGGTGGCAAGCGTTGTCCGGAATTATTGGGCGTAAAGCGCGCGCAGGCGGTCCTTTAAGTCTGATGTGAAAGCCCACGGCTCAACCGTGGAGGGTCATTGGAAACTGGGGGACTTGAGTGCAGAAGAGGAAAGCGGAATTCCACGTGTAGCGGTGAAATGCGTAGAGATGTGGAGGAACACCAGTGGCGAAGGCGGCTTTCTGGTCTGTAACTGACGCTGAGGCGCGAAAGCGTGGGGAGCAAACAGGATTAGATACCCTGGTAGTCCACGCCGTAAACGATGAGTGCTAAGTGTTAGAGGGTTTCCGCCCTTTAGTGCTGCAGCTAACGCATTAAGCACTCCGCCTGGGGAGTACGGCCGCAAGGCTGAAACTCAAAGGAATTGACGGGGGCCCGCACAAGCGGTGGAGCATGTGGTTTAATTCGAAGCAACGCGAAGAACCTTACCAGGTCTTGACATCCTCTGACACTCCTAGAGATAGGATTTTCCCCTTCGGGGGACAGAGTGACAGGTGGTGCATGGTTGTCGTCAGCTCGTGTCGTGAGATGTTGGGTTAAGTCCCGCAACGAGCGCAACCCTTGATCTTAGTTGCCAGCATTCAGTTGGGCACTCTAAGGTGACTGCCGGTGACAAACCGGAGGAAGGTGGGGATGACGTCAAATCATCATGCCCCTTATGACCTGGGCTACACACGTGCTACAATGGATGGTACAAAGGGCTGCGAGACCGCGAGGTTGAGCCAATCCCATAAAACCATTCTCAGTTCGGATTGCAGGCTGCAACTCGCCTGCATGAAGCCGGAATCGCTAGTAATCGCGGATCAGCATGCCGCGGTGAATACGTTCCCGGGCCTTGTACACACCGCCCGTCACACCACGAGAGTTTGTAACACCCGAAGTCGGTGGGGTAACCGTAAGGAGCCAGCCGCCTAAGGTGGGACAGATGATTGGGGTGAAGTCGTAACAAGGTAGCCGTATCGGAAGGTGCGGCTGGATCACCTCCTTTCTAAGGAAATAGAAAAGCGGAGGCTAGGAGCCGAAGCTAGACAAATGTCCTTTCGGACATCAAATCGTTGGTTGTTGTGCGTATATGTTTGTTTAGTTTTGAGAGAGCAATGTTTACTGTGAGGATCATGACCGAAAGGGAATGGTTCGAAACAATCTCTCAATTAAATATCCGTTATGTGGGCCTATAGCTCAGCTGGTTAGAGCGCACGCCTGATAAGCGTGAGGTCGATGGTTCGAGTCCATTTAGGCCCACCATCATTTACTGGGGGATTAGCTCAGCTGGGAGAGCGCCTGCTTTGCACGCAGGAGGTCAGCGGTTCGATCCCGCTATCCTCCCACCAATCGTTCTTTGAAAACTAGATAATCGTATAGAAGAAGTCAAGAGTAAGAACCGAGTAATCGCTTTTTTAGGTATTCTCTATTAATAGAGAGAAACTAAGACAAATCAGCAGAAGCTGATCATTTGTCGATGGTTAAGTTAGAAAGGGCGCACGGTGGATGCCTTGGCACTAGGAGCCGATGAAGGACGGGACTAACACCGATATGCTTCGGGGAGCTGTAAGTAAGCTTTGATCCGGAGATTTCCGAATGGGGGAACCCACTGTTCGTAATGGAACAGTATCTTTACCTGAATCCATAGGGTATTGAAGGCAGACCCGGGGAACTGAAACATCTAAGTACCCGGAGGAAGAGAAAGCAAACGCGATTCCCCAAGTAGCGGCGAGCGAAACGGGAACAGCCCAAACCGAAAGGCTTGCCTTTCGGGGTTGTAGGACACTCTACATGGAGTTACAAAGGAACGGGGTAAATGAAGCGATCTGGAAAGATCCGCCATAGAAGGTAAAAGCCCTGTAGTTGAAACTTCGTTCCCTCCTGAGTGGATCCTGAGTACGGCCGGACACGTGAAATCCGGTCGGAAGCAGGGAGGACCATCTCCCAAGGCTAAATACTCCCTAGTGACCGATAGTGAACCAGTACCGTGAGGGAAAGGTGAAAAGCACCCCGGAAGGGGAGTGAAACAGTTCCTGAAACCGTGTGCCTACAAGTAGTCAAAGCGCGTTTTTGCGTAATGGCGTGCCTTTTGTAGAATGAACCGGCGAGTTACGATTACATGCAAGGTTAAGTTGAAGAGACGGAGCCGCAGCGAAAGCGAGTCTGAACAGGGCGAATGAGTATGTGGTCGTAGACCCGAAACCAGGTGATCTACCCATGTCCAGGGTGAAGGTAGGGTAACACCTACTGGAGGCCCGAACCCACGCACGTTGAAAAGTGCGGGGATGAGGTGTGGGTAGCGGAGAAATTCCAATCGAACTTGGAGATAGCTGGTTCTCTCCGAAATAGCTTTAGGGCTAGCCTCACGTAGTAAGAGTCTTGGAGGTAGAGCACTGTTTGGACTAGGGGCCCTCATCGGGTTACCGAATTCAGACAAACTCCGAATGCCAAAGACTTATCCGTGGGAGTCAGACTGCGAGTGATAAGATCCGTAGTCAAAAGGGAAACAGCCCAGACCACCAGCTAAGGTCCCAAAGTATACGTTAAGTGGAAAAGGATGTGGAGTTGCTTAGACAACCAGGATGTTGGCTTAGAAGCAGCCACCATTTAAAGAGTGCGTAATAGCTCACTGGTCGAGTGACTCTGCGCCGAAAATGTACCGGGGCTAAACGTATCACCGAAGCTGTGGGTGGACACCGTTGGTGTCCGCGGTAGGAGAGCGTTCTAAGGGCGTTGAAGTCAGACCGTAAGGACTGGTGGAGCGCTTAGAAGTGAGAATGCCGGTATGAGTAGCGAAAGATGAGTGAGAATCTCATCCACCGAATGCCTAAGGTTTCCTGAGGAAGGCTCGTCCGCTCAGGGTTAGTCGGGACCTAAGCCGAGGCCGAAAGGCGTAGGCGATGGACAACAGGTTGATATTCCTGTACCACCTCTTTATCGTTTGAGCAATGGGGGGACGCAGGAGGATAGGGCAAGCGCGGCGCCGGAATGCCGCGTCCAAGCAGTTAGGCTGTCAGTGAGGCAAATCCCGCTGACAATAGGCTCGAGCTGTGACGGGGAGGGAAATTGAGTACCGAAGTTCCTGATTCCACACTGCCAAGAAAAGCCTCTAGCGAGATGAAAGGTGCCCGTACCGCAAACCGACACAGGTAGGCGAGGAGAGAATCCTAAGGTGAGCGAGAGAACTCTCGTTAAGGAACTCGGCAAAATGACCCCGTAACTTCGGGAGAAGGGGTGCTCTTTGGGGTTTACGCCCCGAAGAGCCGCAGTGAATAGGCCCAGGCGACTGTTTAGCAAAAACACAGGTCTCTGCGAAGCCGCAAGGCGAAGTATAGGGGCTGACGCCTGCCCGGTGCTGGAAGGTTAAGAGGAGGGGTTAGCGTAAGCGAAGCTCTGAATTGAAGCCCCAGTAAACGGCGGCCGTAACTATAACGGTCCTAAGGTAGCGAAATTCCTTGTCGGGTAAGTTCCGACCCGCACGAAAGGCGTAACGATCTGGGCACTGTCTCAACGAGAGACTCGGTGAAATTATAGTACCTGTGAAGATGCAGGTTACCCGCGACAGGACGGAAAGACCCCGTGGAGCTTTACTGTAGCCTGATATTGAATTTCGGTACAGCTTGTACAGGATAGGTAGGAGCCGTAGAAGCCGGAGCGCTAGCTTCGGTGGAGGCGTCGGTGGGATACTACCCTGGCTGTATTGAAATTCTAACCCGCACCCCTAAAATCGGGGTGGGAGACAGTGTCAGGTGGGCAGTTTGACTGGGGCGGTCGCCTCCTAAAGAGTAACGGAGGCGCCCAAAGGTTCCCTCAGAATGGTTGGAAATCATTCGTAGAGTGTAAAGGCACAAGGGAGCTTGACTGCGAGACCTACAAGTCGAGCAGGGACGAAAGTCGGGCTTAGTGATCCGGTGGTTCCGCATGGAAGGGCCATCGCTCAACGGATAAAAGCTACCCCGGGGATAACAGGCTTATCTCCCCCAAGAGTCCACATCGACGGGGAGGTTTGGCACCTCGATGTCGGCTCATCGCATCCTGGGGCTGTAGTCGGTCCCAAGGGTTGGGCTGTTCGCCCATTAAAGCGGTACGCGAGCTGGGTTCAGAACGTCGTGAGACAGTTCGGTCCCTATCCGTCGTGGGCGCAGGAAATTTGAGAGGAGCTGTCCTTAGTACGAGAGGACCGGGATGGACGCACCGCTGGTGTACCAGTTGTCTTGCCAAAGGCATCGCTGGGTAGCTATGTGCGGACGGGATAAGTGCTGAAAGCATCTAAGCATGAAGCCCCCCTCAAGATGAGATTTCCTTTTAGCTAAAGCTAAGTAAGATCCCTGAAAGATGATCAGGTTGATAGGTCAGAGGTGGAAGCGCGGTGACGTGTGGAGCTGACTGATACTAATCGATCGAGGACTTAACCAATTTTTTGATATGCGAACTCGTTCTTCGCTTCCTTCTTCTTGATTACCTAGTTTTGAGGGAATGAATTTTCTTTTTTCTCTTGAAAAAATTAAAAAAGACATTATAATAAAATATGTCTTGTTAATAGTCTGGCGGCAATGGCGAGAAGGTCACACCCGTTCCCATACCGAACACGGAAGTTAAGCTTCTCAGCGCCGATGGTAGTTGGAACGCAAGTTCCTGCGAGAGTAGGACGCTGCCAGGCAAACGAAAAGACAATCCTTTTGGGTTGTCTTTTTTGTATTATCAGAATTTACATCCCAAAATTCTCGTAAGCATGTATGATTCAAAGTTTTATTTTACTCACTATCAACCGGAAAATAGAGATTTATACCTGTATGTATTTTTTCTTAATTCTTCTGTCATTTGGAATGATTCACCTGGTTCATTCGTATTAGCACTTAGAATCGGTTGTTTACTTCCGTCATAAAAAATAGGATTTTGATCCATACTTCTACTTCCTTGATTTCACGGCTTTTTCAGCAGCGAAAACTGAACTCACTAACCTAAGACTCAAAGTCTAACAGCCAATACCGGCAATTATTTTTTTTACCATTAAAAAGCCAGTGGAAAAACGATCATTTTAACAGATGCCTCGAAATTATTCATTTTATGTAGACATACACACAATATATTTGATAAACATAAAATAGGTATGAGTAAATGCGCTTATTTTTTAGAAAATTGTATACAAATGATCAAACAGGAAAGAATGGGTGTATGGAGGTGGAAGAATTGAGTTCGCTATTGGCACATAAAGTTATTGGGGAAACGTGCGTGATTTGTGAGCAAATGAAGCCAAAAGGAATACATCTATACACATCTTTTATTTGTACAGACTGTGAATCAGATTTAATTCAAACAGAAACAAGTGATCCTAAGTATAAATATTATCTTAAACAACTTAAAAAAATTACAACACCTGAGATCTTTTCGTAACAAGTCCGCATCGGGGCTTATTTTTTTTGCAAAAGACGGTAGAAATCAGTTTAATTTTGTTAAAATAAATAAGACTCTTAGAAGGATGTACTTTAAATGAACAAATCTATAACACCTTTATATGATGCTTTATTGAACTATACTAAGAAACAGCCAATTTCCTTTCACGTACCTGGTCATAAAAATGGAATCATTTTTGAACCAAAAGGAAATTCTTTTTTTAACGGCTTATTAAAATTGGATGCAACTGAATTAACTGGTTTGGACGATTTGCATTCACCGGAAGAGGCGATATTCGAAGCACAAAGTCTTTTGACTGACCTGTACAAAACAAAGAGCAGCTTTTTTCTAGTAAACGGGTCGACAGCGGGAAATTTAACAATGGTCATGGCTGCCTGCAAGGAAGGGGATATTGTCCTTGTCCAGCGAAACTGCCACAAATCAATTATGAATGCTTTAATGTTGGCAAAAGTAAGGCCGGTTTTCTTGGAACCAGAATATGATTTTGAATGGAAAGTGGCTGGGGGAGTTTCGCTTGAAACAATTAAAGAAGCGCTGCATTGCTATCCGGAAACAAGTGCAGTCGTATTAACATATCCTAACTACTATGGCATGGCATACGATTTGCAAAGCATCATTGAAACAGTACATCAATCTGGCATACCCGTTTTAGTCGATGAAGCGCATGGAGCTCATTTTATATTAGGTGATCCGTTCCCGCCATCGGCTGTTCATTTAGGGGCGGATATCGTTGTTCAATCGGCACATAAAACACTGCCAGCGATGACAATGGGTTCTTATTTACACTTTAATAGTGATTTCCTTAAGATCGATAAGGTGCTCGATTACCTGCAAATCTTTCAGTCGAGCAGTCCGTCTTATCCTATTATGGCATCGCTTGACTTGGCGAGAAGTTATTTAGGTACATATGATTCTAGTGACACTGGCTTTTTAATGAAAAAAATCAGTCAATTTAAGCAGGAACTTACGGATATTCCCGGGTTGAAAGTTCTTGAATCCAAAAACGCTGGAGATCCGCTGAAACTAACCATTCAATCAGCAACTGAATTATCAGGCTTTGCCCTGCAAAAAAGGTTAGAAGAGGCTGGCATATTCACAGAACTTGCCGATCTGTATAATGTGCTATTTGTTTTTCCATTATTGAAAAATAGGATGAGCTATCCATTAGATGACGCAGCGGTAAAAATAAAACAGGCTTTGAAAGACGTTCAGCCAGCCCAAATCGCGGGAGGAAACGAGATTGTTATAAAAGGTAATCCGTCCATTTCTTCATTATTGGTTCCCTATAAACACATGGCAAAATATCAAATAAAAGCAGTAGCATTTGCCGAAGCCGCAGGTAAGCCAGCAGCAGAAACAATCATCCCTTACCCGCCAGGTATACCGTTGCTTTTAAAGGGAGAGGAAATTACGGAGGAGAAACTTCAAATTTTGCAAAGCTATCTAGAGATGGGCGCGCGTTTCCAGGGAGGAGTTCTTCTTGAAAAAAGAATGGTAAAGGTATTTTTATTTTGATTGTTCGGGTTTGCAAAATTCACTCAAATAACAATCGTTTTTGGAGGTTTTTTAATGATAAATGGAAAATTTATAACGTTTGAAGGGCCGGAGGGAGCTGGGAAGACGACAATTATCAACTTGATGGCTGAGCGCTTTGAGGGAGCGCTTATAACGCGAGAACCAGGCGGGATCGATATTGCTGAGCAAATTCGGGAAGTTATTTTGAATAAAAAAAATACAGCAATGGATGCTCGCACAGAGGCCCTGCTGTACGCTGCAGCAAGACGCCAGCATTTAATCGAGAAAGTGAAACCGGCTTTGGAAGCGGGGAAAATCGTGCTGTGCGATCGGTTTGTGGATAGTTCCCTTGCTTATCAAGGGTACGCCCGCGGTCTCGGAATTGAAGAAGTATTCAGCATTAACCGGTTTGCAATCGGGAATATGATGCCGGAACTCACATTATATTTTGATATAGAGCCTGAGCTGGGGCTCAACCGGATCAATCAGCATAAGGGAAGAGAAATCAACCGGCTTGACCTTGAGGCGCTGGAATTCCATCATAAAGTAAGAGAGGGCTATCAACTATTATTGGATCGTTTTCCAGAACGAATCGTAAAAATCGATGCATCCAAAAGCCTGGTAGAAGTATTTGAAGAAGCTTTACAAACGATCTTTGAACGAGTAAACAAAAAGGCCTAAGAAAGGCCTTTTCTTGTATTATCAGAATTTATATCTTTACTTCGATAACTGTCTAGCTCCACAAGAATAAGCTTCGGAAGCATAGCCTCGCACGAAGGAAAAGCGATAGCTTTTTCGAGGAGCGCCCTATCGACTACGTCGCTTCCCTCGCCTCGTCTACGATAAGTCGAGAACGAAAGACTACCGTCTTTCGACTCTCCTTTATCTCACTCGGCTTTAGTCCACCTCCTTACGTCGATAACCAAGGGCGCTTGCGCTTTTCTTATTTGCACAATGAAAGGTAAGAAAATACCTGTTATAATATAGATAAGTATATGTCGGTAAAAAAAATCAAAAGGGGTTGGATAATATGAAACTAATTGTTGCAATTGTTCAGGATCAAGATAGCAATCGTTTGTCAAAGGCGCTAATGGAAAACAACTTTAGAGCAACGAAACTTGCAACAACAGGCGGATTTTTGCGTTCGGGCAATACAACCTTCATGATCGGTATAGATGATGAGCGTGTCGAAAGGGCTTTGCAAATTATCAAAGAAAATTGTCAAGCAAGGGAACAATTAGTTGCACCGGTTTCGCCTATGGGAGGAAATGCGGATTCCTATGTTCCTTTTCCAATTGAAGTCGAAGTGGGCGGAGCGACTGTCTTCGTCCTTCCGGTTGAGCAATTCCTTCAATTTTAACAAAACAACAAGTGGTGATGAGCGTGTTAAAAACTTGGAAACAATTGGAGGAACTGCAGCCAATCGTTTTAAAAATGATGAAAAATAGCTTAGTGAAAAATCGATTGGCACACGCCTATTTGCTTGAAGGAATGCGGGGAACGGGAAAAAAAGAAACAGCCTTATTACTAGCTAAAACTTATCTGTGCGAGTCGCCTCTGGATGGTTACCAGCCGTGTGAATCATGTGTAAATTGCCGAAGGATTGACAGTGGGAACCATCCGGATGTTCATATGATTGAGCCGGATGGGCTATCGATCAAAAAACAGCAAATCAAGGATCTTCAAGAAGAGTTTACTAAAAAAGGGGTAGAGTCCCCAAGGAAAGTTTATTTGATTGTCGATGCGGACAAAATGTCTGTCAGCGCATCAAATAGTTTGCTAAAGTTCCTTGAAGAACCCAACTCTCAAACCCTGGCTTTTCTTTTAACAGAACAGCCGCAAAGAATCCTTCCGACCATTCAATCAAGATGCCAAATGCTGTCGTTTAAACCGTTGCTGCCAAAAGCGATGGCAGAGGTATTAGTTGAAAATGGCGTTGATCCAAAAGCTGCTTTGCTTTTAGCGCAGATGACGAATAATGTCGATGAAGCCTTGAAATTAAATGTCGATGATTGGTTTGCACAAGCCCAAAAAATAGTGTTAAAATTATATGAAGTGTTGAAGAAAAATCCGCTGGAGGCAATGGTCAGCCTTCAGGGAGATTGGCATCAGCATTTTAAAGAGAAAGAACAAATGGATCGCGGCTTAGATCTTTTACTTCTTGTATTTAAGGATTTATTATATATACAGCTAGGAAAACCGGAGCAGATCGTTTTTCAAAGGGATTTAGAGCGGCTAAAACAGTTTGCTTTGAAAGAGCCTAGCAGGCTTATTGCCGAACAGATGACGGCCATTCTCGATGCAAAACGGAAGTTACAAGCCAATATGAATCCTCAGCTGTTGATGGAACAGCTTGTGTTAAAATTGCAGGAGGGATCTTCATTTGTATGATGTTGTAGGAGTACGCTTTAAAAAAGCGGGTAAAATCTATTATTTTGATCCCGGAGATCTCTCAATCGAAAAAGATAACTATGTCATTGTCGAAACAGTTCGCGGCGTGGAATATGGAAGAGCTGTAATTGCCCGCAAACAAGTAGGGGAGCACGATGTGGTTCTGCCGTTAAAAAAAGTCGTCCGAATTGCAGATCAAAAGGATCGAATGATTGTCGAGGAAAATAAGCAAGCTGCTCAGGAAGCATATGAAGTTTGCAATCAGAAAGTGATCGAACATCAGCTGGATATGAAACTGGTTGATGTTGAATATACATTTGACCGTAATAAAGTTATTTTTTATTTCACTGCGGATGGCCGGGTTGATTTTCGGGAACTGGTAAAGGATTTAGCAGCTATTTTTCGGACAAGAATCGAACTGCGGCAAATTGGTGTTCGGGATGAGGCGAAGATGCTCGGCGGGATTGGTCCCTGTGGAAGAATGCTATGCTGTTCAACCTTTTTAGGTGATTTTGACCCTGTCTCCATTAAAATGGCGAAAGATCAAAATCTATCTTTAAATCCAACAAAAATTTCCGGATTATGCGGCAGGCTAATGTGCTGTTTAAAATATGAAAATGATGAATATGAAACAGCGAAAGAGCAGCTGCCTGATCTAGGGGAAATGATTGATACTCCTCACGGTGTTGGAAAAGTTGTTGGCCTCAATATTCTTGAACGGGTTCTCCAAGTGGAGTTGAAGGATCAAGAGCGGGTTTTAGAATATACATTGGACGAAATTAAAAAGGGCGCATTCTCTATACAATCCACAGATTAATGAGGTGGAAGGCGTGGATAAAAAAGAAATTTTTGATTCAGTAAGTAAAATGGAAGTACAAATCGGGAACCTTTACCAAAAGCTTGGTGAATTAAAGGAGCATTTAGCTGAAATACTAGAAGAGAATCACTCTTTAATGTTAGAAAACGAAAACCTAAGGCGCATTTTGGAAACCACCGCACAGCAGCAAGGAGACCAAAAAGTCCCCGACAATAAGAAAGGGACGATCAGAGCTGAAATAGCACAGAACAAGCTATTTGATATTGGCGAAGGGTACGATAATCTTGCCCGACTATATCACGAAGGATTCCATATTTGCAACCTGCATTTTGGCAGCCTGCGCAAAGAAGGCGATTGTTTGTTCTGTCTATCTTTTCTCAATAAAAAATAATATAAGCCTTCCTCCAAAGGAAGGCTATTTTTTTCATGTAAAAAGAATGCGTTGAAACGCCGTATACGTTTTGTTTGGAGGGTATCGATGGTTATTTTGAAAGAAGATGAACGACTGGATTACTTGCTGGCAGAAGATTTGCGTATCATTCAAAGCCCTTCTGTTTTTGCTTTTTCTCTCGATGCAGTCCTGCTTGCAAAGTTTGTCTATGTTCCCATTCAAAAGGGGAATTTACTTGATTTATGCAGTGGAAATGGTGTAATTCCGTTATTTTTAAGCACAAGGACAAAAGGAAAAATAACCGGTGTTGAAATTCAAGAACGATTAGTGGATATGGCGCGCAGGAGTATTGAATACAACCGGCTCGAAGCTCGGCTGGATATGGTTCACGGAGATATTAACGATATGCCGCATCAACTCGGACATGGAAAATACGATGTGGTAACGTGTAATCCTCCATATTTCATTACCCCATCCAAAGAGGAAATCAATCCGAATGAGCATTTGGCCATTGCCCGTCATGAGATTTTATGCACGCTTGAGGATGCTGTTCGCGTATCAAGCCTGCTTGTTCGTCAAGGAGGGAAGGTTGCGTTTGTCCATCGTCCAGGGCGGTTTATTGACCTTATTACATTGATGCGGCAATACCGTTTGGAGCCAAAGAGAATACAATTTGTTTATCCGAAAAAAGGGAAGGATGCAAATATAGTGCTGGTTGAAGCGATCAAGGACGGACGTTCAGATTTGAAAATATTGCCGCCGCTTTACGTCTATAATGATCAGAATGAATACACTCAAGAAGTAAGTGAAATTTTATATGGAGAATAACGAACATTTTTTTTATGTATTGACCTGCAGGGACGGCAGTTTTTATGGCGGCTATACAAACAATCTTGAACGCCGAGTTAAACTCCATAACGAAGGAAAAGGCGCCAAATATACAAGGGGAAGGGGACCTGTCACCTTAACGTTTTTTGAAAAATATCCAAGTAAATCTGAAGCGCTGAAAGCGGAATGGCATTTTAAGAGCTTAAGCAGGAAGAAAAAAATAGAGTTTTTGAGAAAGGAAACGGGTGGATGGAATGTGGCAGCAAAAGAGTTTTGAAAATGAAGCAGATAAAGGCATTCTTTACCTGGTGCCAACGCCAATTGGAAATTTAGAGGATATGAGCTTTCGAGCCATTCGAATGTTAAAAGAAGCTGATTTCATTGCAGCGGAAGATACGAGAAATACAAAAAAGCTTTGTAATTATTTTGAAATTGGCACGCCCATTATGAGCTATCATGAGCATAACAAAGAAATGAGCGGGGAAAAATTAATTCAAAAATTAAAAGAGGGATTAAAAATTGCGCTTGTAAGTGATGCAGGGATGCCAACCATATCCGATCCAGGTTACGAGCTCGTTACCGCTGCGATCGAAGAGAAGGTAACCGTTGTACCCTTACCAGGTGCAAATGCTGCCCTTACCTCATTAATTGCTTCAGGACTTTCATGCCAGCCATTTTATTTTTATGGATTTTTACATCGTCAAAAAAAGGAAAAAAAGCGGGAACTTGAAAGTTTAAAAAAACAAACAGCGACCATTATTCTCTATGAATCTCCGCATCGGCTTAAGGAGACTTTATCGCTGATGTTCGAGTACCTTGGTGATCGAAAAATATCCCTTTGCCGCGAATTAACAAAAAGATATGAAGAGTTTGTTCGCGGCAGTCTAGCTGAAATGTTGGAGTGGGCAGAACAGGAAGAAGTTCGCGGAGAATTTTGCCTGATTGTGGAGGGAGCACACGAAGACCTCAGTGAGGAGGCGGACTGGTGGAGTTCCCTTTCGGTCAATGAACATGTTGATCACTACATTTCCGTGAAACAGATGAACACGAAAGAAGCGATTAAACAAACGGCTAAAGATCGTGGACTTCAAAAAAGAGATGTTTACCAATCCTATCACCATATAGAAAATAAGGGCTAACCCTATACGGGTCAGCCCTTTTGTATATTTTTTGAGAAATACTATATATGCTTTACCTAAAATTACTTTGCCAATTCAAAAGAATCTTGTATTTCTTTTAAAAGAATTTCGGCGCCTTCGCGGCTAAGAATCAATTTACCGCCGGCTAATGTCAAGTTGTCATCCGAAACTTCACCTGTTACTTGGCAAGTCATGTTTGGTTTGTATTTTTTTAAGATGATGCGCTCATCGTCAACATAGATTTCCAGAGCATCTTTTTCAGCAATTCCAAGTGTACGTCTTAATTCAATCGGAATCACTACGCGGCCTAACTCATCAACTTTGCGGACAATACCAGTAGATTTCATAATAAAAATCTCCTCTCAATTGTTTGTTATGTTTTTAATCGTCATTATTCGACAAATTTCTTGTTACTTCAATAATACCAGCCATTCCCATATTCGTCAATTATTTTTATCTTGAAAAATAGTAATTTTTTTTTGGTAAAATATAGAATAGCTTTGTTTCAATGTTTTGCCGAAAATTAAAATCATATAATTGAAATTTACTCCATTTTAAAGAAAAAATAAATAATATGTTTTTCGGCATGCTTGATAGAAATTCGACAAACTTCTACATAAAGCTGCTTTTCTGCTACTACAACATTCAAATTAGATTCCCTTTTTCTGGGGGTAAGTATTTATTTTCTTATACTATTAGAATTTATATCTTAACTTCGATCACTGTCTAGCGCAAGCGCCCTATCGGCTAGCGTACTTCGTCCTTCTCCCTACGATAAGTCAACATCGGCTCGCTACGCTCACCGTGTTTCCTTTATCTTTAGTCGAAGGGCCTCCAGTCCGTACGCCGATGACCAAGGGCGCTTGCGCTTTTCTTACTAAATTTTTAGAAAAGAAGGCTTTGTTGCACAAATGCCTATTTTTCGGTATATTTTGATGATAGAAGGAACTAAAAAAAGGCAATAATGGTTGAATGGGCTATTATTCAAGGAGGGATACAGAATGCAGGAAAAATTAAAAACGTTTTATCTTACAACTCCTATTTATTATCCGAGCGGAAATTTACATATAGGACATGCTTATACAACCGTAGCAGGGGATGCAATGGCGCGCTACAAACGGATGCGCGGCTTTGATGTCATGTATTTGACTGGAACGGATGAACACGGTCAGAAAATCCAGCGTAAAGCTGAGGAAAAGGGGATTACGCCTCAACAATACGTGGATGAGATTGTAAGCGGAATTCAGGAACTATGGAAAAAGCTTGATATTTCCTATGATGATTTCATTCGAACAACTCAGGAGCGCCATAAGCAGGCAGTAGAGAAGATTTTTGCCAGATTGCTCGAACAAGGGGATATTTATCTCGATCAATATGAGGGCTGGTACTGCACGCCGTGTGAGTCTTTTTACACGGACCGCCAGCTTGTTGACGGTAATTGTCCTGATTGCGGCCGTCCTGTGGAGAAGGTGAAGGAAGAATCTTACTTCTTTAAAATGAGTAAGTATGTCGATCGCCTGCTGCAATACTACGAAGAAAATCCTGATTTTATCCAGCCGGAGTCCCGAAAGAACGAAATGATTAATAACTTTATCAAACCGGGACTTGAAGATTTGGCCGTTTCAAGGACAACTTTTGATTGGGGTATAAAAGTTCCAGGGGATCCAAAGCACGTTATTTACGTATGGATTGATGCATTATCCAATTATATTACCGCTCTTGGATATGGTACAGAAAGTGATGCGAAATATTTAAATTACTGGCCTGCTGATGTTCATCTTGTCGGCAAGGAAATTGTCCGTTTTCATACCATCTATTGGCCAATTATGCTGATGGCACTCGATATTCCGCTGCCAAAGAAAGTTTTTGCTCACGGCTGGCTGCTAATGAAAGACGGGAAGATGTCGAAATCAAAAGGAAATGTCGTTGATCCTGTCACGCTGATCGATCGCTATGGCCTGGATGCTTTACGTTATTATTTATTAAGAGAAGTTCCTTTTGGTGCGGATGGGGTGTTTACGCCTGAAGGATTTGTGGAAAGAATTAATTTTGACTTGGCAAATGATTTAGGAAATCTGTTAAATCGAACCGTTGCGATGATCGAAAGGTACTTTGACGGTATGATTCCAGCTTACAACGGTTCTGTAGGCCCTTTTGATTCATCATTGCTTCAGGTAAATCAAGAAACAGTTTTGAAGTATGAGGAAGCAATGGAAAAAATGGAGTTTTCGGTTGCTTTAACTTCAATCTGGCAGCTTGTTAGCCGCTCAAATAAATATATTGACGAAACGCAACCGTGGATTTTGGCGAAAGAAGAGGAGAGGAAACCTGAACTAGCAAGTGTCATGGTTCATTTGGCAGAGTCGCTTCGCAGAATCGCTATCCTCCTGCAGCCGTTTTTAACCCGAACTCCAAACGGGATTTTTACCCAATTAGGCATCAATGAACAGTCTCTAAAAACATGGGAAAGTTTGGAGGTAATGGGCGCTATTTCAGCAGGAACAAAAGTGGCAAAAGGTACACCGCTATTCCCAAGGCTTGAGATGGAAGAAGAAGTGAAATTTATTAAAACGAAAATGCAAGGTGGTACTGCTTCGCAGGCAGAGGAGCCAAAAGAAGAAGAAAAGCCTGAGCTTCTAGATGAAATTTCAATCGATGAATTTATGAAAATCGATCTCCGCGTTGCCGAAGTCATTGCAGCTGAACCGGTGAAAAAAGCGGATAAATTGCTTAAGCTTCAGCTTGACCTCGGCTTTGAAAAGCGCCAGGTCGTTTCCGGCATCGCACAGTATTATAAACCAGAAGAATTGGTAGGGCGTAAAGTTATTTGTATTACCAATTTAAAACCGGTTAAACTTCGCGGCGAATTGTCTCAAGGAATGATTTTAGCTGGGTCAAAAGATGGTCAATTATCACTGGCAACGGTTGATCAAGCACTGCCAAATGGCTCAAAAGTAAAATAAAACGAAACTTTTTTGCTCAAGCGCCTAAATGGACGCTTGAGCTTTCAAATGAGACGATTTTTGATTGCGAAAGGGCAAACGTGCTGATCGACAATTTTCCCGATGAATGTTTCACGTGGAACATTTTTCGAGTTTCTTTTCAATTAGAGAACTTATTTGGTTAAAATTTCCTGGCGAGTGCTGTCGATCATTTTTAGATGCTCATTTGAAGGAGGGTTAAAATGCTATTTGATACACACGTGCATTTAAATGCAGAGCAATTTGCTGAGGACTTAGAAGAAGTCGTCCAAAGAGCTATGCAGGAGGGCGTTTCCAATATGGTAATCGTGGGCTTTGATCGCCCAACGATTCAAAAAGCAATGGAATTAATTGAACGTTATGATTTTATGTATGCAAGTGTCGGCTGGCATCCAGTGGACGCAATTGACATGAAGGACGAAGATTTGGCATGGATTGAGGAGCTTGCTTCTCATCCAAAAGTGGTAGCGCTGGGAGAAATGGGTTTGGATTATTATTGGGACAAGTCCCCAAAGGAAATTCAAAAGGAAGTTTTTCGAAAACAAATTCGCCTGGCAAAAAAAGTAAAGCTGCCGATCATTATTCACAATCGTGAAGCGACAGCTGATATTGTTGAAATTTTAAAGGAAGAGGGAGCAAGTGAAGTGGGGGGGATCATGCATTGCTTCAGCGGAAGTCCTGAAACAGCAAAGGAATGTATCGGTTTGAACTTCTATATTTCACTTGGAGGCCCTGTAACGTTTAAAAATGCAAAAAAACCGAAAGAAGTGGCTGCAGAAATTCCATTGGATAAACTTTTAATTGAAACGGATTGCCCGTATTTAACCCCCCATCCGTTCAGAGGAAAACGAAATGAACCAAGCTATGTAAAATTAGTAGCGGAACAGATTGCAGAAATTAAAGGGTTGTCTTTAGAAGATGTAGCAACAGCTACTGCGGAGAATGCAAAAAAATTGTTCGGCATAAAGTGATAAAGGAATGTGTCGAAAGTATTAGAAGATTGTCCGAATTTTTTCTTATACCAAAAAGTTCTACATGTCTCTTTTTCCACATAGGATGATTGTGTCGATAAGTTTTTCTTTGCAATTAAACCAACATTAGGCATAATTAGAAATACGTTCTGGTAAAGCGCAAAGGTTGACAGTCGGCAAGGTAGTTCTTTATAATCACTCCAAGAAAAGGAGGCGTTTTTCATCGTATTCAAAAACATGGAAAACCTGTTTCCAAAATCTTTGAGTAGAAAAAAAACATTGACCATTCTGTTTGCTAGTTTCCTAGTTTTTGCTGCAATCCTTGGAATCCTTTTTTACGAAGGAACGAAAAAAACGGTTGCCCTCACACTTAATGGCGAACAAAAAAAGGTCAAAACGCATGCGGACACCATTCAACAATTATTTGATGAACTGCATGTTCCGATACACTCAAAGGATTATGTGTTTCCCAGACCAAGCACGAAGTTAAAGGATCATTCGAAAATTGTCTGGAAACAAGCGAAGCGGGTTCAAATTGTCAAAGACAACGAGGATAAAACGTTTGGACAACAGCTGCTACTGTTGCTGAGCTCCTCAAAGATCAAAAGATTGTTTTGAACGACCATGATCAAATCTCACCCGAACCGCAAAAGAAAATCAAAAATAAGATGAGGGTTACGATTAAGCAAGCGAACCATCTTACTCTGGTTGATGGCGGAAAACAACAACAAGTTTGGTCCACTTCGGCTACGGTCGCTGACTTTTTAACACAACAAGGCATCAAACTAAATGATTTAGACCGAGTTGAACCGTCATTAAATGAGACAGTAAAGGATCATGATGTGGTTAACATCATTCGCGTCGAAAAAGTCACCGATGTAGTGGAAGAACCTTTGCAATTTGCTGTCGTTTCTCAAAAAGATACGGGCTTGGAAAAGGGCACACAAAAGGTTGTTGCCGAAGGTCAGCCAGGTCTTGTGTCTAAAGAGTACGAAGTGGTTTTTGAGAACGGCAAAGAAGTTTCGAGAAAGTTGATTCGTGAGAAAAAGGTTAGAGATAAGCAAGATAAAATCGTGGCAGTTGGAACAAAAGATTTAGCTCTGCAAGTATCTCGTGGCGAAGTCAGCGGCGGGAAAGAACTTTATGTAAGTACGACGGCCTATACCGCAGACTGTAACGGATGTTCAGGGAACACATCAACCGGAATTAATCTCCGGGCCAACCCCCATGCCAAAGTAATCGCTGTCGATCCTTCGGTGATACCGCTTGGAACGAAAGTGTATGTGGAAGGTTACGGGTACGCCATTGCTGCCGACACTGGCGCCAGCATCAAAGGGTATAAAATTGATGTTTTTTTCCCGTCTAAGTCAGATGCGTTTCGCTGGGGAGCGAAAAAAGTGAAAATAAAAATTTTAAATTAATTCTCTTTATGCAGAGGGGCTCCTCTGCATTTTGCTTTTTACGTAAAATTCTTTATACTAACAACTGAAGGTGCTTTGCTTACAATTTATTTGTATGAACGGTTTCGAATATATAGACGCAGGACATTACAAAAATGTTTCAGTTTTTTTTCAATTTTATCAAAAAAATTTCTTAACATGTTGAAGGTTCTGTAATTGGTTGGAGGAAAGAATGAAAATTAGAGAAATAATCGTCGTAGAAGGAAAAGACGATACAATAGCGATCAAAAGAGCGGTTGATGCCGATACGATTGAAACCAATGGATCTGCACTCAACCAGGAAACAATCGAAAAAATTGAACGTGCACAAAAAACAAGAGGTGTGATCATTTTTACAGATCCTGATTTTCCCGGGGAGAAGATCCGTAAAACCATTGCTCGGCATGTTGCTGGCTGCAAGCACGCATTCCTGTCAAAAGAACAGGCGATTAGCAAAACGGGCAAAGGGCTGGGAGTTGAGCATGCGGAGCCCGAGATGATCAGGAATGCATTGCAAGATGCGCAAATGATGCATGAGACGATTAAAGAAGAGATTAGCCAGGAGGATTTAATTTTGGCAGGTCTTATTGGCGGTGAAGGGGCAAAGGAGCGAAGAATCAAGCTGGGGAAAGTTCTGAAAATTGGTTATACAAATGGCAAACAGCTGCATAAACGCCTAATGATGTTCCAAATTAGTCCAGAGGAATTTGCTGCCGCACTCAACGTGATACTGCAGGAGGAACAAAATGGATAAGGATATTGCCACCCCGATCCGAACGCGGGGCATTCTCGAAAAATACGGTTTCTCTTTTAAAAAGAGCCTTGGCCAAAATTTTCTTATTGATGCGAACATTTTAAAAAAGATTGTAGAATTTGCCGGTCTTACTGAAGATACAGGAGCAATTGAAATTGGTCCGGGCATTGGGGCACTGACTGAGCAGTTAGCCCGAAGCAGTAAAAAGGTTGTTGCGTTTGAGATTGATCAAAGATTGCTGCCAATCTTAGCAGAAACGCTTTCTCCGTATTCAAATGTGAAAATTATTCACCAAGACGTGCTGAAAGCGGATGTAAAGAAAGTAATTGCTGAGGAATTTGCGAATACTTCCGATCTAATGGTGGTAGCGAATCTGCCGTATTATGTGACGACACCCATTATCATGCGGCTGCTTGAAGAACAGCTACCGATCCGTGGCATTGTGGTGATGCTGCAAAAAGAGGTAGCTGATCGCATTTCTGCAAGACCAGGAACAAAAGATTACGGTTCACTCTCAATTGCAATTCAATATTATATGGAAGCTGAGACGGTTATGGTTGTGTCAAAGACCGTGTTTGTTCCACAGCCAAATGTGGATTCGGCCGTCATTCGTTTAACAAAACGCCAAACGCCTGCTGTTGAAGTAAAAGATGAAACGTTTTTCTTCCAGGTTACGAAGGCAAGCTTTGCGCAAAGAAGAAAAACGATTGTAAATAATTTAACGAGCCAGCTGCCGAATGGAAAGCTTAAGAAGAATGAAATTTTGGAAGCATTGCAAGCGTGCGGGATTGATCCGGCCAGAAGGGGAGAAACGCTTTCTCTCGAAGAATTTGCTCAATTGAGCGATAAATTATATTCATCTTTTCATTAGACCCTGCTATGGGGTCTATTTTTTTTCACACGTCCTCCTAACTTTGCATAGCCTATGAGAGAAAAATCTTATTTGGGAGGCCTTGTGTGGTCTAATTGGAGTGACAGCTGTGGATTTGAAATTGATGGATATTGTCGCTAGACGATCATATAACTGTGATATTCTTTTTCGGGTGATGGATATTCGGGAAATAGATGGCCAAAAAACAGCCATCCTTTATGGTGAAGACATTCGTCTGGTCGCAGATGCCCCCTGTACTGACTTGGTCGTCATGAATCAAAACGAGCGGGTTAAACTTTCTCAGGAATACCAGTCGCTTGAAGAGCAATCGTTTCGACTGTTTTCTCAGGATGTCGAATTATTGAGACAGAGGCAAGAATATGATGCAACAAGCGGTTATACGAAAACAACAAATTTTTTCCAAATTCCGGGTAAAGTTCTGCATTTAGATGGGGATCCAGAATATTTAAAGAAATGTCTCAATTTATATGAAAAGATTGGTGTCCCTGTTTACGGCATTCATTGCAATGAAAAAGACATGCCGCAAAGAATAGGCCCTCTGATTGATTACTATCGGCCAGATATTTTGGTGATAACTGGCCATGATGCATACTCAAAGGCCAAGGGGAATATAAACGATATTAATGCCTATCGTCATTCAAAGCACTTTGTTCAAACGGTTAATGAGGCACGGAGGAAAATTCCTCATTTGGATCAGCTTGTCATTTTTGCAGGCGCTTGTCAGTCTCATTTTGAATCGCTGATTCATGCAGGCGCGAACTTTGCAAGTTCACCTTCAAGGATTAATATTCATGCATTAGATCCTGTCTATATCGTTGCAAAAATTAGTTTTACACCTTTTATGGAACGGATAAATGTTTGGGATGTACTGCGAAATACTTTAACGGGAGAAAAAGGACTTGGCGGCATTGAAACAAAAGGTGTACTAAGAACCGGAATGCCGTATCGTCCGATAATTGAAGACTAAAACGGCAGCTGCCAATTTATATGCAAGAAAGTTTAGGAACATCAAAGAAAAAAGTGTGTATATCGAAGCAAGCATAAATAACGATTGTGAATGGACGATGCGCTTGCGTCGTTTCTTTTTTTATATTATCAGAATTTATATCTTAACTTCGATAACTGTCTAGCCCCATAAGAATAAGCTTCGGAAGCATAGCGTCGCACGAAGGAAAAGCGATAGCTTTTTCGAGGAGCGCCCTATCGACTACGTCGCTTCCCTCGCCTCGTCTACGATAAGTCGAGAACGAAAGACTACCGTCTTTCGACTCTCCTTTATCTCACTCGGCTCAGTCCACCTCCTTACGTCGATGACCAAGGGTGCTTGCGCTTTTCTTATATCACACATAATCTTCTCATTTAAAGGCAATCTAAAGATGTTGAAATTTAGAGGAAAAAGAAGATAAAAAAATATTGACAATCATTTTATTTGACTGATATAATTTATGCTTTTATTTGACAAAAATATGTCAGCGTGTTATACTTTACATAGTGAGGTGGACCAAATGCCAAAAACCTTAGCAGATATCAAACAAGCTCTTGACTCAAATTTAGGGAAAAGACTGTTGCTGAAAGCAAATGGTGGGCGCAGAAAAACAATCGAGCGTTCCGGTGTTTTAGCTGAAACGTATCCTTCTGTTTTTGTGATTGAATTGGATCAAGACGAAAATGCATTTGAACGTGTTTCCTATAGTTATGCGGATGTATTAACTGAAACTGTTCAAATTACCTTCTATGAAGATGCAACAGGACAAGTAGCACTAAGCTAAAAAGTACCTTTTTTACCTGGCAGTAGACGTTCAATGTTTGCTGCTTTTTACTTTTGTCTCTCATTTCTTCCTACTCCTCCCTATAAAAACTGCAGATCATAAAAGGATAATATAGGCGGTTATGAAACAATCTCCTTCATCCAATACTAAGAAGGCCGTGAGTGATGAAAGGGGTTGTTTACAATGGGTAGAAGAAGAGGAGTTATGTCCGAGCGTTTTAAAGAGGAATTAGCAAAAGAGCTTGGCTTTTATGAGGTCGTCCAGCAGGAAGGCTGGGGCGGTATCCGGGCCCGGGACGCAGGAAACATGGTCAAGCGGGCAATTGAACTTGCGGAGCAGCAATTGCTTAACAAACACTAACCAATTATGGCGCAGTAACGGCTTGCACCCGCTTCTTGAAATTTAAACAAAACAATCACCACGGCGTGAGGCCAGGGACCAGCTCCCTGGCCTTTTTTCTTTTTCTAAGGAGTGATAAAATAAATAATTTGAATGGAGTGACGTCTTACATTTCTCTTTTTGTGGTAAAATAGGACAAAATGTGGAACGCAGAAAAACCCATTAGGCATTTGATCGGCTTGATAATGTTAAAAGTAGGTGGACTTGAGTGAAGCTTTTAGTAAAAGCACCCGCTAAGATTAATCTTTCATTAGATGTATTGTATAAACGTCCGGATGATTATCATGAGGTCGAAATGGTCATGACGACAATCGATTTGGCAGACCGGATTGAACTAACTTTATTGGAAGAAGACGAAATCAATATCCTTACCCATAATCGATTTGTTCCTGATGATCAGCGGAATTTGGCCTTTCAGGCGGCAAAGCTTTTAAAAGAACGATTTACAATCAAGAAGGGGGTAACGATAGCAATCGAAAAAAACATTCCTGTTGCAGCAGGACTTGCCGGGGGATCAAGTGATGCAGCGGCAACGCTAAGAGGGCTGAATAAATTGTGGAGCCTTGGTTTATCGCTTGATCAACTAGCTGAAATTGGCGCAGAGATCGGCTCGGATGTTTCATTTTGTGTGTATGGCGGAACAGCACTTGCAAAGGGACGGGGCGAATTGATTACAGAAATTCCTGCACCGCCGACCTGCTGGGTTATTCTTGCCAAACCATTCATCGGAGTCTCAACAGCAGAGGTTTATCGGCGGCTCGATTTAAAAAACGTGCACCACCCGAATATAGAAGAAATGATTCAAGGAATTCGCACAAATGATTACGAGAAGGTATGCAATCAAGTTGGAAATGTGTTAGAAGAGGTAACATTGAATCTTTATCCGGAAGTAGCACAAATTAAAGAGCAAATGAAGCGGTTTGGCGCGGATGCTGTTTTGATGAGCGGAAGCGGGCCAACGGTATTCGGTATTGTTCAGCATGATTCCAGGATGCATCGTATTTATAACGGACTTCGGGGATTTTGTGACCAAGTTTTTGCTGTTAGGATTCTTGGCGAACGGTTTCCAATTGATTAAATACGTATAATAGTGTTATATTACTATTAGAATATTCGGCTTTCGGAGGTGAATCATGAAATTTCGTCGAAGTGAACGTTTAATCGATATGACGAATTACTTAATGGAACATCCCCATCAGCTTGTTCCATTAACGTTTTTTGCCGATCGCTATTCTTCTGCCAAATCTTCCATCAGCGAGGATCTGGCGATTATAAAGGAAACATATGAACAAAGAGGAATCGGAACGCTGCAAACCGTACCCGGAGCAGCGGGCGGTGTCCGATTTTTTGTAAAGGTCAGCGAAGAAGAAGCCAAACCGTTTGTGAATGAGTTATGTGAGATGATTGCAAATCCTGACCGGCTACTGCCTGGCGGCTATTTGTATTTGACGGATATTTTAGGAAATCCGGCAATTGTTCAGAAGGCAGGGAAAATTATTGCTTCCGCCTATGCGGATGCAAAGATTGATGTAGTCGTTACCGTTGCCACAAAAGGGATTCCGCTTGCTTATGCTGTTGCCAGCCAACTGAATGCTCCCGTGGTGATTGTCCGGCGGGACAGCAAAGTAACGGAAGGTCCAACGGTAAGCATTAATTATGTATCCGGATCAACCAAAAGGATTCAAACAATGGTTTTGGCTAAAAGAAGCCTTGCAGAGGGTTCCCAAGTATTGATTGTCGACGACTTTATGAAAGCTGGCGGAACGGTGATGGGAATGATGAATTTACTTGAAGAATTCAATGCCAATGTTGCCGGGATTGCGGTGTTAGTAGAAGCGGAAAAGATTAAAGAACGTTTAGTGGATGAATATTTATCGCTTGTACGGCTTTCAGATGTCGATGTAAAAGAGAAAAAAATTAGTGTGCACGAAGGCAATTTTTTTCAAAAAAAATAGTCTTTGATCGTTTTTGTTGACATAACGAGGAGGTAGTAAAAATGAAATCTGTTCAAACGAATTTGGCGCCAGCTGCAATTGGTCCTTATTCCCAAGGAATTATTGTGAACAATCTGTTTTACAGTTCGGGGCAAATTCCACTGAGGGCTGATGGGACGATGGTTTCTGGCGATATTAAGCAGCAGACAAAGCAAGTTTTTCAAAACTTACAAGCAGTTTTAGAAGCAGCAGGTGCTTCGCTTGATACAGTTGTAAAGGCAACTGTATTTGTAAAAAACATCGATGATTTTGCAGCTGTGAATGAAGTGTATGGAGAGTACTTTTCGAATCATAAACCAGCCCGTTCCTTAGTAGAGGTATCCCGCTTACCGAAGGATGCACTCATTGAGATCGAAGTGATTGCCCGCGTAAAAGAATGAAAAAAGGATAATATTATTTTAATATTCCCGCTTTTTAAGTGTGAAATAAGGTTATTTTTTCCAAAAGTTCTAATTCGCCCTATTTTTCTAAAAAAATAAAAAAACAAGAAGGAAAACGGTTACCGTCTGTTGAATTAATTAAATTAGATTTTTATCTATGAGAAAAGGGTGTGAACACATGGAGGTAACTGACGTAAGATTACGGCGCGTTAATACGGATGGGCGGATGAGAGCAATTGCTTCAATTACTCTCGACAGCGAATTCGTTGTGCATGACATTCGTGTGATTGACGGAAACAATGGTTTATTCGTAGCGATGCCTAGCAAACGTACACCAGACGGAGAATTTCGAGATATTGCGCATCCAATCAATTCAGGAACTCGCAGCAAAATTCAAGAAGCTGTTTTGGCTGAGTATCACCGCTTGGGTGAAGTAGAAGTTGAGTTTGAAGAAGCCGGGGCTTCCTAATGACAGTGTATACATCAAGAGCCTGCTCAAAAAGTGGGGCTCTTTTTTCTTTTCAGATCGGCCGGTCCCCTATAACTCCGCATCGGACTCCATCTGCTTTTCTCCAAAATTCTACTTTTAATGACAAATATCGGCACTTGCTTATCTATTGTTGAAAAGATTCGTCAATTGAGATAATATTTTTAATGGATAAAAAGGTTAAATTGGGGGCTAGTTCATGTCGAAACGTTATGCCGTAATTTTAGCTGCAGGACAGGGGACCCGAATGAAGTCTAAGCTTTACAAAGTCCTTCATCCCGTATGCGGCAAGCCAATGGTACAGCACGTTGTTGATCAAATTTCAAAGCTTAATATACAGGAAATCGTGACAATTATTGGTCACGGTGCGGAAAAAGTTCAATCACAGCTTGGCAGCGGCAGCAAATATGCGCTGCAGGAAGAACAACTTGGAACTGCGCACGCTGTTATGCAGGCAAAGGAAATACTAGAGGGAAAAGAAGGCGTAACAATCGTTGTTTGCGGTGATACTCCGCTGATAAAGACAAAAACAATGGAAGCATTGTTTGCACAGCATGAGAAAAAGAAAGCAAAAGCAACCATTCTAACTGCTAAAATAGATGATCCAGCAGGTTATGGACGGATTATTCGCAATAAGGATGGCTTTGTCGAAAAAATTGTTGAACACAAGGATGCCAATGAAGAGGAACGAAAAATTAACGAAATCAATACCGGCACGTACTGCTTTGATAATCAGGCGTTATTTTCCGCTTTACAGGCCGTGTCAAATGATAATGTCCAAGGGGAGTACTACCTGCCAGATGTGGTTGAAATTTTAAAAAAGCAAGGGGAAGTCGTAACGGCCTTCCAGACCGATGATTTTGAAGAAACGCTTGGCGTAAATGATCGGGTGGCGCTGGCGGAAGCGGAAAGAATTATGCGTAAGCGGATTAATCAAATCCATATGCGCAACGGTGTAACAATTATCGACCCTTCCAGCACTTACATTGGAACAGATGTTCAAATCGGACAGGATACGATTATTTTTCCAGGGACGATGATAAAGGGAGATACAGTGATTGGCTCCGATTGCCAAATCGGACCAAATTCCGAAATTGAAGACTGTCAAATAGGCGATAGTACAGTGATTCGCCAATCAGTAGCCGCTAAAAGTTCAATTGGCTCGAGGGTAAATATTGGGCCATTCGCACATATTCGCCCGCAATCCGCTATTGAGGATGAGGTGAAAATCGGTAACTTTGTCGAGATAAAAAAAGCTGTGTTCGGTAAAGGCAGTAAGGCATCTCATTTGAGCTATATTGGCGATGCGGAAGTCGGCCGAGATGTAAACATTGGCTGCGGGTCGATTACGGTCAATTATGATGGGAAAAATAAGTTCCTGACGAAGATCGAAGATGAAGTATTTATTGGCTGTAATTCAAATCTTGTTGCTCCGGTAACGATCGGCAAAGGAGCATACGTTGCTGCGGGGTCGACGATTACAAAGGATGTTCCTGGTGAGGCGTTATCGATTGCGCGTGCGCGTCAAGAGAATAAGGAGAATTACGTTCAAAAACTGAACATGAAGAAATAAAGAACAATTTGTTCTAAGTATAGAATTTGTTACACCACAATACTACTGGAGGGCATTATGTCGAATCAATATTTAGATCCAAATTTAAAGGTTTTTAGCCTGAACTCAAATTATCCTCTGGCCGAAGAAATTGCAAAGGTCATCGGGGTAGAATTAGGGAAATGTTCGGTTACACGTTTTAGTGATGGAGAAATTCAAATTAATATTGAAGAAAGTATCCGCGGCTGCGATGTCTTTGTCATTCAGTCAACCAGTGCTCCTGTAAACGAAAATATTATGGAGCTGTTAATCATGATTGATGCTTTGAAGCGTGCATCAGCAAAAACAATTAATATTGTAATGCCTTATTACGGTTATGCCCGACAAGACCGCAAAGCGCGTGCACGTGAACCGATTACCGCCAAATTGGTAGCTAACCTGCTTGAAACGGCTGGTGCCACCCGTGTGATCACTCTTGATTTACATGCGCCGCAAATCCAAGGCTTCTTCGATATCCCAACAGATCAATTAATGGGTGTACCGATTTTAGCTGAATACTTTAAAAACAAAAAATTCGATGGCGATATTGTTGTCGTTTCTCCAGACCACGGTGGTGTTACGAGGGCGCGAAAAATGGCTGAGCGCTTAAAAGCACCGATTGCGATTATTGATAAGCGGCGCCCAAGGCCAAATGTTGCGGAAGTCATGAATATTGTTGGAAATATCGAAGGAAAAGTTGCGATCTTGATCGATGATATTATCGACACTGCGGGTACAATCACGCTTGCGGCTAATGCGCTGGTGGAAAATGGTGCAGCAGAAGTATATGCCTGTTGTACGCATCCTGTATTATCAGGCCCAGCTCTGGAACGAATCCAAAACTCCAAAATTAAAGAACTAGTGATTACAAACTCAATTCAATTGCCTGAAGAAAAACGGATTGATAAAATTGTCAATCTTTCAGTGGCTCCATTAATTGGTGAAGCAATCATTCGTGTTCACGAAGAGCAGTCAGTGAGCACATTGTTTGATTAATTTGTAATGTAGGTTTAACGTTTAGACATTCCTGTTTTGGGGCATTTTATATAGATAGTAAATGACCTAAAATGGGAAGGTGGCAATTTTATGAGTACTACTTTACAAGCAAAAGAAAGAAAAGATTTTAAAAAATCAACATTAAAAATGATTCGACATAATGGGAGCATCCCGGCAGTTGTCTACGGTGCCAAATTGGAAAGCAAACCGGTCTATATTAGTTCAGCTGATTTGACGAAAACCATTCGGGCTGTCGGCCGAAACGGCGTGATCTCACTTGATGTAGAAGGCAGCAAACATGATGTCGTTTTAACGGATTATCAAGAAGATATAAAAAGGGAAATTATTCATGTGGATTTCCTTGCTGTTGATAAGTCTTCCAAAATTAATGTTGATGTCCGGCTTGTCCTTGTTGGTGAGGCTGCAGGAGTGAAAGATGGAGGCGTGTTGCAGCAGCCACTGCATGAAATTTCGATTACAGCTACACCTGATCAGATCCCTCAGCAGGTTGAAGTGGATATAACACAGCTGCAAGTGGGTGAAACGGTTACAATTGCTGATATTAAAACAAGCGGATCCTACACCATTAATCATGATGATGAAGAAGTAGTCGCATCGATTCTTCCGCCAAAACAAGAGGAAGAAATTAATTCTGGAGAGCAGCAGGCTGAGGGACATCCGGAAAATGAAGAAGGAAGAGAAACTGAACCTGTAGGAGAATAGGAAAAAGGAGACGTAGCCTTTTTTTAGGTTACGTCTTTTGCAGTTACGATTTTGGGGTGAATCTATTGAAGCTGATTGTAGGGTTAGGGAATCCAGGAAGGGAATATGCGAAAACAAGGCATAATGTGGGTTTTGAAGTCATTGATGAACTGTCAACCCGGCTTGCTATTCCACTGGATCAAGCCAAATTAAAAGGACTGTATGGAATTGGGTTTGTAAATGGGGAAAAAGTCTTGCTGTTAAAGCCGCTCACCTATATGAACTTATCCGGTGAATCCATTCGGGCAGTTATGGATTATTACCAGATTGACCAGGAAGATTTGCTCGTCATTTACGATGACCTGGATTTACCGGTTGGTAAAATCAGGCTGCGCCAAAAAGGAAGCGCCGGCGGCCATAATGGCATTAAGTCAACGATTGCCCATCTAGGATCTCAGCAGTTCAATCGAATTCGCGTTGGCATTGATCGCCCGAAAAACGGAATGAGAATCCCTGATTATGTATTAGGCAGGTTTCTGGCAGCTGAACAGATCGATGTTTTAGCAGCCATCAGAAGGAGTGCTGATGCCAGTGAAGCTTGGATCCACAAGCCATTTCTCCAAGTGATGAATGAATTTAATCAGTAAGCTTCATGATGGGGCAGTTTGCTATCATATACTCCTAAATATCCATTGTGATAGAAGCCCCTGAATATTTTTCCTGAATCCGTTTATACTAAGAGTATTCGAGTTCGGATAGGGAGGAATCAAAGTGGCAATCCATTACCATTGCCGGCATTGCGGCACGAAATTGGGTTCGGTTGAAAAATTTTCCATTCACAGCGAATCCCTTGGACTTCATAAACTAACAGAACAGGAAAGAAATGAAATGGTGTCTTATGGGCAGGATGGCAATATCCATATTGCCTCGATATGCGAAGACTGTCAGGAAGCGTTAGAGCGAAATCCCGAATACCATCAAATGGATTATCTTATACAGTAACAAGCTTTGGAAAACATCCAAAGCATTTTTCTGTTTTAAAAATAAACAAGGAAGAATGATTATGTTTAATGGATATGTATACAGATAGTTTAAATTTAACGGAGAGAGAGGATGCAGTTGAAAGCACTAACATCTTTATTTAAACAACAAGATGATTTTCAATCGGTCGTCACTGGTGTTACTGGAGGTTTAAAAGAACAGCTTGTTGCTGGTTTATCTGGCTCAGCTCGGACTGTGCTGGTAGCGTCTTTATTCGAACAAATGAAACGGCCGATCCTGTTTATCACCCATAATCTACTACAAGCACAAAAGCTTTATGACGACATTGTCAATCTTGTAGATGAGAATGAAGTTTTTCTATACCCGGCCAACGAATTAATTGCGGCTGAAATGAGTGTTGCAAGCCCCGAATTACGGGCACAGCGAATAGAGACTTTAAACCACTTGAGTAAAAAAAATAGTGGCATTGTGATCGTGCCAATCGCCGGTTTACGAAAGATCGTACCGCCAAAAACATTGTGGAAACGATATCAGCTTACGTTAAAAATAGGAGAAGACCTTAACGTAGCTGAATTGCTCCGTACATTGGTTGAAATGGGCTATGTAAGAACAGAAATGGTGGCGACCCCTGGAGAATTCAGTGTTAGAGGGGGAATTCTCGATATTTACCCAATTACGGAATCCGATCCATACCGGATTGAGTTATTCGACACGAACATTGATTCAATTCGTTCTTTTTCCCTTGATAATCAGCGTTCTAAAGAAAAGCTGTCGGCGATTTCTATTGGTCCAGCTGCGGAAGTTTTGCTAAATGAGAAAGAGTTAAGCGTTCTGGCGGAAAAATTGCAAGCTGGGTTGGCACACAGTCTTAAAAAGCTGAATAATGAAAATGCTAAAATGCAACTTTCGCAAAATATCAGCAGCGAAGTTGAACAATTAAAAAACGGCCAAAAGCCTGAGCAAATCTTTAAATATCTGAGAATGGCCTATGACACACCTCATAGTTTACTAGATTATCTCCCGGAAACCGGATTGATTGTTGTAGATGAAATAAGCAGAGTTCAGGAGATGAGCGATTCTCTTGATAAGGAAGAAGCTGAATGGTATACCTCTCTTTTAAGCGAAGGGAAGATTATTCATGATTTAAAAATCTCCCATGAGCTTCACAGTCTTATCCATCAGAATCCTTATCCGGTTATTTATCTATCTTTGTTTCTTCGTCATGTAGCCAATACGAATCCGCAAAACATTATCAACATGTCGTGCAAGCAAATGCAGAATTTCCATGGACAAATGCATTTGTTGAAAGCAGAGGTCGAGCGCTGGAAAAAAGGTCATTATTTGATCTTGTTTTTGGGTGCAGACGAAGAGCGTGTAAAAAAACTGGAGCGGGTTTTGGAAGATTATGATATTGACGCAGTGTCTATCGATTCAGACGGCCCGCTGCTTCAGCCAGGAAAAGTTCAAATATTAAAAGGAACTTTGCATACCGGATTTGAATTATCGATTCAAAAAGCAGCAATCATTACCGAAGAAGAGCTGTTTAACAAACGCGTTAGAAAAACCAGCCAGCGCCAAAAAATGTCAAATGCTGAGAGAATTAAGAGTTACTCGGAACTGCGAATTGGCGATTACGTTGTGCATGTGAACCATGGAATCGGGAAATATTTAGGAATTGAAACTCTTGAAATTAATGGAATCCATAAAGATTATCTCCATATCCGCTACGAAGGATCTGACAAATTGTATGTACCGGTTGAACAAATAGACCTTGTTCAAAAGTATGTGGGATCAGAAGGAAAAGAGCCCAAAATTTATAAACTTGGCGGCACTGACTGGAAGCGGGTTAAGAAGAAGGTCCAATCATCTGTCCAGGACATTGCCGACGATTTAATCAAGCTTTATGCAGAGCGTGAAGCGGCAGTCGGCCATGCATTTTCTCCAGATGGTGATCTGCAGCGGGAATTTGATGCATCATTCCCATACCAGGAGACAGAAGACCAGCTTCGTTCCATTCAAGAAATTAAGAGGGATATGGAAAGACCGCGGCCAATGGACCGCCTGCTGTGCGGCGATGTTGGCTATGGAAAAACAGAAGTAGCCATTCGTGCCGCCTTTAAAGCAATTGCAGACGGCAAGCAGGTGGCGTTCCTTGTCCCGACGACGATTTTAGCGCAGCAGCATTATCAAACGCTAAGGGAGCGTTTTCAAGATTATCCAGTTACTATTGGCTTGCTAAGCCGTTTTCGTACGAAGAAACAACAAACCGAAACAATCAAGGGGATTAAAGCAGGGACTGTCGATATTGTCATTGGTACACATCGGCTGCTCTCGAAGGATATCGTCTATCATGACCTTGGTCTGCTGATTATTGATGAAGAGCAGCGGTTTGGGGTTACCCATAAGGAAAAAATAAAAAAATTAAAGACAAATGTAGACGTATTAACTCTGACTGCGACTCCTATTCCGCGAACCCTTCATATGTCAATGCTCGGTGTACGCGATTTATCAGTTATTGAAACGCCACCGGAAAACCGATTTCCTGTGCAGACGTATGTAATGGAATATAATGGTGCACTTGTAAGGGAAGCGATCGAACGGGAACTGGCGCGCGACGGACAAGTTTACTTTTTATATAACAGAGTAGAAGATATTGAGAGAAAAGCAGAAGAAATTTCCATGCTTGTTCCGGATGCAAGGGTCACTTATGCCCATGGGAAAATGACTGAAAATGAATTAGAATCAGCGATGCTGAGTTTCCTTTCAGGGGAGTATGATGTGCTCGTGAGCACGACGATCATTGAAACGGGAGTAGATATTCCCAATGTAAACACACTGATTGTTTATGATGCTGATAAAATGGGCTTATCCCAGCTTTACCAGCTTCGCGGCCGGGTGGGACGTTCGAATCGGGTTGCCTACGCATATTTTACCTATCGGAAAGATAAAGTTTTAACAGAAGTAGCAGAAAAGCGCCTTCAAGCGATCAAAGAATTTACTGAACTGGGCTCGGGGTTTAAAATTGCGATGCGTGATTTATCCATTCGCGGTGCGGGGAATTTGTTAGGTGCCCAACAGCATGGCTTTATTGATTCAGTCGGCTTTGACCTTTATTCGCAAATGTTAAAAGAAGCGATTGAGGAAAGAAAATCAGATCTGAAGATCGAAGAGAAACCGACAGTTGAAATTGACCTTGAAATTGATGCCTATATTCCTGATAGCTATATAAAAGATGGCCATCAAAAAATTGAGATGTACAAGCGCTTCAGAGGAATCGAGACACTGGAAGATATCGCAGAGCTTCATGAAGAGATGCTTGATCGTTTTGGGGACTATCCTGATGAAGTGGCCTATTTGTTCCAAATCGCTGAGATGAAGGTTTATGCCTTGTTGACGGGTGTGGAATTGGTTAAGCAGAATAAGCAGGAAGTGACAATCTTGCTCAATGAGCAGTCGAGCAGCATGATTGATGGGCAGCAGGTTTTTAAAATAAGCAATCCGTTTGGAAGAATGGTCAGCCTTGGAATGGATGGGAAAAAACTTAAAATTGTTCTCCGTATCAAAGGAATAGAAACAAACAAGTGGCTGAATGTTGCGTTTGAAATGATTAAAGGATTGCAAACGGCAAAAAAGGCATTAAGCGATACGATGAAAAAATAATAAGCTTTCAGATTTCAGATGATAGTGAACTTGGACTGTTAAACAGGTTTAACGGGAAAAATTAAGGGTATTTATTCAGTGTCATTGCTTTTAGTATTTTTTTCCTCTAATGGAATGTTTGTTAATCAAGAGAAAAATATAACGAATACGCATAGAACTTTCCATATGAAAGATACTAAGTTCAACATTGGTGATGTTTTCTAGCCAGTTTCCTAACGATCTTGTGTGATGAAAAGGACAAGTAAACATTGCCAAAGTGATAAAAATCATCAGATGAAAGTGAGGCAACGTTGAATGAAAGCAACTGGAATTGTTCGTCGAATCGATGATTTGGGTCGTGTTGTTATTCCAAAAGAAATCCGCAGAACTTTAAGGATACGTGAAGGAGATCCACTTGAAATTTTCGTAGACCGCGATGGTGAAGTTATTCTGAAAAAATATTCGCCAATCAGTGAATTAAGTGATTTTGCAAAAGAGTATGCAGAGGCGCTTTTCGACAGTTTAGGGAATCCCGTTCTTATTTGTGATCGCGATGCGTATATTGCTGTAGCTGGCAGTTCCAAAAAAGATTATTTAAATAAAAATATCAGCGATATAGTTGAGAAAACGATGGAAGATCGGAATTCTGTTTTGATGAATCAGCAAGAAAACGTAGCATTGGCGGATGGAAACGAAGAAACAATTTCTGCTTATACAATCGGACCGATCATTGCAAACGGCGACCCGATTGGTGCTGTCATTATTTTTTCGAAGGATGGCAGCCTTGGGGAAGTCGAGCAAAAAGCAGTTGAAACCGCCGCTGGTTTCTTGGCAAGACAAATGGAGCAATAAGGTTTCACAGCAATGGACGGAGAACTAATTTGTCAACTCATGATCATTTTTCTTTAGTAAAAAGACAGCTCAATGCTGTCTTTTTCTTTGGCGAAAAAGAGGATCAGCAGCCTGCTATGGTATAATACTGTCTGTCGAATTGATTTATTGCCATGGCGTCGTCGCTAAACGGGCGCTTGCACTTTTCGGTGAAAGGAGAGGGAGATGAAGCCCGTTCATCAATCGAAAGATTTATTCAGAGGGGCATTTATTTTAACGATAGCGGCTCTGATTGTAAAAATATTAAGTGCAGTCTATCGCATACCGTTTCAAAACATCGTTGGCGATGTTGGTTTCTATATTTACCAGCAGGTTTACCCGTTCTATGGAATGGCTGTTGTTTTGGCAACAACCGGATTTCCGGTGGTGATTTCCAAGCTCTATGCTGAAGTAAGAGAAAGAGGAGAACCTGAAGGTGAAGAGCGGCTGTTAGTAATATCGTTTTTGTTTTTGCAGCTACTTGGTTTTTTTTGTTTTATCATTCTTTTTGCCGGCGCAGATGAAATAGCCATTTGGATGCATGATCGCCAACTTGCTGTGATTATAAAAGTAGTCTCATTCGTTTTTTTACTATTTCCGATTATTTCTTTGTTAAGAGGATATTATCAAGGAATAGGGAATATGATTCCGACTGCTGTCTCTCAAGTAGGCGAACAAACGCTGCGTGTATTTACGATTTTGTTATTGGCGTTAGTGTTCACAAAGAAAGGATACTCTCTTTATCTTGTCGGCGGAGGAGCAATGTTTGGCTCGATCACCGGTAGCTTTCTTTCCATTTTAATCTTATTTACTTTTTTATCGGGTCACCGTAAAGGATGGAAAGGAAAAATTTTTACCAAAAAAATCTTTCGCAATGCAGTGAAAGATTCTGGATGGATTATTAAGGCTCTTATTTTTCAAGGAATTGCTATTTGCCTGAGCGGGATGCTGATGATTTTTCTGCAAATCGCCGATTCGCTGAGCCTCTATTCTGCACTTGTTGCAAGTGGGGTGGAAAAAGAAGCAGCAAAAAGCTTAAAAGGTATATACGATCGGGCGCAGCCGCTTATTCAACTAGGAACCGTTGCTGCTACCTCGATGTCGTTATCGCTTGTTCCATTGATTACAAGTGAAAGACTGAAGAAAAAGCCAGAGTTTTTGGAGCACAACATCAAATTAAGCATGCGGTCTAGCCTCGTTTTAGGCATTGGAGCAGCGGCGGGTCTTTGGGCTATTATGACGCAAGCCAACACGATGCTTTTTGAAAATGATCTTGGATCCGATGTATTAAGAGTGCTCGGTTCTGTTATATTATTTAGTTCAATCATTTCAACAATCACTGCCATTATGCAAGGGATGGGTTACGTTAAATACCCGGCAGTCATCATCGTTTTAGGCTTTCCGTTAAAGTACTATTTTAATCTTTTTTTAGTGCCTGTCTTAGGCACGATGGGAGCTGCTGTTTCAACTGTTTTTACGGTTATTATTATAAGTGGATTATTAAGTGTAAAATTAAAAAAAGAACTTTCATTTCCGCTATTCACTAGGAATTTTTGGTTCATAATTATTTCAGCGGCACTAGCGATGATGCTTTTTTTGAAAGGTTATCTATGGTTGATGTCATATCTGATAAATGGTCAATTTGGAACGAATCGTTTTAGCGCAGCGTTTCTGGCGCTTAGTGCTGTTTTTCTGGGCGGTGGTCTCTATTTAGCAATTATTATAAGAGGAAAGGTGTTCTCAGAAGAGGATCTTACGCTGTTTCCTTTTGGAAGCAAATTAGCGCTCTTTTTGCCGCATCAAGATAGGAGTCGAAATAATGGAAAAGAAAATTGAAATTTTAGGTCTTGGAGCAGGGGATCTTGAGCAGCTGCCTTTTGGCGTGTATAAAAAATTGCTTAACGCTAACCATGTCTATTTACGGACAAAAGAGCACCCGGTTGTTGCTGATCTTGCCAGCCAGGGGCTACATTATTCTTCATTTGATGAGATTTACGAAAAACATGAACAATTTGCTGAAGTGTATGAAGAGATTGTTCAAATTTTATTGGAAAAGGCTCAAACAGAACAAGTCGTCTATGCTGTGCCGGGTCACCCGCTTGCAGCAGAGATGACCGTTCAGATGCTGCTGGAAAAAGGGCTGCAAGAAGGAATTGAAATTGAAATTGGCGGCGGGCAAAGCTTTCTCGATGCAATTTTTCAGGCGTTAAAAATCGATCCGATTGAAGGGTTTCAGCTGCTTGACGGAACGAATTTAAGGGCTGACGAGATACAGCAGAGCCAGCATATTTTTATTACCCAAGTTTATGACCAATTTGTGGCATCTGAAGTGAAATTAACATTAATGGAGCGCTACCCGGATGATTATGAAGTTAAAATTGTGACGGCTGCAGGAAGTATCAAGGAAAAGGTTGTGAAGATTCCTTTATTTGAATTGGATCGGCAAGTCTCCACCAGCAATTTAACTTCCGTTTATGTTCCGCCTGTAAGAGATGAGAAACTATTGCTCAAAAACTTCGGGAAACTGCGTGAAATTATTGCTATCTTAAGAGGACCTGAAGGCTGTCCATGGGACAAGGAGCAAACGCATGAATCTTTGAAGAAATACTTAATAGAAGAAACATATGAGGTAATCGACGCAATTGACAGTGGGGATATCGATCATTTAACGGAGGAACTGGGCGATGTCTTGCTGCAGGTGCTGCTTCATGCACAAATTGGCGAAGATGAAGGCTATTTTTCGATTGAAGATGTAATTGCCGGAATTTCTGCTAAGATGATCCGCAGGCATCCGCATGTCTTTGGAAATGTCCAAGCTGAAACTGCGGACCAGGTAGTACAAAATTGGGAAGAAATAAAGCAAAGCGAAAAAGGAGCAAAAGCTCATTCATTATTAGAGGGCGTTTCTATGTCTCTGCCTAATTTGATTAGGGCGTATGAACTGCAAAAAAGGGCAGCAAAAGTCGGTTTTGATTGGAACGAACTTGGGCCAGCTTTAGAAAAAGTAAAAGAAGAGCTCCAAGAATTTGAAGCGGAACTAATGGATGCAAAAGAACAGTCCATCGATGCGAAAAAAGAGTTTGGTGATTTATTGTTTGCGTTTGTAAATGTCGGAAGGTTTTTAAAAATCCATCCTGAAGAAGCATTGTTTGAGACAAATGAAAAATTTATTCGGCGTTTTCAGTATGTAGAAGCGATGGTTGCAGAAAGCGGCAGGCCGTTTCGAGCCCATTCACTTGAAGAGCTTGATCGCTATTGGGACCGGGCTAAACAAAAAGGATTGTAACAAAGGGGGATTACTATGCGTTTAGATAAATTTTTAAAGGTTTCCAGAATCATCAAAAGAAGGACGCTGGCAAAGGAAGTATCCGATCAAGGAAGAATTCAAATCAATGGGAAAGAGGCAAAAGCAAGCTCGATCGTTAAAGTTGGCGATGAGCTGACCATACGCCTCGGACAAAGAATCATTACCGCTCGAATTGACCGCATTCAGGAAACTTCCCGCAAAGAGGAAGCTGCAGAAATGTACACGATTTTAAAAGAAGAAAGAACGGGAGAATCGGCGGGCTTCGAGGAGTAAAAATCCTGCTTGTTCTATTTTTTCATTTCCTTACATAAAAATGTACAAAAGGTTGTACAAAGACTGTGAGGGATGGAAATGAGCCAATATTTTGAATCAACTCCACCGAAAGGTTCTGTTCCAGATCATGATGTCATCATGAGAGGAAGAAAGCTGCTTGAAATAACAGGTGTTAAACAAGTGGAGAGCTTTGACAACGAGGAGTTTCTGCTCGAAACAAGTATGGGTTTTTTGGCGATTCGAGGGCAAAACCTGCAAATGAAAAATCTGGATGTGGATAAGGGCATCGTTTCAATTAAAGGGAAAATTTACGATCTCGTCTATTTGGATGAACAGCATGGGGAGAAAGCTAAAGGATTCTTTAGCAAGTTATTCCGATGACTCTTTCAACGCAATTTATCACAATGGCATCAATGATTGGAATGGGTGCCCTGTTCGGAGTCATGTTTGACACATACCAACGTTTTTTACAGCGCTCTAAGCGAAAGCATTGGCTTGTTTTTTTAAATGATATTCTGTTTTGGATTATTCAGGCGCTCATCATTTTTTATGTATTATTTCTCGTCAACAAAGGTGAATTTCGCTTTTACCTTTTACTTGCCCTGATTTGTGGTTTTGCTGCGTACCAGAGCCTCTTAAAAGGAATGTACTTGCGGCTTCTAGAATTACTGATTACCTTTATAGTGACAACGGCAAATTTTATGCGTAAAGCAGTCAGCCTGCTTGTTGTAAAACCTGTCATTGGATTGATACACCTTGTTATGTTTAGCATTTTATTTATTGGCAGGGGGCTTTTTACCCTTGTCAAATTTGTTTTTAAGATATTATTATTTAGTATAAAGTTTCTTTTGAAGCCAATTGGAATGATCCTGTTAAAAGTTTGGAAAGTTTTGCCGAAAGGGATTAAAAAAAACGTCGACACGTTTTATAATAAAACAGCAGGACATTTTTCGAAAATAAAGAATTATACTCGTAAGTGGTTTAATTTGTGGAAGAAGCGAAAAAGGTAGGGAGGTTTGCTTGAATGAGTGTAACTAGACCGAGAAAGGTTGCAAAGATCGATTCACCATTTGTTCACCAAAAGGAAGCGGCTGGTATTGCGGCAGCAAGAAAACGAAAAATGCTGCTACGAAGACTTTCCTTGTTTTTCACCTTTGCAATCTTCATCTCTTATTTCATGATCTCCAGTATTCTTTCGCAAGCTTCTGTTTTAGATGCAAAAAAGGCTCAAAAAAAACAGCTTGATAAAGAACTTTCTAGGTTAAAACAGCAACAGGTAATCTTGAAGGAAAGCATTGTCAAATTAAATGATGATGACTATATTGCAAAGTTGGCCAGAAAAAATTTTTTTATGTCCAATCAAAATGAAATCATTTTTCATATTCCGGAAAATAAGAAGGAAAAATCAACCACAAAGTAGTCTTATTGACACTGTTTTTTTACTTTCTGTATAATATAGAGTAAGCATGATTTTTTATATTTTTAAGGAGGAACATTCTTTTTATGTCAATCGAAGTAGGCAGCAAGTTACAAGGAAAGGTAACAGGGATTACGAATTTCGGAGCGTTTGTGGAGCTGCCGGATGGATCAACAGGACTCGTCCACATCAGTGAGGTTGCTGACAACTATGTAAAAGATATCAATGATCATCTGAAAGTTGGCGACCAGGTAGAAGTAAAAGTCATCAATGTTGAGAAGGATGGAAAAATTGGGCTGTCAATTAAAAAGGCAAAGGACCGGCCAGAAACGCCGAAATCCCATTCACATTCCCAACGCCCTCGTCAAGGCAGAACGAATGATCGCAATAATAATTCAAGACCGGAATCATTCGAATCTAAAATGGCCCGCTTTTTAAAAGATAGTGAAGATCGTTTATCTTCCTTAAAGAGAAACACGGAATCGAAGCGTGGTGGAAGAGGAGCGAGAAGAGGGTAACTTGCTGCTTATTTGGTGAATAGATAGCAGGTTTAGTAAATAGTTAAAAGCAAAGACAAGTCAATGCGGCTTGTCTTTTTGTTTTACTATCGGAGCGCCCTGACGACTACGTCAAATGACCAAGGGTGCTTCCGCTTTTCTAATAAAAAAGCATCGAAATTTTTCGATGCTTTTAGCGTTGCCCGTGATGCCTGGGTCGTTACTTGCTATTAGGATAGCGGCGGAGGGGATCGAACCCCCGACCTTACGGGTATGAACCGTACGCTCTAGCCAGCTGAGCTACACCGCCATAATCATTTTGACACAAGAAATATAATAACCGGGATAAAAAAGGTTGTCAATGTCTTTTTGTGGTAAAAACAAGGTTTTTGTCATAGTGAGAAGTTTTACCGTCATTTTCGTGAAATCCGTCGAACGAATTTTTAAAGCTTGTCTGCTATTTTGACAATCTTTTATTTTCACTGATTTTATAATAGTCTCCAACAAGAAAATGATAGGAAGTGTCCTTGATGGAAAAGATTGAACCGAATTTAATGGAGCCGATTGGGGAAGTGAACCTGCGGGCAGCAAAAATGGATTTGTCAAATACGGCAAGGAAATTTCAGACGAAGATGGAGAACTTTCTTGTGAAAAAAGGGTATTTATTATTGTTGGTAGGCTTTTTGCTTGGGCGCGCCTTAATATTGTCAAAGCTAACTCCCTTCAGCCTGCCTTTCTTTGCTGTTGTCTATTTGCTCAAGAAAGATCGAGCCCCTCTAGCCTTAATAGGCCTTATAGCCGGTGCTGCCACGATTTCATTTGCCAATGCTGCGTCAACCTTCGCCATTACTTTCCTTTTTATGCTCTTCTTTCAAATGACAAAAAGGTGGTTGAAGAATGAAACAAAATCCTTACCGATCTATGTCAGTCTTATTTTAACAGTCGGGAAGCTGGCAGAAAGCTTTGTGATTACAAAAGATTTGTCATTGTACGACGGAATAATGTCAGCGGTGCAAGGAAGTTTAGCCTTTATTTTAACCCTTATTTTTATGCAAAGCATCCCTCTGTTAACAATGAATAAACGCAAGCAATCACTGACAACGGAAGAAATTGTTTGTTTAATTATTATGCTGGCATCGATTATGACAGGGACGATTGGCTGGGTTGCATATGATCTTTCGATTGAACATATCATGTCAAGATATTTAGTATTAGTTTTTTCGTTTGTAGCAGGAGCCACAGTAGGATCAACAGTCGGAGTGGTTACAGGATTGATTTTCAGCTTGGCTAATGTCTCTAGTTTTTACCATATGAGTCTGCTCGCCTTTTCTGGCGTGTTGGGAGGTTTATTGAAGGAAGGCAAGAAAATTGGTGTATCTGTAGGGTTATTAATTGCGACATTGTTGATTGGAATGTATGGTGAAGGCGGTGGTTCCATTTTGCTAACTGTGCTCGAATCAACCTCGGCGATTATCTTATTCCTGCTTACTCCGAAATCGCTTACATCACGGTTGGCAAAGCATATTCCCGGGACACCTGAATATACTGCGGAACAACAGAAATATATGCGGAAAATGAGAGATGTTACCGCCCAGCGTGTCGCTCAGTTTTCAACAGTCTTTCATGCGCTGTCACAAAGCTTCTCCCACAATGATGACAAAGCGGACCTGGAAGTAGAAGATCGCGAATTGGACTATTTTTTAAGCAATGTTACGGAAAAAACATGCCAAACATGCTTTAAAAAAGAACAATGCTGGTCCAAGAACTTTACTACAACATATGAGTATATGAGTGAGATTATTCATGAAATGGATCAAAATACCGGAACGGTTTCGCAAAAATTAACGAGAGACTTTGAAAAACATTGTACAAGATCGAAAAAGGTAATGGATGTGATCCAGCAGGAATTAACTTTTTACCAAGCCAATCAAAAATTGAAAAAGAAAGTGATGGAAAGCAGAAAATTAGTGGCGGATCAATTGCTGGGCGTTTCCGAGGTAATGGGAAATTTCGCAAAAGAAATCCAGCGGGAGCGGGAAAATCATCATAAACAGGAAGAACAGATTTTAGACGCCCTCCAAGAATGTGGGATTCAAATTGAAAATGTAGAAATTTATAGTTTAGAACAAGGAAATGTCGATATCGACATCCAGCTTCCATTTGGAAACAACCATGGGGAATGTGAAAAATTAATTGCTCCGATGCTTTCAGATATTCTTGGAGAAACGATTGTCGTCAGTACAGAGGCAGAAGAAAGCAATCCAAACGGATTTTCCCAAGTTACCTTTAAATCAACGAAAGCTTTTGTTGTTGAGACGGGCGTTGCGCACGCTGCGAAGGACGGCGGGTTTATATCGGGTGACAGCTACTCAACAATAGAACTGGGAGGCGGCAAGTTTGCGATTGCGATTAGCGACGGAATGGGGAACGGAGAAAGAGCCCATTACGAGAGCAACGAAACGCTCAAGCTATTACAGAAAATCTTAAAGTCGGGAATTGAAGAAAGGGTTGCGATTAAGTCGGTCAATTCTGTTTTGTCTTTAAGAACTACCGATGAAATTTTTTCAACACTTGATTTAGCAATGATTGATCTGCAAAATGCTTCGGCAAAATTCCTGAAAATTGGCTCAACTCCGAGTTTTATAAAACGGGGCGATCGGGTGATTAAAATACAGGCAAGCAATTTGCCGATAGGAATTTTGCAGGAATTCGAAGTCGATGTCGTAAGCCAGCAATTAAAAGCGGGAGATTTATTAATTATGATGAGCGATGGAGTTTTTGAAGGGCCGAAGCATGTCGAAAACTATGATTTGTGGATGAAGCGGAAAATTAAAGAGTTAGAGACGGATGATCCTCAAGAAGTAGCCGATTTAATAATGGAAGAAGTAATTCGATCCCGATCTGGATTAATTGAAGATGACATGACGGTAACAGTTGCAAAAATTAAACACAACACGCCAAAGTGGGCATCGATTCCTGTGCAAAAAATGAAACTTAGAGCTTAACAGAGAGAGCCTTTTGCTGAAACAAAGCCACTTTTATGTATAAATCTCCTCCATCGCGTCGACAATGGTAACACTAAATAAGTGGAGGAAATGAATCATGTATACAGGGAAAATTCAGCAAATTTTATTGATTACGGATGGCTGTTCCAATCAAGGTGAAGACCCGATTGCGATGGCAGCGCTAGCGAAGGAAGAAGGAATTACGGTAAATGTAATTGGCGTAATGGATCAGGATATTATCGATGATAAAGGGATGAAAGAGATTGAGAACATCGCAATGTCTGGTGGAGGCGTAAGTCAAATTGTTTATGCTCAGCAGCTTTCGCAAACGGTGCAAATGGTGACAAGAAAAGCGATGACCCAGACAATTCAGGGAATTGTTAACAAAGAATTGCAGCAGATTCTTGGACGGACACAAACAATGGAAGACCTCCCTCCCGAAAAAAGAGGCGAAGTCATGGAGGTTGTTGATGAACTAGGTGAAACCGTAGAGTTAGAAGTATTAATATTGGTCGACACTAGCGCCAGCATGAAACAAAAACTCCAAACAGTTAAAGAAGCCATCTTGGATTTATCCATTAGTCTCAACTCGAGAACAGGTCATAATTCTTTTTCTGTGTTTGTATTTCCCGGGAAAAAAAGTGAGGTTGAAATGCTGTTAGGCTGGACTCCCAAGCTGACGATGTTAACAAGTGTTTTTTCTCAATTGTCTCCAGGAGGTATTACACCGACTGGGCCTGCCATTCGCGCTGCTTTAACTGCATTCCAACAAAAACGGTCTTTAAGGAGCCTTCTTTCTCGTGATGATGAATCATACTTTGAAGAATCGATGTAGTTTCAAGCCGGGAGAGGTTATCGAGGGTAAATGGCATAAGAATAAATATACGATTATAAAAGAATTGGGAAACGGCGCCAATGGGATTGTCTATTTAGCATGGCATCAAAATCGCCACGTTGCTTTAAAAATAAGTGAAAACAGTATGTCCATTACCTCCGAGGTCAATGTGTTAAAATCCTTTGCGAAGGTCCAAGGGTCAACCCTCGGACCTTCTTTAATGGATGTTGATGATTGGAAAAGCAGACAGGGAATGGTTTCTTTTTATGCAATGGAGTATATTACAGGGTCAGATCTTTTATCTTTTATTGAAAGGAACGGAAAATCCTGGGTAGCAGTGCTGATAATTCAGCTTTTGAACGACCTTGAACAATTGCATCGAAATGGCTGGATCTTTGGAGATCTGAAGCCGGAAAATCTAATCGTCACCGGGCCGCCAACTAGAATCAGATGCATTGATGTTGGCGGAACAACAATTAGGGGGAGGGCAATCAAAGAGTTCACGGAGTTCTATGATCGTGGATACTGGGGACTCGGTTCAAGAAAAGCAGAGCCTTCTTATGATTTATTTGCAGTCGGAATGGTGATAATCAATACCGCCTATCCAAAGCGTTTTCACAAACAGACTGGGGGAATGCACCAATTAACAGAGGCAATTCGGCAAAAGCCAGAGCTTCAGCGGCTTGAGCCAGTCATTTTTAAATCACTTCGAGGCCAATATTCAAATGCGAAGCAGATGAGACAAGAATTATTGTCTCTTGCTACGGCTTCTTCACGGACGATGAAAAAACAAGATGGGGAAATGATGCATCAGCTGAAACCAACACCTGCTCCGTTAAAGCAAAACAAGCTTCGATTACAGCGATACTCGCCGAAAAAAAAGAAAAAAGGCGGGGTGGTTGAAACTTTGTTCATACTTGCCGTAGTGGCTGCTTTCTATTTCCTTTATATTTCCGGAAAATTGTTTTAACATCTTTTTTCTTTTTTTTGAAACTATTGTACTATTGGTTCGTAAATAATATTAAAAATATGGCTGAATACGTGTTAAGCTATTATTTGAATGATTTCAGTTTGCATCATTAAATTGATTATTTTAAGGAAGAATGAAAATGTTGGAAATGAAAGTGGAAGCCTTTCTTGAGCGGCATTCCTTTGTCCTCGAAAATAAACGGATTGTTGTCGGAGTTTCTGGTGGTCCGGATTCATTGGCACTGCTCCATTATTTGCTGGAGAGGAAAGAAAAGAGAAATCTCTTTCTTGTTGTTGCCCATATTGACCATATGTTTCGCGGAGAAGAGTCATTTGAAGATGCAATGTTTGTAAAAGATTTTTGCTCAGCCTTCTCTATTCCATTTGAAATGACACAGGTCGATGTTCATGATCTGATGGTTCGAACAGGTAAAAGTGCAGAAACCGCTGCAAGAGAAGTTCGCTATGATTTTTTTGCAAAGGTAATGAACGACTATCAATGTTCCTTCCTAGCACTTGCTCATCATGGAGATGATCAAATTGAAACGATTCTGATGCGCTTAACCCGGGGAAGTACTGGAAAGGCAAGAGCTGGAATTCCTTTTCAGCGCCCTTTTGAGTCAGGATTTATTTTTCGTCCGTTTTTAAATGCAACAAAGGATGATATTAATCAGTACTGTGAAGAAAAAGATCTCATTCCTCGAATGGATCCAAGTAATTTTGAAAGTATTTATACAAGAAACCGATTCCGAAAAAATTGTCTGCCATTTTTAAAAGCAGAAAATCGACAAGTTCATGAACATTTCCAGCGGTTTAGTGAAGAACTGCAAAGCGATGAAGACTTTCTCCAAGAATTAACTGTTCAAGAGATGAATAAAGTAATGACAGCAAGAGATAATGACCATATTACCATTGATAGAAAAAGATTTCTTGAAATGCCTTTACCTTTACAAAGAAGAGGGATTCAACTAATATTAAACTATCTTTACAAAAAAAGACCTGTATCTCTTTCGGCAATCCACATTGACCAAGTTTTGGCCTTAATAAACCAGACACATCCATCAGGGAAGTTGGACTTTCCAAACGGATTAAAAGTGATTCGTTCCTATCTGTCTTGTCACTTCCAATTCGCGCTATTCCAAAATCAGCCATACTGGTTTGAAATAGAAAAGCAGGGGACATATCTTCTGCCCGGTTTTGGTAAATTAACGATGGAATACGTTGAAGGAGCTGTGGATTCTCACAGCGATCGTGCTGCGCTGTTTCAGGCAGATAAAATTCGGCTGCCGTTGACCGTGCGAACAAGAAAAGCGGGAGATCGGATGTCCTTAAAAGGGACAGCAGGAACGAAGAAATTAAAAGATATATTTATTGATCGCAAAGTTCCAATCCAAGAAAGAGACAGCTGGCCCGTGATCTGTGATCATGAAGGCCAAATTCTTTGGCTTCCAGGTCTTAAAAAGTCAGCCTTTGAGGGTATGGGTAATGCAGCAGGACGCTTTATTCAACTTACATACAGTAGGAATGATTTCTAGGGGGCAATTTTAGATGAAACAGGATATCGAAAAGGTATTAGTATCGGAAGAAGAGATTCAAGAAAAACTTAAAGAGCTGGCTGCTCAGCTGACAGAAGAGTATAAAGATCGCTTTCCATTAGCAATAGGTGTGTTAAAAGGCGCAATGCCATTTATGGCAGATTTGCTGAAGCGGATGGATTGCTATCTTGAAATGGACTTTATGGATGTTTCCAGCTACGGAAATTCAACCGTTTCTTCTGGTGAAGTTAAAATACTAAAGGATTTGGATACTTCCGTTGAGGGAAGGGATATCCTGATTATTGAAGATATTATCGACAGCGGTCTTACATTGAGTTATCTTGTTGATTTGTTCCGTTATCGGAAAGCAAAATCCATCAAAATTGTTACTTTACTCGATAAACCAGCAGGTAGAAAAAGTACAATTAAAGCAGATTATGTTGGATTCGATGTACCGGATGAATTTGTTGTCGGGTACGGACTGGATTATGCAGAAAAATACCGGAACCTTCCATATATTGGTGTTTTAAAACCTGAAGTATACCGTAATAACGATTAAGCCAATTATAAAAAAGAGGGTTGTTTTCTTGCTGGCAAGACTGTTGGAAAGCTTGAGTAAATAAGTGTAATTCCTTGTATTGGCATGATTTTCTATGATACTATTTAGTATAGTTTTTTACCGTGGGAGGAGGTAAGGGATGAATCGGATTTTCCGTAATACCATCTTTTATTTATTGATATTTCTAGTCATAATTGGCGTAGTGAGCTTTTTTAATGGAAGCAATGAGCCAACTGACCGCATCACTTATGATAAATTTGTTTCTTATTTGGAAAATGGTGAAGTCAAATCATTTTCAATGCAGCCTGATCGGGGCGTTTACGAAGTCCGTGGTCAATTTAAAGAAAAAGGAAAGAATTTCTTAACGTATATTCCAAATAGCGATAAGATTCAGGAAAGAATCGATAAAGCTGCAGCAACAGCAAAAGTGGATATCATGCCTGCAAAAGAAACTAGCGGCTGGGTAACGTTCTTTACGTCGATCATTCCGTTTGTGATTATCTTTATTTTGTTCTTCTTCCTGCTGAATCAGGCGCAGGGCGGCGGAAGCCGGGTGATGAACTTTGGAAAAAGCAAGGCGAAGCTCTACAATGATGAAAAGAAAAAAGTGCGTTTTAGAGATGTAGCCGGTGCAGATGAAGAAAAGCAAGAATTAGTTGAGGTTGTTGAATTCTTAAAAGATCCGCGTAAATTTGCGGAATTGGGAGCACGAATTCCTAAAGGCGTACTCTTAGTTGGACCTCCAGGAACAGGTAAAACGCTGCTCGCTCGTGCGGTTGCAGGGGAAGCAGGTGTTCCGTTTTTCTCAATTAGCGGATCTGATTTCGTAGAAATGTTCGTCGGCGTTGGGGCTTCCCGGGTGCGCGATCTATTTGAAACAGCGAAGAAAAATGCTCCTTGTATTATTTTTATTGATGAAATTGATGCAGTCGGCCGCCAGCGTGGTGCTGGACTTGGCGGGGGGCATGACGAGCGTGAACAAACATTGAACCAATTGCTTGTCGAAATGGATGGTTTTGGTGCGAACGAAGGAATTATCATCGTCGCCGCAACCAACCGTCCGGATATCCTTGATCCAGCCTTATTGCGTCCAGGCCGTTTTGACCGGCAAATCACGGTTGACCGCCCTGACGTAAACGGCCGTGAAGCTGTGTTGAAAGTCCATGCGCGCAATAAACCGCTGGATGATCAGGTCAATCTGAAAAGCATTGCTCAGCGGACACCTGGATTCTCGGGTGCCGATTTGGAAAACTTGTTAAATGAAGCAGCATTGGTTGCAGCTCGGCAAAATAAGAAGAAAATTGATATGGAAGATATTGACGAAGCAACTGACAGGGTCATTGCCGGTCCTGCGAAAAAAAGCCGGGTCATTTCTGAGAAAGAACGAAAAATTGTTGCTTTCCATGAAGGCGGCCATACCGTGATCGGCCTCGTGCTTGATGAGGCGGAAATGGTTCATAAGGTGACAATTGTTCCGCGCGGACAGGCTGGCGGCTACGCCGTTATGCTTCCGAAAGAAGATCGCTACTTCATGACGAAGCCGGAATTGTTAGATAAAATTACCGGTCTTTTAGGCGGTCGTGTAGCAGAAGAAATTGTCTTTGGAGAGGTAAGTACTGGTGCGCACAACGATTTCCAACGTGCCACTGGTATTGCCCGGAAAATGGTAACGGAATTTGGAATGAGTGATAAGCTGGGGCCGCTTCAATTCGGCCAAGCGCAAGGTCAGGTATTTCTTGGCCGTGATATAAATAATGACCAAAATTATTCAGATGCAATTGCGTATGAAATTGACCTAGAAATTCAGCGAATTATTAAAGAATGCTATGCAAAAGCAAAGAAAATTTTGACCGAAAATCGTGAAAAGCTTAATTTAATTGCGACAACTCTTCTTGAAGTAGAGACACTTGATGCCGATCAAATAAAATCCTTGGTTGAAAACGGTCGGCTTCCTGAGCGGACTTCAAGCAATGGATTGGCAAAAAAAGCAGAAGATGTCAAAGTAAACATTAATGGGAAAAAAGAAGATGAGCCTAAAGCAGATCTTGCGAAAGCAGATTTACATGATGACTCATCTGATGAAAAACCAACTTTATAAGATGAAGTCGTGTCTTTTTAAAAGATTCATCTTCAAAAAAAGAGTGCTTCTTTTGAAGCGCTCTTTTTTCTCGAAAAAACGTTAGTGTGTTATGATGTTTGCAGTAAAAGATAGAATTTGAACAAAGTGGTGATAGTGTGATCTTTGTATTTGATGTCGGAAATACGAACATTGTCCTCGGTGTTTATAAGGGTGACGAGCTGAAATATCATTGGCGAATTGAGACCAACCGCAATCGAACAGATGATGAGTATGGAATGATGATTAAATCTTTGTTTGACCATTCAGGGCTTTCATTTGCGGAAATTGACGGGATCATCATTTCCTCTGTTGTGCCGCCAATCATGTTTGCACTTGAGAGGATGTGCCAAAAGTATTTCCATATTAAACCTTTGATTGTCGGACCGGGAGTTAAGACAGGATTGGATATTAAGTATGAGAACCCAAGGGAAGTTGGCGCCGACCGAATTGTGAATGCCGTTGCGGCAATCCATGAATATGGAAGCCCATTAATAATTGTAGATTTCGGAACAGCGACAACTTATTGTTATGTGAATGAACACCGCCAGTATTTGGGAGGGGCCATTGCTCCGGGTATTAATATCTCAACCGAGGCACTATATTCAAAGGCTGCCAAACTTCCGAGGATCGAAATTACTCGTCCTGAAGGTGTGATTGGCAAAAATACCGTTTCAGCGATGCAAGCGGGAATTGTTTATGGATATGTGGGCCAGGTTGAGGGAATTGTAAAGCGAATGATGGAACAAAGCCCGCAAAAACCAAGCGTGATTGCGACTGGGGGATTAGCCAATATGATTGCCCAGGAATCGAATATTATTGATATTGTTGATCCATTTTTAACCTTAAAAGGATTGCAGCTGATCTACAAAAGAAACATGGATATGATAAGAAAAGACAACTAGAAAGGAGCTTTCTGATGAATGATTATTTAATTAAGGCGCTGGCATTTGACGGCCAGGTTCGGGCGTATGCGGTGCGCACAACGGAAACGGTTGCTGAAGCACAGCGCCGGCATCGAACATGGCGTACAGCGTCGGCTGCTTTAGGCCGGTCGATTACGGCGGGTGTGATGATGGGAGCCATGTTAAAGGGTGAAGATAAATTAACGATTAAGATTAAGGGCGATGGGCCGCTCGGACTTATTTTAGTTGACAGCAATGCCAAGGGTGAAGTGCGCGGATATGTGGCCAACCCGGAAGTGGACTTTGAGGCAAATGAGCATGGAAAATTGGATGTGCGCCGAGCTGTTGGGACGAACGGTACGTTGACAGTTGTAAAAGATCTCGGTCTGCGCGATTTTTTTTCTGGACAAGTCCCGCTTGTTTCGGGTGAACTGGGAGAAGACTTTACCTATTACTTTGTAACTTCCGAACAAGTGCCTTCTTCCGTAGGTGTTGGCGTCCTTGTTAATCCGGATGATTCGATTCTTGCTGCCGGCGGGTTTATTTTTCAATTAATGCCGGGAACAAAAGATGAAACCATTATATTTATTGAAGAAAGATTAAAAACAATCCCGCCCATTTCCAGGTTAATTCAACAAGGATTAACTCCAGAAGAAATTTTGGCCGAGCTTTTTGGCAAAGAACAAGTAAGAGTACTGGAAACCATTCCTGTTCAATTTAAATGTTCGTGTTCAAAGGAACGTTTTGCTGAAGCCATTATTGGCTTAGGGCGTGCCGAGATCGACGAAATGATTGAACAAGATGGCATGGCGGAGGCTCATTGCCATTTTTGCAATGAAAAATATCATTTTACAAAAAATGAATTGGAAGAGTTAAAAAGAGAAGCGAAATAAAAATCTTCTAGGGGGAGGTTTTGTTGCGAAAAAAAGAGCTTTGGCTAATCATTGCCGGTCTTTTTTTGTTAAATGTTTTGACGGTTGTTTTCTTTTTTGCTAAATCAGAGGGCACAAGCGGATTTGCCGCTGCTAATGAAAAGGTGGCGACTGTTGGTGGGGAATCCATTTCAAGACAGGACTGGCTGAATGAATTGGAAGCGCGCTACGGTAAAGAAGTATTGAAAGATATGATTGACCAAAAAGTGATTCGGGAGACGGCAGCGAAGTATAAAATTACTGTTTCAGATGAAGATGTTCGCCGCCAGCTGCGGATGGCTCAGGCTGTATATGGATCTTCTGCCGCTGAAAATAAAGCTGTCGATGAAAAGAAATGGAAAGAACAAGTGAAAAACAGCTTGCTGCTTGAAGAAATTTTAACGAAAGATGTAGTCGTTTCCGAAAATGAAATGAAAAAGTACTACAAAGAAAATCGTGATCAGTTTCGTGTTCCTACGACGTATCATCTATCGCATATCGTTGTAAAAACAGAGGCTGAGGCAAAAAAAGCCTTAAAAGAACTGTCTCAAGGTTCGAGTTTTTCGGCTTTGGCGATGGAGCGCTCCATTGAGGAATTTTCCGCCAATCAAGGCGGTGACATTGGTTATATTAGTCAGGATGATGAGCAATATCCGGCAGAATACCTTCAAACAGCGAAAAAGTTAAAAGCAGGAAAATACAGCGGCCCGATAAAAATCAAACAAGGGTATGCCATTATTAAGCTGCATAAAGTGATAAAAGGCCACACATATACGTTTGACGAAGTAAAAAATCAAATTCGCAGACAAATCGCGATGGAACAAATGAAGACGCCTGCTTCGGCAACGGCTTTCTGGGATGAAGTAAAAGTTGACTGGTTTTATGGGAATAAACAATGAGTAAAGCAGTGGGTTTGAGTTGCTGCAATTTTTTTAAAAGAATAAGGGATAATGATTGACAAGACGGGTACTAAACTGGTAAATTCTATTTAAACCAATAAAATTACTCGGAATAGAGGTGGCCATGATGGCTCGTGTTGGAAATTCAGTTGCCGATTTAGTCGGCCAAACACCCATTGTAAAATTAAACAGATTAGTAGATGAAAACAGTGCAGAAGTGTATTTAAAGCTGGAGTATTTTAATCCTGGAAGCAGTGTGAAGGATCGGATTGGTTTAGCGATGATTGAAACAGCCGAAGAACAAGGTGTCATTAAACCAGGTGATACAATTATTGAGCCGACAAGCGGCAATACCGGAATTGGCTTAGCGATGATCGCTGCTGCAAAAGGATATAAAGCTGTATTTGTTATGCCAGAAACGATGAGCTTAGAAAGAAGAAACCTTCTGCGCGCTTATGGAGCGGAGCTCGTTTTAACACCGGGTCCAGAAGGCATGAAAGGTGCGATCGCTAAAGCTGAAGAGCTTGTACAGCAGCATGGTTATTTTCTGCCGCAGCAGTTTAACAATCAGGCTAATCCTGAAGTTCATCGGCGCACAACCGGTAAAGAAATCGTTGAACAGATGGATCAGCTCGATGCTTTTGTCGCAGGGATTGGAACTGGCGGAACCATTACGGGAGCGGGTTCAGTTTTACGCGAAAAATTCCCTGAAATTAAAATTTATGCAGTAGAACCAAAGGACTCACCGGTTCTTTCTGGCGGCAATCCTGGCCCTCATAAGCTTCAAGGTTTAGGTGCAGGCTTCGTTCCTCAGGTGTTAGACACTGATGTATACGATGAAGTTATTCAAGTAGAGGCGGAGAATGCATTTGAGTATGCCCGCCGTGCCGCAAGAGAAGAGGGCGTTCTCGGCGGTATCTCATCTGGGGCGGCCATTTATGCTGCAGTTGAGGTTGCAAAAAAACTAGGCAAAGGAAAGAAAGTTCTTGCAATTGTTCCAGATAATGGGGAGCGCTATTTGAGCACACCGTTATATCAATATGATGCTGAATAAGAAATGGAAGTACCGGTTTAATGCCGGTGCTTTTTTATTTTACTATCAGAATTTATATCTGAACTTCGATAACTGTCTAGCGCAAGCGCCTATCGGCTAGCGTACTTCGTCCTTCTCCCTACGATAAGTCAACATCGGCTCGCTACGCTCACCGTGTTTCCTTTATCTTTAGTCGAAGGGCCTCCAGTCCGTACGCCGATGACCAAGGGCGCTTGCGCTTTTCTTATACTATCAGAATTTATATCTTAACTTCGATAATTGAGGGTTCCCAAAAGTATAGCTTTTAGGAACACCCTTTTTTGTTTATTGCTCTGAACCTTGTCTGTTGATTTTCGTTCCAGGCGCTTCGCTTTCCGCGGGCGTGCCGGGGAGCCTCCTCAGCGCTTTAGCGCCTGCGGGGTCTCCCCTGCCCCGTACTCCCGCAGGAGTCTGCGCGCCTTCCACTACAATCAACAGAGTGTAAAAATGATTTATGAACATTGTACAAAAAAATAAGAAAATAAATTCCATTTGGTAGAAGTTACTACACACCAGAACACCAGAAAGGAAGATTTTCTTATGTACATGAATGATCGCACGACTAAAACTTTAAAACGATACGATACTATGGTGTTTATTCAAGAAGGAAGAAAGCTGTTTGTAAACAAAAAGTAGCGATTTTTCAAGAAACAGTTAAAAGACAGATAGCAAAGGTGAAAAAAGTTCTTCGAAAGAGAAATTGGAGCCAAAGAATAAAGGACCTGACTGGTAAAGACCCAATGGTCTGTTCAAAGTGCTCGTGTTACTATGAGTTCAAGGGATCCGTCTGTCTTCAGGATGGAACCTTACAGATAAAATATGTAAGTATTCAAGGGCATATCTTGAAAGGATGATTGCGTATTTCACCGGTGTCAAAACAACGGAAAAAAGGGAAGAAAAAGAAACGTTTAATAAATCAAAGCCAACCAAAGAAACAAAAGCGTCAGCTATGTTTGTTTAGCGTGTCATGAAAAAGAGGAAATTCCATTGAATGTCGTAAGGGATTTTGACTTAATGGATGATGGAGATCCAACCACTCCACCGATGTTTTCATGCGAAAAATGTGGTGGACAATTATATCCATTGTACTACAAAGGAGCACATGGCATAGAGTACAAACTATTTGATGTTCTCTAACAAAAGGCCGCTTCGAATCTTATGGTTGATTTAGTTTATGGCACCCTGTTGATTGGAGCGGAAGGCACCGACTCCTGCGGGAAAAGCGGATCAAGGGAGACCCCGCAGGAGCGTAGCGACGAGGAGGCTCCCGACCGCCCGCGGAAAGCGAGTGCCTGGAGCGGAAATCAACAGACTCCGTTTATCAGCCAAACCAAAAAGGATCGGGCGGTTTTTGCCCGGTTTTTTTGTTTAATGGGAAAAATTTAAAAAAAATGAAACTTGCGGGGTCTTCGTGTATGATAGAAAAAGGTAAAAGTAAACAAAAATCGTAAACTTTCAAGAATGAGGGTGTGAGAGATGAGGGAAATTCATTGCGGCTCCTATACGCTTGATTATGGAAAAAAGACGGTTGTTATGGGAATCTTAAATGTTACTCCGGATTCGTTTTCTGACGGCGGGAAATTTAATCAGATTGAAAAAGCAGTAGCGCGCGCGAAAGAAATGGTGGAACAGGGAGCCGATATTATTGATATAGGCGGGGAGTCAACAAGGCCGGGATTTGCGCCGCTTTCTTTAGAAGAAGAGTTGGAACGTGTCATTCCGTTTGTTCAAGCGATTTCAGAAAACGTTGACGTGCCAATTTCCGTTGATACATATAAAGCAGAAGTAGCCAAACAGGCCATTCAAGCGGGCGCGCATATTATTAACGATATCTGGGGCGCAAAAGCAGATAAAAAAATGGCTGAAGTTGCCGCTGAACTGGAAGTTCCGATTATTTTAATGCACAATCGCCATACTCGTGACTATCAATGTTTTATTCGGGATGTTTTCAACGATCTATATGAAAGCATCGCTCTTGTCAAGCAGGCGGGCGTTAAAGATGACATGATTATCCTAGACCCAGGAATTGGCTTTGCAAAAAATTATGAGGAAAATATAGAAATGATGCAAAACTTGGATAAGCTTGTAGGGACGGGTTATCCAGTTCTTTTGGGAACGTCAAGGAAGTCAATGATTGGGCATGCGCTTGATTTGTCTGTGAGCGAAAGAATGGAAGGAACAGGCGCAACAGTTTGCTACGGGATTCAAAAAGGCTGTCAAATCATTCGGATTCACGATGTAAAGGAAATGAGCAGAATGGCTAAAATGATGGATGTATTAATGGGCAAGGGTGATTTTCATGGATAAAATCTATGTAAACAAAATGGAGTTTTATGGCTATCATGGAGTTTTCCCTGAGGAAAACAGATTAGGTCAGAGATTTATTGTCGACTTAGCGGCATCTATCGATTTACAGAAAGCAGGGCAAACGGATAACTTGGAGAACTCCGTTAATTACGCCCACCTTTATCAGATTTGCAAAGAAATTGCTGAAGGACAGCCGTTTAAATTAATTGAATCGGTAGCGGAAAAAATCGCTGCCGCCATTTTAAAGGAGTTCTCCCTTATTTCAGACGTAACGGTAAAAGTAATGAAGCCAGACCCTCCGATCCCTGGTCATTATCAGTCTGTCGCAGTTGAAATCACAAGGAGAAGATAAATTTGGAAAATACAGCATTCATCGGGCTGGGATCGAATATAGGCGATCGCTATCACTATTTGGTTAAAGCGATTCAATTTTTAGCAGAGCATCCGGAAATTATTTTAGTAAATTATTCCTCAATCTATGAAACAGATCCGGTAGGCTTTGAGGATCAAGATTTATTTTTAAATATGGTTGTAGAGGTAAAAACCAGCTTAAGCGCCGAAAAATTATTAGCGGTCTGTTTAGAAATTGAGTTGCGACTTGGAAGGAAAAGGGAAGTCAGATGGGGCCCGCGCACAATAGATCTTGACATTCTCCTTTATAACCAAGAAAATATTGAAACAGAGAAACTAATGATTCCACATCCAAGAATGGCTGAGAGAGCTTTTGTCGTTGTCCCTTTATTAGAAGTAAAGCCAGCTATTCAATTCCCGGGCAAAGAAAGGTTCCTTGATGTGGATTTAACTCGATTACTTGAAACAGAAGGAGTCCGAATATGGAAGCGGAAAAGTGGGGAAGACGTATTCGCGCTTATCGAAAGCTGAAGGGTTTTACACAGGAAAGTTTCTCAAAAAAGCTTGGTATTTCTGTCTCGATCCTTGGAGAGATTGAAAGGGGAAACCGCCTCCCGAAAGCAGACTTGCAGTGGAAAATAGCTCAAGTTTTAAATATAAGCATCGAAGAATTAACACCGCCTATGGAATAATGACAACAAAGATAAGGAGGAATGAATCGTGTTAAAAATTGGGGATATAACGATGAAAAACCCCGTTGTTTTAGCGCCAATGGCAGGTGTCTGCAACTCCGCGTTCCGCTTGACGGTCAAGGAGTTTGGGGCAGGGCTTGTTTGTGCTGAAATGGTAAGTGATAAAGGAATTGTTTTCAAAAACGAAAAGACGATGAATATGCTGTATATTGATGAACGGGAAAAGCCGCTTAGCTTGCAAATTTTTGGCGGTGAAAAAGAAACGCTTGTCGAGGCAGCTAAATTTGTTGATCAAAATACAAATGCCGATATTATTGATATTAACATGGGCTGTCCTGTTCCGAAGATCACGAAGTGCGATGCAGGAGCAAAATGGCTGCTTGATCCTGATAAAATCTATGAGATGGTTTCAGCAGTTGTGGCGGAGGTTGAAAAGCCTGTCACGGTAAAAATGCGCATGGGCTGGGATGAGGATCATATTTATGCTGTTAAAAATGCCCAGGCTGTTGAGCGGGCTGGCGGCAAAGCGGTTGCGCTTCATGGAAGAACCCGGATCCAGATGTACGAAGGTACCGCAAACTGGGAAATTATTCGTGAAGTGAAACAGTCCGTGGCCATTCCGGTTATTGGCAATGGCGATGTAAAGACTCCCCAGGATGCTAAAAGGATGCTGGAAGAAACAGGAGCGGATGGCGTTATGATTGGCCGCGCCGCATTAGGCAACCCATGGATGATTTACCGGACTGTGCAGTTTCTTGAAACGGGCAAGTTAATGGAGGAACCGAGCGTAAGGGAAAAAATGGATGTCTGTATCCTCCATCTCGATCGCCTGATTGCCTTAAAAAATGAAGATATCGCTGTTCGTGAAATGCGCAAGCATGCTGCCTGGTATTTAAAAGGCATCCGCGGCAACGCAAAAGTGCGCAATGCCATCAACGAGTGCCACACAAGAAATGATTTAGTTTCATTGCTTCAAGAGCTTGTAATTGAAGCGGAAGAGAAGGAACAGAGCGAAGCGACCGTCAGCTGAGGTTTGACATTGTTATCCATCTTTTCTATAATACTTTTGTTACTGAAGGGGCTGCCAGTGAAATTACTGGCAGTTTTTATTCTATATAAATTGGAATTTTATTTTTATACTGTCTGATTGGACGAGTTTGTGTAAAATAATAAAGTATGGATATTTTTTAGTATTACTGTACTGTTTTACATATAAAGAACACTAAATGGAGTTGATAGCATGAGTCAGGAAGAATTAAATGACCAATTGAGGGTCAGACGCGAAAAAATGGCCGCAATGCGTGAGAATGGAATTGATCCATTTGGAAAACGGTTTGAGCGTTCGCACTTTTCTAAGGATTTAATTGAACAATACGGTGAATTAGAAAAAGAAGAACTGGAAGCAAAAAATATCTCGGTAATTTTAGCCGGGCGGATTATGACCAAGCGCGGCAAAGGAAAAGCGGGTTTTGCCCATATTCAAGACTTAACGGGACAAATCCAAGTCTATGTAAGACAGGATGCTGTCGGTGAAGAGCAATATGAAATTTTCGACTCAACGGATTTAGGAGACATTGTCGGGGTTTCCGGAACTCTTTTTAAAACAAAAGTAGGAGAACTTTCAATTAAAGTAAAAGATTTTGTCTTTCTGACAAAAGCGCTTCGCCCGCTACCGGACAAGTTCCATGGGCTAAAAGATGTAGAACAGCGTTACCGTCAGCGTTATTTAGATTTGATCATGAGCCAGGAAAGCAAATCTACTTTTATTACCCGGAGCCGGATCATTCAGGCGATGCGCCGTTATTTGGATAGCCACGGCTATTTGGAAGTCGAGACGCCGATGATGCACGCAATTGCCGGCGGCGCGTCTGCCCGTCCGTTTATTACTCATCATAATGCGCTTGATATTCCTTTGTATATGAGGATCGCAATTGAGCTTCATTTAAAACGTTTGATTGTCGGTGGGCTAGAAAAAGTGTATGAAATTGGACGAGTATTCCGGAATGAAGGAGTATCAACCCGGCACAATCCAGAGTTTACTATGATCGAACTATATGAAGCTTACGCGGATTTCCGAGATATTATGAGCTTAACAGAAAATTTGATTGCTCACGTTGCTCAAGAAGTGTTGGGGACAACGACTGTCAAATATGGAGAGTATGAAGTTGACCTCAAACCTGAATGGAAGAGACTTCACATGGTTGACGCAATTAAGGAATACACCGGTGTTGATTTCTGGAAGGAAATGAGCGTGGAAGAGGCTCGTGAGCTGGCAAAAGCAAACAGCGTTGAAATTACCGAGCATATGAAATATGGCCATATCGTGAATGAATTCTTTGAGCAAAAGG
>CP172536.1:95000-97500 GCA_044598425.1 Bacillota bacterium Lsc_1132
AGCAGGGACGAAAGTCGGGCTTAGTGATCCGGTGGTTCCGCATGGAAGGGCCATCGCTCAACGGATAAAAGCTACCCCGGGGATAACAGGCTTATCTCCCCCAAGAGTCCACATCGACGGGGAGGTTTGGCACCTCGATGTCGGCTCATCGCATCCTGGGGCTGTAGTCGGTCCCAAGGGTTGGGCTGTTCGCCCATTAAAGCGGTACGCGAGCTGGGTTCAGAACGTCGTGAGACAGTTCGGTCCCTATCCGTCGTGGGCGCAGGAAATTTGAGAGGAGCTGTCCTTAGTACGAGAGGACCGGGATGGACGCACCGCTGGTGTACCAGTTGTCTTGCCAAAGGCATCGCTGGGTAGCTATGTGCGGACGGGATAAGTGCTGAAAGCATCTAAGCATGAAGCCCCCCTCAAGATGAGATTTCCTTTTAGCTAAAGCTAAGTAAGATCCCTGAAAGATGATCAGGTTGATAGGTCAGAGGTGGAAGCGCGGTGACGTGTGGAGCTGACTGATACTAATCGATCGAGGACTTAACCAGTTTTTTGATATGCGAACTCGTTCTTCGCTTCCTTCTTCTTGATTACCTAGTTTTGAGGGAATGAACCTCAATTAAATAGTTTGGCGGCAATGGCGAGAAGGTCACACCCGTTCCCATACCGAACACGGAAGTTAAGCTTCTCAGCGCCGATGGTAGTTGGAACGCAAGTTCCTGTGAGAGTAGGACGCTGCCAGGCTATAATATGGAGGATTAGCTCAGCTGGGAGAGCATCTGCCTTACAAGCAGAGGGTCGGCGGTTCGATCCCGTCATCCTCCACCATTTGACATGCCGGCCTAGCTCAATTGGTAGAGCAACTGACTTGTAATCAGTAGGTTGGGGGTTCAAGTCCTCTGGCCGGCACCATTTGTACGAGCCATTAGCTCAGTCGGTAGAGCAACGAGCGAATCTTCTTGGTTACGCTTCGAGTTGCGAGAAAGAACGAGAGTTCTTTTGAGCATCTGACTGAAGGAAAATTTTTTTCTAGGGTTTAAAATCTATACGAGCCATTAGCTCAGTCGGTAGAGCATCTGACTTTTAATCAGAGGGTCGAAGGTTCGAGTCCTTCATGGCTCACCATTCAAATGAAAAATATGCGGGTGTGGCGGAATTGGCAGACGCACCAGACTTAGGATCTGGCGCCGTAAGGCGTGGGGGTTCGACTCCCTTCACCCGCATCGTTTAATAATGCGGAAGTAGTTCAGTGGTAGAACACCACCTTGCCAAGGTGGGGGTCGCGGGTTCGAATCCCGTCTTCCGCTCCATATATGCCGGGGTGGCGGAACTGGCAGACGCACAGGACTTAAAATCCTGCGGTAGGTGACTACCGTACCGGTTCGATTCCGGTCCTCGGCACCATTTAAATGCGCCCGTAGCTCAATTGGATAGAGCGTCTGACTACGGATCAGAAGGTTATGGGTTCGACTCCTTTCGGGCGCGCCATATTGCGGGAAGTAGCTCAGCTTGGTAGAGCACTTGGTTTGGGACCAAGGGGTCGCAGGTTCGAATCCTGTCTTCCCGACCATTTAATACTTATATTTATGGGGGCTTAGCTCAGCTGGGAGAGCGCCTGCTTTGCACGCAGGAGGTCAGCGGTTCGATCCCGCTAGCCTCCACCATATAATTTAAAAAAATTATTGACTTATCATAAAAAAGTTGATAGTATTTAAAAGTTGCTTGTTGCAACTGATTGTTCTTTGAAAACTAAACAAACAATACGTCAACAAAGAATCATGATGTTTGCTTATCTTTAGGAAGCAGCATCAGCCAACGTTAATTTTAAATGAGCTATATCAAATTCTTCGGAGAGTTTGATCCTGGCTCAGGACGAACGCTGGCGGCGTGCCTAATACATGCAAGTCGAGCGAATCACCGGGAGCTTGCTCCCGGTGATTAGCGGCGGACGGGTGAGTAACACGTGGGCAACCTGCCTGTAAGACTGGGATAACTTCGGGAAACCGGAGCTAATACCGGATCAATCTTTTCCTCGCATGAGGAAAAGCTAAAAGACGGTTTCGGCTGTCACTTACAGATGGGCCCGCGGCGCATTAGCTAGTTGGTGAGGTAACGGCTCACCAAGGCGACGATGCGTAGCCGACCTGAGAGGGTGATCGGCCACACTGGGACTGAGACACGGCCCAGACTCCTACGGGAGGCAGCAGTAGGGAATCTTCCGCAATGGACGAAAGTCTGACGGAGCAACGCCGCGTGAGTGATGAAGGCCTTCGGGTCGTAAAACTCTGTTGTTAGGGAAGAACAAGTATCGGAGTAACTGCCGGTACCTTGACGGTACCTAACCAGAAAGCCACGGCTAACTACGTGCCAGCAGCCGCGGTAATACGTAGGTGGCAAGCGTTGTCCGGAATTATTGGGCGTAAAGCGCGCGCAGGCGGTCCTTTAAGTCTGATGTGAAAGCCCACGGCTCAACCGTGGAGGGTCATTGGAAACTGGGGGACTTGAGTGCAGA
>CP172536.1:100000-742500 GCA_044598425.1 Bacillota bacterium Lsc_1132
GAGGCCGAAAGGCGTAGGCGATGGACAACAGGTTGATATTCCTGTACCACCTCTTTATCGTTTGAGCAATGGGGGGACGCAGGAGGATAGGGCAAGCGCGGCGCCGGAATGCCGCGTCCAAGCAGTTAGGCTGTCAGTGAGGCAAATCCCGCTGACAATAGGCTCGAGCTGTGACGGGGAGGGAAATTGAGTACCGAAGTTCCTGATTCCACACTGCCAAGAAAAGCCTCTAGCGAGATGAAAGGTGCCCGTACCGCAAACCGACACAGGTAGGCGAGGAGAGAATCCTAAGGTGAGCGAGAGAACTCTCGTTAAGGAACTCGGCAAAATGACCCCGTAACTTCGGGAGAAGGGGTGCTCTTTGGGGTTTACGCCCCGAAGAGCCGCAGTGAATAGGCCCAGGCGACTGTTTAGCAAAAACACAGGTCTCTGCGAAGCCGCAAGGCGAAGTATAGGGGCTGACGCCTGCCCGGTGCTGGAAGGTTAAGAGGAGGGGTTAGCGTAAGCGAAGCTCTGAATTGAAGCCCCAGTAAACGGCGGCCGTAACTATAACGGTCCTAAGGTAGCGAAATTCCTTGTCGGGTAAGTTCCGACCCGCACGAAAGGCGTAACGATCTGGGCACTGTCTCAACGAGAGACTCGGTGAAATTATAGTACCTGTGAAGATGCAGGTTACCCGCGACAGGACGGAAAGACCCCGTGGAGCTTTACTGTAGCCTGATATTGAATTTCGGTACAGCTTGTACAGGATAGGTAGGAGCCGTAGAAGCCGGAGCGCTAGCTTCGGTGGAGGCGTCGGTGGGATACTACCCTGGCTGTATTGAAATTCTAACCCGCACCCCTAAAATCGGGGTGGGAGACAGTGTCAGGTGGGCAGTTTGACTGGGGCGGTCGCCTCCTAAAGAGTAACGGAGGCGCCCAAAGGTTCCCTCAGAATGGTTGGAAATCATTCGTAGAGTGTAAAGGCACAAGGGAGCTTGACTGCGAGACCTACAAGTCGAGCAGGGACGAAAGTCGGGCTTAGTGATCCGGTGGTTCCGCATGGAAGGGCCATCGCTCAACGGATAAAAGCTACCCCGGGGATAACAGGCTTATCTCCCCCAAGAGTCCACATCGACGGGGAGGTTTGGCACCTCGATGTCGGCTCATCGCATCCTGGGGCTGTAGTCGGTCCCAAGGGTTGGGCTGTTCGCCCATTAAAGCGGTACGCGAGCTGGGTTCAGAACGTCGTGAGACAGTTCGGTCCCTATCCGTCGTGGGCGCAGGAAATTTGAGAGGAGCTGTCCTTAGTACGAGAGGACCGGGATGGACGCACCGCTGGTGTACCAGTTGTCTTGCCAAAGGCATCGCTGGGTAGCTATGTGCGGACGGGATAAGTGCTGAAAGCATCTAAGCATGAAGCCCCCCTCAAGATGAGATTTCCTTTTAGCGCAAGCTAAGTAAGATCCCTGAAAGATGATCAGGTGGATAGGTCAGAGGTGGAAGCGCGGTGACGTGTGGAGCTGACTGATACTAATCGATCGAGGACTTAACCAAATTTTTTTGATATGCGAACTCGTTCTTCGCTTCCTTCTTCTTGATTACCTAGTTTTGAGGGAATGAACCTCAATTAAATAGTTTGGCGGCAATGGCGAGAAGGTCACACCCGTTCCCATACCGAACACGGAAGTTAAGCTTCTCAGCGCCGATGGTAGTTGGAACGCAAGTTCCTGCGAGAGTAGGACGCTGCCAGGCAAACGAAAAGACAATCTGAAAAGATTGTCTTTTTTGTAATATCAGAATTTATATGTTGACCCTTTTTTGCGATTGCGGGAAAATCGAAACATGGAGCCAAATATTCTGAAACGTATCTTTTTTGACCAAAATCAGCATTGGGATAAATTTGTAAAAAAACATCATAAGAACCTTCGGCCGATAGTGATTAAAGAGGTGGAGAAATTTAGGGGCTGCGGAAATCCGAAAAATGGATTCAAATTATTCGTGTGTGAAGGATGTAATGATGTCAAAAAAGTTCCTTTTCGTTGTAAAGGGAGATTTTGTACAACCTGTAGTTGTGGGGAAACAGAAGAGTGGGAGAGATTGCTTTCGGAAGATGTATTCCAAGTCAATCATCGACATGTTATTTTCACGATTGATGAAGGATTAAGAAATATTTTTCTCAAACACCGTGAATTTCTAAAAGAATTCATGGATGAGGCAGTTGGAATAGTACAACAGTGGTTTGAGAAAAAATTCAAAGTAACACCTGGAATCATTGCAGGGCTACACACTTTTGGATCTCGTTTAAATTTCAATCCACATGTACATATGCTAGTAACAATGGGCGGAATGAAAAAGAACGGGGAATGGAAGACTTATGATTATATTCCATTTCATATGTTAAGAAAACAATGGCAAACGGTAGTATTAAAACTAATTCGAAAAAGTGTATGTGATGAGGAAAAGAAAAAAATTCAACCACTTTTACAAAAGGCTTTTTCCGCGAATGGGGAAGGCTTCTATGTGTATGCCCCAAAACAAAAAGGGAATGTAAAGGAACAGCTGAAATATATTGGCCGTTATATTCGTCGACCTGCGATTGCTTTAGGACGGATTGAAGAATATGATGGTCAATTTGTAACATTTAAATATATGGATAAAACGGATGGAAAAGAAAAACGGGAAAAGATAACGGTAGAAGAGTTTATCGGAAGATTGATCCGACATATTCCGGATGAAAACTTTAAAACAATAAGATACTATGGTGTTTATTCAAGAAGGAAGAAAGCTGATTGTAAACAAAAAGTAGCGATTTTTCAAGAAAAAGTTAAAAGACAGATAGTAAAGGTGAAAAAAGTTCTTCGAAAGAGAAATTGGAGCCAAAGAATAAAGGACCTGACTGGTAAAGACCCAATGGTCTGTTCAAAGTGCTCGTGTTACTATGAGTTCAAGGGATCCGTCTGTCTTCAGGATGGAACCTTAAAGATAAAATATGCCAAATGTAAGTATTCAAGGGCATATCTTGAAAGGATGATTGCGTATTTCACCGGTGTCAAAACAACGGAAAAAAGGGAAGAAAAAGAAACGTTTAGTAAATCAAAGCCAACCAAAGAAACAGAGCGTCAGCTATGTTTGTTTAGCGTGTCATGAAAAAGAGGAAATTCCATTGAATGTCGTAAGGGATTTTGACTTAATGGATGATGGAGATCCAACCACTCCACCGATGTTTTCATGCGAAAAATGTGGTGGACAAATGTATCCAGTGTACTACAAAGGAGTACATGGTATAGAGTACAAACTATCGGATGTTCTCTAACAAAAAGCCGCTTCGAATCTTATGGTTGATTCGGTTTATGGCACCCTGTTGATTGGAGCGGAAGGCACCGACTCCTGCGGGAAAAGCGGATCAAGGGAGACCCCGCAGGAGCGTAGCGACGAGGAGGCTCCCGACCGCCCGCGGAAAGCGAGTGCCTGGAGCGGAAATCAACAGACTCCGTTTATCAGCCAAACCAAAAAGGATCGGGCGGTTTTTGCCCGGTTTTTCTTATCATGAATGAAAGGGAGAACCAGTTCTTATTGTCTGAATATCGCATTTATGGCAATACTGAAACTGCCTGCAGCCTTGATTAAAACCCATATCAATTTAAATAGTAATCCGTTCGTAAGCCCAATTTTTTAACATAAAATAGGTTTTGAACTGCAAATATTTGGAGAAAATATCATAATATCAAAACGTTGCAACAAAATAAGTTTTTCATGTATAATTAATGTCAAATATAGTCAAAGTCAGATGGGGGGGTGCGCAGATGAGAAACATCTCCGATATCATTGAAAACTATTTGAAAAAAGTTTTAGAAATGAGCGAAGAAGACCTAGTTGAAATAAAGAGAAGTGAAATGGCTGATAAATTTCAGTGTGTGCCATCTCAAATAAACTATGTCATTAATACTCGATTTACTATTGAACGAGGATATATAGTGGAGAGCAAACGCGGCGGCGGTGGGTACATTCGAATCATGAAAGTTCAATCTCACGATGCAGTCCATTTAATTGACCATTTATTGTCACTTTTTGAGAATAGGATTAGTCAGTCCAGCGCCGAAGATGTAATATATCGACTCGTACAAGAGGAAATCATTACAACAAGAGAAGCAAAAATAATGTTAAGCGTAATTGATCGGTCTGTCTTATATATCGAACTGCCATTTCGGGATGAACTGCGGGCTCGAATGCTTAAAGCGATGTTAACCACCTTGAAATATAAATAAACAACAACAATATTGTATGATTCAGGGGCAGGCGGCTACCAATAAAAATTACTTTAGAAAGCTGAATCGATTTTTTAAAGCCGGGTAAATAGACATAAGTTGCCTAAAATACGGATTTCCCGGAGTTAACATAGCCCACGTCATCGAGAAAAGATGAAAACTGGGAAGCAGGAAATCCCGAACGATGTACAGAACTATTCAATGTCTAAAGTGAATGATAACAAGAGCCAAGCGAGCTGGAGAGGTGAAAAAATGATTTGTCAGGAATGTAATCAAAAACCGGCAACGCTGCATTTTACAAAAATAGTTAATGGAGAAAAAACGGAAGTTCACCTTTGTGAAAAATGTGCTCAAGAAAAAGGTGAAATGTTCATGCAAAACGGAGGATCTGGTTTTTCATTTAACAATTTATTAGCAGGTATTCTTAATATTGAGCCATCCTTTCAGCACCCCAGTCAAAATGCTTTTCAACAAGAAGAAGTACTTCAATGTGAAAGATGTTCGATGACCTACCCACAATTTGTTAAAGTGGGCCGGTTTGGATGTTCTCATTGCTATGAGACTTTTAAAGAACAGCTTAAGCCTGTATTAAGGAGACTGCATGGCGGGAATTGGGCGCATCATGGGAAAATTCCAAAAAGAGCAGGTGGGGGGATTCACTTGCGTAAAAAAATTGAAGAGTTAAAGGGCCTGTTAAAGGAAAAGATTGCTCACGAAGAGTTTGAAAAAGCAGCTGAAATCAGAGATGAAATTCGCTCCCTCGAAAAAAGAACAGCAGAGGGGGGAGAGTAGATGTCATTTGAACGATTCATGTGTCAAGCTGTTAGCTCCTGGATGAGTGAGGAAGGGCCAGATTCAGATATTGTTCTAAGTTCACGCATTCGACTAGCCAGAAACTTTGAAGAATTTAATTTCCCAACGATTTTTTCACATGATGAAGCAAAAGCGATCATCGCGAAGATGGGGGAAATTTATAAACAAACTAGTTTTAAAAAATTTGGTCAAATGGAATTATTGAAAATAGACGAGATGCAGCCGCTGCAAAAGAGGGTATTAGTAGAAAAACATCTTATTAGTCCTCAATTAGCAGAGGATTCCCCATATGGAGCCTGCTTGGTAACAGAAAATGAAGAAGTCAGTATAATGATCAACGAGGAAGATCATCTTCGCATCCAGTGTTTATTTCCCGGACTGCAGCTTTCAGAGGCTTTAAAGGCAGCCAATGATATTGATGATTGGCTTGAAAGTTATATTCATTTTGCCTTTGATGAGGAACGCGGATATTTGACCAGCTGCCCAACAAATGTGGGAACGGGCCTTCGGGCATCAGTTATGATGCATTTGCCGGGATTGATTTTAACCCAGCAGATGAATCGAATCGTACCAGCGATTAGTCAGTTAGGCTTAGTGGTAAGAGGAATATATGGTGAAGGCAGCGAAGCGCTGGGAAATATTTTTCAAATATCAAATCAGATCACATTGGGGAAATCGGAACAGGATATTGTTGAAGATTTACAAAGTGTGGTCAGCCAGCTGATTTCTCAAGAAAGGTCAGCGCGAGAAGCATTACGCAAGACTTCGGACATACAATTAGAAGACAGGGTGTTTAGGTCCTATGGGGTTTTAGCTAATAGCCGCATCATTGAAACAAAGGAAGCAGCAAGATGCTTATCGGATGTTCGGCTTGGGATTGATATGGGATATATCAAGAACGTTTCCAAAAATATTTTAAATGAATTAATGATCTTAACCCAACCAGGTTTTCTTCAGCAATATGCCGGAGGTCCGCTTAGACCGCATGAACGGGATATTCGAAGAGCTGGCTTAATTAGGGAAAGGTTAATGATGGAACAAGAAAAAAAGTAAGGAGGAAACCATTATGATGTTCGGCCGTTTTACGGAAAGAGCGCAAAAAGTATTAGCGCTGGCACAGGAAGAAGCAATTCGTCTGGGACATAACAATATTGGAACAGAGCATATTTTACTAGGACTTGTACGTGAAGGTGAAGGAATTGCCGCAAAAGCTCTTTATGGTCTTGGTTTAGGTGCAGAAAAAATTCAAAAAGAAGTTGAAAATTTAATTGGAAAAGGCCAGGACACTTCTCAAACGATTCACTATACCCCGCGTGCAAAAAAAGTGATTGAACTGTCAATGGATGAGGCCCGCAAACTCGGGCATTCCTATGTCGGTACAGAACATATTTTACTCGGGCTAATCCGTGAAGGTGAAGGTGTGGCCGCAAGAGTTCTTAATAACCTTGGCGTAAGTTTAAATAAAGCACGCCAGCAAGTACTGCAATTATTAGGTAGCAATGAATCCGGCGGACACCAAGGCGCTTCAGCAAACGCGAATACGCCAACTTTAGACAGCCTTGCGCGGGATCTTACCGCGATCGCAAGGGAAGGAAGCTTGGATCCAGTTATTGGCCGCGCAAAAGAAATTCAGCGGGTGATTGAAGTGCTCAGCCGCCGGACGAAAAACAACCCGGTCTTAATTGGCGAGCCTGGTGTTGGTAAAACAGCGATTGCTGAAGGCCTTGCCCAGCAAATTGTCAATAATGAAGTACCGGAAATTTTGCGTGAAAAACGCGTCATGACACTAGATATGGGAACGGTTGTAGCAGGAACAAAATATCGTGGTGAATTTGAAGACCGGTTAAAGAAAGTAATGGATGAAATCCGTCAAGCCGGCAATATTATTCTATTTATTGATGAGCTCCATACGTTAATTGGTGCTGGCGGTGCAGAAGGGGCGATCGACGCTTCCAATATCTTAAAGCCTTCCCTTGCCCGGGGCGAGCTTCAATGCATTGGAGCAACGACGCTTGATGAATATCGTAAATACATTGAAAAAGATGCAGCGCTTGAACGCCGTTTTCAGCCAATCCGTGTCGATGAACCGACCCTTGAGGAATCGATTCAAATTTTACAAGGATTACGGGACCGTTATGAGGCCCATCATCGGGTGTCAATCAAAGATGATGCAATTGAGGCAGCAGTCAAATTATCCGACCGCTATATTTCCGACCGCTTCTTGCCGGATAAAGCAATCGATCTAATTGATGAAGCAGGTTCAAAAGTACGTCTTCGTTCTTATACAACGCCACCAAATTTAAAGGAATTGGAAGCGAAGCTTGAAGAAGTCCGAAAAGAAAAGGATGCGGCTGTGCAAAGCCAGGAATTTGAAAAGGCAGCTTCGTTAAGAGATTCAGAGCAGCGTCTGCGTGAGCAGCTCGAAGAAACAAAGAAGAATTGGAAAGAAAAACAAGGACAAGAAAATAGTGAAGTAACGGTTGAAGATATCGCAAATGTAGTGTCCAGCTGGACGGGAATCCCAGTTTCCAAACTGGCGCAAACAGAAACCGAAAAGCTGTTAAATTTGGAAGAAATTTTGCATTCACGCGTGATTGGTCAGGAAGAGGCAGTCAAAGCCGTGTCGAAGGCTGTACGCCGTGCAAGAGCAGGCTTAAAAGATCCAAAGCGGCCAATTGGCTCATTTGTTTTCCTTGGACCTACGGGTGTCGGTAAAACGGAGCTTGCCCGCGCACTTGCCGAGGCAATGTTTGGCGACGAGGATGCAATGATTCGCATTGATATGTCTGAATACATGGAAAAGCATTCGACATCACGGCTTGTCGGTTCACCTCCAGGATATGTAGGCTATGAGGAAGGCGGCCAACTCACAGAAAAAGTTCGCAGAAAACCTTATTCTGTTATACTGCTTGATGAAATTGAAAAAGCGCATCCGGATGTCTTTAATATCCTGCTGCAGGTTTTGGAGGATGGGCGTTTAACGGATTCAAAAGGCAGAACGGTTGATTTCCGCAACACCGTTTTGATCATGACTTCCAATGTGGGTGCAGAGGCGTTAAAACGGAATAAATATGTTGGATTTAACATTCAAGACGGCGAGCACGATTACAAGGATATGAAGGGCAAGGTGATGGAAGAGCTAAAAAAGGCATTCCGTCCAGAGTTCTTAAACCGTATTGATGAAATCATTGTCTTCCATGCACTTGAGAAAAAGCACTTACAGGAAATTGTTACGCTATTGTCTGATCAGCTTGTGAAACGTTTAAAAGAAATGGATATCTCAATCGAATTGACAGATGCAGCGAAAGATAAAATTTCAAAAGAAGGCTATGATCCAGAATACGGTGCCCGCCCATTGCGCCGCGCGATTCAAAAGCACATTGAAGACCGCCTATCAGAAGAACTCCTAAAAGGCACATTAAAAGTAGGACAGCATGCGGTAATTGATGTAGCAGATGATGAGTTTGTTGTACGAACACAAACAAGCCTTGTCAAATAAAGGTTTACTCCTTGACCCTGTAACATGAAATCAGATTTGAGGTACACGTTAATATTGCTCATCGTGTACCTCTTTTTATTTTAAAGATATGGAAGGAAGTTTTTTGAATGGTAAAAAGGAAAACAAAATTCATGTGTCAGGCGTGCGGCTATGAATCACCGAAGTGGATGGGAAAATGTCCTGGTTGCGGGGAATGGAACAAAATGGTAGAAGAAGTTGAGATTACGGGACCCACACGACGTGGGGCTTTTGCTCACTCACAGGGCGGGTCAGCCGTTTTGTCAAAACCAACATCGATTACTTCGATTGAAACAGTGAGTGAGCCGAGAATCCAGACAGAGTTAAAAGAGCTGAACCGCGTTTTAGGCGGAGGTGTGGTAAAAGGTTCGTTAGTCTTAATTGGCGGTGATCCTGGGATTGGAAAGTCAACACTTCTTTTACAGGTTTCGTCCCAGTTAGCGAGAAAAGGCAATAAAGTTTTGTACATATCAGGCGAAGAATCATTAAGACAAACGAAGCTGCGTGCTGATCGATTGGCGGTTTCTTCAGAAAATTTATTTGTTTTTGCAGAAACGAATCTAGAAGAGATTAATCGGACGATAGAGAGTGCAGAACCGGGATTTGTCATTATTGATTCCATTCAGACTATTTACCATCCTGAGGTAACCTCTGCGCCAGGAAGCGTTTCGCAAGTTCGGGAATGCACCGCTGAATTGATGAGAATGGGCAAGACAAAAGGAATCGCCATTTTTATTGTCGGCCATGTGACGAAAGAAGGATCGATCGCAGGTCCAAGACTGCTGGAACATATGGTGGATACTGTGCTTTATTTTGAAGGAGAAAGACACCATACGTACAGAATTTTGCGGGCAGTCAAGAACCGATTTGGCTCGACAAATGAAATGGGAATTTTTGAAATGAAAGAATTTGGGCTGGAAGAGGTTGAAAATCCATCCGAAATCTTTTTGGAAGAAAGGTCACGCGGAGCAGCTGGATCGACTGTTGTAGCCTCAATGGAGGGAACACGCCCTGTTTTAGTGGAAATTCAGGCATTGATTTCGCCGACAAGTTTTGGAAATCCAAGAAGGATGGCTACGGGTATTGACCATAACAGAGTCCCGCTATTGATGGCTGTCTTAGAAAAAAGGGTAGGAATGCTTTTACAAAATCAAGATGCATATTTAAAGGTCGCTGGCGGTGTAAAATTAGATGAGCCGGCCATTGATTTAGCAATCGCAGTTAGCATTGCTTCCAGCTTTCGCGATAAACCGACAAAGCCAACAGACTGCATTATTGGGGAAGTAGGATTAACAGGAGAGATTAGAAGAGTTTCACGAATTGAACAACGGGTGCAGGAAGCTGCAAAACTCGGCTTTGAAAGAGTTATTTTACCGAAAAATAATCTGGGCGGATGGAGAGGACCGGAAGGAATTGAACTGATTGGTGTTTCGTCCGTTCATGAAGCGTTAAAGGCGGCATTCGGCGATTAGCAGTATTCTTTAGAATGCATTGAATATCCTTTAAAAAGTATGCTAAAATATACAACTTTGCTTTTATTTGACACCAGTTTTTTACGATGCTACCCTAGGAGAAGAACAGGTTTTCTTCATTTTTAACGTATTTATTTACATTTTTATTTCAATTGGAAAAAATATCTGTGATAAAAGGTTTCAATTTAGGGATTATGCTTATAATGAGTAAAAGGAGGTGAAGGAATGTTAAAACGAATTGTTCAAGCTTGTTTCCTAATAACCGGGGGAACACTTGGAATTTTGCTAATTCCGGAGCTATTATCACTACTAAATATGGATAACATTCCGGCGATCAATAACTCATATGTTACGGTTATTTTAGGTGCCATTATTTTTTATCTTATAACTTTTTGGGCAGTGGATTATTTCATTGATTTTATAAAGTGGGCAGAAGATTCACTTGTGAAGGTTCCTGTTACAGATGTGCTGTTTGGTAGCATTGGGCTCATTTTTGGGCTGTTAGTTGCATTTTTAATTGGATTCGCGCTAAATGCCATCAAACTGCCGATTGTCAACACCATTGCACCGATTTTACTGACGTTATTATTCGGTTATCTCGGATTTCAAGTCGGATTTAAAAAACGTGATGAGCTTTTGAGCTTGTTTACCAATCGTATTGGGAAAAAGAAAACGGGTGAAGAAGAAAGCGAGAAAGTACTAGCTGGTCATTCTTTAAAAATTTTAGATACAAGTGTAATCATTGATGGCAGGGTAGCCGATATTTGCCAAACCGGCTTTTTGGAAGGAACGATCGTGATACCGCATTTTGTACTTGAGGAATTACAGCATATTGCTGATTCATCCGATGTTTTGAAGCGCAATCGTGGCCGCCGTGGGCTTGATATTTTAAACCGGATTCAAAAAGAATTAGCAATAAAAGTCGAAATTTATGAAGGCGACTTTGAGGAAATTCAGGAAGTTGACAGCAAGCTTGTGAAACTGGCAAAATTGACAAATGGAATTCTTGTTACCAACGACTTTAACCTGAATAAAGTATGTGAACTGCAGAATGTAACGGTTCTAAACATTAATGATTTGGCCAATGCAGTCAAACCTGTTGTTCTGCCTGGAGAAGAGTTGAGTGTGCAGGTTATTAAGGATGGAAAAGAATATCACCAAGGAGTCGCCTATTTGGATGACGGAACAATGATTGTAGTAGAAGAAGGACGGGAGTACATCGGAAAACGCATTGATGTTCTCGTTACAAGTGTACTGCAGACTTCAGCGGGCCGGATGATTTTTGCAAAACCGAAATTATTAGAAAAAGCATTGTAGGATAAACATGGTTTAAAATGTTAGAAGTATCATTTAAAAACATTTATAAAGAAACACGCAAGCGCATTACGAGTGCGCTTGCGCTGGATAAACAGATTGGGGTTTTATTATGGCTTACCAGGTCATTATTCCGGCTGCAGGCCAAGGAAAACGGATGGGAGCGGGGAAGAATAAACTTTTGATTGAGCTAAATGGCATGCCTGTATTCATTCATACCCTGATGGTGTTTGAAAAGGATGAAAGATGCGATGGAATTATTTTAGCGATTCACCCCCAAGATGAATGGGAGTTTACTTCCTTGCTTGAAAAATATAAAATCACCAAAGTAAAGGGATTGGTTCATGGAGGCAAGGAGCGACAGCACAGTATTTACCATGCGCTTAAGACAGTGAAAAGCAATGGAGTTGTCCTTGTTCATGACGGAGCCCGCCCTTTTATCAAGAAAGAGTTTATTCACCGTTTAACAGAGACTGCTGAAACAACAGGCGCAGCTATTATTGGGGTTCCCGTTAAAGACACGATGAAGAAAGTTAAGGATGCTGTTGTAGTTGAAACGGTTGAGAGATCTAGCTTGTGGGTTGCCCAAACTCCACAAGCTTTTCATATGTCAATTTTACTTAAAGCATATGAACAGGCTGAGAAGGACCAGTTTGTTGGTACAGATGATGCAAGCCTAGTAGAAAGAATTGCTGTACCGGTCACGATCGTTGAAGGGGACTACGACAATATTAAACTGACGACTCCGGAGGATTTATTTTTTGCGGAAGCGATTTTAAAAAAGCAAAATCGATATAGGTGAAAAAGGAGTTTTTGAAAATGTTCCGGATTGGACAAGGTTTCGATGTACACCAGTTAGTTGAAGGCCGTCCGCTTGTGATCGGGGGAATTTCGATTCCATACGAAAAAGGACTGCTAGGTCATTCAGATGCAGACGTCTTATTGCATACGATTGCGGACGCCTGTCTTGGAGCAATTGGTGAAGGTGATATTGGCAGGCATTTTCCAGATACGGATCCGCTTTTTAAAGATGCCGATTCTGCCAAGCTCTTGGCACATGTCTGGACGCTTGTAAAGCAGAAAGGGTACGAGCTGGCAAATGTCGACTGTACGATTATTGCTCAGAAGCCGAAGATGGCTCCTTATATTGAGCAAATGAAAGGAAGAATAGCTGAATTACTTGAAGCGCAAACAGAGCAAATTAATGTCAAAGCAACAACAACTGAGAAATTAGGCTTCACAGGGAGAGAAGAGGGAATTGCTGCACAAGCTGTAGTATTGCTGAAGAAGATTTAATGAGGAAAACGATCTGCTTTGATTTAAATTAGGAGCAATACAACAATCCTCTTTATCGTTTAAAAACACAATGGTAAAATGAATCAGGAAAAAACAGATGGATTCAGGAGGTCCAGTGATGTCAAACGAAGTTCGCGTGCGGTACGCACCAAGCCCAACGGGATTTTTGCATATTGGTAATGCTCGTACCGCGCTATTTAATTATTTATTTGCACGCAGCCAAGGCGGAAAATTCATCATCCGCATTGAAGATACGGATAAAAAGCGAAATGTTGAGGGCGGAGAACAAAGCCAATTAAAATACTTAAAATGGCTTGGAATGGATTGGGACGAAAGTGTAGATGTCGGCGGCGAATATGGACCTTACCGCCAATCGGAAAGAAATGATCTATATAAAGGCTACTATGAGCAATTAGTCGAAAACGGCCACGCTTTTAAATGCTATTGCAGCGAAGAAGAGCTTGAGGCGGAGCGGGAAGAACAAATGGCAAGAGGAGAAACGCCGCATTATTCAGGCAAGTGCCGCCATTTAACGGAAGAGGAACGTTCACGCTTTGAAGCACAGGGGAGGGAACCAAGTATCCGTCTTAAAGTTCCTGCAGGGAAAACCTACACGTTTGACGATATGGTAAAAGGGGTCGTTTCGTTTGAGTCAGAAGGTCTAGGTGACTGGGTTATAATAAAAAAGGACGGAACACCAACCTATAATTTTGCAGTGGCAATCGATGATCATTTGATGAAAATTACACATGTTTTGCGGGGCGATGATCATATTTCCAACACACCAAAACAGTTAATGGTTTATGAAGCATTGGGTTGGGAGCCACCTATTTTTGGCCATATGACACTCATTGTGAATGAGAGCCGGAAAAAGCTAAGTAAACGTGATGGATCTATCATTCAATTTATCGAACAATATGAAGAATTAGGGTACTTGCCAGAAGCACTTTTTAATTTTATTGCATTGCTTGGCTGGTCACCGCAGGGAGAAGAAGAGATTTATTCCAAACAGGAATTTATTGAAATTTTTGATGCGAATCGATTATCCAAGTCACCTGCACTATTTGATCAAAACAAGCTTACTTGGATGAACAATCAATACGTGAAAAAAGCGGATCTCGACAGGGTGGTTGCTATATCGCTTCCGCACTTAATCAAAGCGGGCCGGCTTCCTGAAAATATGAATGAAGAACAAGCGGCTTGGGCTCGCAACCTGATTGAATTATTCCAGGAAAAAATGAGCTATGGTGCTGAAATTGTGGAACTGACGGATATGTTCTTTAAGGATGAAGCAGAATATGAGGAAGAAGCGAAAGAAATTTTGGCGGGTGAACAAGTGCCAGAAGTGTTAGCCGCATTCTCCCAGGAACTTGATAAGCTTGAAGTTTTCAAAGCCGATGGAATTAAAGCAGCAATGAAAGCAGTTCAAAAATCAACTGGGCAAAAGGGGAAAAATTTATTTATGCCAATTCGGGTAGCGGTGACAGGTCAGACGCACGGACCCGATCTGCCAAAGGCGATTGAATTATTAGGCAAGGAAAAAGTTCAATCGCGTCTTCGGAAAATTATCAGTTAACATTCAAGCCAAAATATACTATAGTAAAAGAAAACGATGAATTACGTAAAAGTGTAGAAGAGGAAAAGTAGAAAAATGATGCCTTATAGAGAGGACCATCATCGGCTGAAAGTGGTTCAGGCCGCTCATTTTTTGAAGTGCACCTCGGAGTCCCGGTTCGAAAGGAGTTTTTCCGTGTAGATTTGGGCGGAGCCTTCCGTTAACAAGGTAAAAGTTGAGACCCTCATTTCACACGGTTTACTGTGAATCGGTCTAAACAGAGTGGAACCGCGCCAAAGCGTCTCTGTCGATCATGACAGAGGCGTTTTTTTATAGGCCAAACAGGCTAAAGACAAGTTTCTAACCGCAAGACTCAAGAAGCCGCTTTATTTTTACGATACCGAAGGGGGAAGGGTAAGTGTTTAAACGATTAAAAGAAGATCTGGAGGTTGTATTTGAACAGGATCCTGCTGCAAGGAGCTATTTTGAAGTCATCTTAACTTATTCGGGAGTGCATGCCATTTGGTCTCATCGTCTGGCACATGCGCTTTATAAACGAAAATTTTATTTTCTTGCCAGAGCGGTTTCACAAGTCAGCCGTTTTTTTACAGGCATTGAAATTCACCCAGGTGCTATAATAGGACGCCGGTTTTTTATCGACCATGGCATGGGGGTCGTAATTGGAGAAACATGTGAGATCGGCGACAATGTTACGGTTTTCCAAGGAGTTACCCTAGGGGGAACGGGAAAAGAAAAGGGAAAACGTCATCCAACGATTAAAGATAATGCGTTAATCGCTACCGGGGCAAAAGTCCTAGGCTCCATTACCATTGGAGAAAATTCAAAAATTGGGGCGGGTTCTGTTGTTTTAAAAGATGTCCCGCCTAACTCGACGGTTGTAGGTGTTCCGGGTAAAGTAGTGGTTCAGGATGGCAGGCGGATTAAAAAAGATCTTAATCATTGTGATTTGCCTGACCCGATATCTGACCGGTTTAAAGAACTGGAAGCAGAGGTTGAACGCCTAAAGCAGCAGATCGAACGCGTGAAAGTGGAAGGGAGTAAACAAAATGACTATACAACTTTATAATACATTAACGCGTAAAAAAGAAGAGTTTGTGCCGCTTGAAGAAGGAAAGGTAAAGATGTATGTGTGCGGTCCAACCGTCTATAATTATATCCATATTGGAAATGCCCGTCCGGCTATTGTCTTTGATACGGTTCGGCGTTATTTTGAATACAGAGGCTATGATGTTCAGTATGTGTCCAATTTTACAGATGTCGATGATAAACTCATCCGGGCAGCAAAACAGCTTGGCGAAGATGTTCCAACCATTGCCGATCGCTTTGTGAAGGCTTATTTTGAAGATGTTTCAGCGTTAGGCTGCAATAAAGCTGATGTTCACCCGCGTGTTATGGAGAATATGGACATCATTATTGAATTTATTCAACAATTGGTTGAAAAAGGCTATGCTTATGAGTCAGATGGAGATGTTTATTTCCGAACCCGGAAATTTAAAGGATATGGAAAGCTTTCTCATCAATCAATCGACGATTTGCAGGTTGGCGCCCGGATTGAAGTCGGGGAAAAGAAGCAAGATGATTTGGACTTTGCGTTATGGAAGGCAGCGAAGGAAGGAGAAATTTATTGGGAAAGCCCTTGGGGAATCGGCAGACCTGGTTGGCATATTGAATGCTCGGCAATGGCTAAGAAATATCTCGGCGAAACGATCGATATCCATGCCGGCGGTCAAGATTTAACGTTTCCGCATCACGAGAATGAGATTGCCCAGTCAGAAGCGTTAACAGGCAAACCGTTTGCCCGCTATTGGCTGCATAACGGATACATTAACATTGACAATGAAAAAATGTCGAAATCGCTTGGTAATTTTGTACTCGTTCACGATATTATTCAAAAGCATAATCCGCAAGTATTAAGATTCTTTATGCTCTCTGTGCATTATCGCAATCCCATTAACTACAGCGAGGAGTTATTGGAAAGCTCGAAAGCAGCTTACGAGCGGCTTACTACTTCGTATCAAAATTTAAAACACCGCCGGGCGGCAAGTACAAACTTAACGGATGATAATCAAACATGGCTTGATAAAATCACTGATTTAAAAGAGCAATTTGTTAAAGAAATGGATGATGATTTTAACACAGCTAACGCCATTTCCGTTTTATTTGATTTATCGAAGCTTGCGAACTATTATCTTTTGGAAAAAAATACAGCAGTGGAAGTCATCGATGCGTTCCTCAAAACAGTTGAAGAATTGTTCCAAGTTCTCGGATTGGCGCTTGAAAAAGAAGAAATGCTCGATGAAGAAATAGATGCGTTGATTGAAAAACGCAATCAAGCGCGCAAGGATCGCAACTTCCAATTATCCGATCAAATTAGGGATCAGCTGAAAGAAATGAACATTATTTTAGAGGATACGCCGCAAGGCACAAGATGGAAAAGAGGCTAAATGGATGCTTCAGTATGAACAAAATATTGATCCTAAACAGCTAAATAGTCTGGCGCTTGCTTATATGGGCGATGCGATATTTGAAACATATGTAAGGCGGCACCTTCTCCAAAGCGGGAAGGTGAGGCCAAACCAGCTTCACCGGGAAGGAACAAAATATGTTTCTGCCAAAGCACAGGCGAAAATCCTTTTCCGAATGCTCGATGATGCAGTTTTAACCAATGAGGAGCTTGCCGTTGCCATGCGCGGGAGAAATGCAAAATCAGGTACGGTACCAAAAAACACGGATGTTCAAACCTATCGTTACAGCACGGCATTTGAAGCATTAATCGGATATTTGTATTTAGAAGGAGAAGATAAGCGACTGGAAGAGCTGATTCAAAAAGCTTTTTCATACGTCGATGACACAAAGGGAGGACTACATGGATGAGTCAGGATCAGGAATACATCATTGGGAAAAATCCGGTTATCGAAGCCCTTAAATCCGAGCGAGATATTAACAAAATCCTTGTTGCAGAAGGGTCACAGCGCGGACAAATGCAGCAAATCACCCAATTGGCAAAAGAAGCGAATGTACTTGTACAGTTTGTTCCCAAAAAGAAACTGGATCAGATTACCGATGGCAACCATCAAGGGGTGCTTGCATATGTAGCTGCCTATCAATACGCGGAGCTCGATGACTTATTTAGCGCAGCTGAAAAGAAAAATGAACCGCCATTCTTTTTGCTGCTCGACGAGATTGAAGATCCTCATAATTTGGGGTCTATTATGAGAACAGCAGATGCGGTTGGGGCGCACGGCATAATCATTCCAAAGCGAAGAGCTGTCGGACTGACAGCAACGGTTGCAAAAGCCTCCACTGGTGCCATCGAATACATTCCTGTTGTGCGCGTTACAAACATGGCCAGAACAATTGATGAATTAAAAGAGCGCGGGATCTGGATTGCCGGCACAGACGCAAAAGGGGAGGAAGACTATCGCCGCATTGATGGCAAACTTCCGCTTGGTCTTGTGATTGGGAGTGAAGGGAAAGGCATGGGCCGGCTGATTCGTGATAAATGCGATTTCCTGATAAAGCTGCCAATGGCGGGAAAGGTTACTTCTTTAAACGCTTCTGTTGCCGCAGCCTTACTGATGTATGAGGTCTATCGGAAGCGGCATCCGATTGAGTGAGCAAAATGGATATTCTTCTTGTTGACGGTTATAACATTATTGGCGCCTGGCCTGAATTGAAGAAGTTAAAAGATAAGGATCTAGCAGCAGCACGTGACAAGCTGGTTGAAAAAATGGCGGAGTATCAAGCGTATTCAGGTTATCGGGTGATTGTTGTTTTTGATGCTTATTATGTGGAAGGAACGGCAAAAAAGTATAAAAACCATAAAGTAGAAGTGATTTTCACTGGAAAAAATGAAACAGCTGACGAGCGAATTGAAAAAATGGCAATCAGTCTAAATAACCGAAAAACACAAATTCATGTGGCCACATCCGATTTAGCCGAACAATGGGCTATTTTTGGACAAGGGGCGTTGAGGATATCAGCTCGTGAACTATTAAATGAAATGAAGGCGATTGAAAAGGGAATTGAAAAAAAGGTGAAAAATATTCAGGAAGAAAAACCGATTTCCAAAATATCAATTAGCCAAGAAGTGGCAGAAATTTTCGAAAAATGGCGCAGAGGTAAAAAGTAAGCGTTGACGTTTAAAAATTTCCTACTGTATAATATTTCTAACTATGCTGTTCGGTAAGGGAGGGAACCTAGTGAGTACAGACTTCGGAATCACCTTCAATGAGCACTATGCAGCGCTTGAGGATGAGGAAATTGTTGAGTTTGTTCATAAAGGTGAAAGTGAAGCATTGGACTACTTAATTCATAAATATCGGAATTTTGTGCGTGCAAAGGCTAGATCTTATTTTTTAATTGGAGCCGACAAAGAAGATATTGTGCAAGAAGGTATGATTGGTCTGTATAAGGCGATTCGTGATTTTCGGGAGGACAAGCTCACTTCCTTTAAGGCTTTCGCAGAGCTGTGCATTACCAGGCAAATTATCACCGCGATTAAAACAGCTACAAGGCAAAAGCATATCCCTTTAAACTCCTACGTTTCTTTGGACAAACCAATTTACGATGAAGAGTCTGACCGGACATTGATGGATATCCTGTCCGGTGCAAAGGTTCTCGATCCTGAAGAATTAATTATCAATCAAGAGGAATTTGACCATATTGAAGTAAAGATGACTGAATTATTGAGCGACTTGGAACGGAAAGTGTTAACGCTTTATTTGGATGGACAATCGTATCAGGAGATTTCTGAGGAATTAAATCGTCATGTTAAATCGATTGACAATGCCCTGCAGCGCGTCAAACGTAAACTCGAAAGATATCTCGAAACCCGGGAGTTTTCTCATTAAAAAACTGATGGATTCAAAGTGGAAAAGCCCAGTGGCGCAACTAGTGCGGCAGCCCTGTGCTAATTGCACGATTGCTTTAAGTTTGTCATTTATATGAAGACTCTCGTAGTAATCATTGACATTAATTAGGTGCCATGGTACATTTTTAAGGACATTAAGGATGAATAGCAGCAGGTGTGAAAAAATGAGCACAAAAATAATCTTAGCTTGTGAAAAGTGCGGTTCAAGGAATTATACAACAACTAGGAAAAAGTCACAAACAGAACGATTAGAATTAAAGAAATTTTGTAAGGCGTGTGGCATGCAAACGACTCACCGCCAGACGAAATAAATTTAAATACAATACAGTTTGCTATTCCGATAGTTGGAGGTTACAGAATGCAGCGCATTACGAAGTTTTTTAGCGACATTGCCCGTGAAATGAGGAAGGTCAGCTGGCCAAAACGCGGTGAAATGACTCGTTATACCATTACAGTGTTAACAACTGTCGTATTCTTTTCACTATTCTTTGCTGTTTTGGATTTAGGGATTTCAAAATTGATTCGTTTAATTCTTGAATAACAATCGGTACTTTATGGTATAATGGTAGACAATACAGGAAATTTTATGTAAAGCCCGGATAACGGGTTTTTTCATTTGGTCAAAAACGAGTAAATGGAAGAAGAAAATGATCAAAACTTAGGGAGGGACGGACGATAAGTCCTCTTGAATGGAAAAAAATTGGTATGTTGTGCACACGTACTCCGGTTACGAAAACAAAGTAAAAGCCAATCTGGAGAAGCGCGTGGAATCAATGGGAATGGCGGATAAAATTTTTCGGGTGATTGTTCCTGAGGAAGAAGAAACCGATATAAAAAACGGAAAGAAAAAAGTCGTGAAGCGCAAAGTTTTCCCAGGTTACGTCTTGGTGGAACTTGTGATGACCGATGATTCGTGGTATGTCGTTCGGAATACTCCAGGTGTTACCGGATTTGTTGGTTCTGCGGGATCCGGTTCAAAACCAACTCCGCTGCTTCCTGAAGAAGTAGGCGTGATTTTGAAGCGCATGGGTGTTGAGGAGAAACGGGTGGATGTTGACTATGAACCTGGAGAGACAGTTAAAGTGACAACAGGTCCATTTGCGAACTTTACAGGGATAATTGAAGAAATGGATAAAGATAAGGCAAAGTTAAAAGTCCTTGTGAACATGTTTGGACGAGATACTCCGGTTGAACTAGATTTCACACAGATTGATAAATTATAAAAGATAAAAGAAAAGCGGAAACGCCCGTTGGAACTGGACAGTGGTCTATTACAAAGAAAAATAATCTGATATGGCAAAATAACTTGAAATCAATCACAAAAAATGTTAATATTTCATAGGTCAGTATGTCTCGGAGTGAGACAAGACATTTTGTCAAGTTCTTTATTTTATATAAAGACATGAGCCTTGAGTGGGAGGGTGAATCCCTATTACCACATCACGGACTTTAAGGAGGTGTGTCTCGTGGCTAAAAAAGTAATTAAGGTTGTTAAATTGCAAATCCCTGCTGGTAAAGCAAACCCAGCGCCGCCAGTTGGACCTGCTCTTGGTCAAGCCGGGGTTAATATCATGGGATTCTGTAAAGAGTTTAACGCTCGTACAGCAGATCAAGCTGGATTAATTATTCCTGTTGAAATTACGGTTTTTGAAGACCGTTCATTTACATTTATTACGAAAACTCCTCCTGCTGCCGTTCTTCTAAAAGTAGCAGCCGGAATTCAGTCTGGTTCAGGCCAGCCTAACCGTAATAAAGTAGCAACAGTAAAGCGTGATAAAGTACGCGAGATTGCGGAACAAAAGATGCCTGATCTTAACGCAGCCAGCGTCGAAGCGGCAATGCGCATGGTTGAAGGTACTGCACGCAGCATGGGAATCGTTATCGAAGATTAATCCATGCAAAACTGTTAGGATGTAACTGGGAGGTTGCGAAGCTGATCTTGTTCACTCGCAACCTTTATTCTGTCTAGCTTCGGGTGTCTGAATTCAGGTGCTCTCTGTTTTGTCGTGGGAGGTTATTCCGCTAAAACCACAATCAAGGAGGAAAATTTATAATGGCTAAAAAAGGCAAGAAGTATGTAGAAGCTGTAAAGCTGATTGACCGTACAAAGGCTTACCCAATTGCAGAAGCAATTGACCTTGTGAAAAAAACCAATTTCACAAAATTTGATGCAACCGTTGAGGTAGCTTTTCGTCTAGGAGTAGATCCGAAGAAAGCGGATCAGCAAATCCGCGGCGCGGTTGTTCTTCCAAATGGAACAGGCAAAACTCAGCGCGTATTAGTATTTGCGAAGGGCGAGAAAGTAAAAGAAGCGGAAGCAGCGGGCGCTGACTTTGTTGGTGACGCAGAGTACATCAACAAAATTCAGCAAGGCTGGTTTGAATTTGATGTCATCGTTGCAACACCTGACATGATGGGTGAAGTTGGTAAGCTTGGCCGAGTATTAGGACCTAAAGGCTTAATGCCAAACCCTAAAACAGGCACTGTAACATTTGATGTTGCAAGAGCTGTCAATGAAATCAAAGCCGGTAAAGTTGAATACCGTGTTGACAAAGCTGGAAATATCCATGTTCCAATTGGTAAAGCTTCGTTTGAAGATCAAAAACTTATTGAAAACTTCAACACGATTTTCGATACAATGCTGAAAGTGAAGCCATCTGCTGCGAAGGGCACATACATGAAGAACGTTACGATTACTTCAACAATGGGACCTGGCGTCAAAGTAGATCCTTCATCAGTTGCTGCGAGATAATTCGTTGTTGACAAACAAAAAGTTTTTTTATATAATACTTTTTGTTGTTTGAAATAATATAACATTTGTACCGTAGACAGCAGGGGCATTCATGCTTAATATCCTGCCGAGGTAATACGATAGATTGCTGTATGTTAGACAGCTATTGTATACTGCCTCCATGTCTAAAATTGATGTGGAGGTTTTTATTTGCTTGGTATGAATGTAGACAATCTACAGGAGGTGTAAAAATGAGCAGCGTAATCGAACAAAAGAAACAAATCGTAGACGAAATTGCTGAAAAGCTAAAAAACAGCAAATCAACGATTGTAGTTGACTATCGCGGACTAACGGTTGGTGAAGTGACTGAACTTCGTAAACAACTTCGCGAAGCAGGCATCGATTTCAAAGTTTACAAAAACTCAATGGCTCGCCGTGCGGCTGATGCTGCTGAACTTTCAGGTTTGAACAAAGCATTAACAGGTCCGAACGCTATTGCGTTCAGTAATGAAGATGTGGTCGCTCCGGCGAAAATCTTAAATGATTTTGCGAAAAAGAATGAAGCACTTGAACTTAAAGCGGGTGTAATTGAAGGGAACATCGCCACAGTTGAAGAAATTAAAGCTCTTGCTGAACTACCTTCACGCGAAGGCTTGCTTTCTATGTTACTCAGCGTCCTTCAAGCTCCAATCCGCAATCTTGCTCTTGCAACAAAAGCGGTGGCAAACCAAAAAGAAGAACAAGGCGCGTAAGCTAATTCAACCGTTTAACCAATAAATGAACCAAAACTAAGGAGGAAATTTAATCATGACAAAAGAACAAATCATTGAAGCAGTTAAAAACATGACTGTTTTAGAACTAAATGACTTAGTAAAAGCAATCGAAGAAGAGTTCGGCGTAACTGCTGCTGCTCCTGTTGCAATGGTAGGTGGAGCTGGTGCAGCTGCTGCTGATGAAAAAACAGAATTTGATGTAATCCTTGCTGGCGCTGGCGACCAAAAAATCAAAGTTATCAAAGTTGTTCGTGAAATCACTGGTCTTGGACTTAAAGAAGCAAAAGATCTTGTTGACAACACTCCTAAACCTCTTAAAGAAGGTATTTCTAAAGAAGAAGCTGAAGAAATCAAAGGCAAACTTGAAGAAGTTGGAGCTAACGTTGAAGTTAAGTAATCAATTTCCAAAAAAGCTCGCTGTTTAAGCGGGCTTTTTTGGCTATACAAAAGTAAAGTAAGGCAGAACCACTAGATGAATCCCTCGTTATTCTTCATTATTCTCTGCAGGAGGCGGATTGTGTCAGAGCACTATTATTCTCGTACCCAAAAGGTTGAAAGTGATCCAAAGTATTGGGATTACACTTTAAAAGATCAGCTTTTTCGCTTTAAAACGGATAACGGCGTATTTTCGAAAAAAGAAGTGGATTTTGGTTCCCGGCTGCTAATTGAGACGTTTGAAGTGCCGGAAGTGGAAGGACCGCTCTTGGATGTGGGGTGTGGTTATGGCCCGATTGGCCTTTCAATTGCGAAAACCTCTCCAGATCGATTGGTTCATATGGTAGATGTGAATCAGCGTGCCATTCAATTAGCCGAGGAAAATGCGGAAATCAACCAAATTGAAAATATCAATATATATGAAAGTGATCGTTTATCCAATGTAACAGAAAAAAACTTTGCAGCAATTTTAACAAACCCTCCGATTCGGGCTGGGAAAAAAATTGTCCATGACATTTTTGAGCAAAGTTTTCAGCATCTTGCTGCTGATGGCGAGCTGTGGGTTGTCATTCAAAAAAAACAAGGAGCGCCATCCGCGTTAAAAAAATTGGAAGAGTTGTTCCTTGAAACAGCAATTGTTACCAAGGAAAAAGGATATTTTATTCTTAAAGCGAAAAAATGATTTGACCCAAGGATACCTCTGTGTTAATATTATAAAATGCCAAGATATTAATTTCCGAATTATTCCTAAAAAATTACCATATGAGGTATAAAAAAGGAATAGAACGGAAAAGATGACAAAATAATAGTCGAAAATGTGAAATTGTGGTTTTTGAGTAAAAAAACCCTTTTTCTTTTTGTCTTATGAGAAGGGGGGATTTCCTCCGCTTATGAGATGCAATAGATTTAAATATAACGCTTGATTTGAGGGGTGAATCAGTTGACAGGTCAACTAGTTCAGTATGGACGACACCGAGAGCGGAGGAGTTACGCGCGAATCAGTGAAGTTTTAGAATTACCAAATCTAATTGAAATCCAAACCTCTTCCTATCAATGGTTTCTTGATGAGGGTTTGCGTGAAATGTTCCAGGATATTTCACCAATTGAAGACTTTACTGGTAACCTATCTCTAGAATTTATTGATTACAGCCTTGGCGATCCAAAGTATTCAGTTGAGGAATCGAAAGAAAGAGACGTTACATATTCTGCACCATTACGTGTAAAAGTGCGTCTTGTGAACAAAGAAACGGGTGAAGTAAAGGACCAAGATGTGTTCATGGGCGATTTTCCGCTTATGACTGAAACAGGTACGTTTGTCATCAATGGTGCTGAACGGGTAATTGTTTCGCAGCTTGTACGCTCACCAAGCGTTTATTTTAGTGGAAAAGTTGATAAAAATGGTAAACGAGGATTTACAGCAACTGTGATTCCGAACCGCGGCGCTTGGCTTGAATATGAAACAGACGCCAAAGACGTTGTTTATGTCAGAATCGATCGTACTCGGAAACTGCCCGTTACGGTTCTTTTGCGTGCTCTAGGATTTGGCTCTGACCAAGAAATTATTGAATTGATTGGAGACAATGAATATCTTCGCAATACGCTTGAAAAAGATAACACGGAGAGTGTAGAAAAAGCACTGCTGGAAATATACGAGCGTCTCCGTCCAGGCGAGCCGCCTACGGTTGAAAACGCAAAGAGTTTATTGGTTTCCAGATTTTTCGACCCTAAGCGATATGATTTAGCGAATGTAGGCCGCTACAAGATCAATAAAAAGCTTCATATAAAAAATCGTCTATTCAATCAACGTTTAGCTGAAACGCTTGTTGATCCGGAAACAGGTGAAATTATTGCGGAAAAGGGAACGATTCTGGATCGTCGCAATCTAGATCGAATTTTGCCTGCTCTTGAAAAGAATATTAATTTTGAGACCTATCATCCTGCAGGTGGCGTAGTGGAAGAAGAAATTCTGCTGCAAAACATTAAAATTTATGCGCCGGGTGATGAAAACGAAAAAGTAATCAATGTGATTGGCAATGCATACGTAACTGAGCAGGTAAAAAATATTAGCCCTGCTGATATCATTGCATCGATTAGCTATTTCTTTGATTTGCTGCATGGTGTTGGGGACACCGATGATATCGACCACTTAGGAAATCGTCGGTTGCGTTCAGTTGGCGAATTGCTGCAAAACCAATTCCGGATTGGTTTATCCCGGATGGAACGTGTTGTTCGTGAAAGGATGTCCATTCAAGACACGGCAACAATTACACCACAGCAATTGATCAATATCCGTCCTGTGATTGCATCGATTAAAGAGTTCTTTGGAAGTTCCCAGCTGTCACAGTTTATGGATCAAACAAACCCGCTTGCTGAATTGACGCACAAGCGCCGTTTGTCAGCCCTAGGACCTGGGGGATTGACGCGTGAACGAGCCGGCATGGAAGTGCGTGACGTTCACTATTCCCACTATGGTCGGATGTGTCCGATTGAAACTCCTGAGGGACCGAACATCGGACTGATTAACTCTTTATCGTCATTTGCGAAGGTAAACCGTTTTGGTTTTATCGAAACACCATACCGCCGCGTCGATCCTGATACCGGTAAAGTAACAGACCGAATCGATTACTTAACAGCAGATGAGGAAGATAACTATGTAGTTGCTCAGGCAAATTCGCGTCTTGGTGAAGATGGCTCCTTCCTTGATGAAGAAGTCGTTGCGCGTTTCCGGGGTGAAAACACTGTTGTTAAGCGCGAACGGATCGATTACATGGATGTATCGCCGAAACAGGTAGTTTCTGCCGCAACAGCCTGTATTCCGTTCCTTGAGAACGATGACTCAAACCGCGCTTTGATGGGGGCGAACATGCAGCGTCAAGCTGTTCCGCTAATGGAACCAGAAGCGCCAAGAGTTGGTACAGGTATGGAGTACGTATCAGCTAAAGACTCTGGAGCAGCTGTTATCTGTAAACATCCAGGTATTGTTGAGCATGTAGAGGCCCGTGAAGTTTGGGTTCGCCGCATTACGGAAGTGGATGGTCAAGAAGTTAAGGGCGATCTAGACAAATATAAAATGTTAAAATTTGTTCGTTCCAACCAAGGAACATGTTATAATCAGCGCCCAATTGTCAAAGTTGGCGATCGGGTTGTAAAGGGTGAAGTTTTAGGCGATGGCCCTTCAATGGAAAAAGGGGAACTGGCTTTAGGACGGAATGTGCTTGTAGCCTTTATGACATGGAATGGTTATAACTACGAGGATGCCATCATCATGAGCGAACGGCTTGTTAAAGATGATGTATACACTTCGATTCATATCGAAGAGTATGAGTCAGAGTCCCGCGATACGAAGCTTGGACCTGAAGAAATTACCCGCGATATCCCGAATGTGGGTGAAGATGCACTAAGAAACCTGGATGAGCGCGGTATTATCCGTACAGGTGCGGAAGTAAAAGATGGAGATCTCCTCGTCGGCAAAGTTACGCCTAAAGGGGTAACGGAACTGACAGCAGAAGAGCGCCTCCTTCATGCGATCTTTGGTGAAAAAGCGAGAGAAGTTCGGGATACTTCGCTTCGTGTTCCACACGGTGGCGGCGGGATTGTCCATGATGTAAAAGTCTTTAACCGTGAAGATGGCGATGAGCTTCCACCTGGAGTAAATCAGCTGGTTCGTGTTTATATTGTTCAAAAACGGAAAATTCATCAAGGTGACAAGATGGCTGGACGCCATGGTAATAAAGGGGTAATCTCTCGGATCCTTCCTGAAGAGGATATGCCGTTCCTTCCAGACGGAACGCCGGTTGATATCATGTTAAATCCGCTTGGTGTGCCATCGCGTATGAACATCGGCCAGGTGCTTGAGCTTCATCTTGGTATGGCCGCTAGAGCGTTGGGCATCCACGTTGCAACCCCTGTATTTGACGGTGCCCGCGAGGAAGATGTGTGGGCAACAATTGAAGAAGCTGGTATGGCGCGCGATGCCAAAACAGTACTTTACGATGGCCGAACTGGAGAACCGTTTGATAACCGCATCTCCGTGGGTGTGATGTACATGATTAAGTTAGCCCACATGGTTGACGACAAGCTTCATGCTCGTTCAACTGGACCTTACTCTCTTGTTACGCAGCAGCCACTTGGCGGTAAAGCCCAGTTTGGTGGACAGCGTTTTGGTGAGATGGAGGTTTGGGCACTTGAAGCTTATGGTGCTGCATACACTCTTCAAGAAATTCTTACAGTTAAATCTGATGACGTTGTTGGCCGTGTAAAAACATATGAAGCAATTGTCAAAGGCGAAAACGTTCCGGAACCAGGTGTTCCTGAATCATTTAAAGTATTGATAAAAGAACTTCAGAGCCTTGGTATGGATGTAAAAATCTTATCTGGTGATGAAGAAGAAATTGAAATGCGAGACCTGGAAGATGAGGAAGACTTGCAGCAAGTTGACACATTAAGCATAGTCTCAGAGCCGCAAGATCTTGAGTCCGAAAAGGTAGGTTCAAAGGAGTAAGTTTTAACGATCGGTGGGGTTGAAAAACCCCGCTGATTGAAATTTTATGTTGTGCGCAATAAGGGTAAAACCTGAGATCAAAAGGGAGGTAGGCCCCTTGCTGGACGTTAATAATTTTGAGTATATGAAAATAGGTCTTGCTTCACCCGATAAAATCCGTTCCTGGTCTTTCGGGGAAGTGAAAAAACCGGAAACAATTAATTATCGTACATTGAAGCCCGAAAAAGATGGTTTGTTCTGCGAAAGAATTTTTGGTCCGACAAAAGACTGGGAATGTCATTGCGGAAAATACAAACGCGTCCGTTATAAAGGCGTTGTCTGTGACCGATGCGGTGTTGAAGTAACCCGCGCGAAAGTACGCCGTGAGCGCATGGGCCATATCGAGTTGGCTGCTCCTGTATCGCATATATGGTACTTCAAAGGAATTCCAAGCAGGATGGGACTCGTTTTAGATATGTCCCCCCGTGCCTTGGAGGAAGTAATCTATTTTGCTTCGTACGTAGTAACGGAGTCCGGTGATACGGCTCTTGAAAAGAAACAGCTTTTATCGGAAAAAGAATATCGCGCATACCGCGATAAATACGGCAATAAGTTTCATGCATCGATGGGTGCTGAAGCAATTAAGAAACTTCTTTCAGATATTGATTTGAACAAAGAAGCCGATATGCTGAAGGAAGAATTAAAAACAGCTCAAGGCCAGCGCCGCACGCGTGCGATTAAACGCTTGGAAGTCATTGAAGCATTCCGTAATTCAGGAAATGAACCTTCATGGATGATCCTGGATGTGCTTCCGGTCATTCCTCCTGAACTTCGTCCGATGGTTCAATTGGATGGCGGAAGATTCGCGACATCTGATTTAAACGACCTTTATCGTCGGGTAATCAACCGGAACAACCGCTTGAAGCGCTTATTGGATTTAGGGGCACCGAGCATTATTGTCCAAAATGAAAAGAGGATGCTGCAAGAAGCAGTAGATGCCTTAATCGATAATGGCCGTCGCGGGCGTCCTGTTACAGGACCAGGAAACCGTCCGTTGAAATCACTTTCTCATATGCTAAAAGGGAAGCAAGGGCGATTCCGCCAAAACTTGCTTGGAAAACGTGTTGACTATTCCGGCCGTTCTGTTATCGTTGTTGGCCCAAATTTAAAAATGTATCAATGCGGACTTCCGAAAGAAATGGCAATCGAACTTTTCAAGCCATTTGTTATGAAAGAACTTGTTGAAAAAGGATTAGCTCATAACATTAAATCGGCTAAGCGAAAAATTGAACGGTTATCTCCTGAGGTCTGGGATGTGCTTGAAGATGTTATTAAGGAACATCCAGTTCTCTTAAACCGTGCCCCAACTCTGCATAGATTAGGAATTCAAGCATTTGAGCCGACAATTGTCGAAGGCCGTGCGATCCGCCTTCACCCGCTAGTATGTACCGCGTACAATGCGGACTTTGACGGTGACCAAATGGCGGTGCACGTTCCGCTTTCAGCAGAAGCTCAAGCAGAAGCCCGCTTACTAATGCTTGCGGCTCAAAACATTTTGAATCCAAAAGACGGCAAGCCGGTTGTTACACCTTCACAGGACATGGTTTTAGGTAACTACTACCTTACTTTGGAAAGAGAAGGCGCCGTTGGTGAAGGGATGATCTTTAAAGATATCAATGAAGCGCTGCTTGCTTATCAAAACGGCTATGCGCACTTCCATACCCGCATTGCAGTTCATGCTGGATCTTTAAAGAACGAAACCTTTACTGAAGAACAAAATAATCAATTGCTGATTACGACAATAGGTAAATTGATTTTCAATGAGATTTTGCCAAAATCATTCCCTTATATCAATGAGCCAACAAGGGATAACTTAGAAGTAAAAACCCCTGAAAAATACTTTGTTAATAAAGGGGAAGACGTAGTGGCTCGCATTAAGTCAATGCCGCTCGTTGATCCATTTAAAAAGAAAATTCTTGGGAATATCATTGCTGAGGTATTTAAACGATTTAAGATTACCGAAACATCAAAAATGCTTGACCGGATGAAAGACCTTGGATTCCAATATTCCACTAAAGCCGGTATCACTGTAGGCGTAGCCGACATCGTTGTTCTTGGCGAAAAACAAGAAATACTGAAGGAAGCCCAACACAAAGTAGATAATGTAATGAAACAATTCAGACGCGGTTTAATTACCGAAGATGAACGTTACGATCGTGTTATCTCGATTTGGAGCCAAGCAAAGGATACGATTCAAGGGAAATTGATGAGTTCCTTAAATAAAACAAACCCAATCTTCATGATGAGTGATTCGGGGGCCCGTGGTAACGCCTCAAACTTTACCCAGCTTGCTGGTATGCGCGGTTTGATGGCCAACCCGGCTGGACGGATTATTGAATTGCCGATCAAGTCCAGTTTCCGTGAAGGTTTAACGGTATTAGAGTACTTTATCTCTACACATGGAGCTCGTAAAGGTCTTGCCGATACAGCTCTGAAAACGGCTGACTCTGGTTATTTGACTCGCCGTCTTGTAGATGTTGCCCAAGATGTCATTGTGCGTGAAGATGACTGTGGAACGGATCGCGGCTTGTTAATTAGAGCGCTGAAAGATGGTACCGAGATTATTGAATCATTGGAAGAGCGCTTAATTGGCCGCTATGCCCGCAGAACAATTAAACATCCAGAAACAAATGAAGTCATTGTACCTGAGAATGGGCTTATTACTGAAGATTTGGCTGAAGTCATTGTAAATGCCGGTATTGAAGAAGTAAACATTCGTTCAGCATTTACATGTAATACCCGTCATGGTGTATGTAAAAAGTGTTACGGCCGCAACTTGGCAACAGGCCAAGAAGTTGAAGTGGGTGAGGCAGTCGGAATTATCGCTGCTCAATCGATTGGTGAGCCAGGTACACAGTTAACGATGCGTACTTTCCATACAGGCGGTGTTGCAGGAGACGATATTACTCAAGGTCTGCCGCGTATTCAGGAAATTTTCGAAGCGCGTAATCCTAAAGGTCAAGCTGTTATTTCCGAAATTGATGGTGTTGTGGTTGGTATCAACGAAGGCCGTGACCGTCAACATGAAATCGTGATACAAGGTGAGGTAGAAACAAGGACTTATAATGCTCCGTACACTTCACGCTTGAAAGTTGCGATCAATGATCAAGTAGAGCGCGGACAGGAGTTAACAGAAGGATCGATTGATCCGAAAGAACTTATTAAAGTCAAGGATGTTAATGCTGTTCAAGAATACTTGCTTCGTGAAGTGCAAAAAGTTTATCGGATGCAAGGGGTAGAAATTGGCGATAAACATATCGAAGTAATGGTAAGGCAAATGCTTCGCAAAGTGCGTGTAATTGATGCTGGTGAAACAGATGTTCTTCCGGGAACATTACTGGATATCCATCAGTTCACCGATGCAAACGAAAAAGCTTTGCTTGAAGGCAAGATGCCGGCAACAGGACGTCCTGTATTGCTCGGTATTACGAAAGCATCCCTTGAAACGGATTCCTTCTTGTCTGCGGCATCCTTCCAAGAAACTACTCGCGTTCTAACCGATGCAGCGATCAAAGGAAAACGTGACGAACTTCTTGGTTTAAAAGAAAATGTTATCATCGGAAAACTTGTGCCAGCTGGAACAGGTATGCAGCGCTACCGTAAGGCAGAGCCTGTATTAAGAGATACAACTTCCGAAGAAACCGTAATGATTGATTAATTAAGCTGCGGTGCTTGCTGACGATAGCAAGCGCCGCATTTTAAAGAATATCATTTCATTTCATTTTAAGTTTGTTAAAAGATTTATTGACATCAATAGATGAAAATGATAATATATCAAAGGTGCTCCTATTCACCTGATACTTTGGAGGATATGTTAAATGTCTTATGAAAAAGTATTACAGGCTAACAAGGTTATTATAGGAACAAAACAAACAGTAAGAGCATTGAAGGATGGGAAAGTTCAAGAGCTTGTTGTAGCAGCGGATGCAGATCCGAAAGTTACAACAAAGATGATTCATCAGGCTCAAGAATTGTCGATCCCTATTCTGTATGTCGATTCTATGAAAAAATTAGGGAGAGCATGCGGAATAGAAGTAGGTGCTGCGGTTGTTGCTATTATTCGTTAAAAACTGTTTTTGTAGATAGTTCAATCTGCAAAAACTTTGTTTTTGCAAAAAAATGAACCACCTGGATGTGTGGGCTTACAAAAAGTGAAGGGAGGAAAAAACATGCCTACTATTAACCAATTAGTGCGCAAACCTCGTCAATCGAAAGAGGAAAAATCAAAATCACCAGCACTTAATAAAGGTTACAACAGCTTCAAGAAATCTCAAACAAATGTATCTTCACCTCAAAAACGCGGAGTATGTACTCGTGTTGGTACAATGACTCCAAAGAAACCAAACTCAGCGTTGCGTAAATATGCTCGTGTACGTTTGACAAATGGTATTGAGGTAACAGCATACATTCCTGGTATTGGCCATAACCTTCAAGAGCACAGCGTTGTTCTTATTCGCGGAGGACGTGTAAAGGACTTACCAGGGGTACGTTACCATATCGTACGCGGTGCTCTTGATACGGCGGGTGTTAATAACCGTATGCAAGGCCGCTCTAAATATGGAACAAAGCGTCCAAAAGCAGCAAAAAAATAATCTAACGACAAATAAAAGCCTTTTTGAAAGGAGGAAATAAAATGCCACGTAAAGGTCCTGTAGCAAAAAGAGACGTGTTACCTGATCCGCTTTACAATTCCAAATTAGTTACTCGTCTAATCAACAAAATGATGATCGACGGTAAAAGAGGTAAAGCACAAGAAATTCTTTACTCTGCGTTTAATACGATTCGCGAACGCACTGGCAAAGAGCCAATGGAAGTTTTCGATGCAGCGATGAAAAACATCATGCCTGTGCTTGAAGTTAGAGCACGCCGTGTAGGTGGTGCAAACTACCAAGTACCCGTTGAGGTGCGCCCTGACCGCCGTACGACTCTTGGACTTCGCTGGTTAGTAAACTACGCTCGTCTTCGCGGTGAAAAAACGATGGAAGAGCGTTTAGCGAATGAAATCCTTGATGCAGCAAACAACACTGGTGCATCTGTTAAGAAACGTGAAGATACACACAAAATGGCTGAAGCAAATAAAGCATTTGCTCACTATCGTTGGTAAAATTGTTTTAAAAACAAAAATATTACTCCCTATAGAAAGGAGAAAGACCAAATGGCAAGAGAGTTCTCCTTAGAAAACACTCGTAATATCGGAATCATGGCTCACATTGATGCCGGTAAAACGACTACCACTGAGCGCGTTCTTTACTACACCGGCCGTATCCACAAGATCGGTGAAACACATGAAGGCGCATCTCAGATGGACTGGATGGAGCAAGAACAAGAACGCGGAATTACAATTACATCAGCAGCAACAACTGCTGCGTGGAAAGGGCACCGCGTTAACATCATTGACACCCCAGGACACGTGGACTTCACTGTAGAAGTTGAACGTTCTCTTCGTGTACTTGACGGTGCCGTTGCTGTACTTGATGCGCAATCCGGTGTTGAGCCGCAAACTGAAACGGTTTGGCGTCAAGCTACAACTTATGGCGTGCCTCGTGTTGTATTTGTCAACAAGATGGACAAAATTGGTGCTGACTTCTTATATTCAGTGAAGACTCTCCATGAGCGTCTACAAGCGAATGCTCATCCGATCCAGTTGCCAATTGGTGCTGAAGATCAGTTTGAAGCGATCATTGACCTTGTTGAAATGAAAGCTCATTTTTACGCGAATGATCTTGGAACGGACATAGAAGTTCGGGAAATTCCAGAAGAGTATAAAGCTCAAGCTGAAGAATACCATGAGAAATTGGTAGAAGCAGTAGCAGAACTTGATGAGGAATTAATGGAAAAATACCTTGGCGGAGAAGAAATCTCTGCTGAAGAGCTAAAGGCAGCAATTCGTAAAGGTACTGTTAATGTTGAGTTCTATCCTGTTATTTGCGGATCAGCATTTAAAAACAAAGGTGTTCAGCTGATGTTGGATGCTGTTATTGATTATCTTCCTTCTCCATTGGATGTTCCTTCAATTAAAGGTCATGCCATTGATGATGAAGAGAATATTATTGAACGTCATTCTAGCGATGACGAGCCATTTTCTGCTTTGGCATTTAAAGTTATGACTGATCCTTATGTTGGTAAATTGACATTCTTCCGTGTATACTCAGGTACATTAGAGTCCGGTTCCTATGTTCAAAACTCAACAAAAGGCAAGCGTGAACGGATTGGACGTATTCTCCAAATGCACGCAAATCACCGTCAAGAAATTTCAAAAGTATATGCCGGTGACATTGCGGCGGCAGTAGGTTTGAAAGACACGACAACCGGTGATACTTTATGCGATGACAAAAATCTTGTTATCCTAGAGTCAATGCAGTTCCCTGAGCCGGTTATTCAACTTTCTGTTGAACCGAAATCAAAGGCTGACCAAGACAAGATGACAACTGCTCTGCAAAAGCTTCAAGAAGAAGATCCGACATTCCGCGCACATACAGATCAGGAAACTGGACAAACGATTATCGCTGGTATGGGTGAGCTTCATCTTGATATCATCGTTGACCGTATGCGCCGTGAATTTAAGGTTGAAGCCAATGTCGGTGCTCCTCAAGTTGCTTATCGTGAAACTTTCCGCTCTTCTGCGCAGGTTCAAGGTAAGTTTGCCCGCCAATCTGGCGGACGCGGTCAGTATGGTGATGTATGGATCGAATTCTCGCCAAATGAAGAAGGTAAAGGATTCGAGTTTGAAAATGCAATTGTCGGTGGTGTTGTTCCTCGTGAATACATCCCTGCAGTTGAAGCTGGTTTGAGAGATGCTTTGGATAGAGGAGTTCTTGCGGGTTATCCATTGGTAGATATCAAAGCAAAATTGTTTGACGGTTCTTACCATGATGTTGACTCTTCTGAAATGGCATTTAAGATTGCGGCTTCGATGGCATTAAGAGCGGCTGCATCCAAGTGTAACCCAGTTATCCTTGAACCTGTCATGCGGGTAGAAGTTGTCATCCCAGAAGAATATCTAGGTGATATCATGGGGCAAATCACTTCTCGACGTGGCCGTGTTGAAGGTATGGAAGCACGCGGTAATGCGCAAGTTGTCCGTGCGATGGTTCCACTTTCAGAAATGTTTGGTTATGCAACTGCACTTCGTTCTAGCACACAAGGCCGCGGAGTATTCTCGATGCACTTTGACCACTATGAAGAAGTACCAAAATCAATTTCTGAAGAAATCATCAAAAAAAATAAAGGTGAATAATTGATTTTCACCTTTGTATAAAGTATAACTACTTATGTAAGAATGGAAACTGTAAAGCTGGGACAACCATTTACAGTTTCCGAATTAAGTATACTTAAACTTTCAAATTTAAAGGAGGATTTTCCTAATGGCAAAAGCTAAATTCGATCGTTCGAAGCCACACGTTAACATTGGTACAATCGGTCACGTTGACCACGGTAAAACAACTTTAACAGCTGCAATCACTTCTGTACTTGCAAAACAAGGTAAAGCAGAAGCTCGTGCATACGATCAAATCGACGGTGCTCCAGAAGAAAGAGAGCGCGGTATCACAATCTCAACTGCACACGTTGAATACGAAACGGATAACCGTCACTATGCACACGTAGACTGCCCAGGGCACGCTGACTACGTTAAAAACATGATCACTGGTGCTGCTCAAATGGACGGCGGGATCCTAGTTGTATCTGCAACGGATGGTCCAATGCCACAAACTCGTGAGCACATCCTTCTTTCTCGTCAAGTAGGTGTTCCTTACCTTGTAGTATTCATGAACAAATGTGACATGGTTGATGACGAAGAACTATTAGAACTAGTAGAAATGGAAATTCGTGACCTTCTAACTGAATATGAATTCCCTGGTGACGATACTCCAGTAATCAAAGGTTCAGCTCTTAAAGCTCTTGAAGGCGATGCTGCTTGGGAAGAAAAAATTATTGAATTAATGGATGCTGTTGACAGCTATATCCCAACTCCACAACGTGACACTGATAAGCCATTCATGATGCCTGTTGAGGACGTATTCTCAATCACTGGCCGTGGAACAGTTGCTACAGGCCGTGTAGAGCGCGGACAAGTTCGTGTTGGTGATGTTGTTGAAATCGTTGGTTTCACTGAAGAGCCAAAATCTACTACTGTAACAGGTGTAGAAATGTTCCGTAAGCTTCTTGACTATGCAGAAGCTGGTGACAACATTGGTGCCCTTCTTCGTGGTGTAGCACGTGAAGAAATCGAACGTGGTCAAGTATTGGCTAAACCAAAGTCAATCACTCCACACACAAAATTCAAAGCACAAGTTTACGTTTTATCTAAAGAAGAAGGTGGACGTCATACTCCATTCTTCTCAAACTATCGTCCACAATTCTATTTCCGTACTTCTGATATCACTGGTATCGTGCATCTTCCAGAAGGCGTTGAAATGGTTATGCCTGGCGACAACATCGAAATGACTGTTGAACTAATCGCTCCTGTTGCGATCGAAGAAGGAACTAAGTTCTCTATTCGTGAAGGCGGCCGTACTGTAGGCGCAGGATCTGTTTCACAAATCACTGAGTAATTGAATCATTTAAAAAGCAGGCGGATGACGATCCGCCTGCTTTTTGCTATAAAAAATTACTCCCCTTTTAAAAATCTGAAAATTTTATTGACATCATTTCGTTTTCTTGTTAATCTAAATTAAACCGATAAAAAAACTCGGTATTAAAAAGAGTATCAATGTTTGTTACTAACGAAGGATAAGTCAGTAGAATTTTCTACAGATGCCAATAAAAATAACGTTTGAAATCACAAACTCTTGCTAATTAGCGGATTTTTATAGTATTGGAGGGGGTAAAGTGGAAAATCAAGATAAGATTGAGGAAGTATTCTCACATCTTAAACAATTGTTAGCTACTTTAAGCTATGGTTCGATTACCCTTGTTGTACAAGATGGTAAGGTTGTTCAAATAGAAAAAAGCGAAAAGGTAAGGCTCAAATAAATCAGCCGATCAGGCAGACTAGAAGCAGATTTAGCCATTTAGGTGAGAACTGCTTTTTTCTTTACTCCTTATTAGAAAATAGACTCTCGGAATTCGCCGAGTCAAATGCTTCAAAATTTGCAATTCACTTGGCGAATGGCTTATTTATTCCGAGAGTCTACGAAATGAAACGAATAAGAATAGAAGAAAGACGCATAAGTTAAAAGCTGAACATTTAAACACTACTTGAAAAAAATATATGTACTAGTTATAATAAATAAGCGCGTTTGCAGCCCAAGATGGTTTTAAGAAAACCTTGCGTTTGCATTGCGATTTATGTATAATAGACAATGTTGGTCTTTGACTGCGATGATGCGGGAGGTTGCTGACACACCCGGCCGCTTTGCCATGGCGCGTGTGCAGGAAAAATTTCCGCGGAGAATGTCTATTTCGAAAATAGGCGAAAAAGGAGGGAAAATAATGGCAAAACAAAAAATTCGTATCCGTTTAAAAGCTTATGATCACAGAATTCTTGATCAATCAGCAGAAAAAATCGTTGAGACAGCAAAACGTTCAGGTGCTGCCGTATCTGGTCCGATTCCGCTTCCAACTGAAAAATCTGTTTATACGATCCTTCGGGCAGTGCATAAGTACAAAGATTCTCGTGAGCAATTTGAAATGCGGACACATAAGCGTCTAATCGACATCATTAATCCAACTCCACAAACAGTTGATTCATTAATGCGTTTAGACTTACCATCTGGTGTTGATATCGAAATAAAACTTTAATGCAAATAAATAAGCAGAAAATTAGGAGGTGTGACTTACATGACCAAAGGAATCTTAGGAAGAAAAATCGGTATGACTCAAGTATTTGCAGAAAACGGCGATCTAATCCCGGTAACAGTAATTGAGGCTGCTGGAAACGTTGTTCTTCAGAAGAAATCAGTTGAAAGCGATGGTTACGAAGCTATTCAAGTTGGTTTTGAAGATAAACGTGAAAAGTTGGCAAACAAACCTGAAAAAGGGCATGCTGGCAAGGCAAATACTACTCCTAAGCGCTTCGTTCGCGAATTCCGCGGAGTTGACTTAGCAGGTTATGAGGTTGGTCAAGAAGTCAAAGTTAATATTTTCGCAGCCGGCGATGTAGTAGATGTAACAGGAATTTCAAAGGGTAAAGGTTTCCAAGGCACAATCAAGCGCCACGGACAATCTCGCGGCCCAATGGCACACGGTTCTCGTTATCATCGTCGCCCTGGTTCAATGGGACCTGTTGCTCCAAACCGTGTATTCAAAGGTAAAGCATTACCAGGACGTATGGGCGGAGAGCAAGTAACTGTTCAAAACCTTGAGATCGTAAAAGTAGATGCAGAACGCAATCTATTGCTGATCAAAGGCAATGTACCAGGAGCTAAAAAAGCTTTAGTGAAAATTAAAAGTGCGATTAAAGCATAATTGACTTCAAAAGAAAGGAGGAAAAAGGAATGCCAAAAGTAGCATTATTTAACCAAAACGGTTCCCAAGTTGGTGAAATTGAACTAAATGAATCAGTGTTTGGTATTGAGCCTAACCAACACGTATTATTTGAAGCAATCGTTATGCAGCGAGCTTCTTTACGTCAAGGAACTCATAAAGTAAAAAATCGTTCGGAAGTGAGCGGCGGTGGACGTAAACCATGGCGGCAAAAAGGAACTGGCCGTGCGCGTCAAGGTTCCATTCGTTCCCCACAATGGCGCGGAGGTGGTACAGTATTTGGCCCTGTTCCGCGGAGCTACAGCTACAAATTACCGAAAAAAGTTCGTCGCTTAGCAATTAAATCCGCACTTTCTTCTAAGGTGCTGGAAGAAAACATTTTGGTTTTAGAAAGCCTTGCTTTCGAAGCGCCAAAAACAAAAGACTTCAAAGCTGTTTTAAATGGTCTTTCTGTTGATAAAAAAGCGCTTGTTGTTACAGCTGATCTTGAGGAAAATGTTGCACTTTCTGCTCGCAATATTCCTGGAGTGACAGTCGTAACTGCAAACAGCGTAAACGTATTAGATGTTGTAAGTCATGAGAAATTGATCATGACAAAAGCAGCGGTTGAAAAAGTAGAGGAGGTGCTTGCATAATGGATGCACGCGATATCATTAAGCGCCCCGTTATCACTGAACGTTCTTCCGACTTAATGGCTGAAAAAAAATATACGTTTGATGTGAATGTTAAAGCGAACAAAACTCAAGTAAAAGATGCTGTAGAAGAAATCTTCGGCGTAAAGGTTGAGAAAGTTAACATCATGAACTATAAAGGCAAATTCAAGCGTATGGGTAAATTCGGCGGATACACCAATAAGCGCCGCAAGGCAATTGTAAAATTAACTGCTGACAGCAAAGAAATCGAATTCTTTGAAGCATAAGATTCTATCAAGAAGAGGAGGGAAATGAAATGGCGATTAAAAAGTACAAACCTACCTCTAACGGTCGTCGCGGAATGACAGTTTCTGATTTCGCTGAAATCACAACTAGCACTCCAGAAAAATCTCTATTAACTCCGTTAAAGAGAAAAGGCGGCCGTAATAACCAAGGTAAGTTAACTGTTCGTCATCAAGGTGGCGGCCACAAACGTCAGTACCGCATTATCGACTTTAAACGCGATAAAGATGGCATTCCTGGACGCGTTGCCACTATTGAATATGATCCAAACCGTTCTGCAAATATAGCACTAATCAATTATGTTGATGGTGAAAAGCGCTACATTCTTGCACCGAAAAACTTAGAGGTTGGCATGGAAGTAATGTCTGGACCTGAAGCTGATATCAAAGTTGGGAATGCACTTCCGTTAGCAAACATCCCTGTTGGTACAGTGGTTCACAACATTGAATTAAAACCAGGAAAAGGCGGTCAGCTAGTACGCTCTGCTGGAACATCTGCTCAAGTACTTGGTAAAGAAGGAAAGTACGTACTCGTCCGCTTAACATCAGGCGAAGTTCGCATGATCCTAGCGACTTGCCGTGCTTCCATCGGTCAAGTTGGCAACGAACAACACGAACTGATCAATATTGGTAAAGCAGGCCGTTCCCGCTGGTTAGGCAAACGCCCAACTGTACGCGGATCTGTTATGAACCCTAATGATCACCCGCATGGTGGTGGTGAAGGACGTGCTCCAATCGGACGCAAGTCTCCTATGTCTCCTTGGGGTAAACCAACTCTTGGATACAAAACTCGTAAGAAGAAAAACAAATCTGACAAATTTATTGTCCGTCGTCGTAAAAAATAACGGGATTGAACTACGGTTCAAAACAAGAACCGTAGACCAATCACGAAGGGAGGTTCACTTATGGGTCGCAGCTTAAAAAAAGGACCATTCGTTGACGATCATTTAATGGTTAAGATCGAAAAGTTAAATGAAACGGAAGGCAAACAAGTTGTTAAAACTTGGTCACGCCGTTCTACGATTTTCCCACAATTTATTGGCCACACAATTGCAGTGTATGATGGTCGCAAACATGTGCCTGTATATGTTACCGAAGATATGGTAGGCCACAAGCTTGGAGAATTTGCTCCTACTCGTGCTTACAAAGGTCACGGTAACGATGATAAGAAAACAAGACGTTAAGAGAGGAGGGCATCCAAATGCAAGCTAAAGCTGTTGCAAGAACAGTTCGTATTGCTCCTCGTAAAGCACGTTTAGTCGTCGATTTAATCCGAGGTAAGCAAGTTGGTGAAGCGGTGGCGATTTTAAATCTCACTCCTAAGGCTGCTTCTCCAATCGTTGAAAAAGTATTAAAATCTGCTATGGCAAATGCCGAGCACAATTACGAAATGGACGTAAACAACTTGGTTGTTGCGCAAGCGTTTGTTGACGAAGGTCCAACGTTAAAACGTTTCCGTCCACGCGCTATGGGTCGTGCTAGCCAAATCAACAAGCGCACAAGTCACATCACAATCGTTTTATCAGAAAAGAAGGAGGGATAGTCAGTGGGTCAAAAAGTAAATCCAGTCGGTTTGCGTATCGGAATCATCCGTGATTGGGAATCTAAATGGTACGCAGGTAAAGACTTTGCTGATCTTTTACACGAAGACCTTAAAATTCGTGAGTACATCACGAAACGTTTAAAAGACGCTTCCGTTTCGAAAGTAGAAATCGAACGCGCTGCAAACCGTGTTAACGTAACTGTTCATACAGCTAAGCCTGGAATGGTTATTGGTAAAGGCGGTACAGAAGTAGAAGCTCTTCGTAAAGCGTTAAATCAACTTACTGGGAAACGTGTCCATATCAATATTCTTGAAATCAAAAAAGCAGACATAGATGCTAAACTAGTTGCCGAGAACATTGCTCGTCAATTAGAAAACCGGGTATCATTCCGTCGTGCACAAAAGCAAGCTATCCAGCGTGCGATGCGTGCGGGTGCTAAAGGGATCAAAACAATGGTATCTGGTCGTTTAGGCGGAGCAGATATTGCTCGTGCTGAACATTACAGCGAAGGAACGGTTCCACTTCATACACTTCGCGCCGATATCGACTATGCTACAGCAGAAGCTGATACTACTTATGGCAAACTTGGTGTTAAAGTATGGATCTATCGTGGAGAAGTGCTTCCTACTAAGAAGAAAACAGAGGAAGGAGGCAATTAATCATGTTATTGCCTAAACGCGTTAAATATCGCCGTCAGCACCGTGGTAAAATGCGTGGCCAATCTAAGGGCGGCACTGAGATTAATTTTGGTGAATATGGTTTACAAGCTCTTGAAGCTTCTTGGATCACAAACCGTCAAATTGAAGCGGCCCGTATTGCGATGACTCGCTACATGAAACGTGGCGGTAAAGTTTGGATTCAAGTTTTCCCACATAAACCTTACACAGCAAAGCCTCTAGAAGTTCGGATGGGTTCCGGTAAAGGTGCTCCAGAAGGATGGGTAGCTGTTGTAAAGCCAGGGAAAATTATGTTTGAAATTGCTGGTGTATCTGAAGAGATTGCTCGTGAAGCACTTCGCCTTGCATCACACAAACTTCCTGTAAAGTGTAAGTTTGTAAAACGTGAAGAAATTGGTGGTGAATCAAGTGAAAGCTAATGAAATTCGTGACCTAACCACTGCTGAAATTGAACAAAAAGTTAAATCATTAAAAGAAGAGCTTTTCAACCTTCGCTTTCAATTGGCGACTGGACAACTTGAAAATACGGCTCGTATTCGTGAAGTGCGAAAAGCAATCGCTCGCATGAAAACTGTGATTCGTGAGAGAGAAATCAGCGTTAACAAGTAAAAACCCGAGAGGAGGTTCGCCCTATGAGTGAACGTAATCAACGCAAAGTTTACACTGGACGCGTTGTTTCTGACAAAATGGATAAAACCGTTACTGTATTAGTCGAAACGTACAAAAAGCATCCTCTTTATGGTAAACGCGTTAAGTACTCTAAAAAGTTTAAAGCTCATGATGAGCAAAACCAAGCAAAAGTTGGCGACATCGTGCGTATCATGGAAACTCGCCCGCTTTCTGCGACAAAACGCTTCCGTTTAGTAGATGTCATTGAAAAAGCTGTTATTATCTAATTGTTCGGATTAAGCTGCATTCCGAAAGGAGGTTACACATATGATTCAACAAGAAACACGTTTGAAAGTTGCGGATAACTCTGGTGCTCGAGAAGTTTTGACAATCAAAGTTCTTGGTGGTTCTGGCCGCAAGACTGCTAACATAGGTGATGTTATCGTTTGTACTGTCAAACAAGCAACACCAGGAGGCGTTGTTAAAAAAGGCGATGTTGTCAAAGCTGTTGTTGTTCGCACAAAGAGTGGTGCTCGCCGTGCTGACGGTTCATACATTCGTTTCGATGAAAACGCATGTGTCATCATCCGTGATGATAAGAGCCCACGCGGAACTCGTATTTTTGGACCTGTTGCCCGCGAACTTCGCGAAAACAACTTTATGAAAATTGTATCATTAGCTCCAGAAGTACTATAAATGAATTACATTAAAAGCATATAAGGAGGTGCTTACGGATGCGTGTTAAGAAAGGTGACAAAGTACGAGTCATCTCTGGTAAGGATAAAGGCAAAACAGGTGAAATCCTTGCAGCTTATCCTAAAGAAAGCCGTGTACTAGTAGAAGGCGTAAACATCGTGAAGAAACACTCTAAGCCATCTCAAGCGAATCCTCAGGGCGGAATCATCAGCCAAGAGGCACCAATTCATGTATCAAACGTAATGCCGATCGACCCTAAAACGGGCAACCCAACTCGTGTAGGTTACCAAGTGGTTGATGGTAAAAAAGTACGCGTAGCAAAATCCGGTGAAGTTTTAGATAAATAGTAATCGAAGAAAGGAGGTACAACAAATGAACCGCCTAAAAGAAAGGCTTGTTAAAGAAATCTCTCCTGCTCTGATGAGCAAGTTCAGCTATAAATCAGTAATGCAAGTACCAAAAATCGAAAAAATTGTAGTAAACATGGGTGTTGGTGATGCTGTTGCTAACGCAAAAGCTCTTGACAACGCAGTGGAAGAGCTTGCAACGATCACAGGTCAAAAACCTGTTATCACACGTGCGAAAAAATCAATCGCTGGCTTCCGTCTTCGTGAAGGTATGCCGATCGGTGCGAAGGTTACCCTTCGTGGAGAGCGCATGTACGAATTCTTGGATAAATTAATTTCTGTTTCTTTACCACGTGTACGCGACTTCCGCGGTGTATCGAAAAAAGCATTTGATGGTCGCGGTAACTATACTTTGGGTGTTAAAGAACAATTAATCTTCCCTGAAATTGATTACGATAAAGTAAGCAAAGTTCGTGGTATGGATATCGTTATCGTTACAACTGCTAACACTGATGAAGAAGCTCGTGAACTTTTAACTCAAATTGGAATGCCATTCCAAAAGTAATCGCTAAATAAGGGAGGCGAAATCGTGGCTAAAAAGTCAATGATTGTGAAACAAAAACGTACGCCTAAATTTAAAGTACAAGAGTACACTCGCTGCGAACGCTGCGGACGTCCACACTCTGTATACCGCAAATTTAAGCTTTGCCGTATTTGTTTCCGTGAATTAGCATACAAAGGGCAAATTCCTGGCGTCAAAAAAGCTAGCTGGTAAAATTATAAGCTCTGGAAGGAGGTAAAAATAATGGTCATGACAGATCCGATTGCTGATATGCTTACTCGCATTCGAAATGCGAATATGGTGCGTCACGAAAAATTAGAAGTGCCTGCTTCTAATATGAAAAGAGAAATCGCTGAAATTTTAAAGCGCGAAGGTTTCGTTCGTGATGTTGAATATATTGAAGACAACAAACAAGGTATCATTCGCATCTTTTTGAAGTATGGTGCCAACAACCAACGTGTAATTACTGGACTTAAACGTATAAGCAAGCCTGGACTTCGTGTTTACGCAAAATCGAACGAGGTGCCTCGCGTATTAAACGGTCTTGGTATCGCTCTAGTATCTACATCAAACGGTATTTTAACGGATAAAGAAGCTCGCGCTAAACAAGTTGGCGGAGAAGTTTTAGCATACGTTTGGTAATAAAGTTTCTGAATGAATGGAGGTGCACTAAATGTCTCGTGTAGGAAAAAAGCCAATCGAAATTCCAGCAGGAGTTACGGTTACTTTAAATGGAAATGTTGCTACAGTAAAAGGTCCTAAAGGCGAACTTACTCGCTCTTTTAATCCTGCTATTGAAATCAAGATTGAAGAGAACGTTATAAATGTTTCTCGCCCATCAGATTCTAAGGAACACCGCGCATTGCATGGTACCACTCGCGCATTGCTTTCAAACATGGTTGAAGGTGTTTCGAAAGGCTTTGAAAGAAGCTTAGAATTAATCGGGGTTGGATATCGTGCTCAAAAACAAGGCAAAAAACTTGTATTAAACGTCGGATATTCTCATCCTGTTGAAATCGAACCTGAAGAAGGCTTAGAAATCGAAGTACCTGCAAATACAAAAGTGATTGTAAAGGGTACTAGCAAAGAACGCGTTGGTGCTCTTGCAGCTAACATCCGTGACGTTCGTCCTCCTGAGCCTTATAAAGGTAAAGGGATCCGTTATGAAGGAGAATTTGTTCGTCGTAAAGAAGGTAAAACTGGTAAGTAATGCCTTATTGGTAAAGAAAGGAGTGACGTAAATGATTACGAAGATTGATAAAAACGCTACTCGCAAGAAAAGACACGCTCGTGTCCGTGCGAAACTTAGCGGAACATCAACTCGTCCACGTCTAAATGTGTTTCGTTCAAATAAACATATTTATGCTCAAATTATCGATGACATGAATGGAGTTACTTTAGCTAGTGCTTCTACATTAGATAAAGATTTAAATCTTGAATCTTCCAGCAACGTTGAGGCTGCACAAAAGATCGGGGAATTGGTTGCTAAACGTGCGGTAGAAAAAGGTATCACTTCAGTTGTCTTTGACCGTGGAGGATATTTATATCATGGACGTATTCAAGCATTAGCAGATGCTGCGCGCGAAAACGGCCTACAATTTTAATAGACAAAGGAGGGACTAAAAAAAGATGCGTCGTATTGATCCAAACAAACTTGAACTAGAAGAACGCGTAGTTACGGTTAACCGTGTTGCGAAAGTTGTTAAAGGTGGACGTCGTTTCCGTTTCTCCGCTCTTGTAGTAGTCGGAGACAAAAACGGACATGTCGGTTTTGGTACAGGGAAAGCACAAGAAGTACCAGATGCTATTCGTAAAGCAATTGAAGATGCAAAGAAAAATTTAGTGGAAGTACCAATGGTTGGAACAACGATTCCTCACCAAGTAATTGGATACTTTGGTGCTGGTGAAATTCTTCTTAAGCCTGCTTCAGAAGGTACAGGAGTTATCGCTGGCGGTCCGGTGCGTGCCGTACTTGAATTAGCTGGTGTTGCGGATATTTTATCTAAATCCTTAGGTACTAACACACCAATTAACATGGTTCGTGCAACAATTGAGGGACTAAAACAATTAAAACGTGCTGAAGACGTAGCAAAATTACGTGGTAAATCAGTAGAAGAACTGTTAGGATAAGGGAGGGAAATCAAATGGCAAATAAACTTGAAATCACTCTCACTCGCAGTCTGATTGGTCGTTCAGAAGACCAACGCGAAACAGTTAAAGCTTTAGGATTACGAAAGGTAAATCAAACAGTTGAACAACAAGATAATGCAGCGATCCGTGGCATGATCAACAAAGTTGCTCACCTTGTAACGGTTAAAGAACGATAAAAAATAGATTCTTCTCTTTCTTAAGGAGGTGCCAATATGAAACTTCATGAATTAAAACCTGCGGAAGGTTCACGTCAAGAGCGTAAACGTAAAGGTCGTGGTATTGGTTCTGGCAACGGTAAAACTGCCGGTAAAGGCCATAAAGGACAAAATGCCCGTTCCGGTGGCGGTGTACGCGTTGGATTCGAAGGTGGTCAAACACCTTTATTCCGTCGTTTGCCAAAACGAGGATTTACCAATGTCAACCGCAAAGAATATGCTGTTGTGAACCTTGATGCTTTAAACCGTTTTGAAGATGGTGCAGAAGTTACTCCAGAACTTCTCATCGAAACGGGTGTAGTGAAAAGCGAAAAAGCAGGAGTAAAAATTCTTGCAAAAGGAAATGTAGAGAAAAAATTGACTGTCAAAGCTCATAAATTTTCCTCTGCTGCCAAGGAAGCAATCGAAGCTGCTGGTGGAAATATCGAGGTGCTTTAATGTTCCAGACAATCTCCAATTTTGTGCGCGTGGGTGATATAAGACGTAAAATCATATTCACCCTTTTAATGTTAGTAGTATTTAGGATTGGAACTTTTATTCCTGTTCCCAATGTTAATGCTGATATACTTGGTGCTCAGGATAAACTTAGTGTGTTTGGTATCTTAAATACTTTTGGCGGCGGAGCGTTAAAGAACTTTTCCATCTTTGCAATGGGTATCATGCCGTATATCACGGCATCGATTATCATTCAGCTTTTGCAAATGGATGTAGTACCCAAGTTTACGGAGTGGTCAAAGCAAGGGGAAGCAGGCCGACGCAAAATTGCCCAAATAACCCGCTATTTTACTATTGTGCTTGGATTTATCCAGGCATTGGGTACATCATACGGTTTTAATAATTTGTCCAATGGGCAATTGATCCAAAACCCTGGAATTGGCACGTATCTTTTAATTGCAGTTGTACTGACTGCCGGTACGTCATTTTTAATGTGGCTCGGTGAGCAAATCACAGAAAAAGGCGTTGGCAATGGAATTTCCATTATCATCTTTGCTGGGATTGTTGCCGGTATTCCAACAGTGGTAAATCAGATTTATGTTCAGCAATTTGAAAATGCGGGGCAGCAGTTATTCCTTCGAATTGTTACTGTTCTTCTAATTGCTTTAGCAGTTATCGCTGTTGTGGTTGGTGTTATATTCATTCAACAAGCAACACGTAAAATTCCAATTCAGTATGCAAACCGGGTAGTGGCAGGGCGTACTCCTGTCGGAGGACAATCGACCCATATGCCTTTAAAGGTGAATGCAGCAGGGGTTATTCCTGTCATTTTTGCGGTATCGTTTATTGTTACACCCCGGACGATTGCATCCTTTTTACCAACCAATAATGTGACATTATGGATTGAAAGAGTTTTTGATTATACCCAACCAATTGGAATGATCATCTACGCCGCATTAATAATTGCGTTTACGTATTTTTACGCTTTTATTCAGGTCAATCCAGAACAAGCTGCGGAAAATTTGCAAAAACAGGGCGGCTATATTCCTGGCATTCGTCCTGGCAAGAAGACGCAAGAATACTTAACACGTGTTCTGTATCGGTTAACATTTGCCGGTTCTATCTTCTTGGCTGCAATTGCGGTTCTTCCGGTACTATTTATTAAAATTGCGAATTTGCCGCAAACAGCCCAAATTGGTGGAACGAGCTTGCTCATTGTCGTCGGGGTTGCTCTTGACACAATGAAACAGTTGGAAGCACAACTGGTCAAACGCCACTATAAAGGTTTCATTAAGTAAGTGGTTTTAGGGACTATGTCCCTGAAACCGATAAAGCACGAGGGGGGGAACACGTGTGAATTTGGTATTAATGGGGCTTCCGGGTGCCGGGAAAGGTACTCAAGCTGAAAGAATTGTCGCGCAATACAGCATCCCTCATATTTCAACAGGTGATATGTTCCGTGCAGCTATGAAAGAGGGAACCGAACTAGGTTTAAAAGCAAAATCATTCATGGATAAAGGTGAACTCGTTCCAGATGAGGTAACAATCGGCATCGTCCGTGAACGTCTTAGTAAAGAAGATTGCCAAACAGGTTTCTTACTAGACGGCTTTCCTAGAACAGTTCCTCAGGCTGAAGCTTTAGAGCAAATTCTTGAAAGTTTTAATAAAAAGATTAATTATGTGATTAATATTGATGTCGATAAAGATATCTTAATGGAGCGCTTAACAGGTCGCCGGATTTGCAAAAATTGCGGAGCCACTTATCATCTTGTTTTTAATCCTCCAGCTAACGAGGGTGTTTGTGACCGCTGCGGCGGAGAATTATATCAACGAGCAGATGATAATGCTGAAACGGTACAAAATCGGTTGGATGTGAACATTCAACAGTCGCAGCCTCTATTGGACTTCTATGACAGTAAGGGCTATTTACAAACGATCAATGGCCAGCAAGATATCGAGAAAGTGTTCGCAGATATTGAACAATTACTCGGGGGCTTGAAGTAATGATCATTTGTAAAACCCCTAGGGAAATTGAAATCATGCGTGATGCAGGAAGGATTGTAGCTCTAACTCATCAAGAGTTAAAGAAACACATTGCACCAGGTATCACGACGAAAGAATTAGATGTAATAGCAGAAGATTTCATTCGTAAACATGATGCATTTCCTTCCTTTAAAGGGTATAATGGTTTTCGCGGCAGCATATGCACTTCTGTGAACAAAGAACTTGTTCATGGGATTCCAGGAAATCGGATCTTAAATGAAGGCGATATTATCAGCATTGATATTGGTGCGAAATATAATGGTTACCATGGAGATTCAGCTTGGACATATGCTGTGGGAAAGATTGATGATGAGTCCCAGCGTCTTTTGGATGTGACGGAGAAGTCGCTTTATGAAGGCCTAAAAGAAGCAAAACCAGGTGAGCGTCTTTCAAACATCTCCCATGCGATTCAAAATTTTGTAGAGACAAACGGGTTTTCAATTGTACGCGAGTATGTTGGACATGGAGTAGGGAAAGACTTACATGAGGATCCAGATATTCCTCATTATGGTCCTCCGAATAAAGGTCCACGGCTAAGACCTGGGATGGTACTCGCGATTGAACCGATGGTAAATGCCGGAAGTCGATATGTAAAAACGTTATCCGATAATTGGACAGTTGTTACCGTTGACGGAAAACGTTGTGCTCACTTTGAACACACCATTGCGATCACTGATACTGGTTTTGAAATTTTAACGAAAGCCTAAGTGCAGGTGATTTCATTGATCGAAACCGGACAAAATCCGCAAGTAGGCCAATTTGTAATTGTTACTAGCGGCAGAGACGCCGGTCAATATGGTATAATCATAAAGTTGCTGGATGACAGGTTTGTTTTACTGGCGGATGGAGACAAACGCAAGTTTGACCATCCGAAGAAAAAGAACATTCAACATCTGCAATTACTTGATCGAGTTTCTCCAGAAGTTCAGACTAGTGTTATTGAAACAGGACGTGTAACGAATGGAAAGCTTCGTTTTGCCCTCACGAAATATTTGAATGAACGTCAATCTGATGATGAGAAGGGAGACTATGTTTGATGGCGAAAGATGATGTAATTGAAATAGAAGGTAAAGTAATTGAAACTTTGCCAAATGCGATGTTTAAGGTAGAATTAGAAAATGGCCATACTGTGCTGGCTCATGTTTCTGGTAAAATTCGCATGCACTTTATCCGAATCTTGCCAGGCGATAAGGTAACTGTCGAGCTATCTCCGTATGACTTAACACGCGGAAGAATTACTTACCGCTTTAAATAATCTGCTTGCACTCCGTACTATTAAGGAGGTTAGGATAATGAAAGTAAGACCATCTGTTAAACCGATCTGCGAAAAGTGCAAAGTTATCCGTAGACGCGGAAAAGTTATGGTTATCTGTGAAAACCCTAAACATAAACAAAAACAAGGTTAATTTTAAAGGAGGTGCATTCTTGTGGCACGTATTGCAGGTGTAGATATTCCACGTGAAAAACGTGTAGTAATCTCTTTAACTTACATCTATGGTATTGGTAAAAATACTGCACAAAAAATCTTAGCAGAAGCTGGTGTTTCTGAAGATACACGTGTGCGTGATTTAACAGAAGACGAATTAAATAAAATCCGTGATATGATCGACAAATTAAAGGTTGAAGGTGACCTTCGCCGTGAGGTTTCCCTTAACATCAAGCGTTTAATGGAGATCGGCAGCTATCGCGGTTTGCGTCATCGCCGTGGTTTACCGGTTCGCGGACAAAATACAAAAAACAACGCACGTACTCGCAAAGGTCCTCGTAAGACTGTAGCGAACAAGAAGAAATAATCGGTAAAGGAGGTTAACATTTAAAATGGCTCGTAAAACAAATACACGCAAGCGCCGTGTGAAAAAGAATATTGAAGCAGGTATTGCTCATATCCGTTCAACATTTAACAATACAATTGTAACGATTACGGATGTTCATGGAAATGCAATTTCATGGTCAAGTGCGGGTGCGCTTGGATTTAAAGGTTCTCGTAAATCAACTCCATTCGCAGCGCAAATGGCAGCTGAAACAGCAGCTAAAACATCGATGGAACATGGCGTGAAAACGTTAGAAGTAACTGTCAAAGGTCCTGGTGCTGGACGTGAAGCAGCAATCCGTGCTTTACAAGCTGCTGGGCTTGAAGTAACGGCTATCAAAGACGTTACACCTGTTCCACATAATGGATGTCGTCCGCCAAAACGTCGTCGTGTCTAATTTTTTCTGTATAGAAATGGTATCCTGTGTCTATAATGGGATATGATACTAATTCCTAATTATATATACAGAAAGAATTTCCAGTTGTTGTGCACAAAACGGGAACGTATACATGGGGGAATTTCGGTTGGATTTTGATCCGAGCCGGGGTTTCGACGTTTTGAAGGAGGGTTATTTGATGATCGAAATAGAAAAACCAAAAATCGAAACGGTTGAGATCAGCGATGATGCCAATTACGGGAAATTTGTCGTAGAGCCACTTGAGCGTGGATATGGTACCACTTTGGGTAACTCCTTACGTCGTATCCTATTATCTTCACTCCCAGGTGCCGCTGTTACATCGATTCAGATCGATGGGGTACTTCATGAGTTCTCAACAATTGAAGGCGTCGTAGAGGATGTAACGTCCATCATTTTAAACATTAAAAAATTAGCTTTAAAAATCTACTCTGATGAAGAGAAGACGCTAGAAATTGATGTGCAAGGTGAAGGTGTCGTTAAAGCAGCAAACATTACTCATGACAGTGATGTAGAGATCTTAAATCCAGATCTTCATATTGCAACATTGGGGACAAATGGGAACTTACGCATGCGTTTAACAGCTCGCCGCGGCCGTGGCTATACACCAGCTGATCAGAATAAACGTGAGGATCAACCAATCGGGGTGATTCCTATTGATTCGATCTATACACCAGTTTCTCGGGTATCTTATCAGGTAGAGAATACTCGGGTTGGTCAAATGTCAAACTATGATAAGCTAACGCTTGATGTTTGGACAGATGGAAGCACTGGGCCAAAAGAAGCGATTGCTCTTGGTTCGAAAATTTTGACCGAGCACTTAAATATTTTTGTTGGTTTAACGGACGAAGCGCAAAACGCTGAGATCATGATTGAAAAAGAAGAAGATCAAAAAGAGAAAGTTCTTGAAATGACAATTGAAGAGCTTGATCTCTCTGTTCGTTCTTACAACTGTTTAAAACGTGCTGGAATCAATACGGTTCAGGAGCTAGCAAATAAAACTGAAGAAGATATGATGAAAGTGCGTAACTTAGGACGCAAATCACTTGAAGAAGTGAAGGCAAAACTAGAAGAGCTTGGATTAGGCCTGCGTAAAGACGACTGACTAGTTAACAAATGATTAACTAGCTGTTTTCTTGTTAACTGCCAAATCCGATATACAACTTCAACAAAGGAGGGACCCTTCATGGCATACAGAAAGTTAGGACGCACAAGCGCACAACGGAAAGCGATGCTGCGTGATTTAACAACAGACTTAATTATCAATGAGCGCATCGAAACAACTGAAACTCGCGCGAAGGAAATTCGCAGCACGGTTGAAAAGATGATCACTCTTGGAAAGCGCGGAGACCTTCATGCTCGCCGTCAAGCGGCTGCATATGTTCGGAATGAGGTTGCAGACGCTGAAAATAATGTTTCTGCTTTACAAAAACTCTTTGCTGACATCGCACCTCGTTACCAAGAGCGTCAAGGCGGATATACTCGAATCATGAAACTTGGACCACGTCGCGGCGATGGTGCACCAATGGTTATCATCGAGTTAGTTTAATACGTTTAACAGACAACAAGGGCGTTGGACAGTTTTAAATCAAACTTGTTCTTTGCCCTTTTTCTGTATAAGAATCAAATATCGCAATCGAACCAAGCCAAAAAGAGTGTTACGATGAGCGTGGCTCCAATTGATTGGAGAAATCCTTAAAAGTGTAGTTCTGTTAACTTTTAGTTTATCAGTTATTACTTTTAATTTTGTCGCATCCCAGTAGATGCGTGGATTGAAACGTCTCGTCTAGCTCAAGCACCTCCTCCCGTTTTTTAACAGGCAGCAAAAAGCATCACTGCTGTGGGCCAGAGGTGCAGGCTTTTTTTGTTATGAATTGAAAAGGTGTAGAATCGACCCATTTAATCAGAAATAGAGAAACGATTTAGCATGTTGAGCAGAGACGAGAGGAGGAGCAGGATTGAAGTCCCCCATTGTTACTCTTGAAAATGTTTTTTTTCAATACGAATCAGCAGAACAGCCAGCTTTACAGGATGTTTCTTTCGAGATTTATGAAGGCGAGTGGCTTGCCATTGTCGGCCATAACGGTTCAGGTAAATCAACAATGGCCAAGCTCCTAAATGGGCTGCAATTTCCGCAAAAAGGAGAAATTACGGTATGTGGCACTAAACTTCAGGAAGAGTCCGTTTGGGAGATCCGCAAACAAATTGGAATGGTTTTTCAGAATCCGGATAACCAGTTTGTCGGAACAACTGTTCAGGATGATGTGGCTTTTGGCTTAGAAAATAATGGAATTCCCCGGGAAGAAATGATTGCAAGAGTGAATAGTTCATTGAAGAAGGTAAAAATGGACGCTTTTCTTAATCAAGAGCCCCACCATCTTTCAGGCGGTCAAAAGCAGCGGGTGGCGATTGCGGGAGTATTAGCATTACGGCCTGCGATTATTATTTTAGATGAAGCAACATCCATGCTCGACCCAAGGGGAAGGGAAGAAGTTTTAGAAACGGTTAGGGAATTAAAAGCTGAAAAGACATTGACTGCCATTTCCATTACCCACGATTTAGAAGAAGCCGCTAAAGCGGATCGAATCATCGTAATGAATAAAGGAAGAGTATACCGGGAAGGTACCCCGGAAGAAATTTTTTCAATGGATGAAGAACTCATTCAGTTGGGGCTTGATATTCCCTTTTCAGTAAAAATGAGTAAGTCGCTGCGTGAAAAAGGCATTGAATTAGCCAAACATTATTTAACGGAAGAAGAGTTGGTGACAGAGATATGGACATATCGCTTCGAGAAGTAGAGTACCGCTATCAGGTAAACACCCCGTTTGAGAGCTTGGCGATCCAGGATGTTTCCATTGATATTCCTTCTGGCACATACATGGCGATAATTGGCCACACAGGATCCGGCAAATCAACTGTTCTCCAGCATTTAAATGCCCTTCTCCAGCCGACTGATGGCATGGTCGTCATAGGGGAACGGGAAATAAAAGCTAAGCAAAAGAATAGGGATCTAAAAGCGATTCGGCAAAAGGTAGGAATCGTTTTTCAATTCCCTGAACATCAACTATTTGAAGAGACGGTGGAAAAAGATATCATTTTTGGACCGATGAATTTTGGAGTGCCGGAAGCCGAAGCAAAAAAAAGAGCGCGTATTGCCTTAAAACAAGTAGGCTTACAAGAAGAGGTTTTAGAAAAATCACCGTTTGATTTATCTGGCGGGCAAATGCGGCGGGTGGCGATTGCAGGTGTCCTTGCAATGGAACCAGTTTGCCTTGTCCTGGACGAGCCTACTGCCGGTCTGGACCCGCGCGGACGGAAGGAAATCATGGACTTGTTTTATCGGCTTCACCAAGAACGAAACCTCTCTACCATTCTCGTTACTCACAGCATGGAGGATGCCGCCAAGTATGCAGATCAAATCGTGATCATGCAGCAGGGGAAAGTGATGAAAAGAGGAACACCGAAAGAAATCTTCACCAATCCGGTTGAATTGATGAAAATGGGACTGGATGTTCCGGAAGTCGTCCGTTTTCAGTTAAAGGTTGAGGAAAAAATCGGCGCAAAATTGAATGAAACTTATTTATCTATCGACGAGCTTTCCGCAGACCTTGTTCATTTTTTAAAAAGGGGTGATCGAGGATGATGGAAAAAATGATTTTCGGCCGTTATGTTCCTGCTGATTCTGTCATCCATCGGATGGATCCCCGCTCAAAGTTACTGATCATTTTTCTGTTTGTTGTCATCATCTTTCTCGCAAACAACTGGATAACCTATGCTCTAATTGGAGTCTATACATTTTTGATGGTTGGTTTATCAAAAGTTCCAGTGCGTTTTTTATATGCCGGTTTAAAGCCTGTAATTTGGCTCGTTCTTTTTACACTCTTGTTGCAATTGTTTTTTACAAAACATGGGAATTTATTATATGAAATCGGTCCTATTAAAATTTACGATGAAGGTGTAAGACAAGGAATTTTTATATCATTGCGATTTTTTTTCTTGATTTTAATGACTTCGTTATTAACGCTGACAACAACGCCAATTGAGATTACGGATGGGCTGGAAACCTTGCTCAATCCTTTGAAAAAAATCCGCTTTCCCGTCCATGAAATGGCGTTAATGATGTCAATCTCTCTTCGGTTTATTCCAACGTTAATGCAGGAAGCCGATAAAATAATGAAGGCACAAATTGCAAGGGGTGTGGAGTTTTCCAGCGGACCTTACAAAAAGCGGATGAAGGCGGTCGTTCCGCTGCTCATTCCGCTGTTTGTCAATTCATTTAAGCGGGCAGAGGAACTGGCCATAGCGATGGAAGCAAGGGGATATCGCGGCGGTGAAGGTAGAACAAAGTACAGGGAATTAACGTGGAGCGGTAAAGATTCCCTGCAGCTTTTTCTTCTCGCACTATTAACAGCTCTCCTGTTTGTATTTCGGATATAATGGAGTATAAAAAATGCAACGATATAAATGCATCATTTCATACGACGGAACGGCATTTGCCGGCTACCAAGGACAACCGAATAAACGAACAGTACAGGGAGAGATTGAATCTGTTTTGGCAAAATTGCACAAAGGCGAGGAAGTGAGGATCTTTGCTTCCGGCCGAACAGATGCGGGTGTGCATGCGAAGGGACAGGTGATTCATTTTGATTCCCCGCTCGCCATCCCAGAATCACGATGGGCACTGGCCATTCATTCGCAGCTGCCTGATGATATTTCAATTTTATCGGTGGAAAAAGTAGCTTCTAGTTTTCACGCGCGGTTTGATGCCGTTGGGAAAGAGTACCGCTATGTTCTTTTGCTTTCAAAAGATAGAGACCCTTTTTTGCGAAACTATGCTTACTGGTACCCGTACCGATTGAATATTGAAGCGATGAAAGAAGCAAGTAAGTATCTGATTGGAACCTATGATTTTACCAGCTTTTGTTCGGCTAAAACAGAAGTGGAAGACAAAGTTAGGACGATTGCCGAAATCACTCTTTCTCAGGAAGGCCCGCTGCTCACTTTTCAATTCAAAGGTAATGGCTTTTTATACAATATGGTGAGGATCCTCGTTGGAACCCTATTGGAGGTCGGCTCTGGGGAAAGAAGGCCTGAAGACATTGCTGCTATTTTGGCCCAAAGAGACCGGACGATTGCCGGGAAAACGGCTCCTGCACGGGGGCTGTATTTATGGGAAGTTTTTTATGAATAACTGGATGGATTTCTGAAGGATGCGGGATAGAATTTCGTAAAACAACCGAACCTGGTGTAACATTTTCTTGACATATTTATCACAAGGATATATGATAACGTATGTATGTATTTTAATCCCACGATAAAGCCCCGGAAAGTCTTCATCGTGATTGAAAATATATGGACAGAAAAGAATAACCATAATGACATCTTCTTTTTCATTCCCGGAACAGAATGAAAATGTGAAATGTCTGATAATGCGAAAACAACAATGACCTTTAATGGATTTAATTAGGAGGGAAACTCATGCGTACAACATTTATGGCTAACGCTAATAATATTGAGCGTAAATGGTACGTGATTGATGCTGAGGGTAAAACTCTTGGACGTCTTGCTTCTGAAGTAGCATCAATTCTACGTGGCAAAAACAAACCAACTTTCACACCACATGTTGATACTGGTGATCATGTTATTATCCTGAATGCTTCTAAAGTTCAACTAACTGGCAAAAAGCTTACTGACAAGCTTTACATCCGCCACAGCTTACATCCTGGCGGTTTAAAAACAAGAACGGCTCTTGAAATGCGTACGAACTACGCTGAGAAAATGATCGAGCTTGCGGTTAAAGGCATGCTTCCAAAGAATTCTCTTGGCCGTCAGATGATTAAAAAATTGCACGTATATGCTGGCAGCGAACATCCGCACCAAGCACAACAACCTGAAGTTTACGAACTTCGTGGATAATTTTTAAGGAGGGAATTAACTTGGCACAAGTTCAATATATTGGTACTGGCCGTCGTAAGAGCTCTGTCGCACGTGTGCGCTTAGTTCCAGGCAGTGGTAAAATTGTGATCAATGATCGTGACATCGAAAACTATATCCCATTTGAAGCTTTACGTGTTGTTGTAAAACAACCATTAGTAGCTACTGAAACGCTTGGCAGCTACGATGTACTTGTAAACGTAAACGGCGGCGGCTATACTGGTCAAGCTGGCGCAATCCGCCACGGTATCGCTCGTGCGCTGCTTCAAGCAGATCCAGAATACCGTCCAACATTAAAGCGCGCAGGTCTATTAACTCGTGACGCCCGTATGAAAGAACGTAAAAAATACGGTCTTAAAGGTGCTCGTCGTGCGCCTCAGTTCTCAAAGCGTTAATTATCAACGTTTCGAAGGCTCTCGAACCTTATGGTTTGGGGGTCTTTTTTATTCAACAAACGGGCCATATTGTTGAATAACATGTTAAAGACTGTGAAGAAATGCACTTTAAACTAACCAGCTAATAGTTTGTAAAGATTTTTTATTAAAAACAAAACATCTTTCATGATATAAAAAAAGGGTGTACAAATAAACTTCTGGTTTTTATTAGAATTAGTTGGTAGAACCCTAAAGGGATACTCCTTATTTATTAACGATTTTTCACTTTATCATTGAAAATCTAATAAATGATTGATTAATCCCTTATTTTCTAAGAACTCATTACACCCAATTTTTAGCATGGTTTCTTATTAAAGAAATCATACTTTTCATGGACGGAGAAAGCCATTTATCTTTATGATAAGTAAGAAATGTAGCAATTGCCGGAAGTTCTGGCTCTACTTCTTCTCCTTTTAGTTTATTACTTTCTATTTCTTCCTTCACCGAAAAGTAAGGCACTATTGAAATTCCTAAACCACTTCTAACACATTGCTTTATCGCTTCAACACTTTGAAAGTCTAAACTTTCTTTAACATCCATCTGCTTATACCTTAAATACTCATCAAACACAGACTTATAACTGCATAATCGCTCAGTATATAAAACTGTTCTAGTGTTTTCTTCTTTCTCTAGTGGGCTAATCAAAACCATTTTTTCTCTTTTCAGTTTTTCACTATAAATCTCAGGCATAGACCAATCTTCTTTTTCTAATACCAATGCTAAATCGATGTCTCCATTTTGAAGTTTTGATGCAACATTATAATTTTCTATCGATTTTAGGGAAAGGTTAACGTTCGGGTAAGACTTTTTATATTCTAAAAGAATAGATGGAACACGACTGATCGTCAGCGATTCCGATATGCCAATAATAAGATCGCCTATTGGTTCTTCATCCGTGCTTAACGCCTGAGCATGCAATTCAATGATCTTAACCGCATAAGAAAGAAGTCGCTCGCCGTAATGAGTCAAAACGACTTTCTTGCCGAGTCGATCAAATAAAGGTTTTCCTACTTCCTCTTCCAATTCTTGAATATGTGTTGTAACAGAAGATTGAGCATAGCCAAGATGTTCAGCAGCCTTTTTAAATCCTCCTCTTTCTACAATTGTCTTAAGTGTTATAAGATGACGAAGCTCCATATATAACTGTCTCCTCTATGGTTCAATTTTATCGAATTAATTGTTCGGTAATATCTATTTTACTAAACGTAGACGGTGAATTACAATAAAATAAATAGTACGCAGATACAGAAGTCTGTGTAATATGATTAGTTTCCACCTAAAAAGGTAGGGTATGTTATATATGCAACACAGATCAACATGATATAGGAGGTAATAACATGACGGTAAAGATCAAGGTGTATTCGGATTATGTATGTCCTTTTTGTTTTTTGGCAGAACAACCTCTTGAGGAAGCCATAAAAGGAAAAGATGTAGAAGTGGAGTGGATGCCGTATGAGCTGCGTCCATATCCAAATGAAACATTAAAGCCGGAAGGACATTATTTACAAAGTACATGGAAACAGTCCGTTTATCCGATGGCAGAACGAATGGGGATTGACATTGTCCTTCCAAAAGTGTCTCCTCAGCCATATACTCATTTAGCCTTTGAAGGGTATCAATATGCAAAGGAAAAAGATAAAGGTAATGAATACAATGACCGTATGCTACGCGCCTTCTTTCAGGAAGAACAAGATATTGGTAACATCGATGTACTAGCAAAATTAGCTGGTGAAGTAGGATTGGACGAAGAGGAGTATCGGGAGGCTTTAACAACAAGAAGATACAAAGAAGCACACAAAAAAGCACTGAAACATGCTTATGATGAAGCGAATATTACCGCCGTTCCGACATTTGTTATTGGAGATACGACTATCGCGGGAGTGCGTTCAAAAGAAACTTTGGAACAAATAATAAAGGATGAATTGGATAAACAAAAGCCTGTTATTTTAATGGAAGGCATGACCTGCGGTATTGACGGCTGTTAATTAATTCAACAATGGAACATACTATACATAATTTTGAATACGGGAGGAGTTTACATTATGACAAACAAAGATTTACTGTTTGAAACGGTGACATTAGGTAGCATAACACTAGACAATCGGGTGGGTGTTGCCCCAATGACACGAACAAGCGCTACACCAGAAGGAGTAGCGACTGACCAAATGGTTGATTATTATGCGAAATTTGCTCGGGGGGGATTTGGTTTAATCATAACCGAGGGAACATATCCAGATAATACTTATAGTCAAGGATATTTTGATCAACCAGGTATCATAGACAACGAACAAGTAAAGGCTTGGAAGAAGGTTACGGATGCTGTTCATCAAGAGGGTGGAAAAATATTTGTTCAATTGATGCACGCGGGTGCCTTATCTCAAGGAAACCGATTTGTAAGTGACACGTTAGGACCATCAGCAGTTCAACCAAAAGGGCAGCAAATGAAGGTTTATGGTGGGGATGGAACATTCCCATTACCAAAAGAAGCGACAAAGGAGGATATTACGGAGGTAATTAAAGGATTTGTTGAGGCATCAAAGAATGCTAAAGAGGCTGGTTTTGATGGAATTGAAATTCACGGGGCCAATGGGTATATCCTTGATCAGTTCTTGACGGATTATACAAATAAAAGAACTGATGAATATGGTGGCACTACAGAAAATCGTGTTCGTTTATTGGTGGAAGTTTCAAGAGCAGTGCGCGAAGCAGTTGGAAAAGAATATCCAATTGGTATTAGAATTTCTCAGGGTAAAATAAATGACTATTATCATAAGTGGGCCGATAAAGAAAAAGATGCTGAAATTATTTTTGGTCAGTTAGGACAAGCAGGACTAGATTTTATCCATGTAACAGAATTTGAAGCATGGCAACCTGCATTTCCTGAAGGTGAAGGAACAGACGCAACAGATTCAGCCTTTGGAGATGGACCTACTCTTGCAGCGTTAGCTAAAAAGTATGGCAAATTACCTGTTATCGCAAACGGGAGCCTTCATGACCCAGAAAAAGCAAAAGAGATTATAGAAAAAGGTGAAGCAGATGTTATCACTTTAGGTCGTGGAGCTCTTGCTAACCATGACTGGGCAAATAAAGTGAAAAATGGAGAACAACCAGAAGAATTTGTACCGGAAAAAGTATTAAGTCCAAACGCTAAAATTAAAGAATTTGAGGTGTAAATATTGTCCATCCAACAGTGCTTTACTTGAAAAAGCCAAATTAAAAAGTTGATTCCTGTAGTTTAAGGAATCAACTTTTTTATACTATCAGAATTTATATATGCACTTCGATAACTGTCTAGCGCAAGCGCCCTATCGACTACGTCGCTTCCCTCGCCTCGTCTACGATAAGTCGAGAACGAAAGACTACCGTCTTTCGACTCTCCTTTATCTCACTCGGCTTCAGTCCACCTCCTTACGTCGATGACCAAGGGCGCTTGCGCTTTTCTTAGTTTAAATTGCTTAGCGTCTAAAATTTTCAAAATGTTGGCGTTACCGCATTAAGAAAAACATAAATAATATTCCGCAATCGGGCGCTTTAGTTGGTGCGAAATGTTCCTGGCTCAAATGAAATGTGGTCACACAAATTCGGTAAAGGTCAGACAGTTTTAAGTTTCATTCAACCATGCAAGACAGTTCTTTAACGATTAATAAGGTTCTTGGAGGACTAATAGAGGTTCAGCTCCAAAAGGAGCCACCGACTTGTTAATACGAAAGAAGCTGAGGCACAACGAGTATTATGATATGCAGTATCATTTTGATTCTTTATATGCTCGAAGTGCTGATGGTCAAAACTTTTATGGATTACTCGATTTAATGCATTTTGATGAAAATATTCGAATAGCTTATCGCACTATTAAACGAAATACCAGTAGTAAAACGGATGGATATCCGGGGGTAAACAAAATAAAAATTTCCCACGCGTTCCGTCTGAATAGAAATTCCCCGTATCAAGAAGAATACTCAAATTTTAAATTTTATTCATATTATCCGACAAGAAAACAACCCGCTTTTTCTTAAAAAATTGGAAATGGAATTCACCGTTTTAACTGCATTTCTTTTCAGCCGGCGATGAAGACTAGTTCGTAAGAGAAGAGGTGAACGTGCAACAGGTCTCAAAGATCTGTGCCGGAGGAGTTCAACGAAGAACAGATTTTTAGAGGTGAAAAACCGTGAATGTGATTACCACTCTTAAAGATAAACGGCGTGAAAAACAAATTAAATATGAGCGTTCAGTATTAAGGGATTTATCGCTAACCATGTTAAAGGAAAGGGTTCATCACTATTTTGGTTCCACAAGAATTGCTTCGAACTTGATCATGAACACAGGAATAGAGGAAGCATGCTATGATCTTGCGCTTGAAGCATATCTGCTTGGAGCGAAGTATAGTAAATTTGGCTACTATGGAGAAATGATTGAGGAAGTAAGGCGGCGATGCTACTATGAAGAGAAGCATCTAATCGATACCCTATACAATTTTTTACTTTACTGGGGCAATGGAGAAGAAGGCGCTTTAAGTGAATCCCTTTATTATAACTGCGAACAGTATGTCTACGCTTGGTGGAAGGACGGATTTGAAAAAGGCGAGCGCCGCCATAAACTCCGTCTACACTAGATTTCTTATTTCATTCTTCCGGTTCTAAAAGCTGCCCTTGTCCCATATAGTGTAACTGAAAAGGGACGAGCGGGAAGGATGATTGGATTGCTAAAGAAACGGTTGAAAATCATAAGCTTTATAACAGGATTGGTCGTATTGTTTTTTATTTTACAATACGATTTTATGGAAAATAAATCGTGGAATCCGTGGAATCTTCCATTAACAGGGAAAATCATCTTACTCGACCCCGGGCATGGCGGACCGGATGGCGGGGCCGGAGACAAAAAGACGCTTGAAAAAGATATTGCTCTGGACATCTCCTTAAAAATCAGAGATTATCTGCAGGAGCAGGGGGCTCTTGTGATTATGACGAGAGAAACAGATAAAGATTTAGCTGATCCGGGAACAAGAGGATACAGCAGGCGAAAAGTTGAAGACTTGAAAAAAAGACTTAAAATGATTAATCAATCCGACATCGATCTGTTCGTCAGCATTCATTTAAATGCGATCCCTTCCTCAAGATGGAGCGGTGCACAAACCTTTTATGCCTCGCAGCATATCGAAAATGAGAGAGCGGCAAGATTTATTCAAGATGAGCTGCGCCGGAATTTAGAAAACACCACGAGAAAGGCAAAACCTTTAAATCAAGTGTATATTTTAAAAAACGCAAACAAACCAGGAGCGTTAGTGGAAGTAGGATTCCTTTCGAATCCAGCCGAGAAGGCCAATTTAAAAAAGGACTCTTATCAGGAAAAAGTGGCAATTTCAATTTACAAAGGAATCAATCGTTATTTTACGAAAGAAAAGGCATTAAAAGAAACGGAATGAAGAGGGTGGAGAGGCACCTTCTATTTTTTTGGGTTTTTGGGCAAATTGGTTGCTTCGGAAGTAATGACCATGAAAAAATAGAACAAGTGATACATTTAACTGTTTCTTTTTAACTATATGGTATACTTTAAAATAGTATTTATATTTAAAAGGCGGGTGTGTCTATTCATGTTAACTGAAGCAAAAGTCCGTGAAATTCTCGGCGGATTAAAGGAACCATTTTTACATAAAACATTGGCTGAATTAAATGCCATTGAAGAAGTGAAAATTAAAGAAGAAAAAAATCACGTCAGCGTGAAAGTAGATCTGGCCCAAACAGGTACAGCTGAACAACTGCAGTTTCAGACTCAAATTGTAAATCTGCTGAAAGAAGCCGGTGCAGCAACCGTTGGGATTCGCTTTGCCCAGCTCCCGGAAGAAGTATTGGCAAAACATCGCGAAGCTGCAGCAAATAAAGCGGAAGACAAAAGTTTGCTTTCACCCGGCAGCAAAACAACATTTATTGCCATTGCCAGTGGGAAGGGCGGAGTAGGCAAATCAACAGTATCGGTAAACCTAGCCGTTTCTCTAGCTCGTTTAGGGAAAAAAGTTGGTTTGATTGATGCTGATATTTATGGCTTCAGTGTACCGGATATGATGGGGATTACGAAAAGACCCGTTGTGCGCGGTGAAAGGATTGTTCCGGTGGAGCGTTTTGGTGTGAAGGTCATTTCAATGGGCTTCTTTGTGGAGGACAATGCACCGATTATTTGGCGCGGTCCGATGCTTGGGAAAATGTTAAATAGTTTCTTCCGTGAGGTGGAGTGGGGCGAACTTGACTACTTGTTGTTGGACTTGCCTCCAGGAACCGGCGATGTTGCGCTGGATGTTCATACAATGCTTCCTGCCTGTAAAGAAATCATTGTCACTACACCGCACCCAACAGCAGCATTTGTTGCTGCACGCGCAGGCGCAATGGCCTTAAGGACTGAACATGAAATTCTTGGCGTGATCGAAAACATGTCCTATTTCGAGAGCAAAGTAACAGGTGAAAAAGAATTTGTCTTTGGTCAAGGCGGAGGAGGAAAATTAGCCGAAGAACTGAACACACAAGTACTTGGCCAGCTTCCGCTTGCACAGCCTGACTGGGATGAAAGAGATTTTGCTCCATCCATTTATCAGGAAGATCACCGCCTTGGGAAAATTTATCTCGATATCGCTGGAAAAGTGATTGATCGTTTAGAGAAATAAATTAAAAATAAAAACCATTCCCTCGTTTAGTTGAGGGAGTGGTTTTTATTGTGCTTGTCAAAAAGGAACGGCTTAAATGGATGTTTAGAAAGTCGGCGGAGCATTCCTACCGAATTCGCGGATCAGGTACCGCTTCCGCTCTGTCCGCCAGATTTATTTTGCTGGCTGCTGTCTGATGATCCGCTCGATTTTCCTTTGTTTAATTCGCTTGCGGCCTTTATTAAAATTTCCTCCATTTTTGTTTTGAAAAGAGGGCTTTCCATCGTTTCAGAGATCACGCTTTGGAGATGTGCGCGGTAATCTTTGCTTTTTAAAGCATCTGCCATTTCTTTTTGGATTTCGGGTTCTTTGAAAACTTGTACCATCATCTCTCGATAGCCGGGATCATTCATCAAATCTTTGAGAAGCTTTTCGTTCTCCGTTCGCATGTTTTTAGCAACGCTTTCAGAAAATTTTGCATCGCTGAACGTTTTTTTCCAAAAATCAACGGCTTTATCCGATGTAAGTGTTTGTTGGATAGTGTCCGAAACCACCTTTTGATCCATAACCAATTTTTCTTTCATTTTATCGTCTGACATCACATCTTGGATAGCTTTTTTGCCATCATCTGTTTTAAGGATATCAACGACCATTTTCTTTGTTTGATCATAGTCCATCTGGGATCCTCCGCTTGAATCGCCAGAAGAACAACTTGTTAAAAAGAGTATAAGAACTAGAGACGGCAACATATTATTTATTTTCATATCCAAATTCCTTTCGCATATGAATCCTTGATTTTAGAATGAAGAAAATCGGCAAATATTATTCGTTCGAGTTACGCAAAATGTAGATTTTTCATACTTGGATTGATACAATCAAAGGGAACGAATATGCGTTATGGGGGAACGGGCGTGACAAGTCGTAACTGGGTAAAACTTTTTTTGACAACACTAATCATCGGTGGACTTACAACAGCTATTGTCGGCTTTATTGTCCGCTGGAATGAATTTATGCCTTATTTTACAGAAATGAAAGTTTTCGATCTCATATCCACTACTATTTGGTTGATTGTGATGGGCTTTTTGTTTAGTGTCATTAGTCAAATGGGCTTTTTCGCCTATTTAACAGTGCATCGATTTGGCTTAGGAATTTTTAAATCCGTTTCACTATGGAATGTCGTTCAAGTCGTCCTAACGATTTTTGTTTTGTTTGATTTAGTTTATCTGCGTTACCAAGTTTTTGCTAAAGCAGGTGAGAGCCTTCTTTCCTATTTAGGACTAGCTGCGATTCCCTTGGTTACTGGTTTGGCTGTAGCGTGGCTGAAGGTGAGACAGACAAATAAAGCCGCGTTCATTCCTGCACTTTTTTTTATGATTGTTGTGACAGTTATCGAGTGGGTGCCGGTTTTACGGGTAAATGAACGCAGCTGGCTTTACCTCATGGTTTTTGCGCTGCTTGCGTGCAATGCGTATCAATTGCTAATCCTTCATAAACTAAATGCACAATCGGAACAGCGGAGAGAAGAACTTGCCCTAAAGAATCCAAAGTTTGGAAAAAATAAGCAACCGAAACGGAAATTAAATTAAAAAGAAAAAGGTAAGGCGATAGGCAGTTTGACTTACCCTTTTTTTGTATTATCAGAATTTATATCTTAACTTCGATAACTGTCTAGCGCAAGCGCCCTATCGACTACGTCGCTTCCCTCGCCTCGTCTACGATAAGTCGAGAACGAAAGACTACCGTCTTTCGACTCTCCTTTATCTCACTCGGCTTTAGTCCACCTCCTTACGTCGATGAGCAAGGGCGCTTGCGCTTTTCTTATAATATCAGAATTTATATGTTGACCCTTTTTTGCGATTGCGGGAAAATCGAAACATGGAGCCAAATATTCTGAAACGTATCTTTTTTGACCAAAATCAGCATTGGGATAAATTTGTAAAAAAACATCATAAGAACCTTCGACCGATAGTGATTAAAGAGGTGGAGAAATTTAGGGGCTGCGGAAATCCGAAAAATGGATTCAAATTATTCGTGTGTGAAGGATGTAATGATGTCAAAAAAGTTCCTTTTCGTTGTAAAGGGAGATTTTGTACAACCTGTAGTTGTGGGGAAACAGAAGAGTGGGAGAGATTGCTTTCGGAAGATGTATTCCAAGTCAATCATCGACATGTTATTTTCACGATTGATGAAGGATTAAGAAATATTTTTCTCAAACACCGTGAATTTCTAAAAGAATTCATGGATGAGGCAGTTGGAATAGTACAACAGTGGTTTGAGAAAAAATTCAAAGTAACACCTGGAATCATTGCAGGGCTACACACTTTTGGATCTCGTTTAAATTTCAATCCACATGTACATATGCTAGTAACAATGGGCGGAATGAAAAAGAACGGGGAATGGAAGACTTATGATTATATTCCATTTCATATGTTAAGAAAACAATGGCAAACGGTAGTATTAAAACTAATTCGAAAAAGTGTATGTGATGAGGAAAAGAAAAAAATTCAACCACTTTTACAAAAGGCTTTTTCCGCGAATGGGGAAGGCTTCTATGTGTATGCCCCAAAACAAAAAGGGAATGTAAAGGAACAGCTGAAATATATTGGCCGTTATATTCGTCGACCTGCGATTGCTTTAGGACGGATTGAAGAATATGATGGTCAATTTGTAACATTTAAATATATGGATAAAACGGATGGAAAAGAAAAACGGGAAAAGATAACGGTAGAAGAGTTTATCGGAAGATTGATCCGACATATTCCGGATGAAAACTTTAAAACAATAAGATACTATGGTGTTTATTCAAGAAGGAAGAAAGCTGATTGTAAACAAAAAGTAGCGATTTTTCAAGAAACAGTTAAAAGACAGATAGTAAAGGTGAAAAAAGTTCTTCGAAAGAGAAATTGGAGCCAAAGAATAAAGGACCTGACTGGTAAAGACCCAATGGTCTGTTCAAAGTGCTCGTGTTACTATGAGTTCAAGGGATCCGTCTGTCTTCAGGATGGAACCTTAAAGATAAAATATGCCAAATGTAAGTATTCAAGGGCATATCTTGAAAGGATGATTGCGTATTTCACCGGTGTCAAAACAACGGAAAAAAGGGAAGAAAAAGAAACGTTTAGTAAATCAAAGCCAACCAAAGAAACAGAGCGTCAGCTATGTTTGTTTAGCGTGTCATGAAAAAGAGGAAATTCCATTGAATGTCGTAAGGGATTTTGACTTAATGGATGATGGAGATCCAACCACTCCACCGATGTTTTCATGCGAAAAATGTGGTGGACAAATGTATCCAGTGTACTACAAAGGAGAACATGGTATAGAGTACAAACTATCGGATGTTCTCTAACAAAAAGCCGCTTCGAATCTTATGGTTGATTCGGTTTATGGCACCCTGTTGATTGGAGCGGAAGGCACCGACTCCTGCGGGAAAAGCGGATCAAGGGAGACCCCGCAGGAGCGTAGCGAGGCCACTGAAAAGGGCTTTTTCTGTTTAATAATGAAATTTCCGAAAAACCTAATCCCAAAATACCGCCGTTTTCCAATATCAAAGTGGGAGAGTTTAATCTATTTTACAAGTAATTTTATACTGAAAGTGGGGATGGATTTTTCAGGAATTTGCTTTTCATAAAATTTCACGGACTTTTTCAGTGGCTTCAGCGTAGCGACGAGGAGGCTCCCGACCGCCCGCGGAAAGCGAGTGCCTGGAGCGGAAATCAACAGACTCCGTTTATCAGCCAAACCAAAAAGGATCGGGCGGTTTTTGCCCGGTTTTTCTTATACTATCAGAATTTATATCTGAACTTCGATAACTGTCTAGCGCAAGCGCCTATCGGCTAGCGTACTTCGTCCTTCTCCCTACGATAAGTCAACATCGGCTCGCTACGCTCACCGTGTTTCCTTTATCTTTAGTCGAAGGGCCTCCAGTCCGTACGCCGATGACCAAGGGCGCTTGCGCTTTTCTTATTAAAAATTTTAAATTGTCGATCTTCATCCTTTAGTTTATCTCCATTGATTGAGCGTTGCCATTTGCGATCATCTCAGAGACTGTCACCATTTTCAGTCCTTTCTGCTGAACTTCCTGTAAGATGAGCGGCAGGGCTTTTGCAGTTTGTTTTGCTGAATCGGAAGCGTGAAGAAGCACGATGTCCCCTTTTTTAGCCTTACTTACATTCGCCACAATCGCTTTAACCCCGGGATTTGTCCAGTCTTGTGAGTCAACGCTCCAATGAACGACAGTTAATCCGTATTGCTCGGCGATCTTCAAAGTGCGTCCGTCAAAATGACCTGTTGGCGCGCGAAGGAGTTTAATGTCTTTAAGATTTAATTTCTGAAAAACTTCTTGTGCTTTTGAAATGTCTTTTCGAATTTTGGCATCCTCTAATTTTGAGTAATCCTCATAGCCGTAGCCTAGCAACCCAATCTCGTAGCCTTTTTTTGCAATGCGGCTGACAAGATCCGGATGCCCCTCAGCCCATGAACCAGCTAGAAAAAACGTAGCCGATTTAACGTTTAGTTTTTCTAATTCATCGAATATTGGCCCGGCTTTTTCATCACCCCAGCCGATGTTAAAGGTTAAAGCAATATCTTTTTCTCCCCGGTAGACAGCCTTTGGGCCATCTTTGGTCGAAAAAACAGGCAGCTGTGCAAAATTGTCAAGATACAAAAACCAGGCTGCAAAAAAAGCTGCGATAACAATTAAAGACAGCTGCTTAAAGACTTTTCCATTAAACACAAAAAAGAAATTCATTATGACCACCTCGTCCATTACTATCCTTGTCTCATCGTATTCATGCAATTTTTAAAATATGATTAAAAATCGCTATAAATGAAAAGAATACTATCACGACGAAGTGGGAGTGAGCATATGCTTGGAATATTAATCAATGAAAAAGAGGTAAAAGAAATTGAATACTTAGTTAAGCGGGAAATGGATCAAATTTTGTTTGACATAGGGGATCAGCGGATAGATCCAATTGTAAAAAGATCCATGGCTGAGAGGTATAAAATCTTATTTGGATTATTTAAACGGGTTGCAAATCAAAAGGAATGTTTAAAATATGTTTGGCGAGAAAAGAAAGGATAAGAATTCTTAACTTTTATTAAAAACATTGTTGACTTTTTGTTGTTATCTTGGTATATTAATAAGCGTCGCTGCTGTCGATAAAAACTTTTTAAAAAAGTTGTTGACATTGAAAACGGCGGATGCTATATTAAGACAGTTGCTTCTGGGCGACGGATATTAAAAAGCTTGTTCTTTGAAAACTAAACAAACAATACGTCAACAAATATTCATGATGTTTGCTACCCTTTAGGAAGCAGCATCAGCCAACGTTAATTTTAAATGAGCTACATCAAATTCTTCGGAGAGTTTGATCCTGGCTCAGGACGAACGCTGGCGGCGTGCCTAATACATGCAAGTCGAGCGAATCATCGGGAGCTTGCTCCCGGTGATTAGCGGCGGACGGGTGAGTAACACGTGGGCAACCTGCCTGTAAGACTGGGATAACTTCGGGAAACCGGAGCTAATACCGGATCAATCTTTTCCTCGCATGAGGAAAAGCTAAAAGACGGTTTCGGCTGTCACTTACAGATGGGCCCGCGGCGCATTAGCTAGTTGGTGAGGTAACGGCTCACCAAGGCGACGATGCGTAGCCGACCTGAGAGGGTGATCGGCCACACTGGGACTGAGACACGGCCCAGACTCCTACGGGAGGCAGCAGTAGGGAATCTTCCGCAATGGACGAAAGTCTGACGGAGCAACGCCGCGTGAGTGATGAAGGCCTTCGGGTCGTAAAACTCTGTTGTTAGGGAAGAACAAGTATCGGAGTAACTGCCGGTACCTTGACGGTACCTAACCAGAAAGCCACGGCTAACTACGTGCCAGCAGCCGCGGTAATACGTAGGTGGCAAGCGTTGTCCGGAATTATTGGGCGTAAAGCGCGCGCAGGCGGTCCTTTAAGTCTGATGTGAAAGCCCACGGCTCAACCGTGGAGGGTCATTGGAAACTGGGGGACTTGAGTGCAGAAGAGGAAAGCGGAATTCCACGTGTAGCGGTGAAATGCGTAGAGATGTGGAGGAACACCAGTGGCGAAGGCGGCTTTCTGGTCTGTAACTGACGCTGAGGCGCGAAAGCGTGGGGAGCAAACAGGATTAGATACCCTGGTAGTCCACGCCGTAAACGATGAGTGCTAAGTGTTAGAGGGTTTCCGCCCTTTAGTGCTGCAGCTAACGCATTAAGCACTCCGCCTGGGGAGTACGGCCGCAAGGCTGAAACTCAAAGGAATTGACGGGGGCCCGCACAAGCGGTGGAGCATGTGGTTTAATTCGAAGCAACGCGAAGAACCTTACCAGGTCTTGACATCCTCTGACACTCCTAGAGATAGGATTTTCCCCTTCGGGGGACAGAGTGACAGGTGGTGCATGGTTGTCGTCAGCTCGTGTCGTGAGATGTTGGGTTAAGTCCCGCAACGAGCGCAACCCTTGATCTTAGTTGCCAGCATTCAGTTGGGCACTCTAAGGTGACTGCCGGTGACAAACCGGAGGAAGGTGGGGATGACGTCAAATCATCATGCCCCTTATGACCTGGGCTACACACGTGCTACAATGGATGGTACAAAGGGCTGCGAGACCGCGAGGTTGAGCCAATCCCATAAAACCATTCTCAGTTCGGATTGCAGGCTGCAACTCGCCTGCATGAAGCCGGAATCGCTAGTAATCGCGGATCAGCATGCCGCGGTGAATACGTTCCCGGGCCTTGTACACACCGCCCGTCACACCACGAGAGTTTGTAACACCCGAAGTCGGTGGGGTAACCGTAAGGAGCCAGCCGCCTAAGGTGGGACAGATGATTGGGGTGAAGTCGTAACAAGGTAGCCGTATCGGAAGGTGCGGCTGGATCACCTCCTTTCTAAGGAAAATGTTCGCAAGAACATCAAATCGTTGGTTGTTGTGCGTATATGTTTGTTTAGTTTTGAAGGAATAATCCTTCAAAACATTCGTTCTTTGAAAACTAGATAATCGTATAGAAGAAGTCAAGAGTAAGAACCGAGTAATCGCTTTTTTAGGTATTCTCTATGAATAGAGAGAAACTAAGACAAATCAGCAGAAGCTGATCATTTGTCGATGGTTAAGTTAGAAAGGGCGCACGGTGGATGCCTTGGCACTAGGAGCCGATGAAGGACGGGACTAACACCGATATGCTTCGGGGAGCTGTAAGTAAGCTTTGATCCGGAGATTTCCGAATGGGGGAACCCACTGTTCGTAATGGAACAGTATCTTTACCTGAATCCATAGGGTATTGAAGGCAGACCCGGGGAACTGAAACATCTAAGTACCCGGAGGAAGAGAAAGCAAACGCGATTCCCCAAGTAGCGGCGAGCGAAACGGGAACAGCCCAAACCGAAAGGCTTGCCTTTCGGGGTTGTAGGACACTCTACATGGAGTTACAAAGGAACGGGGTAAATGAAGCGATCTGGAAAGATCCGCCATAGAAGGTAAAAGCCCTGTAGTTGAAACTTCGTTCCCTCCTGAGTGGATCCTGAGTACGGCCGGACACGTGAAATCCGGTCGGAAGCAGGGAGGACCATCTCCCAAGGCTAAATACTCCCTAGTGACCGATAGTGAACCAGTACCGTGAGGGAAAGGTGAAAAGCACCCCGGAAGGGGAGTGAAACAGTTCCTGAAACCGTGTGCCTACAAGTAGTCAAAGCGCGTTTTTGCGTAATGGCGTGCCTTTTGTAGAATGAACCGGCGAGTTACGATTACATGCAAGGTTAAGTTGAAGAGACGGAGCCGCAGCGAAAGCGAGTCTGAACAGGGCGAATGAGTATGTGGTCGTAGACCCGAAACCAGGTGATCTACCCATGTCCAGGGTGAAGGTAGGGTAACACCTACTGGAGGCCCGAACCCACGCACGTTGAAAAGTGCGGGGATGAGGTGTGGGTAGCGGAGAAATTCCAATCGAACTTGGAGATAGCTGGTTCTCTCCGAAATAGCTTTAGGGCTAGCCTCACGTAGTAAGAGTCTTGGAGGTAGAGCACTGTTTGGACTAGGGGCCCTCATCGGGTTACCGAATTCAGACAAACTCCGAATGCCAAAGACTTATCCGTGGGAGTCAGACTGCGAGTGATAAGATCCGTAGTCAAAAGGGAAACAGCCCAGACCACCAGCTAAGGTCCCAAAGTATACGTTAAGTGGAAAAGGATGTGGAGTTGCTTAGACAACCAGGATGTTGGCTTAGAAGCAGCCACCATTTAAAGAGTGCGTAATAGCTCACTGGTCGAGTGACTCTGCGCCGAAAATGTACCGGGGCTAAACGTATCACCGAAGCTGTGGGTGGACACCGTTGGTGTCCGCGGTAGGAGAGCGTTCTAAGGGCGTTGAAGTCAGACCGTAAGGACTGGTGGAGCGCTTAGAAGTGAGAATGCCGGTATGAGTAGCGAAAGATGAGTGAGAATCTCATCCACCGAATGCCTAAGGTTTCCTGAGGAAGGCTCGTCCGCTCAGGGTTAGTCGGGACCTAAGCCGAGGCCGAAAGGCGTAGGCGATGGACAACAGGTTGATATTCCTGTACCACCTCTTTATCGTTTGAGCAATGGGGGGACGCAGGAGGATAGGGCAAGCGCGGCGCCGGAATGCCGCGTCCAAGCAGTTAGGCTGTCAGTGAGGCAAATCCCGCTGACAATAGGCTCGAGCTGTGACGGGGAGGGAAATTGAGTACCGAAGTTCCTGATTCCACACTGCCAAGAAAAGCCTCTAGCGAGATGAAAGGTGCCCGTACCGCAAACCGACACAGGTAGGCGAGGAGAGAATCCTAAGGTGAGCGAGAGAACTCTCGTTAAGGAACTCGGCAAAATGACCCCGTAACTTCGGGAGAAGGGGTGCTCTTTGGGGTTTACGCCCCGAAGAGCCGCAGTGAATAGGCCCAGGCGACTGTTTAGCAAAAACACAGGTCTCTGCGAAGCCGCAAGGCGAAGTATAGGGGCTGACGCCTGCCCGGTGCTGGAAGGTTAAGAGGAGGGGTTAGCGTAAGCGAAGCTCTGAATTGAAGCCCCAGTAAACGGCGGCCGTAACTATAACGGTCCTAAGGTAGCGAAATTCCTTGTCGGGTAAGTTCCGACCCGCACGAAAGGCGTAACGATCTGGGCACTGTCTCAACGAGAGACTCGGTGAAATTATAGTACCTGTGAAGATGCAGGTTACCCGCGACAGGACGGAAAGACCCCGTGGAGCTTTACTGTAGCCTGATATTGAATTTCGGTACAGCTTGTACAGGATAGGTAGGAGCCGTAGAAGCCGGAGCGCTAGCTTCGGTGGAGGCGTCGGTGGGATACTACCCTGGCTGTATTGAAATTCTAACCCGCACCCCTAAAATCGGGGTGGGAGACAGTGTCAGGTGGGCAGTTTGACTGGGGCGGTCGCCTCCTAAAGAGTAACGGAGGCGCCCAAAGGTTCCCTCAGAATGGTTGGAAATCATTCGTAGAGTGTAAAGGCACAAGGGAGCTTGACTGCGAGACCTACAAGTCGAGCAGGGACGAAAGTCGGGCTTAGTGATCCGGTGGTTCCGCATGGAAGGGCCATCGCTCAACGGATAAAAGCTACCCCGGGGATAACAGGCTTATCTCCCCCAAGAGTCCACATCGACGGGGAGGTTTGGCACCTCGATGTCGGCTCATCGCATCCTGGGGCTGTAGTCGGTCCCAAGGGTTGGGCTGTTCGCCCATTAAAGCGGTACGCGAGCTGGGTTCAGAACGTCGTGAGACAGTTCGGTCCCTATCCGTCGTGGGCGCAGGAAATTTGAGAGGAGCTGTCCTTAGTACGAGAGGACCGGGATGGACGCACCGCTGGTGTACCAGTTGTCTTGCCAAAGGCATCGCTGGGTAGCTATGTGCGGACGGGATAAGTGCTGAAAGCATCTAAGCATGAAGCCCCCCTCAAGATGAGATTTCCTTTTAGCGCAAGCTAAGTAAGATCCCTGAAAGATGATCAGGTGGATAGGTCAGAGGTGGAAGCACGGTGACGTGTGGAGCTGACTGATACTAATCGATCGAGGACTTAACCAATTTTTTGATATGCGAACTCGTTCTTCGCTTCCTTCTTCTTGATTACCTAGTTTTGAGAGAATGAATTTTCATTTTTCTCTTGAAAAAATTAAAAAAGACATTATAATAAAATATGTCTTGTTAATAGTCTGGCGGCAATGGCGAGAAGGTCACACCCGTTCCCATACCGAACACGGAAGTTAAGCTTCTCAGCGCCGATGGTAGTTGGAACGCAAGTTCCTGTGAGAGTAGGACGCTGCCGGGCTTTGATTGTTCCGCAGTAGCTCAGTGGTAGAGCTATCGGCTGTTAACCGATCGGTCGTAGGTTCGAATCCTACCTGCGGAGCCATTTTTATGTCTAAATAAGTTTGAGCACGCAAGCAGTTTTGCTTCCATAGCTCAGCAGGTAGAGCACTTCCATGGTAAGGAAGAGGTCAGCGGTTCGAGCCCGCTTGGAAGCTTACCTATTTTTTAAAAAATATGGCCCCTTGGTCAAGCGGTTAAGACACCGCCCTTTCACGGCGGTAACACGGGTTCGAATCCCGTAGGGGTCACCATTTATGGAGGATTAGCTCAGCTGGGAGAGCATCTGCCTTACAAGCAGAGGGTCGGCGGTTCGATCCCGTCATCCTCCACCATTATTTTGCCGGTCTAGCTCAATTGGTAGAGCAACTGACTTGTAATCAGTAGGTTGGGGGTTCAAGTCCTCTGGCCGGCACCACCTTAATTTAATTATGTGGAGGGGTAGCGAAGTGGCTAAACGCGGCGGACTGTAAATCCGCTCCCTCTGGGTTCGGCGGTTCGAATCCGTCCCCCTCCACCATTCATAATTTTTTTATAGTTGGGTAATCTACATAGAGTAAGGTAGAAACGTTATGTGTTTTATTGGGCTATAGCCAAGCGGTAAGGCAACGGACTTTGACTCCGTCATGCGTTGGTTCGAATCCAGCTAGCCCAGCCAAGAGCCATTAGCTCAGTCGGTAGAGCAGATTGCGGAAGGCATTGAATACGCTTCTGTGGCAATCTGCGAAAAAGAACGAGAGTTCTTTTGAGCATCTGACTGTTGACTATATAAGTTTAGGGATTCATCCTTAAACACGAGCCATTAGCTCAGTCGGTAGAGCATCTGACTTTTAATCAGAGGGTCGAAGGTTCGAGTCCTTCATGGCTCATACAATAAAGCTTTATATGAATAAGAGATAAAAGGACGTATACGTTGGTATGCGTCCTTTTGTTATTAGGGGGAAAATGGTCATTACTCCCGCTTAGGTTTCTTTTTAAGAAAGAAACTTTATGTAATACAATAAGCAAAATATTTTAAATTTTCGTATAAATATACAAAAAATTGTCAAGTTGAGTCATTGAATTAAAAGCGGTTAAAATAATTCTATATAGGCCGGTAAGGAGAGTTTGGGGGGATAAGAATGAGGAAACTGTCTATAATTGGCATGCCAATGGATTTGGGACAAATGAGACGTGGTGTTGACATGGGGCCAAGTGCCATTCGCTATGCAGGAATAAACGAAAGATTAAAACCGCTTTTTGATGAAATACATGACTTGGGTGATATTCCGATTGGCAGGCCGGAAGTAGTGATTGATCCACAATCGAATTTACGGAACTTAGAATTAATTGCAGAAAAAAGTATTATTTTAGCGAATAAAATTGATCAGATTGTGGAATCAGGTTCTTTTCCACTAGTGCTCGGCGGCGATCATAGCATTGCTATTGGGACATTGGCGGGAGTCTCCAAACATTATAAAAATCTCGGCGTAATTTGGTATGATGCCCATGGTGACCTTAATACAGCAGAAACATCTCCATCGGGAAATATTCATGGGATGCCGCTTGCTGTAAGCATAGGAATTGGGCATTCGTTATTAACAGAAATTTCCGGATACAGTCCAAAGGTTAAACCGGAAAATATCGTCATTATTGGCGCTCGATCATTGGATGACGGAGAAAAAGCCCTTATTCAAGAAAAAGGGATAAAGGTTTATACGATGCATGAAATTGATCGTTTAGGCATGGCAAGAGTAGTAGAACAAACAATCGCCTATCTTAAGGAAAAAACTGATGGTGTTCATTTATCCTTGGATTTAGATGGATTGGACCCGGCTGATGCGCCTGGTGTGGGTACTCCGGTTATTGGAGGGATCAGCTATCGGGAAAGTCATCTAGCTATGGAAATGCTTGAAGAAGCACAAATGATTACATCGGCCGAATTTGTGGAAGTCAATCCAATTTTAGATGAAAAAAATAGAACGGCGACTGTTGCTGTGGGGCTCATGGGATCATTATTTGGGGAAAAACTGTTATAAATTAATTTTTTTAAAATCAATTTCGTTAATTAATGGTAAAGCTGCAGCGCAGTTACTGGCTGCAGTTTTTTTATACTATCAGAATTTATATCTTAACTTCGATAACTGTCTAGCTCCACAGGAATAAGCTTCGGAAGCATAGCCTCGCACGAAGGAAAAGCGATCGCCTTTCCGAGGAGCGCCCTATCGACTACGTCGATGACCAAGGGCGCTTGCGCTTTTCTTATCAAATTTTGTATTAAACCAAGACAGATTGAAACTTTCTCTAATGAAGAAGTGAAATCCGGAAAATAGACAAATTCCCGCGGATAAAGACCAAAAAAATACGATAAATTGAAAAAGTTTGCGGATAAAACAGGGAATTCCGCGGATAAAGTGCGATGTCCCGCGGATAAAGGGATTCACCGAAAAGTTACACGGATACCTGTCTTAAGCATGACATGAACAATATATAGAGTTAAAAATATGTCTATACAATGTTGTTAAAAGATTTCCATGCCTTTAAACGTGTTTTCGTAACATTATGTTGAAAATTTGTTAAGATAATAGAGATTGAGAAGTTTTTAAGCATTGAGCGAAACTTTTCCGCTATCGATTACGTACTATCGTATAGCCGCATTTCTACAGCGGAGGTAAGAGGATGGAAGCCATCGTCAAAAAGAGGATCAAACAGGCCAAAAAAGGCGATCAAAATGCGTTTGGGGAAATTGTTGAACTATATAAAAATCATGTATTCCAGATCTGTTACCGGATGCTCGGCAATCGCCATGAAGCAGAAGATGTTGCACAGGAAGCTTTTATCCGTGCATTTATGAATATAAATACATTTAAACAAGAATTGAAATTTTCAACTTGGCTCTATCGAATTGCTACAAACTTATGCATCGATCGAATGCGAAAAAAGAAACCTGATTTTTATCTTGATGCGGAAGTCTCGGGAACGGAAGGCTTGACGATGTATTCCCAAGTGGCTTCCAATGCCCCGCTCCCAGAAGCGGAGCTAGAAAGCTTAGAATTGCAAGAAACGATCCAGAAGGAAATCCTGAAGCTACCGGAAAAATATCGCACGGTGATCGTTTTAAAATATATCGAGGAATTATCTTTAAATGAAATAAGTGAAATTCTGGACTTGCCCTTAGGTACGGTCAAAACGAGGATTCACCGTGGACGAGAAGCCTTAAGGCAGCAGCTGCGGAATGTATGATAAGAGGTGAAACCATTGAAGTGCCCGGAAGAAATTGTTCAATTGATGCATGAATTTTTAGATGAGGATATCGAACAAGAGACAGAAGCCATTCTACGAGAACATCTGAAACGCTGTAAAGAGTGTGAAAATCTCTTTAATGAATTGAAAAGAACGATTGCTTTTGTAAAAGGGACGTCGAGTCTCCATGTCTCTGATGATTTTACAGAGCGCTTAATGGAGAAGCTTCCAAAAGAGAAGAAGAAGGTTGGCATACAGCGCTGGCTGCGGAACCATCCTTTTATTGCAGCGGCTTCCTTGTTTCTTTTGCTGATGATGGGGAGTTTTCTTTCAAGCTGGACTCAAGATCAGGAATTCTCTGTTACGAAGCAAAAAAACTTGATTGTGCAAAACAATACGGCCATTGTTCCAAAAGGAGAAGTTGTTAAAGGAGATGTGGTTGTCCGCAACGGAAAGTTGAAAATAGAAGGAGAAGTCGACGGCAATGTGACAGTGATTAACGGTGAAAAATATATGGCATCCGCAGGCCATGTCACCGGCGAAGTCAAAGAAGTAAATGAAGTTTTTGACTGGATTTGGTATTATCTTAAGCAAACGGGAAGAAATGTTATTCACCTATTGGATGGAGAGCAGCATATCGAGCCATGAGCAAATCACTCTAACAGAGTGATTTGTTTTTTGAGGCTGATCAGGGCAACTGCGCCCCTGTCTTCGCCAGTTGGCGAGTTTTCTTTAAAAAAGTTGTCCCACATTCGATTAATCCAGATTTATGGTATAATATTAAAGTTACTTTTAAAATGTTTTTTAGTAAACTTACGGAGGAAGAACAATGCCGTTTGCAGATTTCGATTTTTTGAAATATTTAGCTAGTGCAGTTGATATTCTCCTTGTATGGTATGTTATTTACAAATTGATCATGGTGATAAGGGGAACAAAGGCCGTTCAATTATTGAAAGGAATCTTCGTTATTCTTCTTGTCCGCTTAGTCAGTGAGTTTTTCGGCTTAAAGACGTTAAGCTGGATTATGCAGCAAGCCATCAATTGGGGAGTTTTAGCGATTATCATTATTTTCCAGCCTGAGCTGAGAAGAGCCCTTGAACAATTGGGGAGAGGGAAATTCTTTTCAAGAAGCAGCACGCCCGAGGACGAAGAGCAGGAGAGGGCCGTCAATGCCATTATTAAAGCGACGGATTATATGGCAAAACGGCGAATTGGTGCATTGATTTCGATCGAAAGAGAAACGGGGATGAGCGATTATATTGAAACAGGGATACCGTTAAATTCCAAAATTTCATCAGAGCTGCTCATAAATATTTTTATCCCGAATACACCGCTTCACGATGGAGCAGTCATTATTCAGAAAAATAGTGTCGCTGCAGCTGCTTGTTATTTGCCATTATCAGAAAGCCCATTTATTTCAAAAGAATTGGGTACACGGCATCGGGCTGCATTAGGAATCAGCGAGGTGACGGATAGCATTACGGTCGTGGTCTCAGAGGAAACAGGAAGCATTTCCCTAACGAAAAACGGTGAACTTTACCGTGATCTTGATGCAGAGTCCTTTAAAGAGGTTCTTTCAAAAGAGTTGTTAGTGAATAGCAAATTGAAATCTGCTTCATCCGTACGTTGGAACTGGAGGGGGAAGAAAAATGGATAAACTCATGGATAATCCCTGGTTTATAAAAATCATTGCCTTATTGCTTGCCTTCCTTCTATATTCTTCTGTTCCCCAGACAAGCGGTAAGGTAACAGATATCAATGTCCCGGGAGATCAATCAACGGCAACGATTACGGATGTTCCGCTTAAAGCTTATTATGATACGAAAAATTTGGTTGTAACGGGTCTTCCTGATACGGTAAAAGTTACAGTGAAGGGACCGACAAGTCACGTACAACCAGCAAAAACACTTAAAAACTTTGAAGTATACGCAGATTTAACAAAGGCGAAGGTTGGAACGCAAAAGGTAAAACTGCAAATAAAAAATTTGTCAGATAAATTGAAAGCAACAGTGAATCCCGCTTATGTAACTGTCTCGATTCAAGAAAAGATTACGAAAGAATTTAAAGTGGGTACGGAATACAACAGCAATTTACTGGGAGACGGTTTTATCGCCGGACAGCCCATTGTAGAGCCGAATAAGGTGAGAATTACCGGTGCAAAGGATGTTATTGACCGGATTACGTATGTAAAAGCAACGCTCGATATCAAGCAGCCGATTTCTGAAACTTTTACAAAAGATGCCCGTATAAGAGTTTTGGACAGGGAATTAAATAAGTTGGACGTTGTTGTTCAGCCGGAGACAGTTCGAGTGACCATTCCAGTGAAAAATACGAGTAAAAAGGTTCCAATTGACATTGTTCAGAAAGGAACACCGCCAGCAGGCGTCATGATTGATTCAATTAATCTCGACACAACAGAAGCGACGATTACTGGAAGTGAAGACGTCTTGAAAGATACGGACCATGTAAGAGTCGAAGTCGATGTTAGCAAAATAACGGACGATACAACGCTGACCCTGCCTGTCATCATTTCAAATGGAATTACGAAAGTATCGCCGCAATTAGTGAAAGCAACGGTGAAGGTAAAGAAAACTGGTCAAAAAACGGTCTCTAGTTTACCGATTAAAACAGAAGGTTTGTCCGCTCAATATAAAGCTGAATTTAAGGATCCGGCAAGTCAAAGTGTGAACTTGACGGTATCAGGTTCAAGTGATTCAATCAAAACGGTAGCTGCTGCGGATTTCAATGTGTATGTTGATCTCGCGAATATGACGGAAGGCGATCATAACGTGAATATACAGGTAGACGGACCGCCCAATGTAAACTGGCAGTTGGACAAACAAACAGCGAAAATAACGATATTAAAAAGCAATGCATAGAATTACAGCTAACCAATTATGAAGGAGCGATTTTTAAAATGGGTAAATATTTCGGTACGGATGGTGTACGCGGAGTTGCAAATAGTGAATTAACACCAGAGTTTGCGTTCAAATTAGGACGTTACGGCGGCTTTGTGTTAACCAAAGATAAGGAGCGTCCGAAGGTGATTATCGGCCGCGACACACGCATTTCCGGCCATATGCTGGAAGGAGCGCTTGTAGCCGGTTTGCTTTCCATCGGTGCGGAAGTAATGAGGCTCGGCGTTATTTCAACTCCAGGAGTAGCCTATTTAACAAAAGTGCTTGGCGCTCAAGCAGGTGTTATGATTTCAGCTTCGCACAACCCTGTTGCCGATAACGGAATTAAGTTTTTCGGCCCTGATGGTTTTAAGCTTTCGGACGAGCAGGAGCTTGAAATTGAACAATTAATCGATCTGCCGGAGGATCAGTTGCCTCGGCCTGTCGGAGCGGATCTTGGACAAGTCATCGATTATTTTGAGGGCGGGCAAAAATATATTCAATACTTGAAAAATACAGTAGATGAAGAATTCTCCGGCATCCACATTGCATTGGATTGTGCCCATGGAGCCACTTCTTCTCTCGCAGCGCATTTATTTGCTGATTTGGACGCCGATTTATCAACGATGGGGGCCTCTCCGAATGGTTTAAATATTAATGCCGGAGTCGGGTCGACCCATCCAGAGGCATTGGCAACCTTTGTGAAAGAAAAGGGTGCCGATGTGGGTCTTTCTTTTGATGGTGACGGCGACCGCTTGATTGCCATTGACGAAAAAGGAAATATCGTTGACGGCGACCAAATTATGTATATTTGCGCAAAGCACATGAAAGAGATTGGCCGCTTAAAGCACGGTACTGTCGTTTCCACCGTAATGAGCAATCTTGGTTTTTATAAAGGACTAGAGGCACATGGTATTCATAGTGTGCAAACAGCTGTTGGCGACCGCTATGTTGTTGAAGAAATGAAGAAAAATGGCTTCAATCTTGGAGGTGAACAATCAGGCCACATCATTTTCCTTGATTACAATACAACGGGTGACGGATTGTTGACAGGCCTGCAGCTTGTGAACATTATGAAAATAACGAAAAAGCCTTTGTCGGAATTGGCTGCTGAAATGAAAAAATTCCCGCAAAAACTTGTCAATGTGAGGGTAACAGACAAGTATCATGTGACAGACAATCAAAAAGTAAAAGAAGTAATTGAACAAGTTGAAGCTGAAATGGCCGGCAATGGGCGAATTCTTGTGCGGCCATCCGGTACAGAACCGCTTGTCCGTGTCATGGCCGAAGCTCCGACAGAGGCACTGTGCGAAACGTATGTAGAGCGGATCGTTGCGATTGTAAGGGAAGAAATGGGATTAAAAGAGGAATAAATGAACCATATGCATAAGGGAACGCAACAGCGCCCTTATGCATATTTTATTATGAACGGCGAGGTGCATGGGGTTTTTATCCGAAGGCTTCGTGCAGCTGGTTTTAGACTCTTGAATTTTCTGTGTCTTGGCAATTGCTTACCTTTCGTGTTTATTTGTGGAAACAGTTGACGAAATGTTTGCCAATCATGTAAGATTAACTTGCTTTGCAATCATTCAAGATGGAAAGGTGGATCGTTTTAACCATTTCAATAAAAGCGCCAGAACTAATCCAGGGCGTTGGGTTAGTTGACGAGGAGGAGGAGTATCGAAAGGTTCGGCGGATACCTCCCGGTTGAAACGCACAACCGTTAATTTTTCCATAAAACATCGAGGCAACTTGGTGCACAAGTTGGAAAAAGCTGCGATCATAAAGTTCAAAAAACAGAGATAGGGGGCAAGTATGCCTCCGAAAGCTTCTTGCCCCCTTTTAACAGGGAGGAAAAAAAATATGTGTGGAATTGTTGGATATATTGGAAACAATGATTCGAAAGAAATTTTGCTAAAAGGCTTGGAAAAGCTTGAATACAGGGGGTACGACTCTGCCGGTATTGCGGTGTTGAATGAAAGCGGCGTGTCTGTTTTTAAAGAAAAAGGACGGATTGCAGACTTGCGCAGCATCGTTGATGAGAGCGTGATGGCGAACGTGGGGATCGGCCATACCCGCTGGGCAACGCACGGAATTCCAAGCAGGGAAAATGCCCATCCGCATCAAAGTGCAACGAGCCGCTTCACGCTTGTTCATAATGGCGTGATCGAAAACTATGATCTGTTAAAGCGCGATTATTTAAAAGATGTGAACTTTGTTAGCGAAACGGATACAGAGGTTATTGTTCAGTTAATCGAGCGGTTTGTTAAAGAGGGGATGGAAGTACTTGAGGCTTTCCGTAAGACGTTAAGCCTGTTAATCGGTTCTTACGCCCTTGCCCTTCTTGATCGTGAAAATCAGGATACCATCTATGTTGCGAAAAATAAAAGCCCGCTGCTTGTCGGTTTAGGCAATGGTTTTAATGTCGTTGCTAGTGATGCGATGGCGATGCTTCAAGTTACCAATCAATTTGTTGAATTGATGGACAAAGAGATTGTCATCGTGACAAAGGAAAAGGTGACGATTCAAAATCTTGCAGGCAAAACGATCAGCCGCGATCCTTACACAGCTGAACTTGACGCCAGCGATATCGAAAAGGGAACATACCCTCACTATATGCTGAAGGAAATTGACGAACAGCCATTAGTCATGCGCAAAATCATTCAAATGTATGAAAATGATAAGAATGAATTAAGCATTGATCAAGAGATTATCGAAGCAATGAATGAGGCTGATCGGATTTATATTATCGCTGCCGGAACTTCCTATCATGCTGGTCTTGTCGGAAAACAGCTGATTGAGAAAGTTGCCAAGATTCCTGTTGAAGTGCATGTGGCGAGCGAATTCGGCTACAATATGCCGCTTTTATCAGAAAAACCGTTGTTTATTTTCATTTCCCAAAGCGGTGAAACAGCGGACAGCCGTGCCGTGCTTGTGCAAGTGAAAGAAATGGGCTACCACGCTCTAACGATTACAAATGTACCAGGATCGACCCTTTCGCGTGAAGCCGACTTCACATTGCTGCTGCATGCAGGTCCAGAAATTGCCGTCGCTTCGACGAAAGCATATACAGCGCAAATCGCTGTAATGGCCATTCTTGCAGAAGTAACAGCGAAGAGCCGTAATATTCCTGTAGACTTTGACCTAGTGCATGAACTTGGAATCGTGGCAAATGCGATGGAAATTCTTTGTGACTCAAAAGAATTGTTTGAGCATATTTCAAGGGAGTTTTTATCGGTAACACGCAACTGTTTCTTTATTGGCCGCGGCATCGATTACTATGTTGGTCTTGAGGGTGCTCTTAAATTAAAAGAAATTTCCTATATTCAAGCTGAAGGTTTTGCCGGAGGAGAATTAAAGCATGGCACCATTGCCTTAATTGAGGAAGGCACACCAATTATTGCGCTTGCAACCCAGGAAAATGTCAATTTAAGCATCCGTGGTAACGTGAAAGAAGTCGTTACCCGCGGCGCCAACCCTTGCATCATCTCAATGAAAGGCCTGGAAATGGATGAAGACAGCTTCGTCATCCCAGAAGTACACGAATTGCTAACACCACTTATCTCTGTTGTACCATTGCAATTAATCGCCTACTACGCTGCCCTGCACCGCGACTGCGACGTCGACAAACCGCGCAACCTCGCAAAATCAGTCACGGTGGAGTAAGAGGAATAGGTGTGGGTTTAATTTTGTGTACACACCTAAAAAACTTTGGGTTTACACAATAATGTATGTCCTTAAATAAAAAAGTTTGGTCAAGACTGGAGGAAAATCAGGTGAAAGCCTGGTCGCCCTTCGGTCTTTTTTGCATGAAAAAAGCGGGAGAAAAAGCGAGGATACGTACCGTTGGTACGTCAATTGGATTGAATAAAGGGTATGAATAAAAGCCTGATAAATACTGATAAATCAAGGGTTTAAGGCAGGAAGAGCATGAGAAAAATGGAGAAGAAAGGCAGGGGGAAAACGGGAGAAAAAGCAGGAGAAATACTGGATGTTTGGACAAAGTTTTTTATGTCTGCGACCATGAAAATTCGGTACAATTTTGAGCGAAAGTGGGGGAAAAGGCAGGACAAACTTTTTTCTATTCCAGAAGATGGAGAAAGGGCGTGAGGCCAAGCAGGAAAAGGGTTTGAACGGGGAAAGGCAGGAGGAAATGATGGACATTGTTTTTTATTTATGAACAACGTAGAGGATGAAGGAAAAGCAAGTATTTAAGGAATTGATAAAAGACAAGGTGGTGATTTGCAATTATGGAATGATGTAAGAATATTAGGGAATGAGCTGAAGCCACAAGAGGGATTTGATAATAATTGTGATAGCACATTTTTAGATTGTTCCTATAAAATCGATTGATATCGAGTGGAGCTGAGGTTATCATTAACTTATAAAGAACGATAACTACTGAATCGAGGAAACAAAATGAAGACTTTAGGTATTTCCTATAAAAATTCATATTGCATATTTTAACGCTCAGTCATAGGACTGGGCGTTTTTAATTATGTTTGTTTCCAAACTCCATTTAAAAGGGGGAGAAATAGATGCAAATACAGGGAAAAAGTTAAAGGAATTTTTATTAAACATGCTTGTAGAAACAATTGGTGATATGTTAATGGAAATTATTGCTATTGTTATCGGATATTACGCAAAAATTCAATTCATATGATTCTGTTAAGGGTTATTAAGAAAGTAGTGGTGTAACAATGGAGGAAAATCAAAGATATGTGATAAATAGTAGAGAGTTTGATGATTTTAAGTGCTTTTTATGGATACTTCAGAAAGAAGTTAGAGGTTTGACCACTTGGCGGAAAAAGGCATCTTCCTTGGCGTTAGTTACTGCTAATGAAATCGGAAAACTGGAATCATTTAAAACCGAGGAAAATGCTGTTCAGACTGTTAAGGATTTGTTCCCTACGATGAATGATACTGAACTTATTCAAGACATTGGAATGATGCTTAATACGGTTTATCAGCGTATGGATTCCAAGTTATAAAAGGTAAGGGTGCGTGTAGTGAAAAAATTTCACAGAAAATCCAGAGTTTACACTAAGATTCCTAATACTCCGCCAGTTAAACTGGCGAATAAACCACTCAAGTTCTATGTAATTGTTATCGAAACTATCTATGGAGGTGTTTTTGTGTAACCGTCAAGTGAAAATGGACACTTTTTGCTAATTAATTTTGGACACTTTCATCCCCAAAAATTGAAGAACGATGTTTCATACGATAACTTTCTTCTTCTCTAAAATGGATCACTTCAGCTCGATGGATGAGTCTATCCAAAATAGCTGTAGCTATGCCGGGATCCCCTAATAATTCACCCCATTCCTGAGGGCTTTTGTTTGATGTTATAATGACGGAGGCTCGGTCGTACAAGTCATTAATCAAATGAAATAACAGATTAGCTTCCCGAGTGTCCATCGCCATGTACATCAAGTCATCAATAATGACCAAATGGGAGTCTCTAATTCGTTTCATCCTTGTCTGTGACTTTCTTGTAAATTCCTCCGTTTTCAATGTGTGTATTAATTCCCCCATAGAGATAAAGGATACTTTATATCCTTGATGAATAGCCTCTATTCCTAGTGCCGTCGAGAGGAGGGTTTTTCCCACCCCTGTCGGCCCTAGAAGTATAAGGTTGTACAGTTGATCAATCCAAGTGAATTCCTTCAATTGATTAATTTGCTTCATGCTTAAGGATTGTTGCTCATTGACGTTAAATGCATCAATTGTTTTATAGAAAGGGAACCCTGCCCACTTTAATCGCTTTTCAATTTGCTTCTCATCACGACGCTTTTGCTCATAAGCCGTCAGGTGCTCGACAAACATCCTGTATGTCCAATCCTCCGATTCGGCTTGGGAAATAAGCGTAGGAAGATAGGTGGCGCTTTCCGACCACCTTAATGAACATAAACGTTGTTGCAATTGTTCTAGAGACAAGCTCAATTGGGTATACCTCCTTGTAAAACCGCTAAATAGTCGTTCATATCTCGAATCTTTGGTTTCGTTAATAGGACGGATTTATCAGCTGCTTCCAAAGGCTTTATCGGGGCTTTTTCTGGCTCGGCTTGTGCACTGTCCTCTTGGCGCTGTCGTTTAACATATAGGATAATATCACTAAATTCAGTCGCACTATACAAGCCTCTATCCATACACTCCTTTAAAGCCTCGCATGCAAACTCTGGAGCCGTTTTAATCGCTTTTGATATAAGCTGAAGCTGATCCCGAATATATCGCGGATATCTACTATGGACTTCAGTTAGAAATTCATGTGCGAGCTCAACTTCTTCAAATTGCTTAGAAACACTCGTGATGTAAGCAGGAATACCTTTGGTTCGGTCTCGTTTATGTTGGCGGTCTTGGATCAATTTGCCCTTTTCTTGACAAATAATATGGTCCGCAATCACAGGCCCTTCCTTTTCCTCTCGAACAAGGAGATGGCTCTCATCCGTCACTTCTATATAAACATCTTTATCTTTCTTATAGGTTCCGAGAGGAACAGAGTAGCGATTTGACAAGTAGAGAATGGTGTTGTCCTTACGAACGGTTCTTGTTATACTTGAATCAACGTTTGAAAGTACAATTTCTTTAGTGACTAGTCGTAAGTGTTGTTTTTCTAGGGCAAACACTTCGACTGGTCTTTTTTTAGTTGTATTGTGAACTTTACCATTCCCCGTTCTTTCTAGCCAGGCGATACACTGTTCATTCCACTGATCGATCCCACCGAATACCCGATTTTTAGCGAAGTTTTTCTTTATAAATCCAACCACATTCTCAATCCGACCTTTACTTTCAGGGTCCGCTTTCCGACAGACGTGTAGGACTAATTTTCTTTCTTCACGGTAAGCTTGAAATTCTCCCGTAAGTATTAAGTCGCCTGAATTCTCACTGACCACCATGAGAGAATCCTGATCATAAACAAGTTCATGTGGAATGCCTCCATAAAACTGAAAGGCGCTCTCATGCGTTCGAATAACATCTTTCGTTGTGAATGGCCTGTCCAGCCACTCGACGTACTTAAAACGAGAATGTGACAACACAAAGCTAATGAAATATAACTTAATCTCCTTTCCATCCGGTGTTTTTTGTACGGTTTGGCCAAAGTCGACCTGTGCCTGTCTTCCCATTGGTGGATCTGGTATGGCTTCATAGGCCCGCTTTTCTTCGACTTTAGGAATATTGTATTTCTCACGTAATCCTTTAACGTAGCCACGCACCGTACTCTCGCCAATTTGTAATGTCGGATTCTCTTCTCGTAACCAATCATGAATTTGGGAAGAAGAGAGATCAGGGTGCTCGCTTAACCATGTGTGAATGAGCATTTCATAAGGATCCAATTTTTTATACCTCGTTTTTGTAGATGCCATCCATGCACTCATTTCCTCTGGTGATTTCTCAAGGTATTTATACACGGTAGTCCTAGAGATCCCTAATTTTCTAGCAATTCTTCTCACCCTAAATCCTTGCTGCTTTAATTGGTAAATTTCCATATACACTTTCCACTTTTCCACCTTTCAACTTCCCTCCACCTGAATTGATAGTTTGATACCCTATCACATTATACAGGTTATGGGAAAACATTTAATAGTATGGGGAAGGTGGGTACGAGCATTGAAAAGGGTGCCGCCCCTCCCCGGGACGGCACCCTTTTCAATGCCAAATCCCCTAAAGCCCCTAGGTTAAAAAGTGTCCATTTTTATCTAGCGGAAACTGCCTACTTTAGTTTAGCAGTTACACCATTATTCAGTTTGGATGTAAGCCATTGAATGATGCCCGTGTAATGAGTTTTAATCATTTTGGCGACATCCACCATAGGTTGCAGACGGTAACGAAGGCCCCATTGTATCCAGTCATGTAATACCATTGGTGCAACTTCGCTTGGGTATTGATATATTTCCTGTAAACTGACTCGCATACGGTAGGCTTTAGCTGTATCTAGATGGTAGTCCTTTAATCGGTCAAGCGTCTCATTTTGTTTTTTAGTTAAATTACTTTCATTTTTCAACCAGACATATCTTGTGTTTTTTAAATCAAGGCAATTTTTTTGTTCATTTCGCCGTACTTGATCAACAGCGTCATTCACAGCATTGATAACGTGAAACTTATCAAACGTAATGGGGGCTTTGGGAAAATTCTCTTGAGCACCTTTAATGAAGGCTGGGGACATATCATAAATAGGCTGTTGTTCGGCACCACAATTAGAACAGGTAAGGACAGCTCCTTTACGAATTTCAACAAAGACATCTAATTGTTCCTTTTCTTCATTAAAAATGCAGCTATCTATATACCATGGTTCGGGAATGTGAAATACACTTTCGATTTTCGATATTATTTATTTCAATTAACATTGTTATCACCTAGATTCTAATATTTAGAATCCAGTATCGACACTAGTGTGTCATTTTAAACAGCGAAGAAGCAAAAATGCCAATCATGCCTTAACGTATTCGGCTACCTTTAAAGCGTCACGTTGAACCGTATCATAAGTGATGGTAAATCAAAGGAAAAATAAAGAGAGTAAAGTCTTTGAAATAAAGTAGCGTATAGAATCATTGTAAGTTTTTACAGCATAAGTGTTGATTAACCAATAAAATCCAACAAAAAGATACCAAAAAGGACACCCTTCTTGTAGTATGAAGTTTGCGAACAAACAAACTACAGAAGAGGTGCCCTCATGCAGAAGCATGCCACATTCCACAATTTGTTTCAAAAGAAGAAATAGCCTTCAAATTCATGTCATGAAACTAATTAATGAAGCTTTAGATGAGACACGCCGTAATGGCATCCTCGAGGCAACCAACGGATTAATTCAAGCTGCCAAACGACAAGCAAGAGGATATCGTTCAACAAAAAACCTAATAACGATGATCTATCTTATTGCAGGTGGGTTAGATTTAAAGGCAACGAAGTTATCAGAGTAACTCCTTCATTTAACTTACAGACCACCCAGTAGTTTCAATTAAGTTTGTCAAGTGCTTTCCTTGACAGGCTTAATTGATACTACTACCCTTGTAAGTTGTTAATGAAGGGGTATCCCACTCAAAACTGCAAATAGACATAATTTACCATTAATAAAACGTTCTTTTAAAACCAAAATTAATATAAATTCATGCTGGAACCAGTAATAATTCAGTTTTCATTGTTCTAATGTGCCCCATACCACTTACTATAGATTCCTATCTAATAAAATACCAACTTGTTCCGCCATGACTTTTGGTGGATAAGGCATTCCATTCGTAATCCACCATTCCACAATCCCGACATATGAAGTGACAATAAATTGAAGAATAACCTCTTCATTTAATCCATGGTTCTTTCCTTTTGATGTATCCACTTCGTCCTTGAACTCTTCGATTAGAAACTCATGGAACTGCCTACGAAATGAAGGAGCTCCTTTACTGGCTAACATCGTGGAAAAGAATAAATAATGGGTTTTGAGGTATTCAAACCATGGCAGATTCGCATCTTTATACTCCAACTCAGATGTTGATTCGCAAATAGCTGGAGGAAGTAGGTAAGTCAATCGCTCCTGGAGAGTCGGTGTGACAATTTCCAGTCAGTCTGGACACAGAATGCCTCAATTAGGAGTTGAAATCGATGAACAGCTAGCAACGATACCAACGGAAGAACTCCTTAGTTTAGAAGTCCTTCGACCGGAAAATATCAAGGATACATTGCACGCTTATCAAATGGTGAAACGGTGCAATGTGAAACGGGTTATGTTTGAATCTATACGTTGGGGGAAAAAGACGCGCGTATCATTTCCATTTCTCCCGGGATTATCGTAACTCCTTTGGCTATAGATGAGTTCAATGGTCCAAGAGGAGAGTTCTATAAGAATATGCTTGCCAAATGCCCTGTCGGAACTCCAGGGACAGCAGATGAGGTTGCAAATGTGGCTGAGCTGCTGATGAGCCGCAAGGAGCTTTCATCACCGGGGCTGATTTCATAATTGACGGTGGAGCGACGGCTTCATTTTTTTACGGTCCATTAAAACCGGCAGAATAATGAAAGGAATCTCAAAATAAGTCTCAATTATCTCTACTTATCTCACCTAAAAATTTACGGCCATAAGGAAAAATAATTATTCCAAATCCGAAGGCCCCTACTTTTAAGATTGGGCCTTCGGATGCGTCTATAGATTGTTGTACCAATTATCATCAACTGGTTCCAACCATTCCGGCGTACCTGCAGTAATGGCAATGTGTTCAAACCAGCTGTCTTTTGTTGCACCATGCCAGTGTTTCACACCATCGTGAGTAACAAGCACATCGCCGGCTTTTAAAAATTGAGCAGGTTTTCCTTCTTCTTGGTACCAACCTTCTCCGCCAGTTACTAATAAAATTTGAAATCCATTCCGGTGAATATGCCAGTTATTTCTGCAACCTGGTTCAAAGGTCACATTTCCGACACCAACATTTACTTTAGGATTAGCAACTAATGTTTTAAGATAACTTTGTCCCACAAAAAATTGTGAATATGGATTTTTTTCGCCCGCCGGGAAAATAACGCCATGTTTGACTTCCTCATGTTTTGCCACTTTCATTCCTCCATATGACCGGTTTATTTTAATTTCCCGCCAAACACCGGGAAGTAGCTATGCTCACCATAATCCTGGATTCGCTCGACATTCTTCAACGTCACCATATCTTCATCGCTGATAACAAAATCAAGCTCTACATTGTTTCTCATGTGATCCGGATTTGCCGTCTTGGGAATGACGACAAGACCAAGCTGCACCAGCTTCATTCATATAAGCCTGAGCCGTATCAATATGGCGATATCCGATCGATACCGCGTCACGCACTGCCTGTGCCGCCTGTGCATCGTCCAACAGCCAGGTACCAAGACCTAATTTTGGAATCTCTACATCATTTGATAATTTGAAAGTTTCGTTAAATATGCTTTTGTCTCCTTTCCATGGTTATGTTTCTCATTGGGAATTCCTTCATGCTTGTTTCTCCGGCGTTTACTGTATCCTTAACAGTTTGAAAAATCTTTTCAGTAAGATTTTCTTTTGTTCTTCCGTTCAGCCGGGTAAAAGTTTTACAAGAATCTGTGGCATCCTCGTTCTCTTTTCTTACTTTTCAGGAATAATTTCATTAATGCAAGCTAATGCATTCAGCGTTCTCGGAAAGCCCATATAGGGGAGGCAATGGGTGATGGCGGAGATCAAGGTTTCTTTGTCATTGCCGACATTCAGGTTTCCCTGCACATGTGACTTTACTTGACTTTCACAACCGCCCAATGCACTGATAATACAAAGTGTCAGCAATTCCCGAGTTTTCAATTCGAGTCCGCCACGGGTGTAAAAGTCTCCAAAACAGAAAGAGGATAGATAATCCCGAATATGCTTTTGATTAGCGGGAGCTGCCTTCCTCATTTTTTCAATGACATCACCAAAAATCTCTACCTGCACTGCAAGTCCTTTTTGAAAACGTGGATCTTCATCCACAGTCGTCTGACTTTCAATCGGCAAAGGGATATTTCTTGTTTTGAAAACATCGTTGACTTCATGGATTGCATTTAACGTTTTCGGGAATCCAATGTATGGAGCACACTGGTAAACAGCTTCTTTGATTTCTACAGGTGTTAGACCAACATTCAGTGCCGCACCAACGTGTGCTTTAAGTTGAGGCAACGTTTGTGTGGTCGTAAGCACGACCAGAGTAATCAACTCACGTTGCTTGTCGTCCAAATTACCTTGATAAAATACTTCCCCAAAAATAAAACGGTTCAGGATGTCCTGAAAATCAGGGTCCGTAGCGTATGCGGCAGGTACTCCATCGCCGAATAGCTGTTTGTATTTTTCCTTGCTCTTTTCAACACGGTTCATATGTTCACCTCCAAAAAATGAATATTGATTGATTTATCAATACCTGTTTATAATTATAAAATGAAACAGGACGCTTTCAATGGTTAAATGCACGAAATTTGTTGACTATTCAACAAATCAATTGAAATGGTTGATTATCTATAGAAAGATTGGTGAGATTCAATTGCCTAAAGTAGATCGAAGAATAGCCAAAAGCCAAGAAGCGATAAAAAAGGCCGTAACTTTAACTGATGTCTGAAAAAAATTTTGAAGACATTACGATTCAGGATATTGCAGACAGAGCCAATGTGAATCGAGGAACCATCTATCTTCATTACACGGATAAATATGATCTGCTGGATAAGATGATTGAAGAACATATCAACAATCTCCGAGAACTTTGCCGATCCGCTTCAGAAATGACGTTTCAAGAAGGAAATTACGTATGGTTCGAATATTTTGAACGTCATTTTTATTTTTTTCAACCATGTTGGCAAGTAAAGGGGCTCCTTATTTTCGCAACCGGTTTCTTGATTTGATCATAGAAGAGTATAAAGCTGAAGTGGATGTGACAAAAGGAAAAAATGGCGGTTTTCATGAAGATGTGATACTTCAATTTTTTGGCTCAGCGATCGTAGGTTTAGTGGAATGGTGGTTCAAAATTGGTATGCCTTTGCCTGCTCGTGTCATAGCAGAACAAACGGGGGCATTGTTAGATCGGAATTTTGAATAAAGGACATAATGATCTCAGATTGTGAAGAAACGTTCTTAAAGTAACTCTGGGCGTTAGTTGAACAAGGCCAACTAAAATAATAGTCAAACTTTTTTAAAATGTAACGGGAACCCCATTTTGAAAAAGATTGTTCAAAATGGGGTTCAATATGTGCTATTAAATCGGAGGAGGGTAGGACTTATTGAAAGAACATATTCATATGCTTATCTATTGGGCATATTTCTCTTTCAATCGCTTTATATCTTCAATTGGCGGCAAACCAAACATTCGGGAATATTCACGGCTGAATTGCGATGGACTTTCATAGCCAACCCGGAATGAAACCTCTGCAGCATCTGTTGCCTCCGTTAATAACAGTTGCCGAGCTTCTTGCAATCTCAATTGTTTTTGAAACTGAATAGGACTCATAGCGGTTACTTCTTTAAAATGCCGATGAAGTGAAGAAACACTCATATTTCCTATTTCCGCAAGCTCCTCAATGCGAAAAGACTGATTAAAATGACTCATAATATGTTCAATTACGTTTCTGATTTGGGCTGTTTTGCTTCCATCTATTGCTATTTGTTCAAGTGTCACGCCATGCCTTCCTTGAAGAACTCTATATAAAATCTCCTTTGTTAAAAGAGGAGCAAGTAACTTAATGTCTATTGGATTATCAAGCAGACGTACGAATCGAGTGACAGCATCAAAAAGGGATGATTCTACCCTGCTGACATACATACCCCGCTGTGTATTCCCGTTAGAAGCAGCCTTCACTCCTGAATCCTTTAAAACCTCTAAAATTTGATTTGGTGTAAATTTTAGGTTAAGAGCTAAATACGGATTAGCAGAAGAGGCATCAATAATTTGGCTGCTTACCGGCAAGTTAACGGATGTAATGAGGTAGTCTCCGGGACCGTAAACGAAGCGTTCCTTACCCAATAAGCTCTCCTTCACACCCTGCATGACAATACATAGCGAGGGTTCGTAAACCTTATATTTTGGCCGTGTGATAGTAGAATTACGAATAAAAAATAAAGAAGGAATTACAGTTGAATGAACACCGTCTCGACTGGAATGCCGTTCAATAAGTTCAGTGAGTTCAGCCAACTGTTTAGATTGTTCAGGCATAAGGATCTCCTTTCGTTTCTAACTGCATAGCTCCATTATAATGAATATTTGTCAACTCAGTAAGTGGTTGTGAGAGAATTAGGCAATGATTTGATAGGAATTGGATAACGTATTTTCTTTCACTTGCTGCATAATAAGATTGCTAAAGTATTTTTATTCCTTCTCCATTGGATGTGGAGAGGGTATTGGACAACCAAGCATAATATATTGAGAAACAGGAGGGTTTTACTATGCAAAAAGTCATTTTGAACAATGGTGTTGAGATGCCAATACTAGGCTTTGGCGTTTATCAGATACAAGATGAAAATGAATGTGAACAAGCTGTTTATGATGCTATTATGGCAGGCTATCGTCTGATTGATACAGCTGCCTCCTATCTAAATGAAGAAGCAGTTGGCAAAGCCATCAAGCGAAGCGGTGTGCCAAGAGAGGAATTGTTTATTACAACGAAATTATGGGTTCAAGATACAGGTTATGAAAACACAAAGAAAGCATTTGAAAAATCACTAAAAAGACTACAGCTTGATTATTTAGATTTATATTTAATCCATCAGCCATTCGGAGATGTCTTTGGTTCTTGGCGAGCCATGGAGGAGTTGTATCGTGAAGGAAAGGTCAAAGCAATCGGAGTGAGTAACTTTAGAGATGACCGTCTGCTCGATTTAACGCTTCGTAATGAAGTTATCCCTGCCATTAATCAAGTAGAAACACATCCTTTCTGTCAACAAATTGAAAGTCATAACCTTATGAAAGAATACAATATACAGATAGAGTCCTGGGGTCCTTTTGCTGAAGGAAGAAATAATATATTCCAGAACGAAATTTTATTATCAATAGCCGGAAAATATCATAAATCCGTCGCTCAAGTCATCTTGCGTTGGTTGATACAGAGAGGCGTCGTTGCGATTCCTAAGTCTGTTCGTAAGGAAAGAATCATCGAAAATTTTAATATTTTTGACTTTGAATTAAGCCAAGAGGATTTGGACCGAATTGCTACATTAGACACGAAACAAAGCCTATTCTTTTCACATAACGATCCTGAAATAGTGAAATGGATGGCTAACCGCAAAATTGATATTTAATTCCCTAACTGTTATATCATCTTAAATCATTGATTCTTTTTTCTTTTATGTATAGTTGGTTTTTATCCACTTCCCTACGCTCAAAAGTCGGTACTTACTGTTAAATAGTTTGTTTCCAACCGGCAAGGAATCGGGAAAGAGCAGCAAAGGACCATTGTGTAATCAAACTTTATTCAATCGGTTTGATTCAATAAAAAATCAATACAAACTCAAGCTGGATCCAAAATGGATCCAGTTTTTCTATTAACCATTACCCCTCAAAAGAATGGTGCCTACTACTTGTTTGTTTTTTAAGCAACTATTTGTAGCATTAGTTTCTTAGTAACTTCTTGTTGTAATCAAAAGTAGGATTGTCCCTCTTAAAAGGTGACTGATTCTTAAGCATCCCGAAAGCGATTTTTATAAACTTGTTTCCCATAGCTCATAAGCCCCGAAATGAACTTGGACAATAAGAGTAGTCTGTACGGATTGACCCCCGAATATTGCACAATATCTTTTCCAATTCATCGAAGTGTAGGCGTTTAACCAATGCCCGCTGTAGTGCTTGTTTAAATAATATGGCCCTGTTTGTTAAAAGTTATCAACCCTTATTACTATTATCTGTTGGATTGGTTTGGTCAATTCCGTATTAATTAGTAAAGCGGTTGTACATCATTAAGTAATGAAGGAAAACCCTGTGAAGATGCTGCATTTTATAAAATTTTCCAAAATAGTACTTTCGTCACCATTTGTTTTTGAAAAAATAGAATAGAATGAAAATTGTATTAAACTAAATGGAAAGTAAGGTGAGAAGTTTGAAAAAACGATTAAGTACCATCTTATTTTGCATCATGAGTTTGTTTTTAGTATTTCCGCTAATTGGGAATGCACAAACAGCTAATACCGATAAGAAAAGTGATCCGGCACAATTGATTGAAATGAAACGACTATGACAGCGCCTCTAAGTACAAATTTATATATTTATGGTAAGGTAAAAAATAAACAATTTATTTCTGGTGGAAATTAAAATAAGGGACAGATTCTATGACAAATAATATCATTATTCCGGTTGTAATACTTCTTGTTATTGTAATAGGGGTTTATATCCTGGTTAAAGTCTTTAAAAAATTAAAAAATTAAGATAAAAAGGCAACCTCTTTTGGTTGTCTTTTTATCTTAATTTTTTATTCCAATCTTCTTCTATATAAATCTCTTTCTCCCTAGAATTAAATTTGGGTGAGGATTAGTGGCTTTAAAATAAAGTTCGATAATTATTAAACGATACGACTTTATTTCAAATCCACATCTATCAAAATAGTGTTAAAATCAATTGTTTAATTTTGTTATTCAAAAAATCTTGTTTTTATTTTGAAACTATGTAAATATAGATGTCAAGACAGTTGTTAACACTGGAGGTCTGCGCCATGGAAATGGATGATGTTCTAATTGTCGGCAGTGGAATTGCGGCATTACAGCTGGCAACTTTCCTTAGCCATGATAAGAATGTGAGAATTCTCACAAAGTCACATTTAAAAAATACGAACTCTTATTTAGCGCAAGGCGGGATTGCTGCTGCCATCGGGATTCACGATGACATGAAAAAGCATTTTGCCGATACTCTTGAGGCAGGCAGGTTTCACAACAATGAGGAAGCTGTACGTGAAATATTGAACGAAGCTCCAGCACTGATTGGCGACCTCTGCGAAATCTTTGACAAGGATCAACATGGGTATTTGCTGCTTGGGCTAGAAGGCGCGCATAGTGAAAACAGGATTGTTCATAGCGGCGGTGATGCGACGGGAAAAAATGTCATAGACTACTTGATTCGTAAACTGACTGACAATATAAAAGTGGAAGAGCACGTTTTTGCCTACGAATTAGTGATCGACCAGAAGCAGAAACGTTGTATTGGTGTAAAGGCTAAAGACCAAGATGGCACGATCCGTTATTTTTACGGAGAGTATGTGATTCTTGCCACGGGTGGCTGCGGACAGGTTTATCCCTTTACCTCAAGCGCCCCGACGGTAACAGGAGACGGGATTGCCATGGCCTATTTGGCAGGTGCGGAAATTGCTGATATGGAATTTATCCAATTTCACCCGACGCTTTTATATAAGGATGGGGAAACGAAGGGGCTGATATCAGAAGCCGTCAGGGGCGAGGGGGCGATCTTGGTAACGGAAGATGGAACCCCGATTATGGAGGGTGTCCACCCATTAAAAGATCTTGCTCCACGCCACGTCGTTTCTCAGACGATAGGTGACTATATCAAAAACGGGCATGAAGTGTATCTGGACATTCGAAGCATAAAAAACTTTAAAAAGCGGTTCCCTTCCATTACGGCTATTTGTGAAAAAAATGGAGTCCATTTGTCAGATGGGAGAATTCCGGTAGTTCCCGGCAGCCATTTTTTAATGGGCGGCATCAAAACGGATTTAATTGGCCGGACGTCAATAAATGGGTTATATGCGATTGGAGAGGCGGCATGCACGGGTCTTCATGGCGCTAACCGCCTGGCAAGCAATTCGTTATTGGAAGGACTTTATCAGGGGAAAAAGCTCTCACAATGGATTAATTCAAATTCAAACAAAGATCCAATTTCGGTTTTGCCTGAAGCATATTCTTTCATTCCAGAAAAAAAAGTGCTGCTTCCGGATGTCCAAACTTTAAAGGATATGATGATGAAAAGAGTCGGCATTGTCCGGTCTAAAGAACTTTTGGAAGAACAAAAAAATTGGCTGGATCAGTTCCATTTACATGATGTAACGGAGCTTGATTCTTATTCCATTCAAGAGATTACCGCTATTTTTATGTATGTCACTGCTTCCTTGATTACAGAAGCAGCGATCAGCCGGACGGAAAGCCGCGGCGGCCATTTTAGAAGGGATTGTCCATTCGAAGATGATCAAAATTGGAAAAAGAAAGTAATTATTCAGAAGCGCAAAGGGGAAGTGGCAATCAAACATGAATACATTAAAACTGCGCTCGTTAATTGAGCAATTTTTTATCGAAGACATTGGGGAACAAGATCTCACCACCGGATTGATTTTTTCAGACAATACAAAAGGGGAAATCGTCTTTTTAGCAAAAGAAACGGGAATTTTTTGCGGAGAAGAAGTGATTAAAACAGGATTTCATCTATTACATCCGCAAATTGACATCCAATTGTTTGTGAAAGATGGCGATCCCATTGAAGCAGGGCAGCAGTTAGCGGTAGTCTCAGGGGGAATTTCCGCTCTGTTAAAAGGAGAAAGAGTGGTTTTGAATCTCATTCAGCGCATGAGCGGTATTGCCACTTTAACACGACAGGCAGTAGAGACACTGGATAGCTCTTACACCAGGATTTGCGATACGAGGAAAACAACACCTGGACTGAGAATGCTTGAAAAATACGCTGTCCGTTGCGGCGGCGGCTATAATCACCGTTATGGCCTTTATGACGGGGTGATGATTAAAGACAATCATATCTCTTTTGCAGGCTCGATCAAACATGCGGTGAACCTCGTACGTGAGAGACTGGGACATATGGTCAAAATCGAAGTAGAAACAGAGTCAAAAGAACAAGTCATCGAAGCGGTCGAAGCAGGAGCAGATGTGATTATGTTTGACAACCGCACTCCTGATGAAATCAAGGAATTTATCAAACTGGTTCCTGCCCATATTATTACGGAAGCTTCAGGAGGGATCAATCTAAGTAATTTGAAAAGCTATCGCGATTGCGGTGTTCATTATATTTCTCTTGGTTTATTGACCCATTCATACAAAGCGCTTGACATCAGTGTCAAAGTTGCAGTTGGTAAATGAGCGGTTAATAGGGTTCCTGAAAATTTTTTTGATTCGTAAAAAAGAACAGAAAGGAAAGTTGACATGACAGTTACCAAAAAGAAGAGCCGCTTCGTTGAAGAAATTCAAGAATGGAAGAAAAAGCGCAATGCCATCCTTCTTGCCCACAATTATCAAATTCCGGAAATTCAGGATATTGCAGACGTGTTGGGTGATTCTCTGATGCTTGCACGCGCTGCGGTAAATACCACTGCTGACGTCATCGTATTTTGTGGGGTTCACTTTATGGCGGAAACGGCTGCCATCTTAAATCCGGAGAAAACGGTGCTGCTTCCAGATCTTGAAGCGGGTTGCTCATTGGCTGATTCGATCACGGCAGACCAGCTTCGTGAGTGGAAAGCTGAGCATCCCGGAGCCGTTGTAGTTGCTTATGTCAATACAACTGCTGAAGTGAAGGCATTGAGCGATTATTGTTGCACTTCTTCTAACGCTGTGGACATCGTTCGCTCGATTCCTGAAGCTCAAGAGATCCTGTTCTTGCCGGATATGTTTCTGGGTTCATTCGTGAAGCGGGAAACAGGCCGTGAAAATATGCATATCTGGATGGGCGAATGTCACGTTCATGCAGGAATCCAGCCGGATCAGGTAGAAGGTGTACTGACAGAGCATCCGGAAGCCGAACTACTTGTTCACCCGGAATGCGGCTGCTCAACTTCCAGCATGTATTTAATGTCTGAAGGCATCTTGCCAAAAGAAAAAACCCATATTCTATCAACAGGCAACATGCTAAAACACTCTAGAATTTCGCAGGCGGATGAATTTATTGTCGCAACCGAAGTAGGGATAATCCATCAGATGCAAAAACAAAATCCTGAAAAACGATTCGTCGCTGCCAATGCACAAGCCGTTTGTCCTTTTATGAAAATGATCACGCTTGAAAAAGTTTTGGCTGCTTTGAAAGAAAACAGGCATGTGATCACGGTGCCTGAAGATACAGCCAAACAGGCAAAGCTTGCTATTGAGCGAATGATCTCCATTGGATAAGTCTTTGATATAATTTATATAGAAAAAAACCGAATGTCCAAAGAGAAGTTCGGTTTTTTTCTAAATGAAAACATTGGTTCTTGTCCGTGAACTGGAAGCAGCGGCAAAAGAGACCGGCATGGAGTCAAGAGAGGCATGGAAAAACCAATGCTAGCCAAAAGGAGATGCAAGGAATGAAAACCGAGAAACAAAAAATGCTGAATGGGGAGCTTTATAATGCAGCTGATCCTGAATTGCGTAGGGAAAGAAAAAATGCTAGGAGGTTAACAAGATTATTTAATACGTCACTTGAAACAGATACAAATCAAAGAACGGAATGGTTGAAAGAATTACTTGGTTCTACTGGAGAGAATTTTTATATAGAACCGACATTCCGTTGTGACTACGGCTATAACATTCACGTCGGACAAAATTTCTATGCTAATTTTGATTGTGTTTTTTTGGATGTTTGTGAGATTCGGATTGGTGATAACTGCATGATTGCACCAGGAGTTCATATTTATACTGCGACTCACCCACTAAATCCTATAGAAAGAATATCAGGCGCAGAATACGGAAAACATGTAACGATCGGGGATAATGTCTGGATTGGTGGGAGAGCTGTTATAAACCCAGGAGTTACCATAGGAAATAACGTTGTCATTGCTTCAGGTGCGGTGGTAACGAAAGATGTGCCGGATAATGTGGTCGTTGGCGGAAATCCTGCAAGAATTATTAAACAAATCGAAGAATAGAATACAAGTTTTAGGAGGAAATTATGTGATTAAGTTAGTGTTAACTGATATGGATGGAACGTTCTTAAATAATAATGGTGATTTTAACAGGGAATTGTACAAGGAAGTAAAAAAATCATGAAAGAAAAAGGCGTTGTTTTTGCTCCTGTTACTGGTAAGCAATGCATGGGTTGGGAGTATCAGCTCATGAATGTTTTTTTTCTTTTGTTATCTTAAATTAAAATTGAAGTTCCTTAAAAAATAAGTTTCTAGGATTTTTTGGTATTTGTCTGGCTGTCCTAATCTATGTTCTTGCCTATGTAGTAAAACTTCAATATATGTTACTCCATTAAAGAGCATGTTGTAGAAGTAAAGGATAGTAAGAAAAATGAATATATTTATCTTAAATAACCTCCCAATCATAGGGAAGATTAGGAGGTGAGCCTGTTATTAACCGAAATATTATTTTTTTACAGCATGGATGTAGTGAATCGTTTCAAATGCAGACAAATAGTCTGTACGATTACGAAAGAATTGATTATTAATAGCAACAGGTGATAAATGTTCATAAATGAGTAAACCTGAGTTTTCTAACATTTTTTCCATTTCATCATAAGGAAAACATGATTTCATTGGCTCACCACTAGCTGAAGCCATTTGAACCATATTTTGAACTCGATTAGACCTTCCTTTTTCTTCAAAAAGTTTGTCGTCTGCATAATCAAAAACGATAGAACTTCCTGATGGAACTTGGGTAAATAATTTATTAATCAAGTTTGCATTTTCCTCTTTTGTTAAATAATAAGAAACTCCCAGAAGACTAAAGAAAGTTTTTCTGTTAGGTAAAAAGCCTTCTTCAACAAGTTTTTTAACAGTAAATTCCTTGGTGAAATCCATTGAAACAAAATGAAGATAATCTGGAATTTGATAATTGGCGTTTGCTAACCTTATCTTTTTAAAGTGTTGTGTGGTTGGATAATCGACTTCAAATATTTCTAATCTGTCGTTTAATTCTGAATGCCGGAAACAAAAGGTATCTAATCCAGCTCCTAGAATCACATACTGTTTAATTCCTAACAAAATTTCATGCAATAATACATTTTCGCAATAGGCAGCACGTGCTAAAGGAGTTGGGGAAAGCTGGATTTGTGTAATCCATTTTAAATTTTCATCAGGACGATCTTGAAACTTCTTTGCAATTTCATTATCAAAGAATTGAATTCCTTTAATCATGTTCTGACTAATATCTGCAAATTCTCTTTGGGTAATTAAATCTTTTGCAATAAAATCATCAAAAATTTTGGGTGTGTCATTTTTACTGTGATATGTTCGACCAAAGGCTGCTATTAAGGAAGTTAAACTGGACTCATTTTTCTTCATAGATTAATCCTCCATTTAACAAAAATAAGATTCCCCTGGCCAGGAGAATCTTATTATACACATGATTTTTCAAAAAATAAATTATAGCATAAATAAATTTATTTGTCAATAAGAATGATTTGCTTTCCAGAACTGAAGAGTAAATTTATCGATATTACAAGGCTGGATGTATCTCTACGCTGTAATAGATTGGTATTCTCGCTATATTGTAGATTGGCAATTGGATTTCATGAATTTCCATATAGAAAGCGGGATTCATAACCCTTATATTTTAGAATTTTATAAGTACTATAAACTTGTTTACACCTTAACTTTTGAAAAAAACTGTCTTGACATCTTGTAGCACTATACATCGACCGTATTCAGAGAATGATGGTGTACATCCGACTACGGGTTTGAAAAACGAACAAAAAGTTCATTTCTATGGAAAAAAAGAACTCGATTTGGTGCTCGCTGCAATACTAATGGCATATAGTAATATATTGGGGTGATCGTATGGGGTTTTTCGACTTTCTATCCAGTAAATGTGCCATCTGCAAAAGAAAAATAAAGCCATTGCGAAAATACTACAATGAAAAAGGAAAAGGGATTAGAGTGTGTCTTTCTTGTTCAGAATACGCTGAACGAAGGGCATATAGGCGAAAGAATTAAGGGGATGTCCGAAATGTCAGGGAACTGACCTTTAGTAGCCCATTTTTGATGTGAAAAAAATAAATAATTACTTCACATCCGTTCAGTTACAGCATTTTGATGGCTACTTGTTGTTTGGCTATTCTTCTATCTACCTTGGATATTTTTCACCATTCTATCTAAAGATACTCAACAATTGTAATTGATTTGTTGAATAAACAACAAATTGCGTTTTTTTAACCATTGAAAGCATCTTGGTTCTATTTATAATTATAAACAGATGTTGAGTAAGCTTGCTAAGAGGGAACTTGGTAGTTTGGCCTAAAACATCCTAATCGATTGTTGTGTAGTTGATAGAAATTGACCGGGAATCCCAACCATCAAGATTGTAAAGAATCAATAATATTTGGATTACAGGAGGGTTTTATATGATTAACGCTAAAGCACGTGCTGTATTCAATCCAGAAGGTCCGTTCAAACCGGCCACAATAGAGCGCAGGGATCTCATGCCGCATGATATTCTCATTGAGATTAAGTATGCTGGTATTTGCCACTCCGACATTCATACTGCTCGCGGTGAGTGGGGTCCGGTAAAATATCCTCTTGTTCCAGGGCACGAGATCGCCGGGGTAGTCACACAAGTTGGTGCAGAAGTCACGAAGTTTGCTGTTGGGGACCGAGTAGGGGTAGGATGCATGGTGGATTCCTGCGGAGAGTGCGTTAACTGCCAACATGGAGAAGAACAGTACTGCCTGAACGGTAATACGGGAACCTATGCAGCAATTGACAGATACGGGCAATATACACAAGGTGGTTATTCTACCCACATCGTTGTAACGGAAGCCTTCGTAGTCCGAATTCCTGACAGCATCGACCTTGACGCAGCTGCTCCTTTGCTGTGTGCCGGCATCACAACATACTCGCCACTAAGACATTGGGGAGCTGCCCCTGGCAAAAAAATAGCTGTTGTTGGACTTGGCGGACTAGGACACATGGCTGTGAAGCTTGCGCATGCCATGGGAGCAGAGGTTACTGTTTTATCACAAACATTGAAGAAGAAAGAAGACGGTTTGCGGCTTGGCGCGGACCATTATTATGCAACAAGCGATCCGGAGACGTTTACGAAACTGGCTGGTTCGTTTGACCTTATCGTAAATACGGTGAGCGCCAAGATTGATATTGATGCTTATCTTTCGCTCTTGGCGCTGGATGGTACTTTGGTTAACGTCGGTGCGCCAGCCGAGCCGTTGTCACTTAACGTATTCTCACTTATTGGTCATCGCCGGTCATATGCTGGATCGATGATTGGTGGCATTCGTGAAACACAGGAAATGCTCGACTTTTGTGCTGAACACCACATTGCTCCGGAGATCGAAGTGATTTCCGCCAATCAGATTGATGAAGCATGGGAGCGCGTCCTAGCTTCAGATGTCCGGTATCGCTTTGTGATCGACATCAGCACGATGGATCATGCATAATAAGTATTCTTAGCAACATATTAGGGGGCACTCCTACCACGGGTGTGCCTCTTTTGGTATATGTCCTCTGTTCTTATGGGAAGTAGAAAAACTGCTCTAGCTCAAGATTAATAGCGAAAAATGGAGGAATGAAATGGTAAAGGATATAAAAGTTGCACTTGTCACCGGCGGGAATCGAGGAATTGGGTACGAGTTGGTCAAACAATTGTCTTTGAAAGGTTTTAAGTCTATTTTGGCATGTCGTGATCCGGAAAAGGGTCATAAAGCAGTGCAAAAACTTAAGGAATCAAATCTTGATGTTTCGTTTGTGGCGATGGATGTAGACGATCAAGAAAGCATCTGTCAAGCTGCGGTTACAGTAAATGAGCTGTATGGAAGATTAGACGTGTTGATTAATAATGCTGGCGTTTATTTGGAGGAGAATAAAACGTTAGTAGCTATGGATCCTTCTATTTTGGAGAGAACGATGGCCACGAATTTCTTCGGCGCTTACTATTGTCTACGTTCGTTTATTCCTCTCATGGAAAAACAAGGATATGGAAGAATTATTAATGTTTCTTCGGAATATGGCGCGCTGAGCGAGATGTCTTGCCCTGGAGTAGGAGTATATAAGTTGTCAAAGTTTGCTTTAAATGGTTTGACACAATTGGTTGCTGCAGAAATTAAAGGTGATATTAAAATAAACGCGGCCGATCCAGGTTGGGTAAGCTCAGATATGGGCGGGCCATCTGCTCCAAGAACTCCCAAGCAAGCAGCTGAGTCTATCCTGTGGCTAGCAACGATTGGATCTGAAGGACCTAACGGGGGATTCTTCAGAGATGGAAAACGAATCGATTGGTAATAAATCAAGATTTCCGTGTGCCAAAAAAGGTTAGGTATGCAATTACCCAGCCTTTTTTAATTTTGTCCCTAGGCTCTAAAAGAAAAAATTAAAGCTTAAAAAAATGCCTTAAAAGTAATCAACAATTTTGATTGATTTGTTGAGTAAACAACGAATTGGGTAATTTAACCATTGAATGTATCGAGGGTTTTTTTATAATGATAAAACATACGTTGACCTGCACATTTCACCGTTTCGAGAGGATGGGATAACTTATGGCACACCGACCTGGATTTGGTCCGTTGTAGTTGATGATGCTCTTTATGTGCGAGCTTACAATGGGCGTAACTCTCGTTGGTACCAGTCCGCAGTAAAACAGAGGGCGGGGCGAATCACTGTTGCCGGCATGAGGAAGGAAGTCAATTTTGGGCCGGTTGACAGCGCAATCAATGACCGCATCGACAGTGCCTACCGTAAGAAGTACAGTGATAGCCCGTATCTTAACTCAATGATCAGCAAACGCGCACAATCTGCAACTGTCAAGGTCATGCCACGATAAAGCATTAGGCCCGGAGAAATGCCGCATACAAGATAAAAGAGGGTGTCTAAGAGCAATTTGATCTGCTTGGGACACCCTCAATTTTTTATATGGTCCGCTATTCAAGGTTTCTGTCCAACAACGCCCCCGTTTGTTCTGCCATAACACGAGCTGGCAATGGCATTCCATTCTTGAACCACCATTCTACTGCCCCAACGACCGCTGAACCAAAAAATTGAAGAATCACATCTTCACTTAATCGTTGATTTTTTCCTTCGGTTGTATTCACTTCAGCCTTAAATTCTTCAATGACTAAATCAAGAAAACGACTGCGAAAATATGGTGCACCTTTACTTGCTAACATTGTTGAAAAGAACAAATAATGACGCTCAAAGTATTCGTACCAGACATAATTTCCTTCTTCAAATGTCATATCAGCTGCCGATTGGCAAAGCTCCCGGAGATTGTTAATATGCTCTTCAATCATTTTATCCAGGAGGTCGTATTTATCCGTGTAATGAAGATAGATGGTTCCTCTATTAACATTTGCTCTGTCAGCAATATCCTGAATGGTAATGTCGTCAAAACTTTTTTCGGACATTAGTGCAGTTACAGCATTTTTTATCGCTACTTGGCTTTTGGCTATTCTTCTATCTACTTTGGACATTTTATTTCACCAATCTTTCTAAAGATAATCAACAATTTCAATTGATTTGTTGAGCAATCAACGAATTGCGTTCATTTAACCATTGAAGGTATGAAGGGCTTTTTTATAATTATAAACAAATGTTGAGAAATCAATCAATATTAATTTTTAAAACATCATGTTTAGTTGGATGCTTGGGAGGATGCAAATGGAACGACCGTATATAATCTGTCACATGCTAACTTCATTAGATGGAAAAATCATAAGAGATTACTTGCGAGAGAAACGAGCAGCGTATTTTACAGACGAATATGAAAAAATTCAGGGACGTTACGGATGTAAAGCATGGATGTGTAGTGGATTACCATGGAGGAACACTTTACTTCCGGACATCAATTAGATTTAAATCAAGATAATATTCTAACAATCCCTAGAACTGATTATGCTGCAAATAAAGATGCAAAAGGTTATGCCATTGCAGTCGACCCTTCTGGGAAACTGGGATGGCTCTTTTGTTTTGGGTAATAACCAAAGGAAATATTCCGACTTTTTTCGACATTATTAGAAAAAAGAGCTTGCTTCCCATGTGTTTTAATTAAACTAGGAAGTCGAGATAAAACAGAAGTTGGGATGAGAGGTGTGAGAGGACGGGGGTTAGTCACCCCCTCCTACTCGATTGCTTTAGCAAGACTGCTCGCTAATTTTTACTAATCCTTCCATTCCAGCAATAGATCCAGCAACTTTAGAATGATTTTCTGATCTTCGATGCTTCGTGTTTGTAAGCGGGTGATGATTTGGGTTAGTGTGTATTCTTGAGAATCTGGATTAGGTCGGATCGACCGAAAGAGGTCTTCTAATGAAATTTCCAGAGCGTTGGCTACCTTTTCGATGCTTTCCAGTGTGGCATTTTTCTCGCCTCTTTCCAATTGTCCAATGTATGTAGTGTGGAGATTGGCTATATCTGCTAATTTTTCTTGGCTCAATCCCTTTTCTTTGCGGATATTTCGAATCCGCTCTCCGATAAGCTTTGGCAAATCACTCATTTAACCACCTCTTAGGTAACTTTAGCTTTAATCTTTACGCTTCCCCAAGAGACAATAGATATTCAAAATTAAAAATGATATACTATAAGTATTATTTTTTGGTCTGTCTTATGTGCAAACCATGTCGAAAAAAATCGAATCTCGTCATGTTATCGAAACAAATACCCATGTTACTTGTTTTGAAGACCTTGAAAATGATGGGTGGTTTAAGTGATTAGATAGGGAGTTTTTACCATGTCAGATGCAAATGGATTGCTATTAGAGGACATTATACGAAAGAAAATGTTCCATCATGTTTTTCAACCGCTATATGCTTTGGAAAATTGGGATGTTTTCGGGCACGAAGCTTTGTTGCGTTGTAAGTTTTTCCAAAATCCTGAAGCGCTTTTTCGGTTGGCAATTGAAAAAAACAAGTTGTATGACTTGGATATTTGTTCAATTCATCATGCTCTCACTTCGGTAAATGTACGGAACATAAGATTTTTTGTGAATGTGTATCCTTCTACCATGGTTCACCCTTCTTTTCCTGATTTTTTGGAAAAACTTAAGAGTCTTCACTTCTCTAATCAAAACATTGTGTTTGAAATCAATGAAGCAGAAAAAATATCGGACATGAGTTTGTTCAAAAGAGCGGTTCATTATTTGAAAGATAAAGGGTATGCCATTGCATTGGATGATTACGGTAAAGGGGAATCATCATTGCGAATCGTCAAACAAATTCACCCAGACTTTATCAAGTTGGATCGATATTTTGCCATGGATTTATCTGTGTCAAAGGAAAAACAAAACGTGATTCAAATGCTTTTGGAGATGTGCCAGCAAAAAAATACTTACTTGGTTTTGGAAGGAATTGAAGAACCCAGTGATTTGGCGATTGCCAAATCACTGGGTGTGCATTTGGGACAAGGAAACTTATTGGGTAGACCAATGCCGATCAGTGAAATTTACGAAAAGAGAGGGTAATTTTTTATATGGGCACCGTGATATGGGGAAGTATACTGTCTGCGTTTTTGATTTTACTGATTCTTATAAACTGGTTCTATCAAAGGCAATTAAGAGAAAAGTTAGACCTAATCAATGCATTGCAAGAATCACTGAATGATCTGCAAGCAAAATTGAAAGAAAAGGAAAGAAGAGAGAGCTTTCGGGTGAAACTTCTCGAACAGGAATGTACATTTGAAATTATTGATTTTGATGATAAATTATTAGAACAGTTAAAGCATAGACAAGGGAAAGGGGAAATAAGGGATATCAGTCGTACAGGTTTGAAATTAATATGTGACTATGATTTACCTGTCAGAAAACACATTTTTTTGCAACTTTATTTCCTGCTTCAGGATGAGGAGTTTTCATTTAAAGGAAAAATCGTACGAAAAGAGGAACTGATGAACGATATCATTTATGGAATTGAGTTCATTGAAGCAGATTCTACCGAACAACAACGATTATATCAGGTGATACAAAAATTAGAAATCGAGAGAAGAAAGAAAACGAAATAGCAGTATTAAGGAGTCAATTTCATAATAGATTTTTAATCAGCTAACTCTTCCAGAATAAATGTTGTCCATTTTTTTGAAAAGTTCAGAAACAAAATTCTAAGAACGAAAAATGAGCGCACCAAATAAAAGTTTGAACGACTTTTTTTCAAAACTTTTACATCACGATTCATTCTAAAGATTTTAGGCTACTTCTTTTATTTCATTCATCTGCTTGTTAATACGATCAACTGCCAATTTACTGAGCGTATAAACGAGGCAGGAAATATCAAAGTCTACTTTGGCTAATGCACCTCCTCTAAGGCGAATGTTGTCGAGCTGGAAGAATTCTTTGAGATATGCATTTACTCGTTCCACAGCCGTACGTTTCTTGTACAATTCTTTATAACTATGGCTTCCTCTGGCTGGAACGGTATACTTTCGAATGTCGGATTCAACCTTTATTTTAAAGAACTTTTGGCAGCCTGATTCTTTAAACGGGCACGTTTCACATTCTTTTGGGCGAGTATACTTGAGTGTTTCATATTTTTCATCAAAGCTATCGTACACATATGAATGACCTTCTTTACAAACATGCTGAAAGTATTTGTCTTTTCCTTCGATTTCAGTCTCATTCTTCCGGTTGTAATCGATTAGAGGTCGAGCACCCATCATTCGAATCTGTTTATAAACGGCTTTAAAATTATATCCAGTATCGCCTAAAACATGTTCGATGTTCAAATAAGGATGCCGTTTAGCAAGTGCTTTAAGCAAAGGAATCGACATTTTCCCGTCATTGACATGGGCGGATGAAAACAAGGCTACTAAAATATATTGGCTTTCACAATCAACAGCGAGATGACCCTTATAGCCATACCAGAAAAACTTTTTATTGTCCGTGTTTTTCTTGGTACCCCATGATGGACCAAGAGGGATTTCTGCTTCAATTTCTTCAAAGGAGTAGTCAACCATTTGATCAAGCGTTTTTTCAAATATCGTCTTGGCAGCTTCAAGTTCTACTTGGTCCTTCAGCCATTGTTCTCTTTCTTCTTTCTTTTTGCGACCGCGATTTTTTGGCTTTTTCGGCTCGGGAACAGGAGTTTCTTCCTCTGGTTTCTCCGGAATGAGGTCCATTTGCTCAATAACTGTCTGCTGGTTCTCCTGCTTTTTACGAGACCGCTTTTTCGCTGGGTTCGCTGCATCTCTCGCTTCTACATGGGTTGCATCAATGGCTACATGGGTACCGTCAAGAAGCCCCTCCTGAAAGGCTTGAAGAATAAGTCCGTCATGACAGCTCTCAAAAACGGGTAAACCGCTTAATCTTGCGATGAGCCGCGAATAAGAGGCTTCGCTCGGTGTTGAATCTGAACCAGTAAAACGGCAGTGAAATCTAAATTCATTACCCGTACTCAAACGATTTATAAGATTTTTGATTATGAAATTTACTCATATAAAGAGAAAAATAATACGTTAACTGGACTTGTAAACGATAATCGCCCAGGCTATGAGGAGAGTAAGTCTTATAAAGATCAAGTTGATCGGTTAACGCAACAAAATGCTAAGCTCCAGGAGGAGTTGAACAAAGAAAAAGAAAATCTTCAAAGCATGGAAGAGATTCGGAAGGAAGTCCTTCGTCAAGCTGAGGAGCGTCATCAGGCTGAACTCGAATGCATCGTCGAAAAGAAAGATGTTGAAAAAGAGCGTGAACTATTACATCTCCGAACCGAATTCCAGGACAAGCTCCAAAAAGCAAACGAAGAATCTACTGCCAAAATTCAATTTCTCTACGAACGCATTGAGCAACTATGTAAGGAACATGAACAAGAATTAAAGAAACAATCAGAGACATAAGAGAAGCAGATTGATAAAATCAAGGAACAAAAATAAGGATATAACTCGGATTGTTGGCTGGATTCTCGATTGGGAATCGCGGAGATATTTGTAAATGATAATCAAAACCGGTCACACGTTGGATGTGTTAATAAAACCATCACGTGACCGGTTTTTACACGTATGTCGGCTGTACCCCTATTTCTTCCCCAATCCGAAAATGGTCAATTCTTTATTAGTCCGCAGCAGCTCGAGGAATACTTGGAGTGCTTTTGTCTGGAAGGGGGACGTCGTGACGATGGAGAACTGCCTTGCGAACGGCATCCCTTTTACGTCGAGTATCTGAAGGTCCCCGTTGCGGAGCTCTTTTTGTATGGCCCATTGCGACAGGAGACTGATTCCGAGGCCTGCTTCGACCGCTTCTTTGATGGGCTGTGTGCTGCTGAAGTGCATGATGTTGGCGGGTGAGATTTCGAAACGCTGGAAAACGTTTTCGGCCGCTTCCCTTGTTCCTGAACCGGCTTCACGCAAAATCCATGTCTGCTCGGCGAGGTTCTTTATGACGACCTCGTCCTTTTTGCTTGCGAGCGGATGGTCGGGTGACGCCACGACGACCATCATATCTTCCGCAAATTCCTCGGTCTGCAACTCACGCGTCTCTTTGAAATGCCCTTCCACGATGCCGACATCGAGATGATGACCCATTACGAGATCGGCAATCTTCGCTGTATTACCAATTGTTACGACAGGTTTGATGTCTGGATACTTTCCGTGCATTTTGGCAATAATATGGGGAAGGACATATTCACCGAATGTATAGCTGGCTCCGATGGAAAGGGGGCCGCTTGCCTTGTTCGTCAAATCGTCTACCAAATTCTGCATCCGTTCGTAAAGTCCGACGATCTCTTTGGCGTGATGGTATACAATCTCGCCGGCTTTGTTCAAGCGCACGTATTTGTTCGTCCGTTCCAACAGCCGCACGCCGATAGCTTCTTCGAATGTCCGGATATATTGGCTCACTGCTGGTTGTGTCATATGCAGTTCTTCAGCGGCCCTTGAAAAGTTCTTCTTTTCGACGACCGTCACAAACACTTGCAACTGCTGATCCATTTTCATCGCCTCCTTCCCGGTCGTATCTTTCTTCATATATCGATTTACTAATCATCATGATTATAAATAATTATTTTTATTATGTATAGTTATTCCTTATAGTTAGATTAGGAGGTGTGTTATCATGGCTTTACCATATTCGTCCTCGGATCAGCCGGCGACGAAAAAGTTTTCGCGCCCAGCGGCTTGGATCAGCGGAGTAGCATTCACTTTTCTTATTGCTTTATTAGGTTATTTATTGGCGATGGTACCCGGATTCGATCATGTTGGGCAATTGGCAAGTGCCATCATCATTGCGGTCTTCTACCGGCAGATTTTTGGATATCCGGAAGCCATCCGTCCAGGGATCGCATTTTCATCGAAACGTTTATTGCGGGCAGCCATTATTCTGTACGGTCTGAAATTGAACATTGACACTGTGCTAAGTGATGGTTTGGGGCTACTGGTCAGAGATGCCGGCGTCATCGTATTTGCCATCTTTACGACGATCTGGCTCGCCAAATTATTCAAAGCCGACAAAAACATTTCGTTGTTGTTAGGTGTCGGGACGGGCGTCTGCGGTGCGGCAGCCATTGCGGCGATTGCGCCCATCATCAAAGCCAAGGATGAGGATACTGCAATCGGTGTCGGGATCATCGCATTGATGGGCACCGTCTTTGCGATTGCATATACCATCCTCCGTCCGTTCTTGCCGTTGGATGCAATCCAATATGGCATGTGGTCGGGAATCACTCTTCATGAAGTCGCCCACGTGGCATTGGCCGGAGCGCCTGCCGGGGAAGACGGATTGGCAATTGCCTTGTTGGCGAAATTGGGACGTGTCTTCCTCCTTGTTCCGCTATGCTTCATCTTCATCTTCATCATGAAGCGTAAAAACAAAGGTTCCGAAGATGTGGATTCGAAGATTGAATTTCCATGGTTCCTTGTCGGTTTCATCGTTTTAAGTATATTAGGTAGCTATGTGTTCGGCCATTCCATTCCTGTGTCCGACGGCGTCATGCAAGGTGTTGCCGTTTTGACAACATGGCTATTGACTGCGGCAATGGTAGGTCTTGGTTTGAATGTAAGCTTGAAAGACCTGCGTAACAGAGCCATGCGTCCACTAGCAGCGATGACCGTCACATCGATCATTCTATCAATCATTGTATTCTTTATCGTCTGATGAAAGGGGAGCTTGTCTATGAAATCGATTCTGTTCGCAACGGATGGTTCCAAATCATCCGAACGTGCCGGCGAAATGGCAAAACAATTTTTGGAGGCCTGGCCAGAAGCACAGTTGCATGTACTGTATGTCACTGCAAAAGAGAATTATGCCTATGACCTTGTTCCGGATGTAGTCGATAATTATGAAAAGAAAATCACGAATGATATCCAGGAGAACATATTGGAGAAGTTGTTCGGCGAGTGGAAAGAACGGGTTCATTTCATACATGAAATCGGTCATCCGAGTACAACGATCTGCAAGGTCGCCAAGCAACAGGATGTCGAGTTGATTATAGTGGGAAGCCATGGACGGTCATTCTTCGACCGTGCATTGCTAGGAAGCGTGGCACATGCTGTCCTGAACCGTTCCGAACTGCCTGTGTTGGTCGTCCGTTAAAGGAAGAGCCAAGGAAAAGGAGCTTTTTGCTGCTTTCTGCGCAAGCGTCCATCTCCAAAGAAGGAGTGAAGAGAATATGACTATAAAACGTCCGAAAATCACTGTTGTCGGTGCTGGTAATGTCGGTGCCACCCTTGCCCATCTTGCTATTATGAAGAAGCTCGGGAATGTTATGCTGATGGATATCGTGGAAGGCATCCCTCAGGGAAAAGCGCTCGATATCCAGGAATCGACTCCTGTCGAAGGACTGAGCAATCATATCACAGGTACGAATGATTATGGGGATACTGCTGGGTCCGACATGATTGTCATTACGGCAGGTATCGCCAGGAAGCCAGGCATGACCCGCAATGACTTGTTGGATACGAATATCAAGATCATCCGTGATGTCGTGCGCAATGTGGCTCCATTATCGCCGGACGCCTTCCTTGTGCTGGTCACCAATCCATCCGATGTCATGGCGCAAGTTGCCTTGCAGGAAAGCGGATTTGCGCCTGAAAAGATCATCGGTCTCGGAGGCGTTCTGGATTCCGCGCGTTTCCGCACCTTCATTGCGCAGGAAATCGGCGTATCCTACAAAGACGTCACAGCGTTCGTACTTGGCGGACATGGCGACGACATGGTGCCGCTTGTCCGTTATTCATACGCGGGCGGTATACCGATCGATACGTTGTTGGATGAAGAGACGTTGGATAACCTGGTTCACCGGACCCGCTTCGGCGGCGGTGAAATCGTCAATCTTCTGAAATCGGGTAGCGCCTATTATGCACCAGCATCCTCTATCATCTCCATGATAGAATCCATCCTGTTGGATGAAAAAAGGATCATGCCGGTTTCCGCTTATGTCAACGGCGAGTATGGCATGAAAGGATTATTCCTTGGAGTGCCCGTTATCCTTGGAGCATCAGGCATCGAGAAGATCCTCGAAATCGATCTATTGGAAGAGGAGTGGCGCGGACTTGAGAAATCCGCTGAAGGAGTGAAGGAAATCCTCGCGAAACTGTAGGGATTGAAATTGCAATAGTGATTCTTCAGAAGATGTCGTGGAACCTGACACGACATCTTCTGAAGAAATGACAAATAATGGTAAATTGTTGCTTGATGCAACATGTGCACCAGCTGATATTGCCTATCCCACCGACCTTGGACTCCTGAACGAAGCTTGCGAAAAACTGGAACATATCATTGACGTCCTGCATGAGCCGTTGAAAGGATCGAAACAAAAGCCCCAGACTTATCGAAAGAAGGCAAGAAAGGACTATCCATCGCTAAACAGCGGAAGGTTGGCACCAGAAAGATGCACAAGGCTGTCGGTAAACAACTGAGATATGTCAAGAAAGATCTTGGAATTATTCAAGAGTTAGTGCCGCAAAGCTCATTATCTCTATTGAGCAAACAGGAGTACATGAAGCTTCTTGTCATTCAGGAACTCTATTGGCAACAAGAAGAAATGCACCGTACAAAAACACATCGTGTTGATGATCGGATCGTCAGCATTTCCCAGCCACATGTGTTTCCAATCGTTCGAGGAAAAGCCAAGGCAAATGTAGAATTTGGCTCAAAGGTTGCCGTCAGCGTAGTGGATGGATACGTCCTGGTCGAGAAATTAGACTGGGATAATTTCAACGAGGGCATCACCCTTCAAGAATCAGTTGAAAACTATCGGAATCGCTTCGGTTTTTACCCGGAAGCTGTTCTAGCAGACAAAATCTATCGAAACCGAGAAAATCCGCAGTATTGGAAGGAACATGGAATCCGTCTTAGCGGTCCAAAACTGGGCCATCCTTCAAAGGAAGAAGATGCAGCACAAAGACAGTTAGCGAAAAAGGATGCATCTGAACGGAACGATGTAGAAGGTAAATTTGGAGAAGGTAAGCGCTCCTATGGGCTGAGTCTTATTCGAGCACGCCTTCAAGATACCAGTGAAACAGTAGTTTGCAACCGGTTTTTGGTAATGAATCTTGACCGAAAGCTTAGGGTTCTTTTTTGCCATTTTTTCAGAGAGCTTTCGCACGGATGGCTGTTTCAGAAAACTTTCAGTTGGTGATTCGTTCAGCAAGCCCTAATTATTATAAAAGTAAAGCTTAGTTATTGCCGAGAGACGATTTCCTTGTGAAAACGTCTCTTTATTTTTTCTTATTGTTTAATGCATAAAAGTAAAGAGTACTCATCCGTTATCATCCCGACGATTTGTCCACGATCCAGGTCTTTTTTCAGGAAAAAGCACTCTGCAAAGCCGTCTGTTTCGAAGAGGAAGATACTTCACATTACGCATCCGACGTCATCACCTCACGCGCACAGTAACACAAGGAGGATCGCGCCATGTTAAATCAGATGAAAAAAATACGCACAGTATCGACGAAGCCTTTGAGCGCCAATCCGCTGAGGAGGTACGAAAATAAATGATTTCATCGAGACGAAAGGGCATCGTTGGTTCCTGGAATTTTGCCAAGCATGTAAAGAATACCGCTACATCGGAATTTGTCACGGAGCTCCAGGTGTGGGGAAGACACTCTCAGCCCAGAAAGTCGCCTCATAGTTCACCATCAAGCCGTTATTTAATGCCTAACGTGACCAAGAAACACTCGATTCGGAACTCGATTTCGACAAACTTCGGATCCTCTATTATAGTAGTTTGCGGACACTTACTCATTCGAGATTTGGGGAGGTACTCCTTTTTTGTGCTTCAAACCCTTGATACACAAGGGCTGAGATTTATGAAATTAACTCAGGTATATAACCACAACTTTGGTTCAAAATATAAAAGTAAATTTTTCTATTTACCACTAGCGTTGCATAAAAATATCTCTGCTTTGAATCAAATAAAGTCAAGTGTAATTTTTACCAGTTACACCGAAATTGGGTAGCACGAAGAAAGGGTCGTCTCTATCCATTTGGTAAATACTTGTATTCGGTTTACACCAAAGGAAAAAAGGGTGTATGAGTAAAATATATGTAGGCGAAATATTTCCCTTTTGATCCAGATAATGGAGTATCCATTATCTGGATGAAAAGGCCACCAAGCGGAAGCGCGGTAGGGGTATAAGCAAAATCCATGAAAAAAAAGGATTACTCCTTGGTAGAATCATAATCGCCAAAACCTGATTCAAAGGAGTGAACCCTCATGAAAAAGAATAGCACAGATTACCCGAATTTAAAACAGATTGAGCAACTACTATGGAGGAAATTACAGGAAACCTATTCTAACGTAATGAAGACCTTGCTTGAGGAAATCGATGATCAGATTGCTGTAGAACGTGACAAAAAACGATACCGATTCCAGGATAAACGGGAAATCAGTCTAGTCAGTCTTTTTGGAGAAATTAAGCTTGAACGAAGGTATTACAGAGACAGGAAAACTGGTAAATATGTCTATCTCCTTGATCGTTATTTAGAGTTTGAGGGGGCGGGGGAATTCAGCCCATTGATTGAAGAAGCAGCCATCGAGTTAGCAGTAACGGGGCCTAGCAGCTAATACCCTAGAAATCCTTCTAGGCTACCGTGTCATTAGTCACGAGGCTATTCGTCAACACGTTTTACAGGTTGTTAGTATCCCAAAAGAACGTGAGCCGGTACTTCGACCAGTATTGTTTGTGGAAGTGGACGGTCTATCTATCAAAAGTCAAGAAAAAGGGAAGAGAGGAAGGGAAGAAAAAATAGCTGCAGTTTACCAGGGCTGGGAAGTCAATGGTAAACGGGTCGGCTTAAACAATAAGCGACATTTTGTCCATCGTGGGAAGGGTCCTTTCTGGAAGGCATTTGAGGATTTTCTCTTTCGAAACTTACGAGTATGACCCGACTGCACATAAACTAGTGATAAACGGCGATGGGGCTGGATCGATTATAAATGTGTTACCAATTGTACATATTAAAAGAAAAGATAAAGGAGAGTGGTTTTTATTGGGCTGGATTATTGGACTTTATTTATTAAATACGGTTTTTATGATCATTATGGCAGTTCGTGAGGTACGGCGACCAGCAGTGGCTTTAAATTGGATAACCATTAGTTTTCTATTCCCTGTGATTGGTTTTGGGCTCTATCTTATTACATCAAATCCGATACGTATGAAACGCCGGAAAAAGACGGCTTCTACTTCTAACGAATCAGACACGCTGCCGGATTCCTTCGGCAGCTCAGCTCAGGTGATCTCACAAGCATTGAAACACTTGACCGTGGGTGGAATTAAGTCTGGTCAAGTACAAGTGCTCATAAATGGGATTAAAACTTATGAAAAACTAATGGAATCTATACAAAACGCAAAAAAAACAATTGACCTGGAATATTACATTTATCGAGACGACCAAATTGGAAGGCGTATTACGGACTTACTGATTGAACGGTCATTGGACGGTGTGCATATCCGCTTTATAAGAGACGGTTGGGGGAGCAGGAAATTATCCAAATCTCAGATTTTTCGGATGATGGATGCGGGAATAGAATGTCGGACTATATTTCCTTTACGCCCCCCTTGGATTTTTTCAACTTTGAATAATCGGGATCATTGTAAAATTGTCCTAATCGACGGTAGGGAAGCTTTTACAGGTGGAATTAATATTGGCGATGAATATACTGGATTAAAACCAAATGTAGGGCACTGGCGTGACACTCATGTAAGAATAGCGGGTGAAGCTTCAGCTGATTTGAAAATGATCTTTGACGACCATTGGAGTATTGCTTCACCAGAACAAATAAAGACAAAATCTAGAATGAAAACAAAAACAGGAAAAGAGGGTTCCCCCGCCATTCCTGCAACCAACTTATCAAAACCATTGACTATGATGACAGAATGGGGCACAGAGTTGGGAACAATTGATGGAGCAGACGTGAATGAAGGTCCGACCAATGAGATGCACCAAGCCTATGTACAGACATTGGAAGGCAATCCTGGTATTCCTACGCCCATGATCCGTCAGGCATACTTTATTGGATTAACACAAGCCACAAAGACCGTTGATATTACCACACCCTACTTTGTACCAGATCAAGATATTATTATGGGACTTAAGACAGCAGTTCAACGTGGAGTACGTGTAAGATTGCTGGTTCCTCGTCAAGGGGATCAAAAAATCGTAGAACGGGCCAGCTTTACTTATTACGGAGAGTTGTTGGAAGCAGGGGTTCAAATCTACCTATATAACAAAGGAATGCTGCACGCTAAGTCGATGATTATCGATGAGGAGGTAGCTGAAGTAGGAGCAGCAAACTACGATATGAGAAGCTTTCGCTTGAATTACGAAGTTTGTGAATTTTTTTACAGCAAAGACGTGGCAAGGGATCTTACAGAACAATTTGAGCGAGACCTTAATGATTCTGTCTCATTGCGAATGGAGGATTTATTGCAACGCTCTCCTTCACAGCGGTTCATGCAGCAAGGTGCTCGTCTCCTTTTTCCGTTGTTGTAGCCATTTACATTATATACTAAGCATATAATACATTCGAAAGCCCTCAGATAATTTTAATCTGAGGGCTTCTTTGAATAAGAATGTTCACTATTCCTCTGTTTATCCCCAATATCGGCTGCCATATAATAAATCGGATGTTAAAAAGACTCCAGCAGGAGGCAGGGAATCATTTTTAATGGGAGAGCCAGTAAGGATTGTATCGGTTGTAGCTACCCAACTTCCATACTCGCCAGCCAGTACAGAGGGGGGATTCATGATTAGCTGTCCACTAAAAATTAAATGTCGAATTTTAATAGGGACATCATCAAATAGAGTTAAGTGACCAGAAAATGTGGCATAAGGTGAATCAAACGTTATTTGTTTAGTGCTTTCATTCCAATATCCGTTGATGGGAATAGGTGTTCCACGAAAATTAATCGTACCACTTACCCTATTATTAGAAATAGAGTTAAGGATAAGTATGCCCCAAATGACAGGTCTGCCTGCAATAGCAGCATGGATACCCCACCTAGATGGGAATGGTATACTTTCCGGGATTTTTTGAGCCGTTTGCAATGATGATCGCCCCCTATAAATAAAAAATGTAAATTCACAAATTAGATGTTAAAAACTTATTGCTATTCCTGAAAAGATGGATAAAGTAAATCAGATTTTTATTTACTACCTTTGAAAAGAGACAATATAGTATATGCATCGAGCATCAAATTGGGGATTACAGAAATGTTTATAGATTTGTTCACTGAAATAAAATAGAAGAATGGTTATGAAGTGCTATTAAAATATTTGTCTGATTTTAATATTGTCAACAATTATAATGACAAATTGCATTTTTGTAAGAATTGAAACACGCCTGAAAACGCTTTAATATCATAGGTGTAGGACAAATAGAAATGATAAGGGGGCAAAACAGTGAACGAGACGAATAAAGAAAGTTCAGATATTAAAGTAAAAATACAGAGATTTGGCAGTTATTTAAGCGGTATGGTAATGCCGAATATTGGAGCATTTATTGCATGGGGGATTATCACAGCTCTATTTATTCCAACGGGGTGGTTCCCAAATGAAAGCCTTGCCAAACTAGTGGGACCGATGATCATCTACTTGCTGCCATTATTAATTGGTTTTACTGGTGGTAGAATGGTTTATGATATCCGTGGAGGTGTAGTTGGTGCGGTAGCAACAATGGGTGTCATCGTTGGAACCGATATTCCAATGTTCTTGGGAGCAATGATTATGGGACCGCTTGGAGGTTATGTGATTAAAAAGTTTGACCAAGCTATTCACGGAAAAGTAAAATCCGGTTTTGAAATGCTAGTCAATAACTTTTCTGCGGGAATTTTAGGTGGTCTATTAACACTATTAGCATTCAAAGGTGTTGGACCTGTAGTTGAAATATTAAGTAAGGGTTTAGCTTCAGGCGTTCAATTTATTGTCAATCATCAGATGCTTCCTTTGGCAAACTTATTTATTGAACCAGCAAAGGTTCTCTTCCTTAATAATGCTATTAACCATGGTGTTTTAACTCCATTAGGTGTTGAGCAAGCGTCGAAAGCAGGGAAATCAATTCTTTTTATGCTGGAAGCAAACCCTGGACCAGGATTAGGAATTTTACTGGCTTATTGGTTATTTGGTAAAGGAACTGCAAAACAGACAGCTCCAGGTGCAGCCATCATTCATTTCTTTGGCGGTATTCATGAAATTTATTTCCCATATATTCTAATGAAACCTATTTTAATTCTTGCTGCAATGGCTGGTGGTGTTAGTGGGGTATTTACATTTACTGTATTTAATGCTGGGTTAGTCGCAGCTCCATCACCGGGAAGTATTTTCGCATTTCTGGCAATGACACCAAAAGGTGGTTATGTTGGCACGCTTTCGGGTATAATCGTAGCGACAGCTGTTTCGTTTGCAGTTGCTTCGTTGCTTTTAAAAACAAGCAAATCAAAAAATGAAGATTTATCATCGGCAACAGCGAAAATGGAAAATATGAAAGGAAAGAAAAGCAGTGTGTCTTCAATGTTAACAACGGAAACTGAACAAAATGTGATCGAGTCTGGAAGAGTAAACAAAATTGTGTTTGCTTGTGATGCGGGAATGGGCTCAAGTGCAATGGGTGCCTCTATTCTTAGAAATAAAGTGAAAAAGGCTGATCTTGATATAACCGTTACTAATACGGCAATTAACAACTTGCCAAGTGACGCCGATGTTGTTGTCACGCATAAGGATTTAACAAAACGTGCTAAAGCAAAACTCCCAGATGCTATACACATTTCTGTTGAAAACTTCTTAAATAGTCCTAAGTATGATGAATTAGTGGATAATTTAAAGAAAAAATAAAGCGAAAGGCTGACTATTACACTCTGTTGATTGTAGTGGAAGGCGGCGCGCCCGCGGAATGCGAAGCGCCTGAAACGGAAATCAACAGACGAGGTTCAGAGCAATAAACAAAAAAGGGTGTCCCTAAAAGCTATACTTTTGGGACACCCTCTTTACTATTTAAAAATTGTCAACAATTCAATTGACGTTTTTGGCTTTTTATCTTGTTGAATCAAGGATGTAATCGTTTTATTATTTTGGTAGATGGATTAAATTTAATTTTTGGCAACAATAAAAAGATTGGAGGACGAGGATCAGAAAACTTTAGACGGAGTGAGAAATATGTATATTTCCGCAAGAGAAAGACAGATTCTTGAAACCTTACTATCCGAGAATAATGAATTAACTGTAAAAGATCTTGCAGACAAAATCGGTGTAAGTGGAAGAACCATCCATCGCGATCTTAAAAATGTAGAAGATATATTAAAAGAGTATAATCTTACCTTACAAAAAAAGTCTGGGGTTGGTATCCAAATTACGGGAGAAAAAAAGAATATTCAAGATTTGGAATTGTACTTGTTTAATCTTTATAATGCAGAATACACTCCCAATGAACGGCAAACAGTTATTTTGTGTGAACTTCTAGAAAGCAATGGACCTGTAAAGTTGCTTGGACTAGCCAATGATCTGAATGTAACCATTGCGACTGTCAGTAATGATTTAACGAAATTGGAAGATCACTTACAGTCGTTTGGCCTATCGCTGGTTCGAAGAAGAGGCTATGGCGTGGAAATTTGCGGGTCTGAAGATGCTAAAAGACGAGCGATTCGAAGTTTAATTTCTGATTATCTGGATGAATCAGAAATTTTATCGTTGGCCAGAGAAAATATCCAGAAGCACTCAAACCAACAAATCAATTCAATCACAGAAAAGCTATTAGGTTTAGTAGAAAAGAAAAAACTAATGGTTATCGAGAAGGTCATTGAATCCATTAATGAAGACTTACCATATACGATGGCAGATAGTGCTTATATTGGCTTAGTCGTTCATTTAGCATTGGCGGTTGAGCGAATTCAAAAGGGCGAAGGGATAAAAATAGACCATGCCTATCTCCAGAGTCAGCAATCAACAAAGGAGTTTAAATTTGCAAAGAAAATTGTTGAGCAATTAGAACAAGTTTTCCAAATTGAGATTCCTATGGCGGAAGTAGGATATATAACTATGCATTTAAAAGGTGCTAAACTTCGCCATGATAATGAGTATCTTTCTGAAGCTTCAAGCATTCAGGTTGCCATTAAAACAAGGAATCTGATTAAGTATGTTGGAAATTACCTAGGTATTGACTTGTTCACAAGCCGTTCTTTATTTGAAGGGTTAGTCATGCACTTAAAGCCTGCTTTATATCGATTAAAACAAAATATGGGCATTAGCAATCCATTGCTGGATAAAGTCAAAAAGGATTATGGGGAGTTATTTTCAATAGTTAAAAACGCTGTTGAACAAGTTTTTCATGAATTTACTGTGCCGGATGAAGAAATTGGCTACCTTGTTATGCATTTCGGAGCGGCCGTTCTTGGTTTTAAAGAAATCAGTGATTTAAAAACGCTTGTCATCTGCTCAAGTGGTATCGGTACTTCTAAGATGCTTGTAACGAGATTGAAAAAAGAATTTCCAGAGTTAAAGGACATTAAAAATGTCTCAGTTATGGAATTCAAAAAAATGAATGCGCTTGATTATCAAGTAATTATTTCAACAATCCCTATTCCTGATTACCATTCCGAATATATTTTAGTGAGTCCTATTTTAAATCGAGAGGAAATCGAAAAAATTCGTTCTTATATGAATGAAAAAAAGAAAATAAATGGACTTAGAAATATTGGAAAAATTGAAAGGCAAACAAGGAAAAAACATGCCTCCAAACTTATGGAGGAAGTGGCCGCCATTCGGGATTATGCAGAAACAATTAGAGTCATTCTTCAAGGCTTTGTTGTGAATAGAATCGCAGGGAATGCGGCCGTTGAAAGTATTTTGCAACGAGCAAGTCAAGATTTATATCATCAACAAAAAATTGCGGATGTTGATGGGGTAGTCAAGGCGTTATTAGAAAGGGCGAGTCTGGGGGGGCTTGGGATTCCAGGAACTTCAATGGGGCTATTTCATACCCGGGTTGAATATGTCCTTCAACCTTCCTTTACGATTTACGTTCTGGAACACCCTGTTAGCGTGAGCGGTATGGATCAATCCCAAATTGAAATGAAGCATTTGTTATTATTACTATCTCCAGCGAAAGTATCGGAAAGCACCATGGAAGTGCTCAGTTTTATCAGTTCAATTTTAATTGAAAGCGAAGAAAGTTTGGCTATTTTTCAATCAAATGACAAAGAAAAAATAACGGCACTTTTAACTGAGAGATTGGATCAATTTTTTTATGAAAAATTACAGAATGTAAGGAGTGTATAAAGATGTCTCAACCGATTTTAAAAAAAGAAAACATTCGCTTAAATGTGATGCTAAATGCGAAAGAAGAAGCAATTAGACAGACGGGGAGCATCCTTGTGGAACAAGGATATGTTAATTCAGAGTATATTGAAAAAATGCTAGAAAGGGAAGAACTTACTTCTACTTATATGGGAAATTATATCGCGATTCCGCATGGAACAGACGATGCTAAGGACTTCGTAAAGGAATCAGGAATCTCTATTATGCAGGTACCAGATGGGGTAGATTTTGGCAATGGCAATACGGTTAAACTTCTAATCGGAATTGCCGGAAAAAACAATGAGCACCTCGATATTTTATCCAACATTGCCATTGTATGTTCTGAAGCAGAAAATGTGGAAAGATTAGTTCGAGCTACAACCCCTGAAGAAATCATAACCATTTTTGAAGGAGTGAACTAAAATGTTAGCTGTCCATTTTGGTGCCGGTAATATTGGCCGCGGGTTCATCGGCAATTTATTGTATCACTCAGGGTATGAAACTTGTTTTATTGATGTAAATAGTGAAATTGTGGATTTATTGAATGAAAGAAAAGAATATCGTGTGGTCCTAGCTGATCCTTCTCAAGAGGAAGTTGTAATTAAGAATGTTAGAGCCATTAACAGTAAAACGGACCCAGAACAAGTTGTAGAAGCAATTGCGAATGCAGATTTGTTAACGACAGCGATCGGCCCTACGATTCTTCCGCTTATTTCTGGCTTAATCGCTGATGGTTTACGAAGAAGAATTGAATTATCGGAAAAACGGCTCAATATTATTGCCTGTGAGAATATGATTGGTGGAACGAGCTTATTAAAAGAAAAAATATATGAAAAGCTCAATGAGGAAGAAAAAACTCTATTTGATCAACGTTTTGGTTTTCCGGATGCTGCGGTAGACCGAATCGTTCCAAATCAAGTAAATGAAGATAAAGTAATGGTTAAAGTAGAGCCATTCTATGAATGGGTTGTGGAAGAAACAAAGCTTGTGGGTGAAAAACCTGTAATTGAGGGAATTACGTATGTTCCTGAATTAGTTCCTTATATTGAAAGAAAATTATTTACCGTCAATACAGGGCATGCGCTGGCAGCCTATTTAGGATATTATTTCGGTATAGAAACGATTAACAATGCAATGGATCATAGCCAAATTAGGGGAATGGTTGAGGGAGCGCTTAAAGAGAGCGGCGAATTCTTAGTTAAAAAGTATAATTTTGATCAAGATGCGCATGCTAAATATATTAAAAAAATCATCCAGCGTTTCTCCAATCCTTATATTACAGATGAAGTAACAAGGGTAGGACGTTCTCCGATTCGGAAGTTGGGACCCAATGATCGGCTTGTCAGCCCCGCCCGGCAGTATACGGATTTTGTAGGAAAAGAACCTGTATACCTTGAGAAGGGTATTGCAACAGCACTTCTTTATGATTTTCAAGGGGATGAGGAAGCAGTCCAAGTTCAGAAAACGATTCATGAACAAGGAATCGAAGCAGCTATTCAGGAGTACACAAAGCTGGATGAAACAACGCCGTTATTTAAAGGAGTTCTTGAGCAGTACCATCAATTAAAGAAGTAAAGTACACGAAAAAGGGTGCCCGATAAGTTTTTTGGGCTACCCTTTTTGTTTTGGTGAAAAATGTTCTCAAAAAAACGACATAAATCTAAACTACATGTCCAACGTTTAAACCCGCTTGACTTTTTAAAAATCAAAATCTATAATTCGGAATGAATATTCATTCCCAAATTGAGGTGGTAAAATGTCCAATACCAAACAAGAGGATATTTTTGAAGCGGCCATGCAATTGTTTGCCGAACGCGGCTATGACGGAACAACGGTACCCATGATTGCTGAAAAGGCAAAAGTCGGGGCCGGTACGATATACCGATATTTTGATAATAAAGAATCCCTTGTGAACTCTTTATTTATAAAATGTGTGCTTCAATTTTCTGAAGCACTGAAAACGAACTTTCCTTCTGATTCAACCATTCGAGAACAATTTACACATATTTTTTACCAGCTGTTTGAATTTGCCAAACATAATGGGAAAGCTCTTCTTTTTATCAATTCACACAATGATGGGTATTATCTGGACGAGAAGAGCAAAAACACGTTTACTGCCTTTCTGGACTTTATTATTGGAACGATCGAAAACGGAAAAAAACAGGGGATTATTCGGCCATTGCCTTCAGCTGCATTGATTGCCATTGTATATGGATCGTTTATCATGTTATTTAAGATGATCCAATCAGGAGAATTTGAAGAGACGCCAGAATTGCTGAAGGAACTTGAAGAAAGTTCCTGGAATGCGATTCGAATCATTTGATTCAATTTCATCAAACAAAACGGAATGAATATTCATTCTAATTATTCAACAAAGAAAAAGGTGAATTCAAATGCAAAAGTTTAAAAATTGGAGAACTCTCTCCTTTGTTTTTTGGATTATCATTACGTTTGTGACAGTAACAACAATGCCTAATTTAGATCAACTCGTTAAAGAAAAAGGACAAATTACGATTCCTAAATCGGAACAAAGTGCTGTTGCTAACGACATGCTCAAACAAATGGATAAAAAAGGCGGAGAAACATATGGAATGATCGCCGTTTTTAACAGCGGCAGCAAAAAGGCTTTAACTCCGAACCAAAAAGAACAGATTACCACTATTATAAATGAATTAAAAGCCAAGCAAAAACAACTGGGAATTAGCGGGATTGTTTCCCATTTAGATAGCAAAGAAATGGAAAAACAGTTGGTTTCAAAAGACAATACCACAATTTTAACGCAAATCTCAGTTGATAAAAAACAAGGTACCATTTCAAACGTTTCAGAAAAAATAAATAAGGTCATTAAAACGAAAAATGTTCAAACGTATTTAACAGGGAGTGAACTGATCAATAATGACTTCGTAAAATCCACACAAGAAGGGGTCAAAAAGACAGAAGTTATCGCCATTATCTTCATTCTTGCTGTATTAATTATTGTCTTTCGTTCCCCCATTGTCCCAATCATCTCTCTGCTTACAGTCGGAGTTTCTTATATAGTATCGATGGGAGCGATCGCGCAACTTGTAGATAAAGTCAATTTTCCTTTTTCCAACTTTACTCAAGTATTTGTAGTGGTAGTATTGTTTGGCATTGGAACAGACTACAACATCTTGCTATATACACGGTTTAAAGAAGAATTGAGTAAACAGGAAAATGCCTTTTTGGCAGCAAAAATGACAATTCAATCAGCAGGAAAAACCGTATTATTCAGCGGAGTAGCCGTGCTAATTGGTTTTGTTTCGCTTATTTTAGCAAATTTCAAATTGTACCAGGCAACTTCGGCAGTAGCGATTGGTGTTGCAGTTCTGCTGCTTGTGTTGGTTACATTAAACCCTTTCTTCATGGTCTTACTGGGAAAAGGAATGTTCTATCCGGTCAAAAACTTTAAGGGACATGGAGATAATCGTTTATGGGGCTTCCTTGCGAAAAACTCTGTTGCTCGGCCATTGATCGCTGTTGTGCTTGTATTGGCATTGTCCATTCCTTTTATCTTAAACTATTCCAATGCACTTAATTTTAACAGCCTATGGGAAGTGAGTAATAAGTATGAATCGAAACAAGGGATTAACATCATAGATGACCATTTTCCACCAGGGTTTTCTTCACCGGCAACACTGGTTATTCAATCGAACAAAAAGCTGGACCAAGCAAGTTCATTACAAACTTTAGATGAACTGGCGGGTAAAATTTCAAAATTAAAAGGCGTAGCGGAAGTATATTCTCCTACTCGCCCAACTGGAAATAAGCTTAAAGAATTGTATATAAACAAACAAGCAAACGAGCTCGATACAGGGTTGGGAAAGGCCAATAGCGGAATAGGCAAAATCAATCAAGGGTTATCTTCGGCAACAGATCAAATGGGAAGCAGCGACACAAGCGGCCTTGCCAATGTGCAAAAACTGATTGATGGGACAACTCAAGTGGAAAATGGCGTATCCGCACTAGGAGATGCCATGAACCAAGTCACCGCTGGAATCAATAGCGGTGCCGCAGGAGCGCAACAAATCGAGGACGGGTTAGCTTCATTAAATGAGAATATCAATACACTGTCGAGTGCAGCTGCCCAACTGTATACAGGCTACAGCCAATTAGAAAACGGATTGAGTTCCTATGATCAATATTTCGGAAGCATTTCGCAAGCAATTGATGGTGCAAAGGCTGGGTATCAGCAGATCGAAACGTTAATGACGAATTTGATAAAAACAAAACCGGAATTAGCGAACGATCCAAATGTTCAACAAACAGTAGGAATTGCGAAAACTGCTCAAGGTCAATTGAATGGCCTTTCCAGTCAATTGGAGCAATTAAGAGTACAACATCAAGCTGCCATGGCTTCGTTTAAAAAAGCGAATGATTCATTGGCGAAAGTAAATGATGGCTTGGAACAAATGAAGAGCGGTGTTGCACTGTTACAAAAAGGAACATATGAGTTGAAAACCGGGTTAATCCAAGGAGCTGCCGGTTCTGGTCAAATTGCCAGTAAATCTGCCGAGCTTAAAACAGGCTTGACGCAAATTACGAGTGGCCAAGAGCAGTTATTAACAGGACTCAAAGACCTGCAACAAAAAATGGGACAATTGCAATCAGGCTTGTCGGAAAGTACTAAAGGACTTGATCAAGTTGGCAATGGACTTAAAGATGCTCAAAAATATTTACGCGATCTTAGCGAATCAAAAAGCTCGGAGACATTCTATATTCCAAAAGACGTTCTGGTAAGCAAGGATTTCCAGAAAGCCTTGGATACGTATATGTCAACGGATAGGAAAACCGCAAAAATGACGATTATTTTAGATGCAAATCCATATTCAAAAGAAGCGATGCCGATCATTCAGAGTATCAATAAACAAGTGGATGCAGCATTGAATGGAACAGATTTAAAAGAGGCAAAAGTGGCAATCGGAGGGACAACAGCAACTAATGCTGACTTAAAGGATGTCTCACAAAAAGACTTTTTACGTACAGCAACGATTATGTTAATCGGTATTGCACTTGTTCTCATGATCATCACACGTTCTGTTTCCAGATCAATTTTTATTGTTGGTTCATTGGTGTTAGTATACTTTACATCACTAGGCATCAGTGAATGGATTAGTTCAAACATTTTACATGTAGATATGTTAGGCTGGAATGTTCCATTCTTTAGTTTTATTATGATTGTTGCTTTGGGAGTAGATTATAGCATTTTCTTAATGATGCGTTATAATGAGCTGGAAGGAGATACGGCCACAAGAATTGCGGATGCATCTCGTCACATCGGCGGAGTCGTTTTATCTGCCGCGCTCATTTTGGGAGGTACATTTGCTGCGTTGATCCCTTCCGGCGTATTAACACTGATCCAAGTAGCATCTGTTGTGATTATAGGACTTCTGTTGCTTAGTTTGTTGGCAATGCCCATTCTATTACCTGCTTTAATGGGATTCACGGACAAACTTAAACGGTTTACAATAAAGTAAAAAAGGCAAAAAAGGCATAGGTTAAGTCTATGCCTTTTTGCTTTTTTTCTATTGGCTCTGTAAAACTTTGTTGTTGATTTCCGCTCCAGAAGGACGCTTTCCGCGGGCGGTCCGTGAGCCTCATCGTCGCTCTGCTCCTGCGGGGTCTCACCTGGACACGCAGTCGCCCCACCCTCTCCATCAACAAAGCTAAAAAATTAACAGAGCCTTTCTATTAAAACCGGCCTTTCATACTTTCAGAAAGCCGGTTTTCGATTGAATTCTATTATTTGGTTTGCGAGATTCCATTCACGATTTGAGTCAGTGCGTCTTTGATTGGCATAGCAGGACGGCCAATTAGTTTTTCGAAGTCATTGCTTTTGATTGCCAGTGTATTTTCGCGAATGCTTTTTTGAATGTCAACAAGCATAGGGATAAGGAAATCTGGTAAGCCTGCACCTTTCATTATATCGGCATAAGCAGCGTCATCAACATGCTGCATAGGAACTTCTTTCCCCATTACAGTGCCAAGAACAGAAACAAGCTCTTCCTGAGTCAATAACTGACCAGAAAGCTCGTAGATTGTGTTTTCGTGCCCGTTGCTCGATAGTACCGCTGCCGCAGCTTTTGCATAATCTTGTTGAAGTGCCCAGCCAACCTTGCCGTTTTCTGCTGATGTCACCCAAGGAGCTCCTGCTAGGACACCTTGAATGCTAGGAATTTCATTCTCCAAGTACCAGTTGTTGCGTAAGAAGGAGTAAGGGATGCCTGTTTTTAAGATTGCTTCTTCTGTTGCCTGATGCGTTGGCGCAAATAAGTTTTTGCTTTCCTTTGCATTCACTATACTGGTATACGCAATGAATTTAACGTTGGTGCGTTCTGCCGCAGCTACCGCATTGGCATGCTGCCGAATTCTTGTTTCATTGTCGCCATCCGCAGAAATGATTAATAAGCGATCAATACCTGCAAAGGCAGAGTCTAATGTCTCGGGATGGTCAAAATCGCCTTGGCGAACTTCTACACCACGAGCCTGCAATCCTTTTGCTTTCTCCGGATTGCGAACGCTGACAGCCAGTTGAGTCGCTGGGACAGTTTTCAGTAAAGCTTCAACAATTTTTGATCCTAATTTTCCTGTTGCTCCTGTTACTAACATTTTCATTGTTCATTCCTCCAATAATATATTTTACTCCGTTGTTGTAACTAAGTTTATTACATGTAATCATAATAGTTACAACGCTGTCGTTTGTCAATACTTTTAAAATAGTTTGTGAAATCGATGAAGAAAAAAGCGCTTGTAATTAAATGAATTACAGGTGTACTATAGTGATGTATTTGTTTAAGAAAGGGGATTAAAAAATGCCGATTAGCAGCCGTTTTGCTGTAGGAATTCATATATTAGCGCTTATTGCCATAAATAAAGGTGGAGTCAGCTCTTCAGAATTTATTGCAGGAAGTGTTAACACCAATCCAGCCGTGATCAGAAAGATTATCGGAATGCTTAAAAATGCCGGGTTGGTCAACGTACGGCCAGGGATTGCCGGAGCGGAATTAGCAAAAGCTTTATCTGATATTACTTTGCTTGACGTCTATAAGGCTGTAAATGTCGTTCAGGACAAAGAATTGTTTAGCATTCATGAAAAGCCAAATCCTGATTGTCCCGTTGGCAGAAATATTCAAAATGCAATCGAGCCATTGTTTTCCGCAGCCCAACTGGCGTTGGAGAAGGCTCTTGGAAATGTAACAATTGAAGATGTCGTAAAGGATATTTTTGAAAAAGAGAAAGTAAACAGTAAAGGAGTTTAACATGACAAAAATGAAAAAAATCACCCCTTTGTATGATCCGTGGGAGCCTTATATGGATATCGAACAATCCGGAAAAATGCAACTAAGTAATATCGAGTTTACCACGACGACACTCTGCAATATGCGCTGTGAGCATTGCGCCGTCGGATATACACTTCAATCGAAGGACCCGCAGGCCTTGCCGCTTGACTTACTATTGCGCCGTTTAGATGAGATCCCGACTCTTCGTTCTTTAAGTCTTACAGGCGGAGAGCCAATGCTTTCATTGTCTTCAGTGAAAAATTATGTGGTGCCGATTTTAAAATATGCCCATGAACGAGGTGTCCGGACTCAGCTTAATTCCAACTTAACACTTGACTTAGGTCGCTATGAGCAGATCATTCCGTATCTTGATGTCTTACATATCTCCCATAATTGGGGAACGGTGGACGAATTCGCCGAGGCGGGATTTGCCAGGATGGAGCGGCAGCCTGAATACAATCAACGGATCAGCTATTTTGAGAGAATGGTAGAAAATAGCCGGGAATTGGTGAAGGCTGGTGTAATGGTTTCCGCCGAGACGATGTTAAACAAGCGGACACTGCCCTATTTAGAAAAAATCCACCGTCAGATCGTTGACGAAATGCATTGCCAGCGCCATGAGGTGCATCCGATGTACCCGAGCGATTTTGCTAGCAATCTTGAAACACTTTCAATAGAGGAAATAAGAGATGCCATTCATCATCTGCTGGATATTCGGGATGAGAATGTATGGATGCTGTTTGGAACGCTGCCATTTTATGCTTGCAGCAGTAATCCGGAAGACTTGAAACTATTGGAGCGGTTATATAAAAGCAAAAATGTAACAGTGCGAAATGATCCGGATGGACGGTCGCGGTTGAATGTTAATGTCTTTACAGGGGAGATTATCGTGACCGATTTTGGTGATATTCCGGTGCTAGGAAATATTCAAGCTACCAGTCTGGAAGAGGCATACGATAATTGGAAACACACCAAAGTTGCCAAAGAAATAAGCTGCCATTGCCCGGGCGTCGCCTGTTTAGGCCCCAACATTTTAGTGAAAAATAGTTATTATAATAATAAGGATTTTACTAATCAAAAGGCGAAAATTATAAGAGAATAAAGATTTCTAAAAGGCGGATTACATTACCGCCTTTTAGTTAATCACCCGATCTGATAAATAGATGGAAAAAATTTAGATTAATTGGAAAATAGCACTGAAAATAGCGTAAAATAGACGGAGAGACTCCGCCTATTGACCCGAAAAACGTGAATAATGGGGATTTTGCTTTGCATAATCAGAAAACCTCCCTTTATTTACCTCACTACGGGCTCCATTCTGCATCTAACTGAAAAAGCTCCCCTTATTTTACTTTCGCTGTTATTCAATTAAGGATTTAAAAGGAAGTGAGGACGAGTGCTTTCTTTTTGTTTTTTCAAAAAATCCAAGAGAACCTCATATTGATGGGGTACGCTGAACTGTATCATCGGTTATTAAACAATCGAGCGTGTAGGAGTAGGAGACTATCATTGTACAGCTTATTTAGTTAACTGTGTGCTTAACTAAAATAATTTCGGTAGCCACAATTATTTTTTAAAATTACCCGAAAGGGATTGATTATGAAGAATAAAAAGGTTATAAATAGTAGCATTTATTTTAGTCGTAATCGAATTGTGCTATGGTAATGATAGGAAACTAAACAGGGAGTGATAAATAATGAAATGGGAAGAGATTCGTAAATTATACCCAGATCAATATGTAAAACTTAACATCCTTGATTACCACTTGGAAGATGATAAAAAGATTGTAACGGACGTCGCATTAATTGATCTTATTGAAGATTCTAAATTAGCTACAAAAGAGCTACTTAAATCTAGAGGAAATACCATTGTTTATCATACAGGTTCCGAAAAGATTGTAATTGAAATGAGAAACCCTACAGGCTTGAGAGGCATGAGATTATGAAGTTAGAATTAGTAAATCGTTTGCTCGAAGTGGAAATGACGTTATCATTTAAGGAGAAAAAGAAGATAATAGATAAGCTTGTAATTGATACCGGGGCAGCTCATACTCTTCTGTCATCCGACATTGTGAAGACATAGGTATTTACTTTGAAAATGGAGATCCTTTGGTCAGTGCGTACGGAATTGGCGGTGAAGAATATTCTTTCCGAAAACGGGTCGATTTTATTAAGCTTGGTACGCATGAAATTCAAGAAATATATCTTGATTTTGGGAACTTAGTTGATTGGGGTATCAACGGACTAATAGGACTTGATATCTTAATGAATGGAAAATTTATCATTGATTTAGAGAAATTCGAGTTAATTCAAAATCGTTAAGATAATTGTCTAGCTCCACAAGAATCAGCTTTGGAAGCATAGACTCGCACGAAGGAAAAGTGATAGCATTTCCGAGGAGCGCCCTATCGACTACGTCGCTTCCCTCGCCTCGTCTACGGATTGTCGAGAACGATTACTACCGTCTTTCGACTCTCCTTTATCTCACTCGGCTTTAGTCCACCTCCTTACGTCGATGACCAAGGGCTCTTGCGCTTTTCTTAGGATTACGTATTTCTTCTCCTGATGCAACAATCGCATCCCAACCGATAATCGAAAGAAATCCGACTAATGCTGCCTCAAGTATTCCTGAAAAACAGTATGGAGAATACGGCTGAAAGTAAGATAAATCGACCTGCCTTATCCCCAAAATAAAAAAGCCAATAAGCACAGTAATCACTGTACAGATAACTCCGACTTGAAATTTAACGCTGAATTGAATCCCTGCGATATTTACGATTCCCAACCCAATGAGCAAAAGCACGGCACTTATCTTAGGCGGGGCGCCCGTTAAAGCGTTCAAATAATGGCCAAATCCTTGGGAAACGAAGCTGCTGGCAGCAAGCCAAGCCCCCCAGTTGGATGTTATCGAAAGGCTCTATCAGAATCATGTAAGGGTATATCCCGTAGAGCATCATGCCATTCATAAAGGCAGATATACAAATAAAGTGATACTCGGTTATGGGAATTTAAGCGCAGAACAGATCGAACAAGGAGTTTGTCCGATTGAAGGAAACTCTCAATTACAACAGGAAAATTCTTCCGTATATTATGCACTGAAAATTAATTTGGTTCTATGTGAATGTATACTTTAAAATCTTTATATTTTATGAATCTCATTACATTTTTAATATTCAAAATATTATTTCTATGATCTTAAAATGGTAATTAATCTTTATGCTTATACCCATTTTTTGACCAATATTTTTTATGATATCTTTGTTAATTGAATTTATGTTAAACTTAAAATGGTGAATTAGTGTTGATTTCCATTTTAGGAGGGATAATACCATGCATAAAAACTTTCTTTATGGACTTGTTTCAATAATGGTTATTGTACTTGGAACTTTTGCTTTTCAGAATACTTATAAAGCCAGTGACAAAGACCAGAGATTAAATAAAGTACAGTCAAATGCCAAGGATTCGGAAATATCCCAAAATCAAAAGCCTATCTTTGAGCTAAGTAACAATCAGCGAGAGGCTGCAAAAAAAGAAGTTGGAACAGTAAATAGTGAACAAGACTTTTTAAAAAAAGCCCTAGGTTTGTCTTTTCAAAAGATAAAGATAGATGGTGAACAAGATCAGTATAAAATCCCTGGAATTGTTGAAAGCAGTGTAGATCGTATCCAGATAACTAAGACAAATCTAATTTACCTAAAAGAAAAACTAGATTCTTTAAAAATCACAAACGATGAAAAATCCGGCGAATATACTTATAAAAAAATCCTTACTCGATGGATTAATGGTGATTTTAATAGCATTATCCAAGATTTTAAAACACTTCGAAACGATTTCAATAAACCTAAAGGGTATTCGGAAACAGGAAGTGATCATGAAATTAAAATTATTAAACGAAGCAAGACCGATGAGCAAGAATATATTAAACATTTTTTTGGTAATTAATTTAATCAAAAGTTATGAAAGTAAAAGAAGCAGCTGATACGATAAGGTAAGTAAATCGATAGATGATCATGCTTTTTTAAGCTATATTGAAACATATTCATGAAAGCTTCGAGTGTTGTATTATTGTGATTTACCTCTTTACGAGATCAAATAGTATTTTTCCTATGTTTTTTAATCAATGAAAAATAGCCGAGAATCCAACTCGGCTATTTTCAAAATAACATTTTTTAACGAATCCATTGATTACCATAGACTGTTTTTACTTTGTCAGTGTATCCGCTATCTGTATATAAATCTAGGATAACCCTCATTGCTAAAGTCTTTTTTGCAATATTGTTAAAGGTTACGTTAAGATTTTGACCAGAAGATTTTGCAAATCCTCTTTTGGTATCAATGTTATCCCAATACCCTCCAACATACCTTTGAAGAGTTAATTTACAATATGCTTCTGTATCAAATGCTGTGTAGCTACCTAGTTCAACAGTTGCATAAACATTAAGATAGTCCTCTGATGTAAAAAGATAACATGTTACATCACCTAATCCCCCGGGATTGTAAGTAAAACTGGTTGTTGTATTTGTCATACAAATATTCCTCCTTTAAAGTTATTTTAAGTGTTACAACAAATAAAGAAGCCTCTTGATAAAAAACAACAACCATTTTGAAAAAGTCTTTTTTATAATCCATACGTCATGAAATTTATACAAATATTAGTAATCCATTTTGTTATATCAAAAAATTTTAATAGAAAGGTTGTTTTTTTTCTTTAATGTTTGTCTTTATTTAGTAGAGGATTGGAAATTGCTTTTTATGGTAAAATAAATTAACTAGTTCCAAAAAATTAATAGAACTCCTATTGGCTAACATAATTAGTCTTTTTTTTACTATTTAGAAACGAACATACGTTCCAATATGGAGTGTTAAAGAGGAGTTGATCTCATGCAATCACCAATATATGATGATTTCTGTTTTCAAAAATTAAAAGAATTCAAGGAACGCAACAAGGAATTTCTATCAAACCCAATCATAAAAAATTTCTTAAGCAATCAAGAACATTATCAGATGTTAATTGATACAATTGCTGATCCAACCGTTAAGAATAAGGAAAAGTTGGACCAAGCATTCAAACTATTCTACTTTAACATTCGTTTTATATCTTTTGTTTCTTCGTCTTTATATTATAACGCTGTTAATTTTGACAAAAAGCAAAGGAAATATTCCTCTCGGTACTCACTAACTGTTGATAATACGGTTCAAAATGAAGAGGAAATTACTTTTAAAGAAATGATTGAAGATCCAGAAGCAGAAATCACCCTAGATAAACTAGTAATAAGTGAAGACATAGGCGATTATATAACAAATCCCGTCATATATAGGGCCATTCAAGATCTTTCTGTCAAACAAAAGGAAATTCTAAATCTTGCCTATGTTAAGGGATTATCGGATAAAGAAATTGCAAGACTTCTTAGTAAATCTCAACAATCTGTTTCAAAAATGCATAAGAAAGCTTTAAGGAAAATACAAGAATCTTTTAAAGAGAAAGGATAAAAAATTATGAACACAACTGATTTACCTCAATGGATTTCCATTATGGGAAATTTTGGTTTCCCGATCGGTATCTCCATTTACCTGTTAGTCCGATTCGAAACAAAAATTGACAATCTAGGAGATATCATAACCCAACTGGCCGAAGTGATTAAAGAAAAGAAGGGATGAAAATATGGCGTATATGTTAATTGATCTGGTAAAAGAATCAAAATTCAATAGGGAAGCCATGGAATCTGTTATTAAATTGTTCGAACCAAAGTTGAAAAAAACATTGTATATGACAAATCCAAACGATCGAGATGATTTAGAGCAAGAATTAAAAATGAAAATGGTTTCCTATATCAAGGAATATGATACTAATTCAGTACCGGGTTTCTGGAAATTCAAAGAAAAACTGGATAAAGACAAAGAAAAAAGTTCTTAAAAAGTTGTTAATTCTTTTGCTTTTTCTTCTTTATGTAATGAGACTTAAAAAATATAAAATGAAAAGAGGAAAGAAAAATGGATCTAATGGTTTTACAAACTCAACAATGGTTAAACCGAACATATACTGGAAGGACTGGTTACAATCCAGTTACGGAAAACGGGAAGACTGGTTGGGAAACAATGTATGGGTTAACGCGTGCCTTGCAAATTGAGTTGGGGATTGCAACGCCAGCTGACAACTTTGGCCCCACAACGTTACAGTATTTATCTAACATAGGACCGATCTCAATTAATTCTAATACAAACTCCAATATCGTGCTTATAATTCAAGGAGGAATGTATTGTAAAGGATACTCTCCTGAAGGGTTTACCGGCTACTTTGGTACTGGCACCCAATATGGTATCTCCGAGATGCAAACAGATTTAGGAATACAAAATCCTGATGGTGTAGTTACTCCTAAGCTTTTTAAAGCATTATTGACAATGGATGCATACGTCCTATTAAGTGGTGGGGGTCCACAGATTCGCTCTGCTCAGCAATGGCTTAATAGTAAGTATATCAATCGAAAAAACTTTTTTTATATTCCGTGTGATGGGTACTTCTCAAGAGATGTGCAAAAGGCTTTAGTCTATGGAATTCAATACGAAGAAGGACTCGATGATGCTACAGCAAATGGGAATTTTGGACCAACGACTCAAAGACTGTTGCCAACTCTTAATCTTTATGATGTTGATGGATCACATTCCTTTGTACACTTATTTCAAGCAGCCATGACTTTTAATCATTATGATGTTCCAATAGATGGTATCTTTTCACAATCTGTAAGTGAAAAAGTTAAAGAGTTTCAGAAATTTACCATTCTGTCGCAAACCGGAATTGGAGATTTCCAAACATGGGCTTCTCTATTAGTAAGTACTGGAGATACATCAAGAAAAGGAAAAGCTTGTGACAGTATTACAGAAGTAACATTAGCTCGTGGCGCTGCTCTTAAAACTGCAGGATATGAAACTGTTGGGCGTTACTTAACAAACGTAGAAGGTAGTACCTTAAATAAAAAAATTCAACCAGGTGAATTAGACAATATCTTTGCTTCAGGATTAACCGTTTTTCCAATTTATCAAACATACGGCGGAGAAGCCAGTTATTTTAATTATAATCAAGGTATGTTGGATGCAACCGCGGCCTATAATGCTGCTAAGTCTTATTGTTTTGACAAGGATACCACAATTTACTTTGCAGTAGATTATGATGCTTATGGTGATGATATTACAAATAACATTCTTCCACACTTTAAGGGCATAAATGATCAAATGACAGCATTAGGCGGTTTATATAAAATTGGGGTTTATGCACCGAGATCTATTTGTAGTCAGGTATCTGAAAATGAATTAGCTTCAACTAGCTTTGTTAGTGGTATGTCAACAGGATATAGCGGTAACTTAGGTTATCCATTACCATATAATTGGGCGTTTGACCAAATTTCAACAGTTAACGTAGGTTCTGGAGATGGATATATTAACATAGATAACGATATTAAATCAAATCGTGATAATGGTAGCTCTTCAGTAGGAGATACTACAGGAATTAATGACAAATGTTTTGATCAGCTTGGTAAAATCTCGTTATTAGCGATGCAATACTCAGAAAGTACCGATTGGGATCCCAATTTTCTAGTAACAAATTATTATAGAAAAAACCGTTATGCCGATGACCTTTGGGCAACTCTTTCAGGTCCAATTATTACGGATTTTGTGGATTTTGTAAATCAATCTATGGGTGATCAAACTTTTATTGACATTGTAGATCCTATTACTAGGACAACAATAGACATTCAACATATGATGGCTACCCTATCAGCCTTATTATTTAATAAACTACCATACAATCAAGATGTTAATGATTTTGCTGGTTGGGGAGGAGATCTGGTTACTGTTGCAATAGATGTATTAAATCATAAAAATGACACTATGTATAGTGGGGACACCTACAAATGTGCATTAGATTTTATTGCATCTAAAGTAAATCAAAGTTATTTTGGTTTTGGCGATTATGGAGCTGATACTGACGCATTTAATTTTTGTTTGAATTTAGATAATAACACACACCCTATTTATAATACAGTTACAGATTATTATCAGAGCGGGGTTCTAAAACGATCAACACTATTTTATGGTACCAGATTTAATTCAGATCAAGAAACATTAACTTCAGCTGCACAAAGGATTATGGTTAGTCAAGAGGACTTAGAAATCGTTACTTTAAGAGCGAAATTTAAAAGTGTAAACCATGTCCCTGACTATTCCGATGATGATGGTATGCAAATTGCTAATGCTTTTATAACTGTCCTTCTAAACGCTTTTAATCATGAAGCAATGGAAATCTAATTTCTACGTATAATACCATGCATTGACAAAAAATGTATGGTATTATTTTTTTAGTGGTAGAATGTCAAGCACAAAAAATAAACAATTGGAAATTATTTTGTCTTAAAGACGAAAAAGCCCTAAAAAAGGGTACAGCAAATAAACCTTACATTATTTGTTGGTTTTTATTTTCAATTCGATGTGAAGCTGGGTAATTGAAAGGATGACTTACGTCTACACCAATAAGCATTTGTGACATACCAATCACCTCCAATAGTTTAGTTAATCAAGAATGTTTCAGACCTGGGCGCCCATGGGAATCATTAAGTCTGCTCCGTCATCATCAGCACTCAAAGAAAAGAAGTCCATAATGAGCGCTACACTCACTTCTTTTACAATGGCGCAACCAGTGGTTAGACCTTCAACAGTGAACCATGGGTAGCAGGCTTTTTAAGCAGTACACCGAAGTGTTCGCAAGGGGGAGAAGCAATATCCGTCCTGATACGAACTTGTCGGTTCCAATTGCCCCATGGACAGATCTGAAATTCTATAAAAAATGACGGAGACTACGACGGAGCCTCCTCCATCCCCCGCCATTTTAGGTATTCAATTTTTAAAGGCACATCAAAGAAACGTAAGGGGAGTCTTCCCCCTACAAAATAGGAATAATACACTTTCAATTTTTCGAATGAAACAATCTCCCATTGACTTCCCCATCCAAGGGGGGTAACATTTATAAATTTGATGGGAAAGCCAAAGGCTACCCATTTAAAAATCCTATAGGATCTAGAGTGGTTTCAGAGGGTCCGGATCAACTGGAAATTCTTCTAGAAAGAGCTATACTACTAATATACGAGGGGGATTAGTATGGATGAAAAGGATGAGGTTGAGTTTCAAAAAATAGAAAAAAGTATTTTACGAACTACCAAAATAGTGAAGTGGGTATCCATTTCGTTTATTGGTTTAACCATTGTTTTAATATTTTTTGGAGTTTTAAGGATCAATTATATCTTCTTTAAAGAAGAAAAAACCATATTAGTCAGTAAATCTCCAAATCTTATTAACGAACTAGACATTAAAGTAATTGGTAGTAATTTTGGCCCGGGTAATGCCCCAATCAAAATTTACTATGGAAAAATAGAGAATCCTCAATCTACATATATGATTAAGCATATTGGTAATAATGGTGCTAGCTTGGATGAAAAAAATATTAAAATTAAATGGATAGACGATGATCATGTCATTTTAACTTTATTAGGCAGTGAACAAAAAGAGGAGATTGTTAAAATTGATTTTAAAAGATAGGAAGTGCATCAAAAAAGCTACAAGTATAATGCTTCAACTATCAAACAGATTTGTAAAGATCCGATGCAAGAAATGAATAGGTTAAATCGTATTAATCCCCGGATGTTTCACGATAGCTCTCTTTCTATTTATGTTGATCATATTAGTAATTGTAATTAAATGGGGATGATTCCGTTATTTTATAAGGGTTTATGGCTCTATTTGTGGCGCAACAGCTTGGGATTCATTTAGCAGGATCAATAGTCGTTACGATAATGCTTAGCGCAATTATTTTTCATTTAATCGATTGAAATTCCAGGAGTAGAATCATTTTCCAAAGAACCAGCTTTAAATGAAAAAGTTACTTTTAAACTGCTTATTTAATTTTAGTACTCTTCAGAGTTGGGAAAGTTCTTTAAAACAAACTCTTTTTCTTCACCAGCACTCATCACTCCATATGCTTTCCCAGTTTTTTCCCCTTGTAAAGCCCAAAAATAATTATGATCATCAACAATGGTCTGGAAATCTCCTTTGGTCCATCTATTTAAAATGTCTAGTAGTTTATCCTTGTTTTGGAATTGGCTTTTGTTAACGATATTGTAAACAAAATTTATATGCTCTGAAGCGCTAAACTGTTGCCTAGGCATCACACCGATGGAGACAACCAAAAGCCCCAAATAAAGAATGAGAACGATGATGATGGGAGTAAAAATGGCAAAAGGAATGGTTTTCTTATTATTATCAGAATTTATATCTTAACTTCGATAACTGTCTAGCGAGAAGCGCCCTATCGACTACGTCGCTTCCCTCGCCTCGTCTACGGATTGTCGAGAACGATTACTACCGTCTTTCGACTCTCCTTTATCTCACTCGGCTTTAGTCCACCTCCTTACGTCGATGACCAAGGGCTCTTGCGCTTTTCTTAGGATTACGTATTTCTTCTCCTGATGCAACAATCGCATCCCAACCGACAATCGAAAGAAATCCGACTAATGCTGCCTCAAGTATTCCTGAAAAACCGTATGGAGAAAACGGCTGAAAGTAAGATAAATCGACCTGCCTTATCCCCAAAATAAAAAAGCCAATAAGCACAGTAATCACTGTACAGATAACTCCGACTTGAAATTTAACGCTGAATTGAATCCCTGCGATATTTACGATTCCCAACCCAATGAGCAAAAGCACGGCACTTATCTTAGGCGGGGCGCCCGTTAAAGCGTTCAAATAATGGCCAAATCCTTGGGAAACAAAGCTGCTGGCAGCAAGCCAAGCCCCCCAGTTGGATGTTATCGAAAGGCTCTATCAGAATCATGTAAAGGTGTATCCCGTAGAGCATCATTCCATTCATAAAGGCAGATATACAAATAAAGTGATACTCCGTTATGGGAATTTAAGCGCAGAACAGATCGAACAAGGAGTTTGTCCGATTGAAGGAAACTCTTAATTACAACAGGAAAATTCTGCCGTATATTATGCACTGAAAATTAATTTGGTTCTATGTGAATGTATACTTTAGAATCTTTATATTTTATGAATCTCATTACATTTTTAATATTCAAAATATTATTTCTATGATATAGTATGAATAATAGAAAAATAGTTAGGGTGATAAGATGGAAACTTTGTATGATAAATTACCGATGGAAGTCCTAGCTCAATTCTTCTTTTATATTAATAAGAACATTGAAGAGGGAATTTTATCAGAAGCAATGTATCATGAGGTGGATCTAATCGTAAAAGCATTGGGAAAACAGGGGAAAAAGATTGAGGATCTCGTTATGCCCCTTGAAGATTGCGTTAATATATAATTTTTTGCAAACGCTTTAAAGAAGTTGCCTGCAACAGACTGATCACATAATGATTTGGTCCTTTTTTAGAGAAAAAGGGGAGGAATTAGAAAATTTAAAAGGTTATTGACACAAAAGAATAAATTCATTAAAATTATCTCGTATTCGAGATATTTGATTGTGAGATAGTTTTATTTTTGATAAAAACCTTGAATTCGAGATAAATGGCTTTATATTCTAAAATATCTTGAATAAAAGATTCTTTAATTAAAAATAATAAGCAAGATTAGCCGAATCAAATGCTCAAAGGAGTGAAGTGAAATGGAACTGTTAGGATTACACCATGTGTCAATTTTGACAGGAAAAGCAGAAAAAAATTATGAATTCTATACAAGAATTTTAGGAATGAGATTGGTGAAAAAAACGGTCAATCAAGATGATACAGAGTCTTATCATCTTTTCTATGCTGACGCGGAAGGAACACCGGGTACGGAGGTGACTTTTTTCGATATTCCGGGTCTTGGAAGCTCATACAGAGGAATTTCAGATATTTCTACTGTGTCATTAAGGGTTAAAAGTACGGATTCATTATTATTTTGGAAGGAACGTTTTAATCGGTACGGAATTGAACATGGTGAGATCGAAAAGAGGGCGCGGCGTGATACCCTGCCTTTCAGAGATTTCGATGGAACTCGATTCATTCTTGTTGCTGATAATGGAGAAAAAGGCGTGAGAGCAGGTGTACCGTGGAAACGGGAAGAAATTCCGGAAGAGCACGCAATTATTGGTTTAGGGCCTGTAACACTCACGGTTGGTATGGCAGAACCGACAATTGGAATGCTTACAGAAGTGATGGGCTTTCGCTTTGTTGGATCCTATCCATCACTTGAGGGGGATCACCCCGACATTTTAATTTATGCAACAGGTGAAGGCGGCAGCGGGGCAGAAGTTCATATTGAAACAAGACCAGACCTGCCCAAAGCTCGACTAGGTCGAGGTGGAGTGCATCATGTAGCCTTCCGGGTTCCGAATGAGGAAGAATACGATCAATGGGCAAACCGATTGAACGAAAATCATTTACCGAATTCAGGAAAAGTCGAAAGATATTACTTCAAAGCATTATATTTTAGGGAACCGAATGGGATCTTGTTTGAAATATCAACGGATACCCCGGGTTTTGCAACAGATGAACCAATGGAAACAATGGGACAAAAGTTGGCACTACCGCCATTTTTAGAACCGCACCGAAAAGAAATTGAAGGAAAATTACGGCCATTAGATCTTAACTGAAATGACAATTAATAAGAATACAACTTGAATAAAAACGAAATAATAGGTAGGATAATCGTTAAAAGAGCTAATCAATACGGTTGGCTCTTTTAACGATTATATTGTTTATCGAACGGTGTTTCTGGTTAAAGTTCTTTTATAAGAATACATATCTTTTTTTATTTTTATTTACATTGAAGTCAAGATATTCTACAATAATAAGGAATTCCGATGGGGTTAATGTGAAATAATAAGGGGGGACCAGTATGAAACTATCAACGAAAATTACATCAAGTTTGATCCTCGGTATTTTCTTTGGGGCAGTGTTAAATGCATTCTTGCCAGGTGTGGTTCCTGTGCTGGATAAATATGTGTTATTACCGGTGGGCAAAGGGTTTTTAAGACTTATTCAATTTGTGGTGGTACCAATTGTATTTACTTCTCTGATTATGGGGTTTTCTGGTATCAAGAATACGGAAAAGGTCGGACGGCTGACAGGAAAATTGCTATTTTTATATGTCACCACTAATTTTGTTGCATTGCTGATCGGCATTGCCACAGCTTATCTTTTACAACCTGGCACAACTGTGGGAGATGTGGGGAAATTAAGCAGCCAAAATGCACCAGCCAATCAAAGCATCATCGATTGGATTGTTTCGATTATTCCAACCAATCCTTTTGAGGCCTTTTCAATGGGCAATTTGCTGCAAATCATTTTCTCAGCGATTCTGATCATTATTGGGATACGCCTTGTCGGTGAAAAAGCAGCTCCATTTCTGTCCTTTATCGAAAGTTTTCATTCGATTATTGAAAAAATCATTTCAGTTGTTCTAAAACTCTCACCAATTGGCGTTTTTGCTTTAATCAGTTCGGTTATTGCTACACAAGGATTTGCGTTAGTGCAAAAATTATTTCTGTACATTTTCGGGTTAATTATCGCTTTACTAATTATGATCGTTATTTATGTTCTTTTACTAAGTATTTTAAAAATCTCACCTAAACGCTTTTTGAAAAGCTTTTACCCGTCGTTTAGCATTGCTTTTGGAACGGCAAGCTCGAATGCGGCGCTACCGGTCGCAATCGAGAATGCGCGGAAAGATTTCAACATGAAAGAAGAGATCGCCAGCTTCGCGATACCATTAGGAACCGCATTAAAACGGGATGGCGCCGTTATTTTGCAAGGGTTCAATGCATTATTTGTGGCACAGCTGTTTGGGGTTCATTTAACAGGAGCGATGATTGTCACGATTATGATTAGCGCTATTATTGTTTCTTTTAGTACGGCAGGAGTTCCTGGGGCAGGAATCATTATGATGACAACGGTCCTAACCGCAGCAGGGCTCCCGCTTGAAGGAATTGCGCTTGTCGCCGGTGTTGACCGTTTAACCGATGGATTTAGAACTCTGCTAAATGTAATTGGAAACATTGCAAATGCAGCTATTTTAAACAAATGGGAAAAAGAATGAGCATGAAACCGATCCCTTTTCAAGATGAAAAGGGATCGGTTTTCTGTGTTTCCGATTTCTTGACTGGGAATTCTCTATGATAAAAAATATAAAAAAAGATTTTTAACTTTTAGTGATTGTTTTTACAGTAAACATCTATAAGACCTTAATTAAGTATAGCTTATGCAAAACTAGATCCTACAGCTCCATCCCCCGATTAAAACAACCTTTATACTTTTGATTCAATTAACATTTAACTTCTCCAAAAAAGTTATTCCCTTCTTTCTTATTCTTAAATAAATGATCAAATTATGTATAAACAAAAGAGATAGTTTGGATAATAGTTGAGAGGATTTTGAAGGAGGTAGAGTAATTGTGACCTGGACGCAAAATTATGATCCAATGAATAATATTTTCTTATCTGCTGTTTTTGCGGCTATTCCAATTCTATTCTTTTTACTAGGATTAACTGTTTTTAAAATGAAGGGTATACTTGCAGCATTTATTTCATTATGTATTGCCATAGGAGTAGCTGCATTTTTATATGGCATGCCTTTCTCAAAAATAGTATCGGCGGCCATACTAGGAATATTAACCGGGCTATGGCCAATCGGTTATATCGTGATTATGGCTGTTTGGCTATATAATATTTCAGTTAAAACCGGAAAGTTTACTATTATTCGTTCAAGTATTGCCGGTATTTCAAAAGATCAGCGGTTACAATTGTTATTGATTGGCTTTAGTTTTAATGCTTTCTTAGAAGGAGCTGCGGGTTTCGGCGTGCCAATTGCCATCTCAGGGGCTTTGCTTGCCGAACTTGGTTTTAATCCGCTATTCGCAGCATCGCTTTGTTTAATTGCAAATGCTGCTTCAGGTGCTTTTGGAGCGATTGGAATTCCTGTTATTGTCGGAGCTCAAGTAGGGAATTTAACGCCGCTGGAATTATCTCGTGAATTAGGTTGGATTCTGCCATTGATCACTTTTTTTGTGCCGTTTATCTTAGTATTTATTGTTGACAAATGGAAAGGAATCAAAGAAACGCTTCCTGCTTTACTAGTGGTGAGCCTGACATACACACTTTCTCAATTGCTCGTAATGGTTTCGATCGGTCCGGAGCTGGCTAACATAATTGCATCACTGCTTAGCATGGGAGGTCTTGCTTTATTTTTAAGGAGATGGCAGCCGCAAAATATTTTCAGGTTTAAAGCTGCTGCAGCTATAAATGAAGATCCAAAATATTCGGCATCTGCTATTATAAGTGCTTGGTCACCTTTTTATATTTTAACCGGTGTGATTGTATTATGGAGTTTGCCGTTTTTTAAAAATTTATTTACGCCCCAAGGGGTATTAGCCAAAACAACATTGCTGTTTCCGATGCCTAATTTACATCGGGAGGTAATCAAAATTCCGCCTATCGCAGCGGCAAATTCTCCTTATGATGCCATTTACAAACTGGATATCATTTCAGCTACCGGGACAGCGATATTCGTGTCAGCACTCATATCGATTTTGCTGGCGAAAAATATTACGATGAAAGAAGGGCTTAGCCTTCTTGTGGACACAGGGAAAAAATTTGCCCTTCCCATTCTAACGGTATGCTTCATTTTAGGTTTTGCTTTTATCGCCAATTACTCTGGGATATCATCGACCCTTGGCTTGGCATTAGCGAAAACCGGAAATCTTTTCCCTTTATTTTCACCCGTTCTAGGATGGATTGGCGTTTTCTTAACAGGTTCAGTCGTGTCAAATAATGCACTATTTGGAAATCTTCAAGCTGTAACAGGCAGTCAAATTGGAGTAAGTTCGCAGCTGCTGATTGCAGCCAACACGAGCGGTGGAGTGATGGCAAAACTGATTTCACCTCAATCTGTGGCGATTGCTTCAGCAGCTGTTCATCAAATAGGAAAAGAGTCTGCTCTTTTTCGCATGACCATTAAGTACAGTACCATCTTTTTAATTTACGTTTGTATTGTGACATTTCTATTGTCTATATTTTAGATTGAATCTGTTCGGGTCTATAAAGACTCATCCCCCCCAACCCACTATGAATATTTTTGGTTTTCCATCATGATAACGATCGTAACGTAGGGGAGTGTAGTTTATCAGCAGAAATTATAAAACATAATTCGATAATTTCATCCATATCATTAGTAACAAAGCCATAGTAAAGGAGGGCTGCGATACACAATTTATCTTAAATTTATGCTTTTAAGCGGGCAGGACAAGACTAATTAAACCATGTTTTTTAGCAAATTGTGTTGCATGGGAAACAAATCAAAAAAAACTGTTTAATAACGGAATGATTTACCTAGAAGGTGGTGGGTATATGGCTAGGGTGGGAAAAGATGATTTTGTAAACGGGTTTGTGCCGCATCATAATCATGGTTCAGTTAATTATACTTCGGTTGAGGCGGGGCATGTTCATCAATGCTTGGATATCACCTCGCCTCCAATTTTAACGCAGGATCAAAGCCATATCCATTATACGGAAGGCTATGTTCTCTTTGAAAATGGGCATACCCATCATTACAAGGCCTATTCGGGACCGGCATTTCCGGTAGGAAATGGAATGCATGTTCATTATTATGATTTTTTTACGACGGAAGACGATGGGCATCGCCACCGTATAAAAGGTGTTGATCAGCCAGCTCCAGGGAATAAATAAACAATCATATTAGCAAAAAAAGTAACCAATCTATAAGGGAAACGATTAGAAGATTGTGTTTATGTGGAAGATACAAAAAACTATCCCTGAAGATCATTAAAGCAGTTAAGTACTTTTCATCTTTTAGCGCTTTTAAATATGATTGTAAACTAGTAATTGGACCACACTAATCCATTAATCAAACGATTGATTAAATTCGGACAAACTGAATTATACTAAGGAAAAAGATAAGAATTAAGAATTATATACTTTCGTTTTCGTTATTTTAGTATCAAATGAAATACTTTCTCGAAAGCTTAAGACTCCTTCATTTCCCGCTGTGGTGTTCTCGCCAAGGCGGATTTTTTATGTGCAGAAATGAAAGGGAATAGTTTAAAACATACTGATTATTCGGAAAAATTATGTGAGAAAGTCTTTCATATTTTAAGACACATATTCTAACAATCATTATACTGTAAAAAAATAAGAGTGCTCATTGTTAGGGGGTGATTCAATACATAGTATCAGGAAATTAATTTTATTATTTTCCAAAACAAAATGGGGGTGTCATTATGTTTTCAAAAAAAGTTTTGGCTCTCGTCATGACTGCAACCTTAGCAATTGGTATCATAAGTGGCTGTTCTTCGCAAAAATCGTCAAGTTCAAGCGGAGGATCGAATACAGGAAAAACGGTTATAAAAATTGCCTCACAATCGCCATTGTCCGGGGGAAGTGCAACACAGGGAGAGGCTATTAAGTTAGGGGCTCAATTAGCTATTGAAGACCAAAAAGCTAAATTTGCGAAGAAAGGTTTCGATTTGCAATTTGTACCTTATGATGATCAGGCTGACCCCAAAAAAGGTGTTGCGAATGCTCAACTAATTGCATCAGATAGCTCCATTCTGGCGATAGTGGGCCATATGAATTCAGGTGTTGCCATACCTTCGTCCGAAACCTATGAGAAGTATTCCATACCGATGGTTTCACCAGCAAATACGGCAACAGAAGTTACTGATCGAAAACTGAAGGTAACAAATCGCGTTGTGGCGCGAGATGATTTCCAGGGGCCTGCTGGTGCCGAGTATGCAGTGAAAACACTTAAAGCGAAGAAAATCTTTATTATTCAGGATAAAACCGCTTACGGATCAGGTTTAGCAGATGCATTTAAAGGTGCAGCCCAGAAACTCGGCGCTGAAATTGTTGGATTTGAAGGAATAACTGTTGGTGAAAAAGATTTTAATGGCGTATTGAACCAAGTTGCTGAAAAAAAACCGGATATGATATACTTTGGCGGCCTTTATGCAGAAGGTGGGTTAATTGTCAAACAAGCCCACGATAAAGGAATTGATATTCCATTTATGGGGGGAGATGGTCTAGACTCCTCATCATTTGTTGAAATCGCCGGAGAAGCCGTGAAAAATGCCTATTTAACTTCGGTTGCAGGTGATACAACCAAAACGGATGAGGGCAAAAAATTTGTAGAAGAATACAAGAGTAAATTCAACAAGAACATTGAAGGATATTCCGCTTACGCATATGACAGCGCAGGGGTAATTCTTAAAGCTTTGTCAGATGCGATTGATAACAATGGCGGGAAATTACCAACCCGTGCCCAAGTAAGAGATGCAGTGCGTGCAATTAAAGACTATCAAGGCGTTGTAACAAAAGTGGGATTCGATGATAAAGGGGATAATAACTTTGCTAAAATCTTTATCTATAAATTTAACAAAGCGGCTTATCCGGCATCATTGGTTGGCGAGATTAGCAAAAAGTAGGGATCTTTAAAAGGGTATGGGAAATTGAGACGTACCCTTTTTTCTATATCAAAAATGGAATGAGTGGTGAAGAATATGTTGACAGGAATCGTGCAGTCACTGCCCCAAGTAGTGGTTGACGGGTTAACATTAGGTGCGGTTTATGCCGTAATTGCAATTGGATACACGATGGTATACGGAATACTGGAGCTTATTAACTTTGCGCATGGTGAGATTTTTATGACGGGAGCTTTTATTGGAACAGCCATATTACTAACCTTTTCAGGCTTGGGCTTGCTTTCGATGATACCGTCTGTTGTGACCCTCATTATTGTCTTGATCATTACGAGTATCTTAACCGGTTTTTTAGGAATGGGAATCGAAAGAGTAGCCTATCGTCCGCTGAGGAATGCCCCTAAGTTAATCACCCTTATTACAGCAATTGGCATTTCATTCCTGCTTCAAGATATTGTCCGCTTTATTGCAGAGATTAAAAAAGGCAACTATATTGTTACAGGTCCACAACTATTCAATGAACAAATAAAATTAAAGGCTTCTTCCTTTTTGTCTCAGTTTCATGATGCTTCCTTTAAGAGTACCTTTCTCGTTGTTTTAATTGTTGCAGTTTTAATGATGATCGGACTTGATTTTTTTGTTAACCGATCAAAATGGGGTATGGCCATGAGAGCGGTTGCCCAAGATCGTGATACTGCTGGATTGATGTCCATTAATGTAAACAAAATCATATCTGTAACGTTTTTTGTCGGATCCGCGCTTGGAGGAGCAACGGGTGTCTTATTTTCGATTCAATATGGAACCATTGATCCCTATATTGGCTTCATTCTTGGGATTAAAGCTTTTACGGCAGCTATTCTTGGAGGGATTGGAAATATCCGGGGTGCAATGGCTGGCGGCTTGATCATCGGAATGCTAGAAATGTTTGCCGCTGCTAATCTATCCACTTTGACTGGCGGTGTTTTTGGGGCGGAATACAAAGATGTATTCGCATTTATTATTTTGATTGTTGTCCTCATTTTCAAGCCTGAAGGACTGTTTGGTAAAGCAATCATTGAGAAAGTGTAGGTGTGTAAGATGAAATTGCTAATCAACAAAGTAACGAATCATAAGACAACTCAAATTCTTTTATTTGCAGCCTACGTCGTTGTTACCACTACCAGTTTATATCTTGCTGAAAAATCGGTTGCTGCTTTTTTGTTTTTGCTCTTTTCCATTTTTATTTTATATTTTTTAAAAATTGGAAACAAAACAAAATGGATTATTGGTATAGTGATTCTCGCGGTACTGCTTCCGTTTGCGGCAAGTAAAGGGACATCCTTTCAATCCTATATGGATGTAGCTACCCTAGTTGGCATTTATGTTGCCATGGCACTGGGGTTAAACATTGTCGTAGGTTTCGCCGGGTTACTTGATCTAGGATTTGTCGCATTCTTTGCAGTTGGTGCCTATACGTATGGAATTTTCGCTACAGCTCAAGCATCAAATTTTATGCCGTTTGGAAAGTTTCCACTGTCAGGGGAAAGCTTTTGGATATTTATTTTAATCGGGTGCTTTGCCGCTGCCTTATTTGGAGTGCTCCTTGGGATTCCTGTTCTGCGTGTAAAAGGGGATTATTTAGCAATCGTAACATTGGGTTTTGGTGAAATTATTCGGATTGTCTTTAACAACTTAGATAAGCCTGTGAATATTACAAATGGGGCAATGGGCATTGCCTCGATTACTCCGCCAAGAATATTTGGGATGGACCTGATTTACCCTAATCAATTTTATTATGTTGTTCTCGTTATTGTTGTGGTTGTCATTTACATGGTTCAAACATTAGAACATTCCAAAATGGGGCGGGCATGGAAAGCTGTAAGAGAAAATGAAATTGCTGCTCAAGCAATGGGGATACCGCTTGTAAAAACAAAATTGTCCGCTTTTGCGATTGGGGCCTCTTTTTCCGGAATGATGGGAGTTGTATTCGCAGCCAAACAAACCTTTGTGGATCCCACCAGTTTTACCCTTTTAGAATCGACGAACATCCTTGTCATGGTTCTCCTTGGAGGAATGGGCAGTATACCTGGTGTTATTTTAGGAGCGTCTGTTGTAACGATTTTAAATTTACAAGTACTGACTGAAATAACAAATTGGTTGAATACTTTAAGTCAAAATGGAGTTCTATCGATCCCCGAAGCACTATCTCCGGTTAAAATGCAGCGTTTTATCTTTGGGGCGTTATTGATTCTCTTTGCTTTGTACCGTTCGAAAGGACTAATGCCAGCCAAAAACAGGAAATATGATCTTGTAAAATTAGAGGATGCCAATAGTGAAAAATCGAACGTATTACTAATTGGAAAAGAAAAACTAAAGGCATAAAGGGAGGGAAACCAATTGAATGTATTGGAAGTGAGCGCATTAACTAAGAGTTTTGGCGGCCTTTATGCAAATACAAATATCGACATGAACATAGAGAAGAATTCGATTACCGCGGTCATTGGGCCTAACGGTGCTGGAAAGACAACCTTTTTTAATATGATTACAGGGGTGTATAAGCCTACCTCAGGTGAAATATTGCTAAATGGAGAATCATTGGTCGGTTTAAAGCCAGATGTGGTTGCCAAGCGAGGTATTTCTCGAACATTTCAAAACATCCGGCTTTTTAATGATATTCCTGTTTTGGATAATGTTTTAGTGGGTATGCATAATCATTTAAAATCGAGCTGGATTTCAACGATTTTCAATTTGCCAAAAGCCCGGCATGAGGAGCAGAATGCAGAAAAGGAAGCTTATCGGTTACTAAAATATGTAGGTTTAGCAGAGTTATTAAATGAAAATGCAGGGAGCCTTTCGTATGGTGCACAGCGCAGGCTCGAAATCGCGCGTGCGATCGCAACGAAACCCAGTTTATTACTGCTAGATGAACCTGCTGCGGGAATGAATCCTAGAGAAACAAAGGAATTAACCGAATTAATCCATACTTTAAGAGAAGAACTGGATTTAACAGTCATTTTAATTGAACATGATATGAAGTTGGTTATGGAGATTTCAGATTATATTTTTGTTTTGGATCACGGTGATAAAATCGCCGAAGGAAAGCCGCGGGAAATACGGAAAAATCCAAGAGTGATTGAAGCCTATTTAGGGAAAGGGGCGTTAACTCATGCTTAAAGGAGGGAGCAGCATGCACGTACTTGACCTGAAAAATATCCAAGCAAATTATGGTGGGATTCAGGCGTTAAAAGGGGTCGATTTACAAGTAGATAAAGGCGAGATTGTTACATTAATAGGAAGTAACGGTGCAGGCAAGTCGACGACATTAAAATCGATCAGTGGTCAAATAAAGATAAAAGGCGGTTCTGTTTTTTACAAAGGAAGGGATATTACAAATGTTCCTGTCCACCAAACATCGCTCATGGGAATTGCCCAAGTTCCTGAGGGCAGACGGATCTTTCCAAAGTTAAGTGTGAAGGAAAATTTATTGATGGGCGCATTTACTGTCAAGGATAAAAAATTAATTGAAACACGAATGGAACGGATTTTTCAATATTTTCCAAAACTTAAGGAACGACTTAATCAAAAAGGGGGAACGATGAGTGGCGGCGAACAACAAATGTTGGCAATTGGTCGTGCTTTAATGATGAGTCCTGACGTTTTAATGTTAGATGAGCCTTCGATGGGTTTAGCCCCGATCATTGTTGAGCAAATATTTGAAATTATTCAGGAGCTTAATAAAGAAGGTATGACAATTTTGCTGGTCGAGCAAAATGCCTTTCAAGCTTTACAAATTGCTCATCGTGGTTATGTTATTCAAACCGGTGAAATTGTTCTTAGCGGGAATGGAAAAGATTTAATGACAAATGAGCAAGTCCAAGAAGCCTATTTAGCTTAAAAGATTTAGGTTCATATCGTAGTAGTACGGAAGGTATCCACGCTCACAGGAATCAGGGGGTTGCGTTACCCCCTGCTAGATTGATGCGGAAGAAAGTTTTAATCCGATTACACCAAGGATAATCAAAATAATGGAAATGGCTTTCAACAATGTAAATGTCTCATGAAAATACAGGAAGCCTATAACGCTGACTGCAAGGGTGCCCGCTCCGGACCAAATCGCATACGCCACGCTTAGCTCCATTTTTTTCACAACAAGCGAAAATATACTAAAACAAAGTCCGTAGAAAAAATAAATCATAAGGGTTGGATAAAGCCTCGACAGACCTTGTGAATGTTTCATGGCAATAGTACCGGCAACCTCAAGTGCAATCGTAAGAAACAAAAGAAACCAGGCAGAAATATTGCTCACCCCCTTTTAAGAAAACCCCCATTTTATAAAGATGGTGTTCACCGATTAAATATAAAGGAACAATCTTTCCATTAGCAATACATTCTTTAATCATTTTGGAATTATAACATAGCAAACGATTGGCGAATGTTAAGTTCATTTAAATTTTCCCTCTCTCCTAGCTTTTCCTAATGGTATAATTTTGCTTTTAATTGAGGATAAGTGTTATGTGAAAAATAAATTACAGTATGTAATAGATAGTGCAATTTGTTTATGGGGGATAGAATATAAGGAATTATGTTAAAAATGCTCGGGTAAAAGCAGGTTTGATGCAACAAGAGCTTGCGGATGCAGCCCTACTACTTGCTGCACTTGGGCTCACTTTTGCTATTCCTTGTTATGCCTTTACCAGAAAAGACCTGTAAATCATTTTTTACAGATCTTTTTTGTGAAATGGCAATTTTTTACGCTCTATTTCAACTAAAATTTGGTAACAAAACAACTGACAAAGGGCGTAGGCGGAATTCTTTGTCAATAAGGCGGAATAAAGTAGAGGTTAGGCGGAATTCCGCACCGGATTGGCGGGAAAAAGCCTAAAAATGGCGGAATACTACTCCAAGCCGAGAACGGTGTCTGTAAAATGGAAAATTTGTGCTTGGCTAGAAAATTGAAAGGTATTTTTGCAGAAAATATCCAAAAAAATAATTGACAAATCCTATCTGTATAGTATGATTAATAATAACAATTAGGTCATTGTTGAATGTACATCATACTCGCTGACTAGATAAACTAGAGGCGGTCTTCACCTTTTTTCGTGATAGGCTGTCTTTTTTTATTGAACATTTCTTTGTGAGGTGGATATTGTTGCAACTACAAGTAATGAACAGTCCGTTTAATCAGGAGCAGGCAGAACTCCTTAACAAGCTTCTGTCGACATTAACAGAATCACAAAAAGTTTGGCTTAGCGGTTTTTTGGCTGCCTCCTCTCAAGGAACATCTGCCGCACCGACTGGAGAACTTTCTGCTCGAAGTGCGAGCCAGCCGGTTTCAAAAGAAATCACCATTCTTTACGGTTCGCAAACAGGAAACGCAAGGGGACTTGCGAACAAGGCGGGCAAAACACTAGAGGGTAACGGTTTTCAAGTCACCGTCTCAGCCATGAGTGATTTTAAACCCAATCATTTAAAGAAAATAAAAAATTTGCTTGTGATCGTTAGCACCCATGGCGAAGGGGAGCCGCCGGATAATGCAAAATCATTTCATGAGTTCCTTCAAAGTAAACGGGCGCCAAAGCTTGATAGTCTCCAATTTTCTGTCTTAGCTTTGGGTGACAGTTCATATGAATTTTTCTGCCAAACAGGTAAAGAATTCGATTCCAGGCTGGAAGAACTCGGCGGAACCCGTCTTTATCCGCGGTTTGACTGTGATGTTGATTTTGAAGAGCCAGCCGCAGAATGGTTTGAAGGCGTTGTTGCCAGCTTGAGAACAGCGGAGGGCGGAGATTTTTCTCCTGTGCATGAAACACAACTGCAGGCTGCTGAAACAGTTTATTCAAGATCCAATCCATTTAAAGCGGAAGTACTGGAAAATCTCAATTTAAATGGCCGAGGCTCGAACAAAGAAACGCGTCACATCGAGTTATCGCTTGAAGGATCTGGGCTTACGTATGAACCGGGCGATGCTCTCGGCATTTATCCGGAAAATGATCCAGAGCTCGTTGAAGGGCTGCTGAAAGAATTGAAATGGGATCCGGAAGAAAAGGTTACCGTTAAACAAGGAGATGTTCGGCCGCTTAAAGATGCACTAACCTCTTATTATGAAATTACAGTTTTAACAAAGCCGCTTTTAGAAAAGGCAGGAAGTCTTACAGCTAATGAAAAATTGCAGGAGCTTTTATCTCCGGGAAACGAAGAAAAAGTAAAAGCCTATATCGAAGGCCGCGATTTGCTTGATTTGGTTCGCGATTACGGAGCTTGGGGTGAATCGGCGCAGGAATTTGTTTCGATTTTGCGTAAAATTCCGCCCCGCCTTTATTCCATTGCAAGCAGTATAACGGCAAATCCGGATGAAGTGCATTTAACAATTGGCACCGTGCGCTATCAGGCACATGGACGACAGCGAAAGGGTGTAACATCTTGTTATTGTGCAGAAAGAGTGCAGCCTGGTGATCAACTGTCCGTTTTTATCCAGCCAAACGAAAACTTTAAGCTGCCGAAAAACCCTGACACACCTGTTATTATGATTGGACCGGGCACGGGTGTGGCGCCATTCCGTTCGTTTATGCAAGAACGTGAGGAAATTGGTGCGAAGGGTAAAACCTGGATGTTCTTTGGTGATCAGCATTTCAGAACGGATTTCCTTTACCAGACCGAATGGCAAAAATGGCTGGAAAATGGCGTTCTCACAAAAATGGATGTCGCTTTTTCACGCGATACAGAGAAAAAAGTATATGTTCAGCACCGCATGCTGGAACACAGTAAAGAATTGTTTGCTTGGCTTGAAGAAGGTGCAGCTGTTTATATTTGTGGTGATGAGAAAAACATGGCACATGATGTTCATCATGCGTTCCTTGAGATTATTGAAAAGGAAGGCATGATGAACCGTGAAAAAGCAGAAGCCTATCTAGCAGAGATGCAGCAGCAAAAACGGTATCAGCGGGATATTTACTGATTAGGATTGAAAGGAGTTTTTTCAACATGGTGAAAAACATTTTAAAAGCGCCGGATGGACCGCCAAGCGATGTAGAACGGATTAAAGAGGAAAGCTATTACTTGCGCGGCACGCTAAAAGAAGTTATGCAAGATCGACTCAGTGCCGGAATTCCTGAGGATGATAACCGCTTAATGAAATTCCACGGAAGTTATCTCCAGGACGATCGGGACCTTCGCAATGAACGCCAAAAGCAAAAGCTGGAACCGGCGTATCAGTTTATGCTGCGGGTAAGGTTACCGGGCGGCGTTGCGACACCGAAACAATGGCTTGTGATGGATGAGGTTTCAGATAAATATGCGAACGGCACGTTAAAAATAACAACGCGTCAAACATGGCAAATGCATGGAATTTTAAAATGGAATATGAAAAGCACAATCCAGGAAATCCATTCAACCCTTTTAGATACAATGGCGGCATGCGGGGATGTAAACCGGAACGTGTTATGCAGCTCGAATCCGTATCAATCGGAGATTCATTCCGAAGTTTATGAATGGGCGAAACAATTAAGCAATGATTTGTTGCCAAAAACAAGAGCCTATCATGAAATTTGGCTTGATGAAGAAAAAGTTGCGGGTACACCGGAAATGGATGAAGTTGAACCAATGTACGGACCGCTTTATTTGCCAAGGAAATTTAAGATTGGGATTGCGGTTCCCCCGTTGAATGATATTGATGTTTTTTCACAGGACCTTGGGTTCATTGCCATTGTGGAGAGTGGTAAACTCACCGGGTTTAATGTGGCGATTGGAGGGGGCATGGGCAGCAGCCATGGTGACAAAGAAACTTATCCGCAACTTGCGAAAGTGATTGGATTCTGTACACCTGATAAACTTTATGAGGTGGCGGAAAAAACGATTACGATTCAGCGCGATTACGGAAACCGTTCGGTAAGAAAGAATGCACGGTTTAAGTACACGGTTGACCGCCTAGGGCTGGAAACAGTTAAGGCAGAGCTGGAAAATCGTCTTGGATGGCAATTAGATGATGCGAAGCCCTATCATTTCGAACGCAATGGTGATCGATACGGCTGGACAAAAGGCATTCAAGGAAAATGGCATTTTACGCTGTTTATTCAAAATGGCCGGGTTGCCGATTTTGATGATTACAAGCTGAAAACGGGTTTGCGTGAAATTGCCAAAGTTCATACAGGTGAATTCCGTTTAACAACCAATCAAAACTTGACTATTGCCAATGTCACAAGCCGGAAAAAGAAAGAGATTTCGAATCTTATTGAACAATACGGTTTAAATGATGGGAAACATTTTACTGCTCTCCGCCGCAGCTCGATGGCTTGTGTGGCGTTTCCAACATGCGGGTTGGCAATGGCTGAGAGTGAGCGTTATTTGCCAAAGCTGATTGATAAAATCGAAACCATTGTCGATAAAAATGGTCTCCGTGACGAAGAAATTACCATCCGTATGACTGGCTGTCCAAACGGATGCGCCCGCCCGGGTCTGGGTGAAATTGCCTTTATGGGCAAGGCACCTGGAAAATACAATATGTATCTTGGTGCTGCTTTTGATGGCAGCCGTCTGAATAAAATGTACCGTGAAAACATTGGGGAAGAAGAAATTTTAAGCGAACTGAGCGTTCTTTTAGCCCGTTATGCAAAAGAACGAGAAGAAGGCGAGCATTTTGGCGATTTTGTCATCCGTGCCGGAATTGTCAATGCAACGACGGACGGAACCAATTTCCACGATTAAATCTTGATGTCACACTTTATGAATTGAATACAATTGCTGACTAGACAAACTAGAGGCAGTCTTCTCCTTATCGGCGGAAGACTGCTTTTTTAATAAAGGAGGCTTCGCGGGTGGTCAAAATAACCTATGAAAATGGGAGTCTTTCCGAGACTTTTCCAATAGATGATGAAACAAAAGGTGCCCGAGCTGTTTTAGAGTGGGCCTATCAAAACTATGGTGAAAAGGATATCGTCTACGCATCCAGTTTTGGGGCAGAAGCAATCGTTTTGATTGACTTGATTTATCAGATTAAACCTGATGCCCATATTGTTTTTTTAGATACGGATCTGCATTTTCTTGAAACGTACGAAGTAATTGATCAAATGGAAGCACGCTTTCCCACTCTAAAAATTGAACGTAAAAAACCAAAACTTAGTTTAGATGAACAAGCAGCCGAATATGGATCTGCCTTATGGAAAAGAGATCCAAACATGTGCTGCCAAATCAGAAAGGTGCTTCCGTTAAGGGAAGTGTTAACCACAAAAGAGGCTTGGATTTCCGGGCTGCGCAGGGAACAATCACCCACACGGAGGAACACACAGTTTGTTAACAAAGATGAAAAATTTAAAAACATTAAAATATGTCCGTTAATTCACTGGACATGGGATGAAGTTTGGGCCTACATCAGGGAAAAGGATCTTCCCTATAATAAATTACATGATCAAAACTACCCAAGCATCGGCTGTTTCCCATGCACCCAAGCAACTGAGGCGGGTGAGGACTCCCGCGCAGGAAGATGGGCAGGCAGTAGTAAAACGGAGTGTGGATTACACGTGAAATAAAGGAGGCTATCATGACACTTACCGTACTGGCGATTATGATTGGATTATTGTTCGCGATGAATATTGGTGCCAGTGGTGCAGCCTCCTCAATGGGAATCGCATACGGCTCCGGGATTTTAAAAAAAAAATTGGCATTGTGGCTATGTGGAATCGCCGTATTTCTAGGAGCATGGCTTGGCGGCGGTGAGGTGGTAAAAACCATTGGCAGCGGAATCGTTCCAAGTAGCACGTTTACAGTTGCCATTGCTTTGATCGTTTTAGCATCCGCTGCTTTGTCGTTGATGCTGGCCAATATTTTCGGCATTCCCCTTTCAACAAGCGAGGTGACGGTTGGTTCAGTTGTTGGAGCGGGGATCGTCTACCAATCCGTTTATGTAGGGAAGTTAGCCTGGATTGCACTGTTTTGGCTGCTTACGCCATTTGCTGCTTTTTTGATCGCCATTTTTGCTGCAGCACTATTAAAAATAAAACCTCTTCATAACTGGATGAGGCAAAAGAAAGTCCATCCTGTTCTGGCTATTCTTGTTGTCATAATGGGTATTTTTGAAGCCTTTTCCGGCGGAATGAACAATGTTGCCAATGCAGTTGGTCCGTTGGCGGCATCCGGGATTGTTCCAAAAGATCAGGCGATCCTGGGAGGAGGCTTGGCCGTCGCGCTGGGCGCCATTTTATTTGGCCATCGAGTGATCGAAACAAACGGGAAAAAGATTACATCCCTTCGGCTGGAAGAGGGCTGCATCATATCAGGTACAGGAGCAAGTATTGTAACAATTGCATCCTTGCTGGGTATTCCAGTTCCACTCACACAAATCACAACCTCTTCGATTATCGGAATCGGATTTGTCAAACAAGGAATGTCGGTGGTCAAAAAGGATATTGTCGTTAAATTACTAACCGTCTGGATTGTTTCTCCTGTTTTATCGATGGTGCTTTCATACACGATTATTCAATTGGTCATTGTCAAAAATATTTATCCAATTATTGCGATGGCGGGCGTATTCATTTCTGTTTTAGGCGTGCTGTTCCTAATAAAAAAAACGGACAATAAAGGAACACCGCTTCCAGTGACAGACGAAGTAAAGCTTATAAAGAAAGGTTGATCATCATGTCGTTTTTACCAAAACCTCACGGAGGAAAATTAATTCAAGCATACAGTCCTTCCTATGATTGGAGCAGCGTTGAAAAAGAGATTCATATTGACGCCATTGCATTAAGTGATTTGGAATTAATTGGAGTAGGGCTGTTTAGTCCATTAACAGGATTTTTAGGAAAAAAAGATTACGAATCCGTTGTTGAAAATATGCGGTTAGCTGACAATACGGTTTGGTCTATCCCGGTAACGCTGCCGGTTTCATCTGAGGTGGCAGATACGCTGAAAGCAGAAGAAACGTATAAACTGGTTTTTCAAGGTGAAGTGTATGGGGTGATTACCGTTTCGGAATGGTATGAGCCTGACCTAGAGAAAGAAGCGCTAAATGTCTATAAAACCGATGAACTGGCACACCCGGGAGTAAGACGGCTATTCGAACGGGGCCGGGTTTATGTTGCGGGAGATATCGTACTTGTTAAAAAGACAGATAAAGGCGTTTTTGCTGATGTGTGGCTTGAGCCAAAACAGACACGTGCTTTATTTGAAGAAAAGGGCTGGAAAACGATTGTGGGTTTTCAAACAAGAAATCCAATTCACAGAGCTCATGAATACATTCAGAAAGCAGCTCTTGAGACAGTTGACGGCTTGTTTGTCAATCCGCTTGTCGGCGAAACAAAAGCAGATGACATTCCGGCAGATGTTCGTTTAAAAAGCTACCGTGTCCTGCTTGAACATTACTATCCTGCTGAACGAGTACAACTTGGGGTTTATCCGGCAGCGATGCGCTATGCTGGACCTAGGGAAGCGATCTTTCATGCCATTGCCCGTAAAAACTTTGGCTGCACTCATTTTATCGTCGGACGTGACCATGCTGGGGTCGGGAACTATTATGGAACTTACGATGCACAGTATATTTTCAGCTATTTTACTGAAGAAGAGCTGGGCATAAAGCCATTGTTCTTTGAACATAGCTTCTATTGCAACAAATGCGAAGGAATGGCATCAGATAAAACTTGCCCGCATACAAAGGAAGATCGAGTGATTCTTTCCGGAACGAAAGTAAGGGAGATGCTCCGCTCAGGTGTCCTGCCTCCTTCTACCTTTAGCCGGAAAGAGGTTGTAGAAGTGCTGATTGCTGGGTTAAGAGAAAAAGAAACGGTGTAAGGAGCAGGTAAATGTCAAAATCAACCAATATCACATGGCACGAAACCACGATTACGAAACACGACCGCCGCACGAAAAATGGCCATGGAAGCTGCGTTATCTGGTTTACAGGCCTTTCAGGCTCTGGAAAATCAACGATCGCCAATGCTGTTTCAAAGGAATTATTTCAGCAGGGAATAAGTGAATATATTTTGGATGGGGACAATATTCGCCACGGAATCAATAAAGATCTCGGTTTTTCCGAGCATGATCGTACGGAAAATATCCGAAGAATTGGGGAAATTGCAAAATTGTTTGTAGACAGCGGAAAAATTGTGACAACAGCATTTATTTCCCCGTTTCGTTCCGATCGAGAGCAAGTCAGGGAACTGTTTGAAAAAGGTGAGTTTATCGAAGTCTTCGTTAACTGCCCGCTTGAGGAATGCGAACGGCGTGATCCAAAGCAACTCTATGCGAAAGCGCGCCGCGGTGAAATAAAGGATTTTACCGGGATTGACTCGCCATACGAGGGGCCAGAACAACCGGAAATTACAATCCATTCAAATTTGTTGTCCGTTGATGAAGCAGTGGAACAAGTTCTTCGCTACTTGAAGGAGAAAAATATCATCTGAAAAACGTAATGATGCTGGATTTCCTGTCAAACGCCGAGAATTAAGCAAAAGCTTTGCTTTTATCACAGGCATCAAGCTGGAGATTTAGTGGCTGAGCATCAATGATCCCACTTGGCGGTTCAACAAAGTAAATATTTTTCCCAACTTTACACACCATAATGATGGAGGTGAAAAGATGGAGAAAAACAATCCTCAGAATCAATACATCGATAAGGATCAAGATGCAATTGAGAATCGGGTTAATCAATCTTACGATAAAATGGTTCAAGATGTAAGAGATATGATAAAAGAAACGAAGAACCAATATTCCTAATGTCCGAAATGGCATTGCTTATTTAGGAGTAAAGCTTTTGAGCAGGAGAGCCTGTCTCGTCTTACTGAATGGGACCGGCTCTTTTGGCGAGAATAAGGAACTAAAAAAATTTTGATAAAAATGAAATTTCAACAAAAACTATTAAAGGATATTCGAGAAGAATATCCTTTGAAACTATCCTGCCAAGAGGTGATTCGATGAGTATCCATGATCAGCTTGATCCACATTCTCAGCTTTTTCACCATAATTGGACAAGGCCTAAAAAGGCAAAATCCCAAGTAAATGGGCATACGCAGATTTCCCAAAATACAATTATTTTGAAATCAAATGCGAAAGCCCATCGATGGTAGTGTAGCTTCATAAGAAGAGAAAACCGGTGAAATTTTCAGCGAAAATTCATCGGTTTTTCTTAAATTCCATTTGAAAATGCATGCTATCCCTTTGCTAGAAATGCTGATTCGGATTTAAGAAATTATTTGCTTTGATGTTCGAAAAGGAATCAGAGCAGTCGCTGTTGTCTCTGGTTCTTTTTTGATTCATTCATTATGAATACTGTCCCTCTTAGGGGCAAGTAGTGCTTAAAAGTGGTTCATGAAGCCTGTGAATACCACAATTTTTGTGGGAATCAGTCCTCATGAGCGTTTCATGGAGCCTGCGAATACCAATAATTAGGAAAAACTTGTCCTCATGAACGGTTCATCTGCCCCCTGTATACCTATAGTCAAGATTTTATCAAATTTACAGCAATCAACATCAAAAAGGAAATGCCAATCATACTCAATACCCACAGCCAGGCTAATGTCATATTGCCTGAATCAATGGCTACGTAAATAGCAGTTGGAACTGTTTGCGTTTTTCCAGGGATATTTCCGGCGAACATTAAAGTGGCTCCGAATTCACCTAATGCTCTTGCAAAACTCAATATTGCACCGGAGACAATTGCTTTCAATGCAAGCGGAATGGAAATAGTTATAAACAATTTGAACTCATTCGCTCCGTCTACACGAGCTGCATTCTCGATGTCCTCATCAATTGATTCAAATCCAAGTTTAGCCGATTGATACATAAGCGGAAAGGCTACAACAGTAGAGGCGATCACAGCAGCCCACCACGTAAAAATAACCGGTCTGTGAAAGATCCATTCAATCAATTGTCCCACTAGACTATTTTTCCCAAATAAAATAATTAACAAAAAACCTACTACGGTCGGAGGCAATACTAAAGGCAAAAGAAAAGCCGTTTCAACGATCGACTTTCCTTTGAATTTTTTATTTGCCATCATCTTTCCTAAAAATAGTCCCAAAACAAATACGATTATTCCGGAAAAAAAGGCTATCTCTATGGATAGCGTCACTGGAGACCAAAAATTTGCTGCCATTTTACTTCATTAGACCTTTAAATCCATATTTTTCAAAAATCTTCATCGATTTTTCATTATGAAGATAATTGTAGAAAGACTGGGCCTCTTTTAGATAGGAACTGTTTTTAACAACACCAACGGGATAAACAATTGGTGCGTGAGTGTTTTCGTTGGCTGCAGCCACAATCTTAACCTTTGGAGAAATCAACGCATCTGTTTTATAAACTATTCCAGCATCCACATTGTCTGTCTCTACGTATGTAAGCACTTGGCGGACATCCTTGGCGTATACGATTTTTCCTTCAACCGTTTTCCAGATATTTAAACGTTGTAATGTTTCCTTAGCATATTGTCCTGCCGGTACAGACTCAGGAGTTCCAACGGCAATTTTATCCGCTTTCGTGAGGTCTTCGAATGTTTTGATTCCTTTAGTGGAATCTTTCGGAACGACCAGGACAAGTTCATTTCCAACAAGTTTTGCACCCTTTGACTTTTCGATTAGTCCGTCCTGTACTAATTGATCAAACTGATTCTCAGCGGCGGAGAAGAAGAGATCAACAGGTGCGCCTTGGGAAATTTGCTGCTGAAGTGCCCCTGAACCTCCAAAGTTATAGTTAATTTTCACATTCGGATGTTCCTGCGCAAAGGCTGCTTTAATGTCATTTAAAGCATCTTGTAAACTTGCTGCAGCTGAAACCGTCAATTCAACCTTTTTTTCAGAACCTTCTTGTTTTTTCTTTTCCGGCTTTTTGGCTGGTTCATTGCTTGAACACCCAGAAACGATTAGGCCTAGCAGCATCGATGAGAAAAATAGCAGATATAGTTTTTTCAACATCTTTCTCCCTTCCCAACTAATTATAACCACTTATAATGAATTATAATTAGTTATAACAAAAAAGACTATAAGAAAGATCACACACGTCCTACTTTTTTATTAAAAATATACTTTTTAACAGGCGGTAAGTTAAAATAAAGGTGGAGGGATGCACAAATGTCAAAGGAGCTTTCCTATACAATTGAAGAGGTTTCACAGCTATTAAAAGTATCGAAATTAACCATTTATGACCTTGTTAAAAAAGGGGAACTTCCTGTATTCCGTGTAGGAAGACAGATGCGGATAGATGCATATGACTTAGATCATTATATTAAAAACCATAAAACGAATCCAAATACTCCACTGCCAGCCGCTGTTTTTGATCCTCACCGGAACCAATCAAGGGATTCCCAAACCATTGTGATTAGTGGGCAAGACCTCGTTTTAGATATTTTGGGTAAACATATTGAGAAAAATTCAACCTATAAACCATTACGGTCTTTCACAGGGAGTTTAAACAGCTTAATCTCTATGTACTATGGAGAAGGCGACATTGTCAGCTTGCATTTGTTTGACGGGGATACAGGTGAATATAATCTGCCATATATAAAGAAAATTTTAGTCGGGTACCCTTTTGTCTTAATGAACCTTGTGTCAAGAAAAGCAGGTTTTTATGTTAAAAAAGGGAATCCTTTAAATATTACGTCTTGTACGGATTTAAGCCGCGAAAAGATAAAAATCATTAATCGAGAGAAAGGATCAGGGGCAAGGATTCTTCTTGATGAACAACTCAGAATCAACGGGATCCCGTCCAGGAATATTAAGGGGTATGAGCACGAAGAAACCAATCATTTAAGTGTGGCATCCGCTATATCTGCTGGGATCGCAGATGTAGGAGTGGGAATTGAAAAAGCAGCAAAAATTGTTGGAATTGATTTTGTCCCATTAATAACCGAACGGTATGACCTCGTTATTTTAAAAAATTCTGAATCTGAACAGCTGATAAGTACTGTAAAGGCAATTTTATCTTCGCGTCAGTTTCAGTCGGAATTAAACTCTCTTGGGGATTATGATACATCTCAGACTGGAAATACGATTTATGAAACGTTTTAAGAAAAATGACTTTGTTTTTGAGTGCATAGTAACCATATGATTTTTCCAAAAGTTAAAATGAACTGCCAAAGTATAGTACCTTTGTCTTTGCAAATAATAACATAGAGGAGGTGTTATACTTTGGCAAAAGATGTTCTTTGTGAAGTAAATAACTGTTCTTATTGGGGAAATGGAAATAAATGTACCGCAGATTCCATTTATGTAGTTAGCCACAAGGGAAAACAGGCATCCAAAAGCGAAGAAACAGATTGTAAAACATTTGTACCTGAAGGGTAATTTTATTAAGGTAACCATCATTTTGGTTACCTTTTTCACTTATATTATTGATAATAAGAATCAATTTTATTAGGGTGTTTGCACTTTTTGTTAAAATGGTGTTTTGTACTTATTTTCAGCTGCCTTCTTTTTTGGCTTTATCAGAGATTAACCTTTTCAAAATGCTCTACGACTGGAAAGGGATCATAAAAAGGATGTAATAATTTCTTCCATTCTTAGTATTCCATTGATTGCCTAAATCCAACAGTATGGTCTTCCAACGTATTCCACCTGACTAAAAGTAAATGTAGAAAAGACTAGCTGCTAAAAGAATAACGGGTTAAAAACACCTAAATTCTATGGAAGTGAAATCTATCCAATAAGGAAGTTATTTGATGTATAATATACTAGAAAAAATTGAGCACCAACTGAAATTAGGACAAATGCATTAGCATATTTTTGAAAAAAAGTTGAAGTAGCAGCTTAGTTTATATTAATATTTGGGTAGATGCACAGTAGAAAGAGAGTGTTCATTATGGGCCGTAAATGGAACAATATTAAGGAAAAGAAGGCGTCAAAAGATGCCAATACGAGCAGGATCTATGCAAAATTCGGTGTCGAAATTTATGTAGCCGCAAAGCAGGGCGATCCAAACCCGGAAGCCAATCAAGCTTTGAAAATGGTACTTGAGCGGGCAAAAACATACAATGTGCCAAAAGCGATTATTGACCGAGCGATTGAAAAAGCAAAAGGCGGAGCGGAAGAAAACTATACAGAACTTCGGTATGAAGGTTTCGGACCAAACGGATCAATGGTGATCGTGGATGCCTTAACCAATAATGTGAACCGCACAGCATCAGACGTTCGTGCTGCTTTTGGCAAAAATGGCGGGAATATGGGTGTAAGCGGATCTGTGGCCTATATGTTTGATGCCACAGCTGTCTTCGGGCTGGAAGGAAAAACAGCCGATGAAGTGCTGGAAATCTTAATGGAAGCAGATGTTGATGTCCGCGATATTATCGAAGAAGAAGATAATGTGATTATCTACGCAGAACCCGATCAGTTCCATAGTGTGCAGGAAGCGTTAAAGAATGTCGGGATCACCGAATTTACAGTTGCGGAACTGACAATGCTTCCGCAAAATGAAATAACCCTTCCGGATGATGCGAAAGCAAAATTCGAAAAAATGATTGATGCCTTGGAAGATTTGGACGATGTTCAGCAAGTGTACCACAATGTCGATTTGAGTGAATAAGAATTTTACAACAACAATGCCGGAAGCAGGTCTATTAATAGGCCTGCTTTTAATATATAGACCAATATTAAAAATGAAAATTCGTTTGCCCTAAATGAAATACTGTGGTATAGTAAAATCATTTTAAATGACCAGTAGACTGAATTGGTCATAGGGGGACGGACTGAAATGGCAGTTGATAGACGAAAAATGATTGTAGAGGCCGCGGCGAAGTCGTTTTCCATGTTTGGCTATAAAGCGACAACTATGGATCAGGTAGCAAAGATTGCGAACGTCGGTAAAGGAACGATTTATACATTTTTCAAAAATAAAGAGGAGCTATTTAACGAGATTATATCCTCTCTCGTAAAGGAGATGATCGCTGAGGCGGAAGCTGTGATTCGCCCGGAAGCTTCCTTTGCAGAAAATGTCCATCGTGCCCTATTGCGACTGCTGGAATTTCGTTCAAAGCATCAGCTAATGATGAAATTGATCCAAGAGGAAACAGAAATGGGAACTTTGGCGGTATCGGAAATGCTGCAGCATGTAGAGGATGAAATCATTGCTTATTTAAAGCAAAAAATGGATACCGCAATTGAAAAAGGGGCCATTCCGCCTGCAAATTCAGAACTGATCAGTTTCCTGCTGTTAAAAATGTACATTGCACTTGTATCCGATTGGGAAAAAAATCATAAGCCATTAACTTCTGAGGAAATCGCCGAAGTCATGAAAACCTTAATGATTCGGTAAGGTGGTTTCATTTACCTCCAGTATAGGTAAGTCATTTTTTCAAAAAAGGATTTTCGTTTGTGGCGATCTACAGCAGCTGCTTCTTCCATTAAGCAGAGGCATAAGCCAAACCCAAAGATGAATACAGATGCGGCGATTATACCCGTACATAAAGCTGAAAGGATGTAATCGCTTACAAAGCAATTTATTAAAAAGATGAGGAATCCTATTCCGATCCCACAGGAGGCGATTTTTTTAAAAAATAACGCCGCCTTGGCATTTTTATCTCCCATATTTCTCAACCCCTTATACTGAATATTCTATATATTGTCACAAAATTGTCAATTTTATTTATCGTTTTTTTTTCGACACGATCGGGAAAAACAGTTTGTCTAAGGAACGCAGTGCTTGCATATTATTTACTATTTCCATAATAATTGTTTAAAATAAAGATGGGATTGAATGGAGGAGGAGAAGCGTATGAGTGAATTATTAATGAAACAATTTACACTGACAAGAACCAATTTTATCAAAAGAGTAGAAAGTTTGAATAAAGACGTTGTGGATATACAGCCGCAAGGATTCAATAATACGATCCATTGGATGATTGGCCATGTTCTAACGGTTGCGGAACAGTTTATGTTTCGCTATCCTAAAAAATCAGCCAATCTTCCGGAAAATTATATCCAGCTATTTGGAAATGGAACGAAACCGGCTGATTGGAGTGAAGATGTCCCGTCTGTTGAAGTTCTTATCGAACAATTAAAAGACCAGTTAAACAGAATAAAAGAAATTCCGGCTGAGCGCTACAGTGTTGTATTGGAAAAACCTTTTCTTGGGTTTGAAACAGTTGGGGAACTGGCCAATATGGCGGTATTCCATGAGGCAAACCATTTGGGGCAAATTCAAGCGATGGCAAGAATGATTGAACATGCGTAAATGGGAGGCGTTTCTACAATTTGTAGAGACGTCTTTTCGTCTTTTTTGTAATATCAGAATTTAGATCTTTGCATGGAGAGGAAGAAGTTATGAGGAATGGATGAACAAATAAGTAAAAAAGAAGCTCAAGAGAAAATATGGACGAGAGATTTTGTTCTCATCATGCTTGCAAATTTTTTTATTTTTTTAGGCTTTCAAATGACGCTGCCGACGATCCCACTTTTTGTCGAACATTTAGGCGGTAATGATCAATTGATAGGATATGTTGTTGGCATCTTTACCTTCTCAGCCTTGCTGCTGCGTCCGTTAGCCGGACATACCCTTGAAACAAAAGGAAGAGGTTTTGTCTATCTGCTCGGTTTGGCTATTTTTGTCCTTTCCGTTGGTTCTTATGGATTTTTAACAAGCATTTTGTTTTTATTCATGCTGCGGATTGTCCAAGGGGTTGGTTGGGGATTCTCTACGACTGCATCCGGCACGATTGCGACAGACCTTATTCCTCCAAGCAGGAGGGGAGAGGGGATGGGGTATTTTGGGCTATCAGGAAACATGGCACTTGCATTAGGACCATCACTCGGACTTGCCTTAACTTCCAAACTGCCATTTAGCCAATTTTTCCTTATTTGTGCTTTCTTAGGATTAGTAGCTTTACTGCTATCATCAAGGATTAAATTTAAAAAAATTGAACAAAAGCTAGACAAGGCGGTTACAGTAAAAATGGATCTTTATGAAAAGAGTGCATTGCAGCCTTCTATCCTGCTCTTTTTTATTACGGTTACGTTTGGCGGAATTGCATCTTTTCTCCCATTGTATACAACTCAAAAGCAGATCTCGGGAATTCAATGGTATTTTCTCCTCTATGCGATTGCGTTATTATTGTCGCGGACGTTTGCCGGGCAATTGTATGATCGAAAAGGGCATAAGGCTGTTTTTCTGCCAGGTACCTTTTTTATATTAGCAGCAATGCTTTTGTTGGCATGGCTCCCAAGCAGCATGATATTGTATTTGGCCGCTTTGTTATACGGACTGGGGTTTGGTACTGTTCAGCCGGCATTGCAGGCATGGGCAATAGAAAAGGCATCTGCTAATCGAAAAGGGATGGCCAATGCCACTTTTTTCTCGTTTTTTGATCTAGGTGTGGGGGTAGGTGCCATGGTGTTTGGGCAAATTGGCAATCTGCTCGGCTATCGAAGCATTTATATTGCAGCTGCGCTTTCGGTTCTTTTGTCCATGCTATTCTATCTTTTTTTGCTTTGGAAAAATCGGTCAGCAGCATCTGTTTGAAAAATTTTTAACGGGGGGAATCACAGATGGGAATGGGTTATGCGGCTTATGCATCGCCCCTTGGTACAATACGTATTATTGCCAATGAGACGGGAATCACCAGAGTGGAAATTTTTGAAGAGGAGTGGGAGCAGTTTTTAGCGGAAAATCCTGATGTTCAGGAAGGAGGCAACAGGATTTGCGCGGAAGCAATTTTGCAGTTGGAGGAATACTTTAACGGACAGCGAAAAAACTTTGATTTGCCGCTTGCAATTGAAGGAACAGATTTTCGGAAGCGAGTCTGGTCTGCTTTGCAAATGATTCCGTATGGTGAAATTAGAAGTTATGCAGAAGTTGCCGAAGTGATCGGGAATCCAAAGGCGGTTCGTGCTGTGGGACAGGCAAACAAGGCGAACCAATGGCCGATTATTATTCCATGTCACCGGGTGATTGGCAAGAGCGGGCATTTAGTCGGATATGCCGGAGATCGAACACCGTTTAAAAAAAAGCTGCTCGAACTGGAAGGGTATCAGTTTTAGTCTATTCACGTGTCATGGTGGAGGAGCTCATGACACGCTAAAGGGGAAAAAATCTGTTTACGGGTAATGAAGGAGGAGCTCATGACCCATCAAAGAAAAAAATCGGCACAAGCGGTCAATAAGAAAGGTTCTTCTCGTTATTTAAGACCTTTCAACCTTATACAAAAGAGACCGCTCCCAATCAAAGAAAGCTGTATGACCTGGCCAGAAAGCGACCTGTCAAACAGCTTTTCTTTTTATTCTTGAAATGCTGGAGCATCTCCTTTTACTTCTCTTAGATACTCCTCAGCTCTTTTGGAATCGTATTGTTTTTCCCATTTTGACATAACAATCGCGGCTAGTGAATTACCGACAACGTTTACAGCTGTCCGCGCCATATCGAGAATTCGATCAACCCCTGCAATAAAGGCAAGTCCTTCAAGCGGGATGCCGACAGAACCTAAAGTAGCGAGTAAGACAACGAATGAAACACCTGGAACACCAGCGATTCCTTTTGACGTCACCATCAATACAAGCATGAGTGAGATTTGCTGCCCAATTGAAAGGTGGATTCCGTACATTTGCGCAATGAAAACGGCAGCTAAAGCTTGATAGAGTGTGGAGCCATCAAGGTTAAAAGAATAGCCGGTTGGAATAACAAAGGAAGTGATTCCTTTTGGACAGCCAAAGCGCTCCATTTTTTGCATGATTTTCGGCAGCACCGTCTCGGAACTAGCTGTTGAATAAGCAAGAATCAATTCATCTTTTAAGATGCGCACTAAATCAAAAATATTAACCTTGATGAATTTCGCTATTAAGCCTAAAACAACAAGGATAAAGAAAATCATCGTTCCATACACGGATACAATCAATTTACTTAATGGAATTAAAGAGGATACCCCGAAAGTTGATACGGTTACGCCGATTAATGCAAAGACGCCGAACGGGGCAAATTTCATTACTTGGTTGGTGACATAAAACATCGCATCGGCAGTTCCTTGGAAAAATTGCAATACCGGTTTCCCTTTTTCGCCTATGGCGGCTACTCCAAGGCCAAATAAGACAGAAAAGAAAATAATCGCAAGCATATCGCCTTTTACAAGTGAATCAAACAGGTTTGCCGGAACAATATTGACAATGGTATCGATCATACTGTGATTCTTTTCTACTTCATTAGTAGTGGTTACATAACTTTGAATGTCACTTTTGTGAAGCGCATTCATATTTATACCAGCTCCGGGATGGAAAATATTTGCAGCGGATAATCCAATAATAATCGCGATTGTGGTAATGATTTCAAAATAAAGAATAGTTTTACCGCCAAGCTTACCCAGCTTTTTAATATCGCCTACTCCGGCTACGCCCACGATTAAACTTGAAACAACAATCGGTATAACGATCATTTTGATCAGGCGGATAAAAATGGTTCCGATTGGCTGAAGGTAGGTTTGGACAGATGGGTTGCCATAAAAAATAGACCCAACGGCAATACCAAGAATTAAGCCAATCACAATTTGCCATGCTAACCCTAGCTTTCTCAAAGTATCAGTCCTTTCTGTATATACAATTGTTCTTCGAAAAAGGCTATATTCTCTATATTATGATTGAATTTCTATTTGTGTCAAATAATGAACCTTCTTGTCGAAGAAAACACTTATCTTCTTGGTAAAGATATGTTAAAATCAATCGGTATTTGACTTCAATAGTAGTGGGTGAATCACATGCTTACCTCTTTTAAACGATTATTAATAGGCCGTCCATTAAAATCAACGGAACTGGGCGAACAAAAACTCAATAAATTAAAAGCGCTGGCGATCTTGTCCTCCGACGCGCTATCTTCAGTTGCGTATGGAACAGAGCAAATCTTACTCGTGCTTGCTGCGATTGGTGCAGTGGCTTATTGGTACTCAATCCCGATTGCAATCGGCGTGTTGTTTCTATTAACTGCTCTCATTATATCTTATCGGCAAATTATTTTTTCCTATCCTCATGGCGGCGGGGCATATATTGTTTCCAAAAAAAATCTAGGTGTCAATGCCGGTTTGATTGCTGGAGGATCCCTGTTAGTTGATTATATTTTAACAGTCGCGGTAAGTGTTTCCGCAGGCACCGATGCAATCACTTCTGCTTTTCCGACCTTGCATCCTTATACGGTGCTTATTGCCAGCATTCTCGTAGTCTTCATTACAATTCTGAATCTCCGCGGAATTACGGAATCTGCAACGATTCTAGCATATCCTGTTTACTTGTTTGTACTGGCCTTGTTTATTTTAATTGGTGTCGGTCTCTATAGGATTACAACTGGTGAAGCTCCTGCGAATGTGCATGCGCCAATCGGCGCCTCGGTAACGGGAATTACCTTATTTTTGCTACTAAGGGCATTTGCCTCGGGTTGCTCTGCGTTAACCGGAGTGGAAGCGATCTCGAATGCCATCCCGAACTTCAAGGACCCTGCCCCCACCAATGCTGCAAAAACGTTAATTTTAATGGGGTCGCTGCTTGCCTTGCTTTTTTCAGGCATTACTTTTCTTGCCTACTATTACGGAATTTCGCCAAAAGCAGATGAAACCGTTGTTTCTCAGATTGCCAAAGAAACGTTCGGCCGCAGTTATTTATACTTTTTAGTGCAAGGAACAACGGCTTTAATTCTTGTGCTGGCTGCGAATACCGGCTACTCGGCTTTCCCGCAGCTGGCCTTTAACTTAGCAAAAGATAAATATATGCCGCGAATGTTTACGATTCGCGGGGACCGGCTTGGGTATTCAAATGGGATTGTTTCTCTTGGGGCGGCATCCATTTTACTGATTATTGCTTTCCGTGGTCAAACGGAACACCTCATTCCCCTTTATGCTGTCGGTGTGTTTATCCCATTTACTTTATCGCAGACAGGGATGATCCTAAAATGGCTGCGTGAAAAACCTGCAGGCTGGGTTGGAAAGCTGAGCGCAAATTTAATTGGTGCGCTGATTACTTTTATCGTACTGATCATTCTTTTTATAACGAAATTTGAGCAGGTTTGGTTTGTGTTTGTCTTTTTACCGCTTATTGTTCTGTTGTTCCATCGAATTAACCAGCACTATGAAGCGGTTGGGGAACAGTTGCGCATTCATGTGGAAAATCCCGCGTTGCCGATCGAAGGAAATGTGATTATTGTTCCAGTTGCCGGGATTACGAAAGTAGTTGAGAACTCGATTAATTATGCCAAGTCTTTAACGGATCAAATTTTTGCCGTGTATGTGTCATTTGACCGTGAAGACGAAAAGCAGTTTGAGGAAAAGTGGCAGAAATGGCAGCCTGATGTGCGGCTTGTTACCTTGCATTCACATTACCGCAGTGTACTGCAGCCGTTGTCCAAATTCATCGATACTGTTGACCACAAAGCGAGTGAGAACAATTATCGTGTGACGGTGCTCATTCCGCAGTTTATTACGAAAAAGAGCTGGCATAACATCCTTCACAATCAGTCTAGTTTATTAATCCGGGCATACTTGTTGTTTAAAAAGAAAGTGATCGTTTCGACGCTTCCTTACCATTTTAAAAAATAATCTTGCTAAACTAAAGCTGAGAGAGGTGTTGAAGGGTGAGGTTTTTGATAGAAAATAAGTGGATCATCCTTGCGAGTGTGGAAGTCTTGGCCTGGTCTTCGACATTTTTCCTTTTATATGCACGCTATGGATTGAAATCCTCTTTTTGGTTTAAAATTGCAACGGTTCTGCTAGCTTTAACGGGAGTGATTCCACAGGTAACAATGGGCGTAATCAATTTTATCGCAACGAAAAAGCTGGATGTTTTCACCTTAATCATCGCGCTTTTGATCGTTTATGGTTTTACAATTGGGAAAAAGCATGTGAAGAAATTGGATACGTGGGCGCAAATGAAGTTCTCGAAAGAAACAGAGGGAGAGGGAAAAAAATAACCACCAATTGGTGGTTATTTTTTTCGCTTAATCCAAAAGTAAATCACAGCGATGAGAACGGCAGCAATAATCATTGGAGTGACGTATGGCTGAGCGATTGTTTTAATGTTAGTCCAATTATTTCCAAGCACCTCACCTAAATAGAGAAAGAAGATGGTCCAAGGAATCATCGCCGCTACTGTATACAATGTAAATTTTCCAATCGGCATTTTGGCGATGCCGGCGGGAATGGACATTGCATGCCGAACAACTGGGATGAACCTAGCTGTAAAAATGACTCCCGCACCATATTTTTCAAACCATTGTTCTGAAAGGTCGATATGTTTTTTGTGAATCAAAATATATTTTCCGTATTTTTCTAAAAATGGGCGACCGCCATAATAACCGGCCCAATAGAGAAAAAGCTGGGCGATGGTACCGCCGATAATACCGAAAATAATGGCCAGAGGATAATTCAAAATGCCTTTTGAAATAAGATAACCGCCATAGCCAAGAACAATCTCACTCGGGATAATTTCAATCATCAAGCCTAAGGCAATCCCTAAATACCCTAATGAAGACAACATCGTTAAAACTGTGTAAATAAAATTGGACATGGTTCACCTTCACTTAAACAAAATTCAAATTTAAGTTTATAACATATTTGGCAAGAAAGGAAATAAAAGATAGTCAAAAATAATAATTTTTCTTTCAGCCGGTTACGTGATAGTTTTCGGTTGTAAACATATAGCTGTGAAGATGATAGTCAGTGCTCTACACTAGTCCCATGGCAAACATATTTCCCATTAAAGAGCTTCCCCCAGCAGGGGAATTCCCGGCTTGTAGAATAGTATACATTCATGCTAGCAAATTAGGGATGCTTCACAATAGTAAACGAGGGAAAATATTACAAAAAAAATCAACGAAGGCGTGCCAAATAATTACCTGTTATTTTGCCGATAATAGTTCGGTATGATGAAATTGTAAAACAAATGAAATAAGCTATTTTACCTATTTTTTGATAAAATATGTGGTGGAGTGAATTTTTAAGTTTTAACAGTTTCTGCGGAAGCTGTTTTTTCTTCTATATTAATTGGATAAATTTCCTTGATCGGAGGAGTTTGGCTTTGAAAAAGCATCATCAGGACGTACGGGATCTCATCTATGTCCATTTAAATCAAGCAGGCCAGTATGTTCTTTCATATGGCATTGAATTTGATGAATTTGCCGCGGCTTTTTCAGATTCATTAAATCATTTACTTTTGTTAAAACATCAATTTGATGATACGGATTTCAATATGCATACCCAACTTGAATTTTGTCCAGATGATAAAGTTGAAAAGCTGGCACAAGAAGATGTCTATCGTTATGGAAATTTTTGCTGGATTGATTTTGTGGAGGAAGAAGGACTTAATGAACTATCAGATCAAGAGATAGCGGAACTTCTCTATTTAGGCCACCTAAAGCACCATTTGAAACCACCTTTTTATAATAAGTTGGGAAATCGTTTTGTCTACTTGGCTCATGATGATGGCTGGTTTAATAAGGTATACTACCGGAGCTTTAAAGATTTTTTTCATTTACTGAGTGAGTCGATATCAAATAAATTAGGCGCAGTAAAGCGGGAAAAGTCACTTCTGGGAATGCGGAAAAAAAGGCAGTATCCTCCGGTGAATAAAGAAATTTTGCTTTCGTTAACACCCTTTATTAAAGAAGGAATCTGCATTTCCTTAAAGGATGCCGACATGCAGCGGAACCGGGTGGAAATACCTATTTGGGTCATAGGCGATTTTGACAACATGGATGATATGTATGAGGAATATCAGCAAATTTCAACGAAAACATGTCATGCCAAAATTATTTTCGACAGAAAGACGAAGGAATGGAAGCTGTACGTAATTTAAAGCAGTCCGATCAGCGATCAAGGAAACGGGCCATTAGGAATCTCTCCACATTCTTGGAGAGATTTCATTTTGCACAAAACGATGCCATAACCAGGCTGAATGGTTCATAAAATAGGTAGAAGGAATAAGTGCTAGACTCCTTCGGTCATCGATGTAAGGAGCTAGACAGTCATCAAGTTTAAAGATTTGCATCTTGAGAAAAAACTAAAAGTTTGTTTGCCTTTGATTTGTGATTCAGTGATAAAATAGGAGAGGTGGAATAGACAATGGAGGTTTTAATAAAATGAAAACGAAACTCGGTTTATTATATGGCGGCAAGTCAGCTGAACACCAAGTATCCTTGCAAACAGCCCTTGCTGTAATTAATGCATTAGATCTCGAAAAATTTGAAGTATACCCAATATACATAACGACCTCAGGACAGTGGGTTAAGGGATCACAGCTGCAGGAGCCGGTTCAGAATGTGCAGCAGCTTGAATTTTCCCGCGGCAATGAACTTTCACCTTTATCTTTGGCGCCTGCGCTGTTTCAAGCTGATCAACAAGACGATACCAGTCTTGATGTCATTTTTCCGCTCCTTCATGGCCCAAATGGGGAGGACGGGACGGTTCAAGGATTGCTTGAGCTGCTGAACCTTCCATATGTGGGGAATGGTGTTCTTGCTTCTGCAGCCGGGATGGATAAAGTTGTAATGAAAAATATTTTTGCTCAAGCAGGGCTTGCACAAGTGAAGTATGTGGCTTTTATCCGTTCGGAATGGGAAAAAGCCAAGGAGGAAGCCTATGCGAAAGTAGAAACAGAATTGGGCTATCCATGTTTTGTAAAACCAGCCAATCTCGGATCAAGCGTCGGGATCAGCAAATGCTCAAATCGCGATGAGTTGGAAAACGCCTTTGCAGAAGCATTCCAATTTGACCGGAAAATTATTATAGAAGAGGGTGTAACAGCCCGTGAAATTGAAATCGGTGTACTCGGCAATAATGAGCCGCAATGTTCGGTAGCGGGCGAAATCGTACCGAAGAAAGACTTTTATGATTATAAGGCAAAATATGAGGACGGGGACACAGCCCTCATTATCCCTGCAGATGTTCGTGAATCGGAATATCAGCAACTGACAGAAATGGCGATTAAAGCTTTTAAAGCATTGGATTGTTCGGGACTTGTTCGGGCAGATTTCTTCCTGACAAAAGACGGAAGGGCTTTGATTAATGAAGTCAATACAATGCCGGGCTTTACTCCGTTTAGCATGTTCCCGCTTTTATGGAAGCATACAGGTGTCGAATATCCTCAACTAATCGAGCGTCTAGTACAGCTGGCAAAAGAGCGCCATGCCGAAAAGCAGAGGATTAAATATACATTTTAATGAGCAGAAGTACTTTTGGGGCATGCGAAGGCCACTAGTTGTTTGTTAAAATAAAGTAGAACTTAACAACGGGGGTTCTTTGCTTCCGTTGAACACTGTTTTTTTAGTCCGATTGGTTCATTTACGTGCTTAGCGGGGATCTGTAAATTTGATTTAAATCGGAATCGGACGAACAAGATAAAAACAAGACACGGCATCTGCGCCGTGTCACTTCTTCTATTGGAGGAAAAAGGATGATTCAACGAACGTTAAAACAGATTTCAGAAATGATGAAGGTGCAAAATGCTTCTTCGGCTTGGAATGAAATTCAAATTACGGGAGTTTCGATTGACTCGAGGAAAATTTCCAAAGGCAATTTGTTTGTTCCCCTAAAGGGAGAAAATGCAGATGGACACAAATATGTAGAAGATTCCATTCGAAAAGGGGCAGCTGCAGCATTCTGGCAAAAGGATGTTCCAAATCCGCCGCTTCATTTGCCGATTTTACTAGTGGATGACTGTCTAACAGCCTTACAAGAGCTGGCGAGACAATACCGTCAGCAACTTTCAGTGAAAGTTGTCGGTATTACAGGCAGTAATGGAAAAACAACGACAAAAGATATGACAGCCAGTTTATTGTCTATTCAATATAAAGTCCAAAAAACAGAGGGAAATTACAATAACCATCTTGGCTTGCCGCTAACGGTTCTTGGCTTGGATGAAGATACAGAGATGGCGGTTTTGGAGATGGGAATGAGCGGCAGAGGAGAGATTGAATTTTTAACAAAATTGGCCTGCCCCGACGCTGTGGTGATTACAAATATTGGTGAATCTCACTTGTTGGACCTTGGTTCACGAGATGCCATCGCCGAGGCAAAGTTTGAAATCATGGAGGGTTTGAAAGAAGGGGGTCTGGCAGTTTTACATGGCGATGAACCGCTTTTAATGGATAGAATGAATCGATTTAAAGGCAATGTGCAAGTGAAGACATTCGGCAGAAGTGAAACCAATACCCTGTTTCCAACCGAGATTCATCAGCTTCAATATGGAAATGAGTTTAAAATCAATGCTTCTAACCGAACCTTTAAACTGCCTGTTCTTGGAACCCATAATATTTTAAACGCTCTGGCCGCAATGCTCGTGGCGAATTATTTTTCTATTCCTTTTGAGCGAATGGACGAAAAACTCTCTGCAATTAAGCTGACAAATATGCGCATGGAGCTTGTCGAAGGCAAAAAAGGAGAAAAGATTATTAATGATGCCTATAACGCAAGTCCGACTTCTATGATGGCAGCCATTGAGCTTGTTTCCAACCTTCAAGGCTATGCGAAAAAAATCCTCGTTCTTGGTGATATGCTTGAGCTTGGCCCTGAGGAGACTCAATACCATCTTCAAATAGGTGAAGAATTAAAAACCAAAAAAGTGGATTTGCTGTTTACGTATGGGGAATTAGGCCAATCTATTGCTAAAGGTGCTGAAAAAGTACTCGATAAAGAAAAAATCTATGCTTTTACAAACAAAAATGAACTCATAAGCGAATTGGAAAAGCATGTGGATAACAATACGCTCGTTCTTGTAAAGGCTTCTCGTGGAATGAAGCTGGAAGAAATCGTCACCGCCTTGCAAAAGTAAAAGGGGTGAATGAATTTTTGTCTGAAAGATCAAACTAACTATGCAGGATCGGTGAAATGCAAACAGCCATATGAGACCGGCCTGGACATTCGTTGCAATCTGGATCTAAAAGTGTTATGATTATTATCAATATGTCTAAAGAATGATAAAAAAAGGGCATACTCCATTGGAGGAATGTCTTTTTTTGATAATAGAAAAGTGGAAGCTTTCCTATTATGATGCATAGGCAACTGCTGCGACTCTGCCTTGTTTTGTCCCGACAATGGCAGAGATCGGTTTTTCTTTACTAAAAATAGAGATGTTGCCTAGTTTAGGCATTTGGTTACGGTTGGCTGAAAAAACATTTTTCAGTATGCAACGGTAAAAATATATTTGGATATACGACGAAGGAGAATGAAAAAATTGACAAAGTTTCAAGAATTAGGCCTTAGTCAGGCTACGTTAAAAGCTGTCCTCCGCATGGGCTTTGAGGAAGCGACTCCCATTCAAGCTGAAACGATCCCGTTGAGCCTTGAAAACAAAGATTTGATCGGCCAGGCACAAACAGGAACGGGGAAAACGGCGGCATTCGGAATTCCGTTAGTTGAAAAAATCGATATGAGCGTTGATGCCGTTCAAGGAATTATCATTGCGCCAACGCGTGAACTTGCGATTCAAGTATCGGAAGAACTTTATAAAATTGGCGCCGGCAAAAGAGTACGAGTTCTGCCAATTTACGGCGGGCAAGATATCGGCCGCCAAATTCGTTCATTAAAGAAAGCTCCTCACATTATTGTCGGAACCCCAGGACGTGTACTGGATCATATTAATCGCAGGACGCTTCGCCTTGATCAAGTGCACACGGCAATTCTGGATGAAGCCGATGAAATGCTGAACATGGGCTTTATTGACGATATTGAATCGATTCTTGCACAAATTCCAACAGAGCGGCAAACCCTTCTTTTCTCAGCAACGATGCCAGCGCCAATTCAGCGGATGGCAGAAAGATTTATGAAAGATCCTCAAGTGGTTCGTGTCAAAATGAAAGAAATGACCGTCCCATCCATTGAACAATATTATCTCGAAGTACAAGAGAAGAATAAATTTGATGTGTTAACAAGGCTTCTGGATATTCAATCCCCAGAATTATCCATTGTTTTTGGCCGAACCAAACGCCGTGTCGATGAGTTATCTGAAGCATTGACATTAAGAGGCTATACCGCAGAAGGGATTCATGGCGACTTGAGCCAGGCAAAACGGATGTCTGTACTAAGGAAATTTAAAGAAGGATCCATTGATGTGCTTGTGGCAACAGATGTAGCCGCAAGGGGACTGGATATTTCCGGCGTAACCCATGTTTACAATTTTGATATTCCACAGGATCCGGAGAGCTATGTACACCGCATTGGCCGTACAGGCCGCGCAGGTAAAACCGGCGTTGCAATGACGTTTATTACCCCGCGTGAGAAATCATATCTTGCTGTTGTGGAAAAAACGACAAGACGCAAGATGGAGAAAATGAAAGCTCCAACGCTTGATGAGGCATTGGAAGGCCAGCAAAAGGCAGTTGTCGAGAAAATTATTCAAACAATCGAATCGAACAATCTTCATTATTATAAGGCGGCGGCTCAAGAACTGCTTGAGGATAACGATGCTTCAACAGTAGTAGCAGCTGTACTTAAGATGCTGACAAAGGAACCGGATACGACTCCTGTAAAATTAACAGAAGAACAGCCTCTGGCTCAGCGTAGAGACCGCAACAAACAGCAGGGCAATAGAAGAAACCATGATTCAAGAAATGATTCGAGAAATTATGATTCTTCAAGACGCAACAAATCGTCTTACCGCTCAGGCGAAAAACGCGGCTCTGGTAAACCAAAATCAAGAAACTATACGCGTTAAGGTAATTCCGGCGGGAGAACTGGCTGGATTTATATAAAAAGGGCATGGCATAACGGAGGGTACTGAAAAAGTCCTCTTGAAAGTATAGGCTCTTTTAAACCTGCCCCGTACGCCCGCAGGAGTTGCTCGCATTCCACTCCAATCAACAGGTCAGCATCAATTTAACATAGTTAATATAAAAAAGGTATAATGCTCCATTACTGAGAGCATTATACTTTTTTTTCTGTATAAGTATCGTTTCAAAAATCAATAATTTTCAGTCCATTTATAGATATATACTCTCGGCATTCGCCGAGTTAGATGAGGTAAGGATTTCCTCTCCCCATCAAATGGACTTTCATCTCTACATGATCAATGCCTGCGACAGCCCGTACGACTTACAGTAAATCTAAAAAAAATAAAATTTCAATCAGTGAGGGTTTTATTGTTCGTTAATGCGGAATAAAACCCCATTCAGCAGTTTTTTTGCAATTGACAACACTCTCATCGAAATTGGATTTGAAAAATAGCTAGTCATACCTCTACTTTCCCATATATAATGAAAATAATGGAAAAACAGAAGGGGGTAACCGATGATTCGTGCACCGCAAAAAAGAATTTCGGAGAGGGCGTTAAAGGTTTGGGGAATTTCGGGTCTAATCACTATTGTTATTGGTTGGCTTTTCATAGCTGGTATCTTTTTTTTCGTTCATTTTTTTCACCTGCCAATTTGGATTGATGCGATTGCTGTGGGTATCGGTCTGCTTTTATCTTATTTTCTCGTATTTCTATTTCCAAAATTAAAATGGAGGCGCTGGCGTTATGAAGTCCATGAAGTGGAAATTGAGCTGCAGCATGGCCTGTTCATTCTAACGCGTACGTTGGTTCCGATGGTACGGGTGCAACATGTTGATACCATCCAAGGTCCGATTTTAAGAAAATACGGGCTTGCTTCAGTCGTTGTTCATACGGCGGCAACAGCTCATCAGATTCCCGCATTGGAAGAGAATGAAGCGGAGGAACTGAGAGTATATATATCCAATTTGGCAAAGGCGGCTGATGAAGATGTCTAAACCGAAAAGACTTCATCCCATCGCCATCGTCATTGGAGCAATTAAGAATCTAAAAGAAATTATTTTTCCGCTCATCGCTTTTTTCTTTTTAGGCCGCAAAGGAGATAACCAGGGTTTGTTTATGCTCTTGGCCTCTTTTGGCTCGCTTATTCTTCTGATTATCACAAGCGTTTTAACATGGTATCGCCATACCTACCATTTGGAGCAAGGCGAGCTTAGGATTGAGCATGGCGTTTTCGTTCGAAAAAAACGTTATATTCCGTTTGAACGGATTCAAAGTATGGATCTTTCTGAAGGAATCTTGCAGCGGCTTTTTGGCCTTGTAAAAATTCAGATTGAAACGGCAGGAGGAGATCCAGGGGAAAAAGCGGATGCAGTTTTGTCTGCTATTTCCAGACAAGAGGCACAGTACATACAAGAGTTTTTTGCCGCTGCAAAAAATCGTCACCATGAATCTACGGAGCACCGTCATAAGGAGGAAACACCGCCCGTTTACCGTATACATACAGCGCAACTGCTGCTTCTTTCGATTACATCTGGCGGAGTCGGTGTTGTACTATCGGCGGTTATTGCTTTTTTATCCCAGCTGGATGATTTCTTTTCCTTTAGCCGTTATTTAGCGGGATTTGAAAAATGGGCGGCAAAAAGAATGGTCATAATAAGTGTGCTTATTTTCATTGGATTTGTTCTTTCCTGGCTGATTGCTTTGGTTGGAACGATGTTGAAGTATGCAAACTTTACTGTCGTCAAAACAGAGCAGGATCTGATTATTTCGCAAGGATTATTGGAAAGGCGGCAGATCACGATTCCCTTAAAGCGGATTCAGGCGATCCGAATCAGCGAAAATATTTTGAGGCAGTGGCTAGGCTATGCAACCGTCTATGTTGAAAGTGCTGGCGGGTCATTTGAAAACAAAGAAGGAGCAAAGGTGATGATTTTGCCGATGATCAAGCTTCAGCAAATTTCCGCCATGCTTGAGCCGCTTTTATCTGATTACCAGATTTCGCTGGCCCTTCAGCCGCTTCCGAAAAAAGCGCTCAGGAGGTATATCATCCGCAGCGGATTCTTTGCTGTTCCAATTGTGATCGCAGCAGTGGTGCTATTTAAAAGCTGGGGGCTTCTCTCGCTTATTTTGCTTGCGGCGGCTGTATTCTCGTCATTTTTAAAATTCAAGGATGCCGGCTGGAGGATTGACCAAAAACAGCTGACTTTGCGCTATCGTACCATCGTTCGAAATACCATTTTTATAAAAAAAGATAAAATTCAGGCATTGAAAGTAAGAGAAAGCTATTTTCAGCGAAAGAACGAACTGGCAACCATTGAAATGTATGCGAAGTCAGGTTTGGGAGGATTAGGGGGCCAGCTGGTAGATGCGTCTCTCCGTGATAGTGAAGAAATCTACAGCTGGTATTCTAATAGGGCTGCTAAAAATTAGCTCCGTGCCCAGAATCCGATAATGGTAAATAGGATCAGAGCTCCCCAAAAAATTATTTTAAAAGGGGATTGCCGGGAAAAGCTTTGTTTTCGCCGAGCGGCCCAATTTGCAGCATCTCGGACTGAATTGGAAAAATCTCTTTTATTAAAAGAGGGAGCAGCCCCTAGCAAAAAACCGGATAGCAATCCGAATAAATGAGCGCTAATATTGATATTGGGCTGGACAAAGGTCATGATGATGCTAATGGCCGTTAAGGTTAAGATGATTTGTGCATTTTCTTTTGTTAACCAATGTTTGCGAAACAGGATGATGGAAAGATAATAGCCAAATAATCCGAAGATCGCTCCGCTTGAACCTGCATGGGTATAGGTTAATGGTTCAATGAGCAGCGTGGCAAGATTCGCAAAAAAGCCGGAAATAAGATAGACAACGAGAAATTTGCCTTTTCCAAGCATGCGTTCAAGGGCAGAACCGAATAAAACAAGCGTAAAGCTGTTAAATAACATGTGGGAAAAACCGGTATGCAAAAAGGTAGGGGTAATTAAACGCCATACTTCTCCCTCCATGATGTATAAGTTAACGCCCGAAAACGTTTCGACCAACCAATTATTTGGAAAAAATGGTAAGACGGTTAATAGATATAACCCAATGTGGATGGCAATGATGAGCGAAACAATCGGATAATAGCGGATAAATTCCCGGAAATTTTCTGTTCTGGTGAACATGGTATTTTCCCCCTAAGTTACTTTTTAATCTATCATAACCACATTTAACATCTTGTACACTAATATGCCAATTTGAAATGAAATAGAAGGATGCTGACAAATGATCAAAGGGATTGGAATGGACATTATCGAACTTGCCCGCGTTCAGGAGATGATCGAGCGGCAGCCGAAATTTGTGGATAGAGTTTTAACACCGCTTGAAAAAGAAAAAATGGAAAAGTTATCAGGGCGCAGAAAAGTTGAATATTTGGCTGGCCGGTTTGCGGCGAAAGAAGCTTTTTCGAAAGCGAATGGAACAGGAATCGGCAAGGAGCTTTCCTTTTTAGATATTGAAATCAATACCGATAAGTATGGTAAACCATTTGTTATTAAGCCAAAAGTGCAAGCACATCTTTCCATTTCCCATAGCAGGGAATATGCGGTTGCTCAAGTGATTATCGAAGAAAACGATGCAAGTTGCTAAACGGTTACGCGGACAAACAATCTGCTTTTAAAAAGACAGCTTGGCATATTCCTCATGGTTGTCTCATATATTCATAAGGAAATAGGAGAGACAAGGTCAGCTTGGTAACATTGGAAAGCAACTTTACTATTCAAACTCTAATCACAGTTATCCGTTTATGATGTCCACTGCCTGAACCCTGCCTTTCTCTTCTCAATAATGAACTGAAATGAGACAGAAGGGGTTGAAAGAATGAGGAAAACTTTGATGCTGCTCTTTGCAGGGTTGATGGTCCTGTTTGTTCTAAGTGCCTGTGGTGCAAAATCACAAAGTGATGTTGTGAAGGAATTAAACGGGAAGCTTGAAGATTTGTCCGGCTATAAAGTAAATGCGAAAATGACGTTGAAAATGGGGGCAGATTCCCAAGTGTACAATGTGGAAATCTGGCATAAAGATCCGACCTATTATCGAGTTAATTTAAAAAATCCTTCCCAGGATCAAAGTCAAATGATCCTGCGGAACGATGAAGGAGTATTTGTTTTAACTCCTGCATTGAATAAAAGTTTCCGCTTCCAAAGCGACTGGCCGCAAAATAGCAGTCAAGCCTATCTTTATGAGTCGTTGATTAAAGACATTCTTGAAGATAAGAGCGCAAAATTTTCCACAACAAAAGACTATTATGTGTTTGAGACAAAAACACGCTATCAAAATAACAAGATGCTCCCGCTTCAGGAAATAAAGTTAAATAAAAATGATTTATCACCTGTGGAAGTGAAAGTAATGGACGCCGATCGAGCTCCAATTGTTACAGTTGAATTTTCTAAGATGAAATTTAATGCCGCTTTTGACAAAAATGATTTTGATATGAAGAAAAATATGACAAGAGCTCAGCTTGGTCTGCCAGCAATGGCTAAAGTTCAGGATAGCTCATTCACTGTTAAATATCCAACTGCCCTCGCCCAAGAAACGAAATTAATCGGTGAAAAAGAGATAAAACTGGAAGATGGCAAGAGAGTGATTCTCACTTACGAAGGTAAAAAATCATTTACGATGATGCAGGAAAAAACAATCGCCAAAACTGCATCTGCCCCGATGACTACGGCGACGTCTGTTGAAGGACAGCCGGTTGATCTCGGTTTCACGATCGGAGCTTTGTCGGATCATTCTATCACATGGACGCAAAATAGTGTTGATTACATGATTGCTTCAAAGAACTTAACCAAAGAGGAATTGGTAGAAGTCGCCAGATCTGTTCAAGGTGATATGGTGAAATAAGATTTTTTGGAAAAAGTACAGTCTTTTTAAAAGAGGCTGTACTTTTTGTTCTATTATCAGAATTTATATATGCACTTCGATAACTGTCTAGCGCAAGCGCCTATCGGCTAGCGTACTTCGTCCTTCCCCCTTTAATAAGGTTGGAAGCATGTCAGGGAGTTGTTGAAGTGTGATTTCTTGTCGAATAAGTTTTCTAAGTTTGCCGGTTTGAAGTCAGCTGCTAGGCGATTTCAAAAAAATGGATATTTTCTAATTGCGTTACTTAGTAATTTTTAAACAAACTATTCAATTAAACTAAAGGAATCCATCCTTATTTGCCGGGAACCTCGTAAATGAGCAGCTGAAACTGGCATTCAATCCGTTTTAATTTGCTCCGCTATTGGTCAAATGCTATTATTTTCATACGAACTTAAAAAGGGGACGATTTTTTTGGTAAAAGAAATCATCTTAAATGATACATTGATTCATGTAGACAATTATAAAGAAGAGACAGAGAACGGCTTACAGAAAATTTTTATTGATTTTAAAGTAACGAGTGAGGAATATCATGACATTACGACATTGTTATACGAAGGAACCTTTAATGTAAAAGTTCCTGAAAGGGGCTTAGCGTTTAGAGGAAACATTCAGCAATATTCCACTTCTTTTACAAACTTATATGAAAAAGGACAAGTTGGAGATTTTAAATTATCCTTGCTTGAAGTTAAGAATTAAGAAAGAAGGCATGGTGTGGTGAAATTAAGCATATTAGATCAATCACCAATCTCTTCCAATCAAACAGCTAAAGAGGCGTTGAATGAATCTATGAAGTTGGCCCAAGTGGGAGAAGCGCTCGGGTATACGCGGTATTGGATTGCCGAACATCATGATTTACCTGGACTTGCCTGTTCTGCACCTGAAGTGATGATTAGTTATATTGGAGCAAATACAAAACGGATTCGCATCGGCTCCGGGGCTGTATTATTGCCGTATTATAAACCTTATAAAGTGGCAGAGGTATACAATATGCTGGCTACATTGTATCCGAATCGTATCGATATTGGAATAGGCCGTGCACCGGGTGGGTCTGCTGAAGTATCCAATGCTTTATCAGATCGCTTTTTACAGCAGGTATGGGAAATGCCAAACTTAGTAAAAGAACTACTTCATTTTTTCAATGATGATTTTCCTGAAGATCACGAGTATTCAAAAGTGACGGCCTCGCCAATGCCACAAGTGACACCTATGCCGTGGATACTTGGTACAAGTAAAAAAAGTGCTTTGCTTGCAGCAAAAAATGGCTTGGCTTATGCATTTGGTCAGTTCATGAGCGAAAATGACGGAGCAGCTATCATTCAACAATATCTAGATGCCTTTCAACCCAAGAAACACGGTCAATTTCCTCAAGTATCGTTAACTGTTTCAGTGATTTGTGCGGAAACTGCTGAAAAAGCGGAAGAGGTCGCGTTGAGTTACCTTATTTGGGAATTGCTAAAAGAAAAAGGTGAAGGGCAATATGTTCCTTCTATCCAAGAAGCCAAGAAATACGAACTTGATGAAAAGGAAAGAGAAAAAGTAGCAAAAATGAAACAGAATATGATAATTGGTAATCCGCAAGAGGTAGGAAAGAAACTTAATCAGTTACAAGCTACATATAAAGCGGATGAAATCATGATCTTGACGATTACACACTCTCCGAAGGATCGCACTGAGTCGTATAAACTAATCGCAGCAGAAGTTCTTTCATAACTTTTTATTGGGAAATGATTTCTAAAGGACCTTTCCTTTTGCGTTTTGCTGAAATGATACTTTCAACATTTATTAATGAAATAAAAAAGTGGCTATACATTCTTGTAGTATAGCCACGATTAAATAACAAAATAAAATAATTCACCTTTTTGACTTATACCAAGTAGGCCCCGCCAGGGCTTCAAAGGGTACCCTTTTTCACAATCCATTTGACATTCCTGTCCCGGAGTTAAATAATCGATAGGTATAGAATGGGTATTATACTTGAATCAAACGAACTAGGAAGTGGACTACCGAAATGAATGAGCAAGGTTTTTTCTATCGAGATACTTGGGCAGAGGTGGATTTAGACTGTATTACCGAAAATATTACCTCTGTGAAAAAATTGCTTCCCTCAGATGTTGACATAATTGCCATTGTTAAGGCAAATGCATATGGTCATGGTGATATTCGCGTTTCCGAAGCAGCGCTTCAAGCAGGGGCATCGTATCTTGCAGTGGCCTTTATGGATGAGGCGATTGCTTTAAGAAACAAAGGAATCGAAGCACCTATTCTTGTTTTAGGCGCTACTCGAGCAGTGGATGCACATATTGCTGCTGAACGAAAGATTACACTAACTGTTTTTCAACCTGATTGGCTAGAAGAAGCCAAAACCATTTTAAAAGAAGATGAGCAGCTTTCGGTTCATGTTAAATTGGATACAGGAATGGGGCGGATTGGCATCCGCAACAAAGAAGAGCTAAAAGAAATGGAACGGCAGTTAACAGGGGACAAGCGATTTCTCTTTGAAGGTATTTTCACCCACTTTGCAACTGCTGATGAACTGGATCAAACCTATTTTAAGCAGCAATTTGACTTATTTCAAGAGATGTTGAGCATTCTAAACAAGATGCCGAAATATGTACATTGCAGCAATAGCGCTGCAACGTTACGGTACCCGAAAGCTTACTTTAATGCCGTTCGTCTTGGAATTGCGATGTATGGTTTAACGCCTTCCCCTGAAATGGAGCAGGAGATCCCGATTTCGTTGAAAGAAGCCTTTACGCTTCGGTCGCGGCTTGTGCATGTGAAAAAGCTGCAAGAAGGTGATAAAGTAAGTTATGGAGCGACTTATGAAGCGGCGGGAGAAGAGTGGATTGGAACAATTCCGATTGGTTATGCGGATGGCTGGATCCGTAAACTTCAAGGACAAGAAGTGATTGTTGATGGAGTTAGGGTGCCGATTGTCGGGAGAATTTGTATGGATCAATGCATGGTTCGCCTCCCTGATCAAGTTCCAGTAGGTACCACAGTAACCTTAATTGGGAAAGCAGGTGGTTCGTTTATTTCCGTCAATGAAATAGCTAAGAAGCTGGAGACAATTAATTATGAAATTCCTTGCATGATTGCAAGCAGGGTGCCTCGGCTTTACCGGCAGGGTGGCGAAATTGTTGACACAAAAAACTATCTTTTGTGAGCCTGTTTATTCCCCGGAGCTATAAAGTGAGATCGTAAATTTTTGACAAAAAACATAAATATTTGAACAATAATAGGCTAGTTTGCATCAACCATGCATAAAAGATTGTTTTTTTGGCTTATAATACTGAAGAATTGTCAAATAGTCTATGCACCGGGCAGGATAAATGGTATTATTAAAAATGGTAAAGATAAAATGGTTTGCAGTGATGGTGGAGGTGTATGTTTGTGTCTGAGTCCAGCGCAACTACGGAAATCTTGGTGGAATTACCGCAACATCTTTTAACCGAATTAGATGGTTTTGTAAAGTCAGAAAATGTCAATCGCAGTGAATTTATTTACCAGGCTACAAAAATGTATTTACGCGAACGAAAAAAGAGACAAATTCGCGAAGTTATGAGACGTGGTTACATGGAAATGGCCAAAATAAATTTAAGAATTGCATCGGAAGCATTCCAAGCAGAATATGAGGCAGAACATACTGTTGAACGTCTAGTAAGCGGGGGATAATCCTTTGATTGTCAAACGTGGTGACGTTTATTTTGCGGACCTATCCCCAGTTGTTGGTTCTGAACAAGGCGGTGTCCGTCCTGTACTTGTCATCCAAAACGACATCGGGAATCGGTTTAGTCCCACAGTCATTGTTGCAGCAATTACAGCTCAAATTCAAAAAGCGAAGCTGCCCACACATGTAGAAATTGATGCGAAACGCTACGGTTTTGAACGAGATTCGGTCATCCTGCTCGAGCAAATTCGTACAATTGATAAGCAGCGATTAACGGATAAAATAACCCATCTCGATGACGAAATGATGGAGAAAGTGGATGATGCCTTGCAAATAAGCTTAGGCCTCATCGAATTTTAACCAAAAAGTACGCTCTTGAATGTTAAGGGCGTTTTTTTACATAATGATTGGCCTCATACTGCTACACTAACAAGCAAGCATAAAAGCTTGCTTTTTTTACTTTTGTGAAACGGCAGAGAAAGTCTGATACAATGAATGTAAAGAATGAGGATTTGGAGGATTGGTTTGTGATCGAAATGGCAGAAAAACAAGAACAGCTTTTAAAAAATATAGCTGCAGAGCAAGCTTTATCACTTAAACAAGTAAAAAGCGTGATTTCTTTATTAAATGATGGCAATACAGTACCATTCATTGCCCGCTATCGCAAGGAACAGACAGGGGCGCTGGATGAAGTGCAGATCCGGAATATTTTAGAACGGTGGCAATACATACAAAATCTTGAACAGCGCAAAGAAGAAGTGCTTCGCATCATCGAAGAACAGGGCAAGCTAACCGATGATCTTCGGGCGAACATTACCAAGGCTGAGAAGCTTCAGGAAGTAGAGGATCTTTACCGCCCTTATAAGCAAAAAAGACGGACAAAAGCAACAGTTGCGAAAGAAAAGGGCTTAGAGCCTTTGGCAGAGTGGATCCTCTCTTTTCCGAAAGCAAATATTGCCGAAAAAGCTGCTGAATTTCTATCGGAAGACAAAGAAGTTCGAACGGTTGATGAAGCAATTTCCGGCGCAAAGGATATTATTGCTGAGATGGTTTCCGACGATGCTGAGAGCAGAAAATGGATTCGCAGGGAAACATTCAAATCAGGTACCGTTGCTTCCACTGTAAAAGATGAAGAAAAAGACGAGAAAAAAGTTTATGAAATGTACTATGAATATGAAGAGCCGATTAGTAAAATCGTTCCACACCGCATCCTTGCATTGAACCGCGGTGAAAAGGAAGAAATTTTACGAGTATCGATCAAGGTTAATACAGATACAATGATGGGTTACCTTGCAAAAAAATGGACTTTTTCATCATCGGACTCTCCAGCTGTCCCGCTTGTATTGGAAGCGATTGAGGATAGCTACAAGCGCTTGATCCAGCCAGCGATTGAGCGTGAAATTCGCAATGAACTAACGGAAAAAGCCGAAGAACAGGCGATTCATATTTTTTCAGAAAACTTAAGGAATTTGTTATTACAGCCGCCGCTAAAAGGAAAAATGGTTCTTGGCGTGGACCCGGCGTACCGAACAGGCTGCAAGCTGGCTGTTGTTGATGAGACTGGTAAAGTGTTAAAAATTGATGTGATTTATCCGCACCCCCCGGTATCAAAAGCGAAAGAAGCCCGCGAAAAAGTGGTGCACATTCTTCAGGAATTTCATGTGGAAATGGTCGCAATCGGCAATGGAACAGCTTCAAGGGAAACGGAACAATTTATCGCAGATATTTTAAAAGAAATGCCAGAAGAAATCTTCTATCTAATTGTTAATGAAGCGGGTGCAAGCGTGTATTCCGCATCCGATATCGCCAGGGAAGAATTCCCCGACTTGCACGTTGAAGAGCGGAGCGCGGTTTCGATTGCACGAAGGCTGCAAGATCCTCTCGCAGAACTCGTGAAAATCGATCCGAAATCGGTCGGCGTTGGCCAATATCAGCACGATGTTTCACAAAAGAGATTATCCGAATCCTTGAATTTTGTTGTTGAAACGGCTGTTAACCAGGTGGGAGTGAACGTCAATACGGCCTCTCCTTCATTGCTGCAGTATGTGGCAGGACTTACAAAAACAGCAGCAAACAATGTTGTCAAAATGCGGGAGGAAGAAGGAAAGTTTACAAGCCGCACCCAGTTGAAAAAAGTACCGCGACTTGGCGCCAAAACTTACGAACAAGCGATTGGCTTTTTAAGGGTACTTGATGGAAAGGAGCCTCTTGACCGGACAGGGATCCATCCGGAAAATTATGAAGCAGTCAAAAGTTTATTGGGTACATTGGGCTTTACCACTGCGGATTTGGGAACAGATCAATTAAAGCAAGCTTTGAACGGTTTGGATCTTAAAAAGACATCGGAAGAATTGTCGATTGGTGAACTGACCTTAAAGGATATTATTGATGCGCTTGTCAGACCGGAACGCGATCCCCGCGATGATTTACCACGTCCGCTGCTGAAAAAAGATGTGCTGAAAATGGAAGATTTAAAGCCGGGTATGGAACTGCAAGGGACAGTAAGAAATGTAGTTGACTTTGGAGCTTTCGTAGATATCGGTGTAAAACAGGATGGTCTTGTCCATATTTCTAAACTTCGCAAACAATTTGTCAAGCATCCGCTCGATGTGGTTTCGGTTGGAGATGTGGTAACCGTATGGGTCGATTCTGTGGATACGAAAAAGGGGAGAGTTGCTTTATCAATGCTCTCACCAGAACAATAAACATATAAATACATCATTTCGGACTCCAAAAGTACAGATTGAGCTTGCAGAGAAAAGACTTCTCTGCAAGCTTTTTTATATAAACTACGAACAATTTTTCTTTCTATAAAAAAACCAGCATTGATTCAACAGTTTGATTTGGTAACTGTTTTTTTCGTAAAAAGCTCTTTTCATTTGGTTTTGAAACCATGTTGGCATTCTTTAAACCTCCCGAAAAGTTCATTCACAAAGCGTTTCTATAATGTATGCTATAATAGGTTGTCATGTTCACCTGATGGGGGAAGGTAAATGGAAGATAACGAATTGCAGCGCTTAGTGGAGCAAATCTCCATAAATTTTTTTGGCAAACCGTTTCGTCATAGGGCGTATTTCAATTCGAAGCTTAGGACAACCGGGGGAAGATATCTTTTAGGCACCCATGATATTGAAGTAAACAAAAAGTATTTGCTTCAATTGGGAGAGTCAGAGTTAATCGGGATTATTAAACACGAATTATGCCACTATCATCTTCATTTGGAAGGGAAAGGCTACCGCCATCGAGATCGGGATTTTAGGTTGCTTTTAAAAAAAGTCGGTGCGCCAAGGTTTTGTGGTCATTTGCCTGCTGAGCCCAAAAAACGCACGTTCAAGAAGATTCTGACTTATGAATGCGCCAATTGCCATCTTCAATATCAGCGAAAAAGAAAAATCGATACAAGTCGATATGTTTGCGGGAAATGCAGAGGAAAATTAGTGAAGGTGAAAGAACAAATGCTGTGAATGGAGACCATTTCTATGAAACCTGTTGGCATAAATCGGTGGCTCTAAATGAAAAAGCCGCGTTTTCCTCTGGGATATCCATAGAAGACAAGGCCTCGTATTTGAAAAGCTAACTATGATTGAACAGTAAATTTTCCGTTTAAAAATCGTCTTGACTTTAATTTCAGTCGTCATTATAATGTAAAGAGTCGATAAGGAGAACTCTTATCAGACAAGCATTATTCCGCAGTAGCTTAGTGGTAGAGACGAGCGAAGCATCATGAATAGGCTGCGAGTGGTACACGCCGAGCCGCTTCTAGGTTAAACTTACTGAGGCGGGGACACGGTACGCAAAAAAAGATTAGGGAACAATATTATTATTCCGCAGTAGCTCAGTGGTAGAGACGAGCGAAGCATCATGAATAGGCTGCGAGTTGTACACGCCGAGCCGCTTCTAGGTTAAACTTACTGAGGCGGGGACACGGTACGCAAAAAAAGATTAGGGAACAATATTATTATTCCGCAGTAGCTCAGTGGTAGAGCTATCGGCTGTTAACCGATCGGTCGTAGGTTCGAATCCTACCTGCGGAGCCATATGGAGAAGTACTCAAGTGGCTGAAGAGGCGCCCCTGCTAAGGGTGTAGGTCGGGTAACCGGCGCGAGGGTTCAAATCCCTCCTTCTCCGCCAGCAGTTCTCGGCCCCTTGGTCAAGCGGTTAAGACACCGCCCTTTCACGGCGGTAACACGGGTTCGAATCCCGTAGGGGTCATCAGGGATGGGAAATGATATTAAAATCATTTCCTGTTTCTTAAAACGGTCCGGTAGTTCAGTTGGTTAGAATGCCTGCCTGTCACGCAGGAGGTCGCGGGTTCGAGTCCCGTCCGGACCGCCATTTATTTGTGATGAGAAGTAATTATGAATGGGCTATAGCCAAGCGGTAAGGCAACGGACTTTGACTCCGTCATGCGCTGGTTCGAATCCAGCTAGCCCAGCCAACTTGTTTTGCGGGTGTGGCGGAATTGGCAGACGCACCAGACTTAGGATCTGGCGCCTTACGGCGTGGGGGTTCGACTCCCTTCACCCGCACCAAATTCTTATTGTAAAAGCAAGAAGGATCTGATATAATAATTTTTGCTGCTAATCGATATGCGGTCGTGGCGGAATGGCAGACGCGCTAGGTTGAGGGCCTAGTGGTGGCAACACCGTGGAGGTTCAAGTCCTCTCGGCCGCACCAAATTTAATTAAAAAGTTATTGACATGACAAAGGTGAAGTCGTATAATATAAAAGTTGGTTTCAAACGATGCGCCCGTAGCTCAATTGGATAGAGCGTCTGACTACGGATCAGAAGGTTATGGGTTCGACTCCTTTCGGGCGCGCCATATTGCGGGAAGTAGCTCAGCTTGGTAGAGCACTTGGTTTGGGACCAAGGGGTCGCAGGTTCGAATCCTGTCTTCCCGACCATTTGAATAATGTTGATTTATATGCGGGTGTAGTTTAATGGTAAAACTCCAGCCTTCCAAGCTGATGTCGTGGGTTCGATTCCCATCACCCGCTCCAATAAAGATTGTTCTTTGAAAACTAAACAAACAATACGTCAACAAAAATCATGATGTTTGCTTATCATTAGGAAGCAGCATCAGCCAACGTTAATTTAAAATGAGCTATATCAAATTCTTCGGAGAGTTTGATCCTGGCTCAGGACGAACGCTGGCGGCGTGCCTAATACATGCAAGTCGAGCGAATCACCGGGAGCTTGCTTTCGGTGATTAGCGGCGGACGGGTGAGTAACACGTGGGCAACCTGCCTGTAAGACTGGGATAACTTCGGGAAACCGGAGCTAATACCGGATCAATCTTTTCCTCGCATGAGGAAAAGCTAAAAGACGGTTTCGACTGTCACTTACAGATGGGCCCGCGGCGCATTAGCTAGTTGGTGAGGTAACGGCTCACCAAGGCGACGATGCGTAGCCGACCTGAGAGGGTGATCGGCCACACTGGGACTGAGACACGGCCCAGACTCCTACGGGAGGCAGCAGTAGGGAATCTTCCGCAATGGACGAAAGTCTGACGGAGCAACGCCGCGTGAGTGATGAAGGCCTTCGGGTCGTAAAACTCTGTTGTTAGGGAAGAACAAGTATCGGAGTAACTGCCGGTACCTTGACGGTACCTAACCAGAAAGCCACGGCTAACTACGTGCCAGCAGCCGCGGTAATACGTAGGTGGCAAGCGTTGTCCGGAATTATTGGGCGTAAAGCGCGCGCAGGCGGTCCTTTAAGTCTGATGTGAAAGCCCACGGCTCAACCGTGGAGGGTCATTGGAAACTGGGGGACTTGAGTGCAGAAGAGGAAAGCGGAATTCCACGTGTAGCGGTGAAATGCGTAGAGATGTGGAGGAACACCAGTGGCGAAGGCGGCTTTCTGGTCTGTAACTGACGCTGAGGCGCGAAAGCGTGGGGAGCAAACAGGATTAGATACCCTGGTAGTCCACGCCGTAAACGATGAGTGCTAAGTGTTAGAGGGTTTCCGCCCTTTAGTGCTGCAGCTAACGCATTAAGCACTCCGCCTGGGGAGTACGGCCGCAAGGCTGAAACTCAAAGGAATTGACGGGGGCCCGCACAAGCGGTGGAGCATGTGGTTTAATTCGAAGCAACGCGAAGAACCTTACCAGGTCTTGACATCCTCTGACACTCCTAGAGATAGGATTTTCCCCTTCGGGGGACAGAGTGACAGGTGGTGCATGGTTGTCGTCAGCTCGTGTCGTGAGATGTTGGGTTAAGTCCCGCAACGAGCGCAACCCTTGATCTTAGTTGCCAGCATTCAGTTGGGCACTCTAAGGTGACTGCCGGTGACAAACCGGAGGAAGGTGGGGATGACGTCAAATCATCATGCCCCTTATGACCTGGGCTACACACGTGCTACAATGGATGGTACAAAGGGCTGCGAGACCGCGAGGTTGAGCCAATCCCATAAAACCATTCTCAGTTCGGATTGCAGGCTGCAACTCGCCTGCATGAAGCCGGAATCGCTAGTAATCGCGGATCAGCATGCCGCGGTGAATACGTTCCCGGGCCTTGTACACACCGCCCGTCACACCACGAGAGTTTGTAACACCCGAAGTCGGTGGGGTAACCGTAAGGAGCCAGCCGCCTAAGGTGGGACAGATGATTGGGGTGAAGTCGTAACAAGGTAGCCGTATCGGAAGGTGCGGCTGGATCACCTCCTTTCTAAGGAAAATGTTCGCAAGAACATCAAATCGTTGGTTGATTGTTGGAACGCGTATTTTGTTTGTTTAGTTTTGAAGGAATAATCCTTCAAAGCATTCGTTCTTTGAAAACTAGATAATCGTATAGAAGAAGTCAAGAGTAAGAACCGAGTAATCGCTTTTTTAGGTATTCTCTATTAATAGAGAGAAACTAAGACAAATCAGCAGAAGCTGATCATTTGTCGATGGTTAAGTTAGAAAGGGCGCACGGTGGATGCCTTGGCACTAGGAGCCGATGAAGGACGGGACTAACACCGATATGCTTCGGGGAGCTGTAAGTAAGCTTTGATCCGGAGATTTCCGAATGGGGGAACCCACTGTTCGTAATGGAACAGTATCTTTACCTGAATCCATAGGGTATTGAAGGCAGACCCGGGGAACTGAAACATCTAAGTACCCGGAGGAAGAGAAAGCAAACGCGATTCCCCAAGTAGCGGCGAGCGAAACGGGAACAGCCCAAACCGAAAGGCTTGCCTTTCGGGGTTGTAGGACACTCTACATGGAGTTACAAAGGAACGGGGTAAATGAAGCGATCTGGAAAGATCCGCCATAGAAGGTAAAAGCCCTGTAGTTGAAACTTCGTTCCCTCCTGAGTGGATCCTGAGTACGGCCGGACACGTGAAATCCGGTCGGAAGCAGGGAGGACCATCTCCCAAGGCTAAATACTCCCTAGTGACCGATAGTGAACCAGTACCGTGAGGGAAAGGTGAAAAGCACCCCGGAAGGGGAGTGAAACAGTTCCTGAAACCGTGTGCCTACAAGTAGTCAAAGCGCGTTTTTGCGTAATGGCGTGCCTTTTGTAGAATGAACCGGCGAGTTACGATTACATGCAAGGTTAAGTTGAAGAGACGGAGCCGCAGCGAAAGCGAGTCTGAACAGGGCGAATGAGTATGTGGTCGTAGACCCGAAACCAGGTGATCTACCCATGTCCAGGGTGAAGGTAGGGTAACACCTACTGGAGGCCCGAACCCACGCACGTTGAAAAGTGCGGGGATGAGGTGTGGGTAGCGGAGAAATTCCAATCGAACTTGGAGATAGCTGGTTCTCTCCGAAATAGCTTTAGGGCTAGCCTCACGTAGTAAGAGTCTTGGAGGTAGAGCACTGTTTGGACTAGGGGCCCTCATCGGGTTACCGAATTCAGACAAACTCCGAATGCCAAAGACTTATCCGTGGGAGTCAGACTGCGAGTGATAAGATCCGTAGTCAAAAGGGAAACAGCCCAGACCACCAGCTAAGGTCCCAAAGTATACGTTAAGTGGAAAAGGATGTGGAGTTGCTTAGACAACCAGGATGTTGGCTTAGAAGCAGCCACCATTTAAAGAGTGCGTAATAGCTCACTGGTCGAGTGACTCTGCGCCGAAAATGTACCGGGGCTAAACGTATCACCGAAGCTGTGGGTGGACACCGTTGGTGTCCGCGGTAGGAGAGCGTTCTAAGGGCGTTGAAGTCAGACCGTAAGGACTGGTGGAGCGCTTAGAAGTGAGAATGCCGGTATGAGTAGCGAAAGATGAGTGAGAATCTCATCCACCGAATGCCTAAGGTTTCCTGAGGAAGGCTCGTCCGCTCAGGGTTAGTCGGGACCTAAGCCGAGGCCGAAAGGCGTAGGCGATGGACAACAGGTTGATATTCCTGTACCACCTCTTTATCGTTTGAGCAATGGGGGGACGCAGGAGGATAGGGCAAGCGCGGCGCCGGAATGCCGCGTCCAAGCAGTTAGGCTGTCAGTGAGGCAAATCCCGCTGACAATAGGCTCGAGCTGTGACGGGGAGGGAAATTGAGTACCGAAGTTCCTGATTCCACACTGCCAAGAAAAGCCTCTAGCGAGATGAAAGGTGCCCGTACCGCAAACCGACACAGGTAGGCGAGGAGAGAATCCTAAGGTGAGCGAGAGAACTCTCGTTAAGGAACTCGGCAAAATGACCCCGTAACTTCGGGAGAAGGGGTGCTCTTTGGGGTTTACGCCCCGAAGAGCCGCAGTGAATAGGCCCAGGCGACTGTTTAGCAAAAACACAGGTCTCTGCGAAGCCGCAAGGCGAAGTATAGGGGCTGACGCCTGCCCGGTGCTGGAAGGTTAAGAGGAGGGGTTAGCGTAAGCGAAGCTCTGAATTGAAGCCCCAGTAAACGGCGGCCGTAACTATAACGGTCCTAAGGTAGCGAAATTCCTTGTCGGGTAAGTTCCGACCCGCACGAAAGGCGTAACGATCTGGGCACTGTCTCAACGAGAGACTCGGTGAAATTATAGTACCTGTGAAGATGCAGGTTACCCGCGACAGGACGGAAAGACCCCGTGGAGCTTTACTGTAGCCTGATATTGAATTTCGGTACAGCTTGTACAGGATAGGTAGGAGCCGTAGAAGCCGGAGCGCTAGCTTCGGTGGAGGCGTCGGTGGGATACTACCCTGGCTGTATTGAAATTCTAACCCGCACCCCTAAAATCGGGGTGGGAGACAGTGTCAGGTGGGCAGTTTGACTGGGGCGGTCGCCTCCTAAAGAGTAACGGAGGCGCCCAAAGGTTCCCTCAGAATGGTTGGAAATCATTCGTAGAGTGTAAAGGCACAAGGGAGCTTGACTGCGAGACCTACAAGTCGAGCAGGGACGAAAGTCGGGCTTAGTGATCCGGTGGTTCCGCATGGAAGGGCCATCGCTCAACGGATAAAAGCTACCCCGGGGATAACAGGCTTATCTCCCCCAAGAGTCCACATCGACGGGGAGGTTTGGCACCTCGATGTCGGCTCATCGCATCCTGGGGCTGTAGTCGGTCCCAAGGGTTGGGCTGTTCGCCCATTAAAGCGGTACGCGAGCTGGGTTCAGAACGTCGTGAGACAGTTCGGTCCCTATCCGTCGTGGGCGCAGGAAATTTGAGAGGAGCTGTCCTTAGTACGAGAGGACCGGGATGGACGCACCGCTGGTGTACCAGTTGTCTTGCCAAAGGCATCGCTGGGTAGCTATGTGCGGACGGGATAAGTGCTGAAAGCATCTAAGCATGAAGCCCCCCTCAAGATGAGATTTCCTTTTAGCTAAAGCTAAGTAAGATCCCTGAAAGATGATCAGGTTGATAGGTCAGAGGTGGAAGCGCGGTGACGTGTGGAGCTGACTGATACTAATCGATCGAGGACTTAACCAATTTATTTGATATGCGAACTCGTTCTTCGCTTCCTTCTTCTTGATTACCTAGTTTTGAGGGAATGAATTTTCATTTTTCTCTTAAAAAAATTAAAAAAGACATTATAATAAAATATGTCTTGTTAATAATCTGGCGGCAATGGCGAGAAGGTCACACCCGTTCCCATACCGAACACGGAAGTTAAGCTTCTCAGCGCCGATGGTAGTTGGAACGCAAGTTCCTGTGAGAGTAGGACGTTGCCAGGCTGTTTTTGGTTGTTAAACATATTATATTATCGCGGGGTGGAGCAACGAGCATAGCATCGTTGAATCAGCTGCGAGTTGTACTCAACGAACAGCATCTTGAATGAGCTTTCTGAGTTGAGGACAGTCCATTGCATTACAAGTGCATGGATCAATTCAATACTTTTTATTGTCGCGGGGTGGAGCAACGAGCATAGCATCGTTGAATCAGCTGCGAGTTGTACTCAACGAACAGCATCTTGAATGAGCTTTCTGAGTTGAGGACAGTCCATTGCGTTACAAGTGCATGGATCAATTCAATATTTTTTATTGTCGCGGGGTGGAGCAGTCCGGTAGCTCGTCGGGCTCATAACCCGAAGGTCGCAGGTTCAAATCCTGCCCCCGCAATAATCCATTTTTGAATGAAGGCTGAAACATTCGTTTCAGCCTATTTCTTTTTATTGGAAAAATAATTAACTGCAAGACCCATGAAGCCCAAAAAACGCAATAATCTCAAAAAACGGTCGTCATGAAAGTCTCATTAGACCTAAAATAGAGTATTTAGTGTTAAAAATCTTGGCATTTTTGCTCAAATGACTAAAATCATGTAAACTACATATAGATGAGGAATCCTTAGGAGTAATCCTAAGGTTTTTTTGCACGTGAAATACAGCCTGGCTTAGAAATGCTCAACTCAGGCAATAGTAAAGGTGATAAAAACATGAATCAGTATGAAATCATTACAGCCGGTTCAGAGGAAACAACCCAATTTGCTGAAAGATTGGCAAAGCTGCTGCAGCCAGGTGATGTCATCACGCTTGAAGGAGACCTGGGTGCCGGAAAAACAACGTTTACGAAAGGGTTGGCCAAAGGACTGGAAATTAAGCGTAATGTGAATAGTCCAACATTTACAATTATAAAAGAGTATCATGGCCGGCTGCCGCTTTATCATATGGATGTTTATCGATTAGAAGATTCTTTGGAGGATTTAGGGTTTGATGAATACTTCGAAGGAGAAGGCATTACAGTTGTAGAATGGGCACATTTAATCAAGGAACAGTTGCCGGCAGAGAGACTTGACATTTATTTATACCATGAAGGCGAACAGAGAAGAAAGATTGTATTCAATCCAAAAGGAATAAGATACCAGCAACTATGTAAGGAGATTTTTTCATGACGATATTAGCGATTGATACTTCTAATAATCCATTAGGAGTAGCGCTCATTGATGAAGATAAGGTGCTTGGCGAATATATTACTAACTTGAAAAAAAACCACTCCATCCGCATTATGCCGGCTATTCAAACGCTTATGAAGGACTGCGAAAGAGAACCGAATGATTTAACAAAAATTGTTGTAGCCAAGGGACCTGGTTCGTATACTGGGGTAAGGATAGGAGTAACCATTGCTAAAACGCTGGCATGGTCCTTGAATGTACCGCTTGTTGGTGTTTCAAGTCTTGAAATTCTTGCCGCAGGAACAGGGCGCTATTTTAATGGCTATGTATCACCTCTTTTTGATGCAAGAAGAGGACAAGTATATACGGGGCTTTTTCAATATGAAAATCATATGTTTAAAACAGTTGAGAAAGATAAAATTCTCTTGCTTACAAACTGGGCTGAAGAGCTAAAAAGCCGGTCTCAACAAATTTTGTTTGTCGGCAGCGATGTAGAACTGCATCGAAGTACAATTGAAGCAGTGCTTGGCCGCCAGGCAGTTTTTGCGGCAATAACGGAGCAAAATCCGCGTCCATCTGAGCTTGCTATTATAGGAAAAGATAAGCCGGGTGAGAACGTTCATACCTTTGTTCCGAATTATATTCGATTAGCCGAAGCCGAGGCAAAATGGCTGGAAGCAAAAACGCAAAAATAAACAGAATAGGAAAATGGAATAATGGAAGAATCAATTGTTTTTCGCTTTATGAGGGAAGAGGATATTGACCAGGTCGTAGAGATTGAGCAAGCCTCCTTCACTACCCCGTGGAGTCGGGAAGCCTTTAATAATGAGATGAAACATAATAAGTTTGCTGTTTATATTGTGATCGAACAAAGCAGCAGGCTTATTGGATATTGCGGAGTGTGGATTGTTGCGGATGAGGCGCATGTGACCAATGTGGCGATCCTGCCTGAATACAGAGGGAAAAAACTTGGAGAAGCTTTAATGCGAAATTTAATGAGTGTAGCAAGAGATAGGGGCGCAAAAAGTATGACCCTTGAAGTCCGGATGACCAATTATATCGCACAGTCCCTTTATCGAAAATTGGGATTTCGAGACGGTGCAATCCGTAAAAATTATTATACGGATAATCAAGAAGATGCATTAATAATGTGGGTGAGATTATGAAAAAAGATCAATGGATTATGGGACTTGAATCGAGCTGCGATGAAACTGCCGTAGCGATTATAAAAAATGGCCGAGAAATCGCCGCCAATGTTGTGGCATCCCAAATTGAAAGCCATAAGCGGTTTGGCGGGGTTGTTCCGGAAATTGCTTCGCGCCATCATGTGGAGCAAATTACGATCGTCCTTGAGGCAGCGATGAGCGAGGCCAACATTAATTTTTCACAGCTGGATGCGATCGCTGTTACAGAGGGGCCAGGGTTAGTCGGTGCACTCCTAATTGGCGTGAACGCGGCGAAGGCACTGGCATTTGCTCATCAAATTCCGCTTGTGCCAGTACACCATATAGCCGGTCATATTTATGCCAACAGGCTGATCAAAGAAATGAAATTCCCGCTGCTGGCGCTCGTTGTTTCAGGAGGGCATACCGAGTTAGTTTATATGAAACAGCATGGACATTTTGAAGTCATTGGAGAAACGCGGGATGATGCGGCAGGCGAGGCGTATGACAAAGTAGCGAGAACATTAAATATGCCTTATCCTGGAGGACCGCACATTGACCGGCTTGCACAAGAGGGGAACCCGGTAATTGAGCTTCCAAGAGCGTGGTTAGAGGAGAATTCGTATGACTTTAGCTTCAGCGGATTAAAATCTGCAGTGATCAACACGGTTCATAATGCAGAACAGCGCGGTGAAAAAATCGAGCCGAAAGACCTCGCAGCAAGCTTTCAAGCTAGTGTGATTGATGTGCTAGTGAAGAAAACTGTTAAGGCAGCTGGAGAATACAACGTAAAACAAGTTTTATTGGCGGGCGGTGTTGCGGCAAATAAAGGACTAAGGGCAGCACTGACAGAAGCTTTTGCGGAGATGCCCTCCATTGAACTGGTGATTCCGCCGTTGTCTTTATGCACAGACAATGCCGCAATGATTGCCGCAGCTGGAAGTGTGATGTTTGAAAAAGGAAAAAGAGCAGATTTATCGTTAAATGCCAATCCCGGGCTGGAAATTGAAAAATACAATGATTAAAGCAAGAGGTGCTGCTCTCAATTTAAATTGAATACCATTTTTCTTAAGCCTGCACCATGCAGTACAATGGATTGTTTCATTTTGCCGATCTGTTAAGTGCATGGAGGGTTTTTTTTGTGGATAATTTAACTTAGTAAAAAGCAGGTAATGGTTGATAAACAAACCGCAAACTGTGGATGATGTGGATAAATAGAGTGTATTCTGTGGATAATGTGGAAAAGTGAGTAGAAGATTGCCGAATAACTATTTAAACTGTGAATAAAAATGTGGAAAAGCGGGATTCGTCATCCCGCTTTCAAATTTAATCAGCCAGCTCAGTCCATTCTTCCATTAAGATTTCAAGTTCCATTTTCGCTTTGTCGTTTTGCTCTGTTAGATCCAAAATCTTTTCGTGATCCTGAAAAATCTCCGGTTCGCACAATTGCTGTTCATTGCTGCTAATTTGCTCTTCAAGCTGCTCGATTTTCGCTTCAATTTCTTCCAGCCGTCTTTTTCTTTGCCGTTCTAGCTTTTTGTTTTCCTTGTCCTGTTGATAATTCGCTTTTTCCGGAGATACCGAGACCACGGTCACTTGGGAAGAAGCTGTTTTTTCAAGTGCTGCAAGTTCTTCGATTTCTTTTTTCTTTTCAACATAGTAATCATAATCGCCAAGGAATTCACTGCAGCTATCCGGGTGTAATTCCAACACTTTTGTCGCAATTCGATTGATAAAATAGCGATCATGCGAAACAAACAGGATCGTTCCTGGATAATCGATGAGAGCATTTTCGAGAACTTCTTTGCTGTCAAGATCAAGGTGGTTCGTTGGCTCATCTAAAATAAGAACATTTGCCTTCTCCAGCATCAGTTTGGCAAGGGCCAGTCGTGCCTTTTCACCGCCGCTTAATGTGGAGACAATTTTTAAAACATCATCCCCTGAGAACAAGAAATTTCCCAGCACTGTTCTGATTTCTTTTTCTGGTTTTAACGGAAAGTCGTCCCACAGCTCATTCAGGACACGTTTATTTGAAGTCAAATCGGCTTGTTCCTGATCGTAATAGCCTATTGAAACATTGGAACCGTAATGAATCGAACCAGAAAGAGAAGGGAGTTTTTGAATAATTGTTTTTAAAAGTGTGGATTTTCCAATTCCATTTGGGCCTACCAAGGCAATGCTTTCTCCGCGAGTTACGTGAAAGGAAAGATTGCCGGATATTTTTTCACGGTAACCGATCGTCAGGTTCTCAACCTTCAGAACATCATTGCCGCTTTGCCGCTCAATCTCAAAGGAGAAGGAAGCGGATTTTTCAATCCCTAACGGACGATCTAGAATTTCCATTTTCTCTAATTTCTTACGTCTGCTTTGAGCTCTTTTAGTTGTTGAGGCTCGCGTCAAATTTCGCTGAATAAAATCTTGTAAATCCGCAATTTCCTGTTGCTGCTTTTCATAAAGCCTCATTTCCCGTTCATAATTGGCAGCTTTTTGCTCCAAGTAAGAACTGTAGTTTCCAGGATATTTCCTTATTTGCCGGCGGGAAGCTTCATAAACGATATTCACGACTTTGTCGAGAAAATAGCGGTCATGGGAAACAATTAAAATGGCACCATCATAGCTTTGCAAATATTGTTCGAGCCAGGAAAGGGTGTCAATATCCAAATGGTTGGTCGGCTCGTCCAAAATTAAAATATCCGGCTTTGTCAGCAGCAGTTTTCCCAATGCCAGCCGGGTTTTCTGCCCGCCGCTTAAACTTGAAATCATCAAAGAATGATTGTGAAAATTCAAGCCGTGCAGCACCGAGCGGATGTCTGCTTCGTACTGATAGCCGCCAAGTTCTTTAAACTTTATTTGCAGCTGGTCATATTCTTTAAGAATTTTTTCATAGCGTTCCTGATTCTCATGGATAGCAGGATCAGCCATGCTTTCTTCTAATTTTCTTAGCGATTTTTCCATCTTTTGAAGGTCAGTAAAAACGGTCAGCATTTCTTCCCAAATGGATAGATGGGATTCTAAACCCGTATCTTGAGCCAAATAGCCAATACTTACTTCCTTCGGTTTGATGATTTCACCGCTATCGTACGAAATCTGTCCCGCAATTATTTTTAATAATGTTGATTTTCCAGCTCCATTGCGACCCACTAAAGCAACGCGGTCCCGAGTTTGTAATTCTAGCTTTATATTCGATAAAATAAGGTCAGCCCCAAAATATTTTGAAAGTTGATTGACTTGTAACAATATCATTTTTTTCACCTCAATTACTTAAAATTAGTGTACCGTATTCCTTGATTGACAGCAATAAAGTCGAAATGCGGCTGCTTGAGAGGCAAATAGATTGATTAATTCGTTCAAAGTTTCACACATAGAGGGCAAAATAGTGTATGATTTGTATGGAGGAATTAAATATGACTGAATTTACACATTTTAATGAAGAAGGCAGAGCGAAAATGGTGGATGTTAGTGATAAGCCTGAAACGGCAAGGACAGCACTCGCCCATTCAAGTATAACAGTAAGTAAAGAAATTTATGAAAAGATTACCCAAAATGAGATGAAAAAGGGCGATGTATTGGCGGTTGCTCAAGTTGCAGCGGTAATGGCTGCCAAAAAGACATGGGAAATCATTCCGATGTGCCACCCCATCCCGTTAACCGGAATAAATGTTTCTTTTTCTTGGGAAAAAACCAAAGTGAATCAATATAAATTAATGATTAACGCATCGGTTAAAACGAAAGGGAATACAGGTGTGGAAATGGAAGCGCTAACAGCTGCATCTGTATGCGCCTTAACGGTGTATGACATGTGCAAGGCGGTAGACAAAGGGATGGTCATTGGCGCCACTTACCTTGTTGAAAAAACAGGCGGTAAGAACGGTGATTTTAAAAGGACTGAACAAATTTAACTGTTGAGAATTTGTTACATTGGGGGAGAGGGACTTATGAATAATGATACGATGAAGATTCCACAAGCGACAGCGAAGCGTCTGCCATTGTACTATCGATTTTTAAATCATCTTCATTCTTCTGGAAAACAAAGGGTATCGTCAGCGGAGTTAAGTGAGGCCGTAAAAGTAGATTCGGCCACGATTCGCCGTGATTTTTCCTATTTTGGTGCTTTGGGAAAAAAAGGATATGGCTATAATGTTAACTATTTGCTGTCCTTTTTTCGGAAAACGCTCGATCAGGATGAGTTGACAAAAGTGGCCTTGATTGGGGTTGGTAATCTCGGCACTGCTTTTTTAAACTATAATTTTTTGAAAAATAATAACACGAAAATTGAGTGTGCCTTCGATGTCGATCCAAAGAAAATAGGTACAAAGATTGGCGATGTTCCGGTCTATCCAATGGATCAGCTGGAGGAACATTTGAAGGCTGAGGATATTCAGGTGGCCATTTTGACGGTTCCCGCGCCTGTAGCACAAATGATAACCGATCATTTGGTCAAAGCCAATATAAAAGGAATTTTAAATTTCACTCCTGCAAGATTAAATGTTCCTCCATCGATCCGGGTTCATCATATCGATTTGGCTGTTGAATTGCAGTCACTAGTATACTTTTTAAAGCATTACCCGACAGAAGAAATCGAACAGGAGCAGTAAGAAAAGCGCAAGCGCCCTTGGTTATCGACGTAGTCGATAGGGCGCTTGCGCTAGACAGTTATCGAAGTTAAGATATAAATTCTGATAATATAAAAAAAGGCCTTTTATCCTTGAGGATAAGAGGCCTATTTGTTGCTTTTATTTTTAGAAATGGAAAACAAAATGACTTTGAGTCCCGACCCGAGATCGAAGGTAGCGAGAATCACGAGCAAGTAAGCAAAAAAGCCCCAGCCGTTTTGCTGAACATCCTGAATGGCAAAGTATGTGAATAAAGCTCCAAGCAAGAGATAAACAAAGCCCGAAAACATGGGTGACTGTCTCATAAAAATCCTCCAATAAAATATTGCACACGCTCAGTATCGCGAATGAATTTTTCAATATCATTCCGGTAAGCGGATTGAATTAAAACGACGAGCGTGTTCATGGCGACATGGGCAAAAATAGGAACAGCAATATGCTTTGTTCGAATATAAAGATAGGCGAACGTAAATCCCATAGAGGAATACAGCAGGATATGCTGCGGTTCCATGTGGGCAAGCGCAAAGATAACAGAACTTGTAATCGCAGAAATGAAGAAGTTAAATCGTTTATAAAGAGTTCCAAATAAAATTTTCCGGAACACAATTTCTTCAAGGATCGGACCGAAAATCGAGCTGACCAAAATTGCTAATGGAAAGGTATTAATGATTTTCAGGATTTGCTGGGTGTTTTCGGAACCCATTGGAACGCCAATTAGCCGCTCAATATTTGCAGCAAGCGATTGAGCAAAAAGGGCAAGAAATATGCCGAAAACGGCCCACACCACCGAGCGGCTTAAGGTGCTGCCCGCACGTTCGGTATTTGCTGCGCGCATTTCTTTGCGCAAAAGAAACAGAGTAATGGCGAGTCCAATGCTGAAACTAATGATCAGCCAATAAGGAACGGCAAGTCGTTGACTTTTACCAAGCAGGTTGAGAATCAATGACATAAGAGGGATCCCAGCAAAACTAGAAAATTGCATGGCAATATATACAATTAAAATCATCCAATATTCTCTTTTCAAACTTCCTGTCTCCTTCAAATTCACAAAATAATTTCTGCACTATAAACCATTCTACTCTTAAAATAGCCGATCTTTCAAATAGAAGCGCTTTCGCCCCGAAATAAGTATAGAATCCATTAGTTAAACACCTTTTAAAGGTGTCTAAATATCGTTTTGGTTTGTTAATTTTTTTGAAAAAAATTTTGCTTCACACTTGCAAAAGATCATTCGATTCATTATTATAATAATTGTGTTAGCACTCAAGTGTAGTGAGTGCTAATAATACTGAATAACATATCTATTTGAGGAGGTTGTTTGAATTGTTAAGACCATTAGGTGATCGCATTGTGATTGAGCTTGTTGAATCAGAAGAAAAAACTGCAAGCGGTATCGTATTACCGGACTCAGCTAAAGAGAAGCCTCAGGAAGGGAAAGTTGTTGCCGTTGGTACGGGTCGCGTCCTTGACAATGGAGAGCGCGTTGCACTTGAAGTTTCTGTAGGCGATCGCATTATCTTCTCAAAATACTCTGGTACTGAAGTGAAATACCAAGGAACCGAATACTTAATTTTGCGCGAAAACGATATTCTTGCTGTTGTAGGCGAGTAATCGACGTAAACGTCCATAATGATAAAAGTTTAAAAATACTCAAGGAGGTTTTTTGAACAATGGCTAAAGAAATTATGTTTAGTGAAGAAGCTCGCCGTGCAATGCTTCGCGGTGTAGATGCTCTTGCAAATGCTGTAAAAGTAACGCTTGGACCAAAAGGACGCAATGTAGTTCTTGAGAAAAAATTCGGTTCACCGCTGATCACAAATGACGGTGTTACGATTGCAAAAGAAATCGAGTTAGAAGACGCTTTTGAAAATATGGGTGCAAAGCTTGTTGCTGAAGTTGCAAGCAAAACAAACGATGTTGCTGGTGATGGTACAACAACGGCAACTGTTCTTGCGCAAGCCATGATCCGCGAAGGTCTTAAAAACGTAACAGCTGGTGCAAACCCAATGGGAATCCGCAAAGGCATCGAAAGAGCAGTAGCCACTGCTGTTGAAGAATTAAAAGCCATTTCAAAGCCAATCGAAAGCAAAGCATCAATTGCTCAAGTAGCTGCCATTTCTGCTGCTGACGAAGAAGTTGGACAATTGATTGCTGAAGCAATGGAGCGCGTAGGCAACGATGGTGTTATTACGATCGAAGAATCCAAAGGCTTCACAACTGAATTGGATGTAGTAGAAGGTATGCAATTTGACCGCGGCTATGCTTCTCCATACATGGTAACTGATTCAGATAAAATGGAAGCTGTTTTAGAAAATCCATATATCTTAATTACGGATAAAAAAATCTCTAGCATTCAGGAAATTCTTCCTGTTCTTGAGCAGGTTGTGCAACAAGGCAAACCATTATTGCTAATTGCTGAAGATGTTGAAGGTGAAGCACTTGCTACATTAGTGGTAAACAAACTTCGCGGAACGTTCAATGCAGTTGCTGTAAAAGCTCCTGGCTTCGGCGACCGTCGCAAAGCAATGCTTGAAGATATTGCTGCATTAACTGGCGGGGAAGTGATCACTGAAGAGCTTGGCCGCGACCTTAAATCGGCTACAATCGATTCTTTAGGACGCGCTGCAAAAGTTGTCGTTTCAAAAGAAAACACCACGATCGTAGAAGGTGCCGGAGATTCAGCTGCAATCGCTGCCCGTGTTAACCAAATCCGTGTTCAATTGGAAGAAACAACTTCTGAATTTGACCGTGAAAAATTACAAGAACGTCTTGCAAAACTGGCTGGCGGCGTTGCCGTGATCAAAGTTGGTGCTGCAACGGAAACAGAACTAAAAGAACGCAAACTTCGCATTGAAGATGCATTGAACTCGACTCGTGCTGCTGTTGAAGAAGGAATCGTATCCGGCGGCGGTGTAGCTCTGCTTAACGTCTACAACAAAGTAGCTCAAGTGAAAGCGGAAGGCGACGAAGCTACAGGTGTCAACATTGTCCTTCGTGCAATGGAAGAACCAGTTCGCACAATCGCTGCAAACGCTGGCCTTGAAGGCTCTGTCATCGTTGACCGCTTAAAGCGCGAAGAAGTTGGCACCGGCTTCAACGCTGCAACGGGCGAGTGGGTAAACATGATCGACGCCGGTATTGTTGACCCAACAAAAGTAACTCGTTCAGCCCTTCAAAACGCTGCATCCGTAGCGGCAATGTTCTTAACAACTGAAGCGGTTGTTGCTGACAAGCCAGAACCAGCTGGTGCCGGTGGCGGAATGCCTGACATGGGCGGCATGGGTGGAATGGGCGGCATGATGTAATTCACCAGATAACACCTTGATATATCAAGAGTTAACTGATGAATTAATCATAATTGATGCCAATTTGGTGCCGAAATTATAAAATCAAAAAGCCTCTCGATGTTCTTAGTACACTGAGAGGCTTTTTTGTATTCAAAATTAAAGATGTTATTTGTTGTTAAAAAAGTGAATAAAAATTATTAGAAAATAATACATATATTTACAAAAAATAAGGAAGCATAGCCTCGCACGAAGGAAAAGCGATAGCTTTTTTCGAGGATCGCCCTCTCGACTACGTCGCTTCCTCGCCTCGTCTACGGATTGTCGAGAACGAAAGACTACCGTCTTTCGACTCTCCTTTATCTCACTCGGCTTTAGTCCACCTCCTTGCGTCGATGACCAAGGGCGCTTGCGCTTTTCTTATGCTATCAGAATTTATATCTGAACTTCGATAACTGTCTAGCGAGAAGCGCCCTATCGACTAGCGTACTTCGTCCTTCTCCCTACGATAAGTCAACAATTGCTCGCAACCCTCACCGTGTTTCCTTTATCTTTAGTCGAAGGGCCTCCAGTCCGTACGCCGATGAGCACAAAGGAAAGCTTCTGTGAATTTGCTTCGCACAAACAAGCAGTTGTTGCTTGTTCCGAAGGGCGTGTGCGCTTTTCTTGTACTATCAGAATTTATATCTGAACTTCGATAATTGAGGGTGTCCCAAAAGTATAGCTTTTAGGAACACCCTTTTTTGTTTATTGCTCTGAACCTTGTCTGTTGAAGGCGGCGAAGACTCCTCGAAAATGCTCGCATTTCCTTCGTGCGGTGTTGTTTCAATGAAGCTAATTCAAAGTCCTGCGGGAGTACGGGGCAGGGGAGACCCCGCAGGCGCCAAAGCGAGATGGCCGACAATCTTGGGATCACGACAGTAGGGTTTATTCGGAACCAAAGCTTTAATATTTATACCCATGACTGGAGAATTACAAAGGAAGAAACAGAAATGGGATCATAAAATCAAACCCAGCAGGAATGAAACATTCTTGGTGGGTTTTTATATGTTAACTTATCGCTCAGTAGATACCAATAAAAGGGAAAAACCTGGTTGATAGAGGTGTCTATCACCCGGTAAGTACCAGTAAAAGGGAAAAACCAGGTTGATAGAGGTGTCTATCACCCGGTAAGTACCAGTAAAAGGGAAAAATCTGGTTGATAGAGGTGTCTAACGCCCGGTAAATACCAGTAAAAGGGAAAAATCTGGTTGATAGAACTGTCTATCGCCCGGTAAATACCAGTAAAAGGGAAAAACCAGGTTGATAGAGGTGTCTATCGTCCGATAAGTACCAGTAAAAGGGAAAAACCAGGTTGATAGAGGTGTCTAACGCCCGGTAAGTACCAGTAAAAGGGAAAAATCTGGTTGATAGAGGTGTCTATCGCCCGGTAAATACCAGTAAATGAGAAAGGCCTAGATAAACTATGCTTAATTCAGTTCTTGCACCCTGTTGATTGGAGCGGAAGGCACCGACTCCTCGAAAATGCATACGCATTTCCTTCGTGCGATGTTATTTCAAAGAAGCTATTTCAAAGTCCTGCGGGAAAAGCGGATCAAGGGAGACCCCGCAGGAGCGTAGCGAAGCCACTGAAAAAGTCCGTGAAATTTTATGAAAAGCAAATTCCTGAAAAATCCATCCCCACTTTCAGTATAAAATTACTTGTAAAATAGATTAAACTCTCCCACTTTTATATTGGAAAACGGCGGTATTTTGGGATTAGGTTTTTCGGAAATTTCATTATTAAACAGAAAAAGCACTTTTTAGTGGCCTCAGCGTAGCGACGAGGAGGCTCCCGACCGCCCGCGGAAAGCGAGTGCCTGGAGCGGAAATCAACAGACTCCGTTTATCAGCCAAACCAAAAAGGATCGGGCGGTTTTTGCCTGGTTTTTCTTATACCAGAAAATAGCCTCAGGAAATATTTTACACATTCATGAAAAAAGCAATAAACATGAGCATAAATATTTTTTCCATTGCCCCATGCTTCATTCACAATAAACTCTGCTTTTGTCCGGTAGGATTACTTTAAATGGTAGATTTCTTAAACTAGCGATAAAAGCCAATCCTTAAAGTCTATAATCCGTAAGTGCTTTGGCGTTGAAGAAGTGCCACAAACAATCATGGACACTAAGGAATCTTCCTTGTGTAACCCCCCATGGCTTGCACCACCTACATGTGTAGGAGAACCTTCACCTATAAATTCGTGCCCGGGTTTTGCACTTACAATGAGGTACTCCCCTTCATGTGAGAAAAAGGAAGAATATAACCTTGCTAGGGCATCAGGATAATCTCCATATTTCACTGTTTTATTCGTGAGGGTAAGATCTAATATTTCTGTATTTCCTTCCAGGAACCAAGATTGCTCATATTCATCAGCATATTTTCCTTCAGGATGAAAATGAAGATGTCCTCCATGTATTCCGGATGTAACAGTTACTGATTTTTCATTTTTAATGGCAATGACATCAATTCGATGATCATTTTGCAGGACTTTCGCGATTTCCTGTAAAGGCGCTTTTTGATTGTCCAGCGTATAAATAAAAGACATTCTTTCGTTCACACACAGAATGATTTCGTCTTGAGGTGTAACCCCCTTTTTTAATTTGCCGATTCGATAGGAATTCAAAAGATCTCTTAGGTCAATTAATGCATCTTTTTTATTGCTACTAATCCATGCTTGACCATTGTCTCCTGAAATAATCCATATGTTATGTGACAAAGCCTCATCCCATGATGGATACTGATTGAGGATTTTTTGTAATTGTTTATCCACTTTTTGTATTCCTTTTATATCCGTCCTCCCATTTTTATGTACACTTTGATCTAAACTGGGAAAATAAGTTATGGTTAAAGGTGGTAGTTTATTTTGATTGATAAGATAACCCACTTCGTTCGCTGAAAATTTATCGTTAAAACCATATTTTTGCCAAGAAAAGGAGTACTTTTTGACAGGATTTAGCCATCGAAAAGCTCCATATGAGTGTAAGTCTGGTGATTGAACCTCTATCTTCTTATTCATTCCTGTTACCATGGATAAGAGAAAGGGTATTTTTAATACATTGGGGTTACTTCCTTTATATAAAAGTGCATTGATGGATGACGTTTGCATTCCCTCATCATGTAGGATTTCGTGAATCGTTTTATGTTGCTTATTTAAATGAACATGATTTAAATTGAAAAATATGTCTTCCATGGATTGCTTTAGTCCTAGTTTAAATAGTTCTCTCACATGACTGCCATAGTTAACGATTCTTTTTTCTTTTTGGTTATACCAAACGAGTCCTGGAACTTTATGTTTATCACTGTAAACACCCGTTAATAATGTACTGTCAACGGTAACAGACATAGTTGGAAATGGACTAACAACATCAGGGAAATAACAACCCTTTTCAATAAAAAATTGAAAGGCAGGAACATTCCCGGTATTTAATGCCGCTTGTAAAGAAGAGTCCATTAATGTGTCAACCATGAGTAAAATCACTCTTTTTTTCTGAGAATGTCCAGATGCCATCAATCTTTCTCCTTTTGTAGAATGAATTTTGCTTGTATAGTTATTATTATGAACAAATATCAAATTAATATGAATGATAGGATACACAATTTGTTCACAGGAGAAATGAATCTTGTTTAAAAGTCAAACCAATTGGCTCATAAAGAGAAAGTGTCGCTTTTAACGGCAAATGGTCGGAGGCTATTGATAGAATTTTTACAAGTTCTACGTCAACAACTCGAACATCTTGGCTCACAAAAAGATAGTCCAATCTTATTCTTGGCTTCTTTGATGGATAAGTAAATCCTGTCCCGCTGCCTGCAAGATTCCAAACGTCTTGAAACTTTTTCGTTATATTGCACCATTTATTTGATCCCGGTCTCATATTCCAATCACCCATAATAATCATAGGATGTGAACACTTGTCAAGCTGATGGATGATAAAGTTCGATTGCTTTCGATGAAGAAATGAATTTAAACTTAAATGAGTAACATAAAATCGAACTAACTTTCCATTTATTTGAATGGACGCTTCTAGTAGGGACCTTGGTTCGGCTATGCCTGGTTTTAAATGAAATGAATGACTCTTTTTAGTTATAATCGGATATCGAGACAGAAGAGCATTTCCATATTCCCGAACGTTCGCCTGGCTTTTGGACGATAAAGAGATGGACGGACTAAAACCTTGATACATGTTTAATTGCTTTGCAAGCCAACTAATCTGATCTTCATAGTCACTTCGCCTAGAAAAATTTCTATCCACTTCGTTTAGACCAATGATATCTGCCTTACTTTTTTCAATTATATCCGTAATTCGATGAAGATCCGTTTGTTTATCACTCCCTTTACCATGGTGAATGTTATAGGTCATAACCTTAATATCCAAAATCTCCTCACCTCAAAATCGAAAATAGTTTACTCGCAATGAAGTGAAACTCAGTCAGTGGGGGCGATTCATCCCCCTTTACTCCAGGTTTATTAGGATAAACAATCTAAAGATTTTCAATGGGATATCTTCGCATAAGTTCCTTTGTCGACATGACCAACATCTTTGGCACAAGATGTTCCACTTTGTTTTGTAACCTATCTTTTCCTTGAGGATGAACGACAGACATTAATAAGCGCAAATATATTTTGGTAAAGAAGGAGAATGGTCCTCTTGGCAAGTTATTAACGTTAAACCCGAATTGTTTTGTTCCTCGATAGATCATAGAAACCCCGTATAGGGCCTTAATCTTTTCATAATTGGGATGATTTAAAATGATGGGCAGCGTCTTCGGTAATAATTGTTCCGTTGTTCGAATCATTCGAATGGCTAATTGAATAGAAGAACGTGAATGGATTCCCATGTTATAAAGCACTTCATTATTAAAATGTAGTTCCAGTATACGGTCTCCTCTTTGAATTTTTTCTCCGTCTGACAATTGAACTGTTTTACCCCAATAAGTACGTATTCTTACGTTTAGGAATGGATGATTTTCATCAATGGGATGGATATGAAATAACCAATTAAACACTCTTTCCCATTTGAGCCATATAGAAACCATTACTTTCTTATTCCAGCTTACTTCTGATGCTAATTCTTGTTTTCCTAATGGGGGCATCTGGTCTATTCGTACACATGTATAGCCTCGATGGGATAGATCTAGGAATACATCTTCTAGAGCTTTGATGGTGTGTAATGGTGCGTCTGGATTGGCTCCCCACGTTTCTCCGCTATCATGTAAAAGAATGACAGACCCTCCTTTGATCTTGTGCATTAATCTACGCTTGATTTTTTCACTTCCGCCTATACTCCGCCAATCACCTACCATCAAAGACCACAACACGATTCGAAATTCCTTTCGTAATAAAAAATCAAAAAGGTTAAGCAATCCCCACGGAGGACGATAATAGATAGGTCGTACACCCGTAATTTGTTCGATGATGGAAGCTGAACGGTCTAGTTCTCTGCAAATGGTCCAAGGTGTCATAAACCAGTTTGTTCGATGCACATAATTATGGAGCCCAATTAAATGTCCTTCTTGATTCATACGTCGTATAAGTTCAGGATTTTTTTCTGCTTTCGAACCAAGGACAAAAAATGTCGCTCTTACATTATACTTTTTCAAGAGATCCAGTAATTTAGGTGTAAATCTTGGGTCAGGTCCATCATCAAATGTAAAGGCTACCCCATGACATGACGGGCTCTTGCGGAATACACCGAAGCCCAAGACAGCAGTACACATCCATGGAATCATTCCATACACAAAGAACAGAATGATCAAAGTCCAAAATATAGCTTCCTCCATGTTACATTCTCCTTCCCCGTTTCACTTTATCGCCTTGTAGGAGCCAAAAAATTAGAACAATGTCAACAAATAACAAAGACTTACTCAAACGATCATGGTATAATTGAACCAATCTATCGATCTCTTCTTCATTAAAACATTTTGTAACACGTAATACTTAGCGATTCCCTACCATATCTAGCCAAAAGAATCTGTGCTTTCAAGTCTTGGCTCACCTTTTTCAACTTCCATATCTGGTGTAAAAATCAAGGATAGGCTTTGTTGTTTCGTTCGAACAATCACATCAAGAGCGCCAAAATTCGTTCCTTTCATATGAAATCGTTTAACGCTCTCTTTCATACCTATTAGGAACTTTGGAGTATATAATAGATGGAAGAGCTTTTTCCTTAAGTCAGTAAGATTTTCAGCCAGCATGGCCACACCCGCTTGCACTAAAAATTGAGCATTATCTTGTTCTTGCCCCGGAAGTGGGTTATAAAGCAACATTGGTAATTTCATCGCCATTGCTTCCGAAATCGTTATTCCTCCAGGTTTGGTAATGATTAAATCTGAAATGGACATGAGCTCATGAACATAGTCAATATATCCTGTCAAATGTATACGATGTTTTGAGTCCTTTAATTCTTCTTTTAACTGATGTCGTAATTTTTCATTGTGACCACATACAATGATAAGTTGTATGGGTTGAGGTAATGCATCCAGCTCGCGAAAGGTCGATAAACCATCGCGAATCATGCCGTGTCCCCCGCCCATCACCATGATCGTAGGCAAGTCAAAATCCAGTCCATATTTTACAGATAGATCTTTACGAGAATGATGCTCGTAAAATTTTGATTTGATTGGGATTCCTGTATCTGCGATTTTAGAATCTGCAATTCCTTGGCGGTTTAAAGCATGACGAACCAGGCTTGAACCAACGATATATTGGTCCGTGTAGGGGTGAATCCAATAACTATGATCGGTATAATCGGTGATAATGGTCACGGCGGGAATATTGGTTAACCCACACCCTTTTAACTTGGACATGACACCTGCAGCAAACGGAAACGTACTGACAACAATAGATGGCTGGACTTCCTGTAACAATTTCAGCATTCGGCCCATTCCAGTGGAAAGAAATGAGTTTAACTTGATTGAAAATGGATTCACCCTCCGTGTTTTTTGATAAAAATAGCCATATAAGCTAGGGAGCTTTTTAATTCCTTTCATGTACACATAGCGGCTAATGGGATATAAATAAGAATGAGCCACTGCCATAAAATCCACAACAACTGGTTCTGCATCTGGCAGGCGCGATTGTACCGCCTCGCGGACCGCGTAGGCAACTTGTTGATGTCCCTCTCCAAAAGTACTAGATAGAATAAGAATTTTATCTTTTTTCTTGGATTTATTTTTTTCACCTCTCTGCATCACCTTTTCAACCCCTTTATAAAGAAAGATTCCGAGTTCCACCACTTGAGCTACTACTCTTTACTATTTAATTCAACATTGAATAGTATCCACAGAATACAAGAAGTTATGAGGATACAACGACTGAAAATCGAACTGACCAAGGGACAAATGTGCAAGTGCCTTGATCAGCCTAAAACAAAAATGTTCTCCAACCTATGAAGTCCGTTCTTTGAATTCATAGGTTGCTCAATTTTGACCTTCAGGGGCTAGCTACTTGCTCTAGTTGTAGACTGCTCCAATAGTAAAGTTATCCACATACGTATATTTTATAGTTTCCTAAGCTGGGACAAATTAGTGAAGAAGTAGCGATTGTTGAAGATCAACTGTTCCTGCCCCGTTGGAAAAGGCGTCTTCACTTATTGTAGAAACGCCCCCGATAGCTTAATAAGCTAATTACTCACCATAATTGAGTAGAGATAGAAATGAAATTATATCCTCCGCTTAACATTTTTGATCACTACTTTACTATGGGGAATACTTGGCATGCTGACCATACTGAAACTTAAATCCTGGTCAGGAATTTCATAATCCATTCGATTTACTAGATAATCAAGACTCACTTTCATGACTTCAATGGTGACCCATTCACCGGCACAGCGATGTCCCATAAAGTAATCTCCACCCCCCTGTGGAATGAAGTCGTAGAGGCTTCCCTCCCATTTGGCAAACCGATCAGGACTGAACAAATCAGGATTTTCCCAAATTTTAGGGTCATGATTTGTGCCATAAAGATCTAGCAAGGTTAATGTGCCTTCTTCAAATTTATAGCCGTTCCAGGTGAAATCTTTTTTTACCAGTGCCACGACAAACGGAAAAAACGGATAAAAGCGTCGAACTTCCTGTACAAACATCTGAGCATACTTTTCATCACCGGATTCAAGTTTCTCCCTTTCTTCCGGATAATGATGCACTGCCAGCGCAATGAAATTGATGAATATAGCGATTGCCACAATCGGTCTCAAAATATTGATCACTTCTACAGCAGCGGTCTCGGTATCCAGTAGGTTCCCTTCCAGATCCCGATGCCACGCAAATCTGTGTAATGTGGTATTTTCAGGGGGATTCACTTTCCCATCACGAACCATATCAATGAGTTCACCGATCCACTTTTCTACGTGATTCCGTGCATTTCTCCCTAGCCAATGATTTGGGCCAACTGCAGCTGCCGACTCGAACATTGCCTCCAAATCTTTTGTCAGCCTCTTAACTTCGTCTTCTTGTACAGGTACACCTGCCCACTGACAGGCTGTCCTGCACATAATTTCCTGCGCTTCTTCATAAAGAATAACCTTATCCATCTGTCCCCATTTATCCATTGCTATCTCCCACTGTTTTTTTGTAATGTCGGTTAGTTTTTCAAGTCCATCAGGTGACATGATCGACATAAACATTTCCTTGCGATGTTTATGGGTCTGCCCATCTAACGTTTGAACACCATTCTTGCCAAACAATGTTTGCAAGGCTCGGTTTGGTGCTGCATCTTTCCTTTTGAATTTCTCAGTGTCATAAAAAACTTCCGCAGCTTCCTTTCCTCCCATGCAGATCGCTTTCTTTCCAAGCAATCTGGTCTCGAAAATATCGGAATTAAAACTGTGGCGTCTGTTTAAAATGTACATATATCCTTCTCTCATAAGACTCAAGCTATGGTCTATTCCTTCTTCCCGAGGCATTTGATTTGTATTTGACATATGATCCATCTCCATTTTCATGAGTAATGGTCTTATTCTATGTAAACTCTTCCCTGTTTACTCTCAAAAAAAACTTGGAACTGGGCTAAATGGTGTTCAACTTGATACAATTTACAACCTTCTTGACGTTAATGACTTCTAAAAGCTCTTTAGTTAAACCTCTAACTGCTTCGTTTAGTTTTGTGAGAAATTTTTCTATTCTGTACATGAGTGCAAAAACCCCGTATTTCTGAACTTGTTAAATACAAAAGAGTTCAGAAACCCATTCATTATTCTTTGTTCATCTACTTCAAGTAGAATTCAGTGATTAGACAGAAAAGCCCTTCCAGTCTTAGCCTATGTTTTCATTGATAGGACCCTTAAACAGATTTCAACCTAAAAAAAGCCGGTTTCCTGTAATAAGGAATCGACTTTTTTAATTTGTCTTGTTGAATTTATCAGGCTTCGATAGTTGAATAGACATTGTTCAACAATATGGCCCTTTAATGGAAGGACATGAGTAGAGATTTACAACACCACAAGAGTAAAAGTGAATAATTCTGTAAATATACAGGATTATTTTCTTCCTCCTCACATTAGTTTCCGCCAGTTTTTTTCTTCTTTCAAGCGAAAGACTAACCCCTGTAGGATTTTGATAGTTTGGCATTACATAATTAAAAGGATTTTAGCAGAAAGAGTGCTTATTATTAAATTTACTCTTCATAGCTGATAACAATACCTCCACGATTTTATTTGTGACAGATTTTTGCTAAATCAGCCTCCGAAGTTGATGAAATTTTGGAAAAGAGGATGTAAACGTTGTATTTTTAGGCCCTCAAGTGAAATTTATGCAAAAACAATTTGAAACTAAATTAGCAAATAAAAATATTCCAATTGATGGGATCAATAGGCAGTACTGCGGTATGATGAACGGGGAAAAAGTACGAGAGCAGGCACTGCAATTGATCGAAGATAATAACAAAGGTCTTTTAATCAAAATTAAAAGAGAAAGTGAAACTAAGACAGGACCGTGATCGGTTGTCACGGTCTTCAGTTGAATATATAGAAATTTTTTCCTTATTTACTCTTATAAATGTCCATACCTTTCTTTTTAAACGGCATTTACTAATAACAAGAAAGGTGGTGGACAAGAATGAGTGGGGAAAATTTTATAAACCAGGCTCACCGACTAGTAGGTCAGGAGGTAGAAATTATTACAACTGAAGGTGTATATAGCGGTACACTTCTATCTGCAGGCAGAGATTTTCTTGTTTTAGAAACCCGAATTAGTGGTCGAATAGTACGTATGATTATTCGGTTTGCTTTAATTGTAGCTCTTTTCAGATTAATAAGAGGTATTTTTTAAGAAAACAATAATAATTTTAAGCGCATTATTTTTTTGCTTAAATTTCAATATGGAACAAACCAAATATACCAGTGTATTGTTTTCCAGTTCCTCTATAAAGCACTTTTCAGGAGTTCGGTACCCTAGTATTTTACGGGGGAGGATGTTACACCAATTTTGCATACCGAACCGTTATTTGTGGAACGTTCCCTGACGAAGAATTAGTTTTGGCTAAGAATTATGAAAGAACATGCTTTATTTCTGGGTGAGGGATCTAACCGTAAAGATACTCAACTTAGTTCAACAAACAGACAGATTTCATTATTATTTTGAACAACAGGAAAGAAAAGCTTATCAAACACCCAATAATGTAACCCTTGTAAGGAATTAAATGAAGAAAATATTGAATTGGTTCATGGATTTCGAAATTTAAACGAAATTTACTCTTATTTTAATCATCAACTGCAAAGTCAGTGGGCACAGTTTGAAAATATGACATACCCGGAGAGAAAAAATAGACAAAAGGAAAGGGCCCCCATCAGTTACTGAACTGACGAGAGCCCTTTTTCATGTTGGCCGTTATCTCTGTCGTATTAAAAAGAAGCAGAAGGAATTTCCTCCTGCTTCTTTTTTTCTCAAAATGAAAAAAATTTTTCATTAGGGTTATTACTTTAAAAGGAGGTATGGAGGCTGAACTTCGCGTCGGCTCAACTATTTAAAGAAGTTAAAATACAACTGGAGGAAATTGGTTACAATATCGATTTTGATATTGTTGATGTTGCAGATTATGGGGTTCCTAAAAAGAAGAAAACGCTTTGTAATGTTAGGTTCAAGAATCGGTGAGATTAAAATTGCCAAAGCCAACAAATTGAAGAGAACTGTAAGGGGTATGATTGGTTCTTTGGAAAGCCCAGAAACATCAATGACCCGGTTCATAAAATTTATCCCGAACATGTTCCGAGAATTAAGGAAATGATAAATAAAATTCCAAAGGATGGAGGAAGTAGAAAGGATTTACCCGCGAATATATTTTAGATTGTCACAAAAAGGAAAAGATAGGGTTTAACGATGTTTATGGTCGTTTAAAATGGGATGATGTATTTTATTAAAGGCGCGTAGTTGTGCAAGCTTATAAATAACCTTTTGATTGTAAGGTGATTGACGTTGTGGCATTAAAAAATATAGACACTTTTAAAAATTAGATTGATAGCTGCGGTTATCGATCTTTTTATTTACAAGGAAGATACATAAAATGCTTGATTTCAGTTGTTCGTTGTTTTAACACTTAAGCAAATGGTTATATGTTGATTCGCGAAATAATAGTTGATTAAGGATAATTAGCTTTAGTCAATGATATGGTATAATGAAATGAGTAAACCACAAGGCGGTGAAAGGTTTGAGTGTTGATCGCGAAGAATTAAAGCGAATGATTGATCAAATTTCTGAACAAGATGCTCTTGAGGTGTATGATTTTATTGAATACTTAAATTTGAAACGGGAAAAAGAAGCACTTAATGAGATGGAAGTTGAATATCTTGCAAAAGATGAAGAACTTATACGACAGGTTCAAAAAAGTCGTGAGGATCGCAGGAATGGACGGATATACAGCAAAGAACAGGGGCTTGAGTATCTTCGGAAAAGATTCGAGGAATCTTAACAATGGATAAGGAATATAGTGTTTTTTGGTCGCAAACTGCGCTAATCGAATTGAGTAACATCCTTGCATACCCTGTTGATGTTAAGGAAAAAATTTATTTGGATTCGTTTAATCGATTATCCTATGCACCTACTCTTACAGCAAAGAAAATTCCTAGTGGTACATTGGAAGGGTATTGGGTCAGGCTCGGACTTTATCAGGTTATGCTTGTATTTGAAGTTGATGAAAAAGCATCTGTAGTTTGGATTGATGGCATAAAACATAAGCGGGAAAATGTTTATTGGAAAAAGAAAAATATATAGACACTTTTAAAAATTAGATTGATAGCTGCGGTTATCGATCTTTTTATTTACAAGGAAGATACATAAAATGCTTAATTTCAGTTGTTTGTTGTTTTAACATATAAGCAAATAGTTATATATTAATTTGTGTAACAGTACGTTGGATTCATGCAATCTTATCTACAAACATTCGAGTTTATTTTGCAGGCTTTGGCTGAGGACAGCCGCAAGTAGGACTAGCTCTGGATGAGCCGGATAAAAAGGATAAAATCGTACTGATTAATGAAGTACGGGTAGCAATTGATCCTGATACCGAGCCATATACGGAAAACCTTACCCTTGATTTCAGCCAAGAAGCTGTGATGGACTTGTATTAGTAGGGAATGAAAGCAACTGTTGCTAAGAAAGGCATTGATGAGAGGCAGTTAGTTTAATGACTAATTGTCTCTTTTTTACTATTCATCTGTTAGTGTCTTGAAATATAATCGAAAAATTTATAAATTTCTAAAAGTATAAATTTAATGTAAAATTTAAATGAAAACTTGTAATTGCGCCATGTTTGTTCGATTGATTAAAAGAGATTAATCCGATGAAGAAGGGATGGTTTAAAGAATGCAGGTGGATTCTAAGCGTAACACTATTCTATTTAAAGACCGAAGTAACCTGGAGCCGGTTTCAAACTGGATGACCCCCAATCCTCATATTGTTCAGCCGCAGCAAACAATAAGAGAAGCAATTTCGATCTTTCAAACTCACCGAATTGGATATTTGCCTGTAGTAGATGACGAGAATCGAGTGCAGGGGTTGGTATCGAAATCCCGATTAATCACCTATCTTTTGGAAGATGTCTCGCCTGATTGTTTTGTTTCAAAAATTATGAAGCAGTCAGTTATAACCATTCACAAAAGCGAACAGATGGAAAAGACGAATAACATTCCGGTTGGATGCTTGCCCGTTCTGGATGATACAGGAAGATTGGCTGGAATTCTTACAAAAACCGATATTCTTAAATTTTTTCAATTTCAGTTGGCACAAATGAAAGAGACTCTCCATTCGGCGGAAATCTTAAATACGATTTTGGAATTGGCCTATGAAGGAATTGTGGTCACAAATGAAAGCGGTATCATTATTGAAATCAATGATGCCTACTGCCGGATTGTTGGAAAGAGAAGGGAGGAAGTAATTGGTACATCCGTTACCGAAATCATCGAGAATACACGCTTGCATATTGTGCTGAAATCCGGAGTAGCTGAAAAAGGATACATCCAACGAATCCATGGTCAAGATATGGTTGTCCATCGGATTCCAATTTGGAAAGACGGAAAGGTGATCGGGGCAATTGGCATGCTCATCTTTGAAGGGGTAAAAGACCTTTATTCGATTCTTGAACGGACGCAAGTATTGTCCCGGCAGTTAACAGAGTGTCGTACAGCTGCGGTTCAAAAAAATCAACGAACAACGAGCATGGATCAAATTTTAGGACAAAGCGAAGAAATTGAGGAGGTAAAGCGGATCGCGCGGAAAGCAGCAAGAACGCCTTCGACTGTACTGATTACAGGAGAAAGCGGTACGGGGAAGGAAATGTTTGCAAGGGCCATACATGATTTAAGTTCTTATTCGAAAGGAGAATTTATCAGTGTCAATTGTGCAGCTATTCCGGAGCATTTGCTTGAAGCGGAATTGTTTGGCTATGAAGATGGTGCTTTTACTGGAGCGAAAAAAGGCGGAAAACCTGGGAAATTTGAACTTGCTCATAAAGGGACAATTTTCCTCGATGAAATTGGCGATATGCCTCCATTAATGCAGTCAAAAATTCTTCGTGTTTTACAGGAAAAGGAAGTGGAAAGAGTGGGTGGGGTAGTCAAGCATTTTGTCGATGTGCGAATCATTGCAGCGACCAATCGCAGTTTGGAATCAATGGTACAAGAAAGAACGTTTCGGGAGGATCTTTATTATCGATTAAACATCATTCGCTTGCAGATCCCTCCGCTAAGAGAACGTCGAAAAGATATTCCAATGCTGTTAAAGCATCATCTTTTTCAAATTTGCAAGCAGTTTATTATAGAACAGAAAACTCTTTCTGATAAGGCTCTGTCTGTCTTAATGAACTACAGTTGGCCCGGAAATGTAAGAGAGCTCCAGAATACGGTTGAAATGCTTGTCAGTTTAGCAGAGTCAAATGTTATTCATCCAGATGAGTTGCCGGAAAAATTCACAAAAAATTTTTATGAGAGTGATTCCCAGCCAGTGAAAAAAGCAAGGATAAAAGAGGCCGTTTTCGAGAAAGAAAAAGAACTGATTATAAAGACTCTCCTTGAAACGAATGGGAACAAATCGGCAGCGGCACGAAAGCTCGGAATAAGAAGGTCTACGCTGTACGAAAAATTAAAAAAATACGAGCTCACAAATGACTGTCCAATGAATCGTACATAATCGTACACAACTGTCCTATTTTTCGGACACTTAAATAGCAAAACACAGCATAGATCCTTTTTTTGAATATTGGCACAAATCTTGCATTATTAAAAAGTGTAAACAAAAGGAGGGTGATAAAATGAAAGGGTTTTCAATGTTTCGGATGCCTCAAGCGGTATTTTACGGGAATGATGCACTAACAAATTTGGGAGAACAAGCAGCACTTCTAGGAAAAAAAGCGTTGATGATCAGTGACAAGATCATGGAGAGGATTGGAAATCTGGAAAAATGCAAGAATTATTTAGATGGCGCCGGTGTATCTTACACAAGTTATACAGAGGTAAATACCGAGCCGACTGATGTGCATGTTTCGGAAGCTTTAACGATTTTTCAAGAGGAACATTGCGATCTTATTGTTGCAATTGGGGGAGGCAGCTGCTTGGATGTAGCCAAGGCAGTAGCTGTTGTATCGACAAATGGCGGCTATATTGGCGATTATATGAGTGGAAAAAAGCCAATAACAGTGAAGCCGATTCCTTTTATTACAATTCCAACAACAGCCGGGACAGGATCTGAAGTCACGAGTGTAACCGTGATTGCGAATACAAAAGAAGACATCAAAATGATGATCAAAGATCCGGCCTTTATTCCAACGGTGGCCATTGTTGATCCGATTTTAACCTATTCAGCACCGCCAAGTGTCACCGCTGCTACAGGGGTTGACGCGCTATGTCATGCTCTTGAAGCGTATATTTCCCGTGTTTCTCAGCCGCTGACGGATCATCTGTCTCTTTCGGCAATTGAAATGATTATGAAGAATCTTCGGGCAGCATACAGAAACGGTGCTGATGGTGAAGCAAGAGAAAAGATGGCACTTGCATCCATGCAGGCGGGTTTGGCGTTTACGAATGCATCTGTGACACTTGTCCATGGGATGTCCCGTCCAATTGGAGCTTTGTTCCACGTTCCCCATGGTATTTCAAATGCAATGCTCCTTCCGCCTGTTCTTGAGTATACAAGAGAGAGTGCAGTTGAGCGGCTTGCGGTGATTGGACGAATCCTCCGACCTGATTTGAAAGCGCTTCAAAACGATGGGATTGCCAATGTCGTAGTCAATGAGATTAAAAAGCTCTGCAATGATTTAAACATCCCAAATATGAAGACATATGGAATTGACAAGGAGCAATTTGATCAAGTTGTTCACAAAATGGCTTCGGATGCATTAGCAAGCGGTAGTCCAGGCAACAATCCACGCATACCGAGCCATGAAGAAATTGTTGAACTGTACCATGTTTGCTATGACTATGATTTTACGGTCAGCGTAACAGAATTGTCGGCTAAATAAGAATTTTTCAATATCATTTCCGAGTAGCGAAGAGAGGGGAAGTTTGACATGTCAATCATCACCGAAACACAAACGTTAAAAAACTTTATTGGGGGTCAGTGGGTTGAATCGTTGTCCGGTAAAACGGAGATCGTTCCAAATCCGGCTACAGGCGAAACTCTTGCCTACGTACCAATTTCCAACCGCCAAGATTTAGACAAGGCGGTTTCGGCAGCAAAAGAGGCTTTTAAAACGTGGAGTAAAGTTCCTGTCCCAAAACGAGCCCGTATTTTATTCCGCTATCAGCAATTGCTTGTTGAACACTGGGAAGAGCTTGCGAAATTGGTCACAGTGGAAAATGGTAAAAATTTCGAAGAAGCATATGGAGAAGTTCAGCGCGGGATTGAATGTGTGGAGTTTGCCGCTGGGGCGCCAACGTTAATGATGGGTTCACAGCTTCCAGACATTGCAACTTCAATCGAATCGGGAATGTACCGCTATCCAATTGGGGTTGTCGGCGGAATCACACCATTTAATTTCCCAATGATGGTTCCGGCCTGGATGGTCCCGCTGGCGATTGCATGCGGCAATACATTTGTTTTAAAACCTTCTGAACGGACGCCAATGCTTGCGAGCCGCTTGGCTGAGTTATTTAAAGAAGCAGGGCTTCCGGACGGGGTTTTCAATATTGTCCATGGAGCCCGTGAAGTCGTTAACGGAATTCTTGAGCATGAAGATATCAAAGCAGTTTCCTTCGTCGGTTCTCAGCCTGTTGCCGAGTATGTGTATAAAACAGCTGCGGCAAATGGCAAGCGTGTTCAGGCGCTTGCTGGCGCGAAAAATCATACGATTGTTCTTCCGGATGCCGACCTTGATGCTGCAGTGGCCAATATTATTGGTGCAGCTTTTGGTTCTGCAGGGGAACGCTGCATGGCATGTTCAGTTGTTGTTGCCGTAGGCGATATTGCAGACGAATTGGTTGAACGTCTTGCAAAGGCTTCAGATGAGTTAACAATTGGAAATGGTCTTGAAAAAGGTGTTTTCTTGGGCCCGGTGATCCGCAAATCCCATAAGGAACGAACAATCCAATACATTGAAAGTGGCGAAGAAGAAGGAGCTAAACTGATTCGCGACGGCCGTAAAGATCTGGAAGTATCTGAGGAAGGATATTTTGTGGGGCCAACCATTTTTGACAATGTCACAACCGATATGAAAATTTGGAAAGATGAAATTTTCGCACCGGTTCTCTCAGTTATTCGTGCGGATAGTTTAACAGAAGCTATTGAACTTGCTAACAAATCAGATTTTGCGAATGGTGCATGCCTGTTTACAGACAGCGCCAAAGCAATTAGACAATTCCGTGATGAAATCGATGCAGGCATGCTTGGAGTAAATTTGGGTGTGCCGGCACCAATGGCCTTTTTCCCATTTTCGGGTTATAAAAAATCATTCTATGGTGATTTGCATGCGAATGGCCGGGACGGTGTTGAATTCTATACACGCAGAAAAATGCTGACAGCTCGCCATTAAAAACGGAGGTAGCATAATGGAATTATGATTGTGCTGCCTTTCTTTTGGGACATTTTTTGATAATAAAGGGGAGGAATTTTATGTCAACGATTACGGGTGAGCAAAAAAAGATACCAATAAAAGCCATATTTGGCGGTATCGGGGGCAGTGTACTTGAATGGTATGACTTCTTTTTATATGGAACAGCAGCATCATTAGTTTTCCCGCATTTATTTTTCCCCAATATGAGCAATTTTGCCGGACTTCTACTTTCGTACACGACTTTTGCCATTGCATTCTTATCAAGACCTTTCGGATCCATGATTTTTGCCAGAATTGGTGACCGCGTTGGCAGGAAAACAACCTTAATCATTACTACTGCTTTGATGGGGGTCGGAACAGCCTTAATGGGAATACTGCCGGGTTATGAGACGATTGGGTATTGGGCTCCGATTCTGTTGACGTTTTTACGGCTTATTCAAGGAATCGCCCTTGGTGGCGAGTGGGGAGGGGGCATGCTGTTAGTGACCGAAAGCGCACCTGAACATAAACGAGGTTTTTACGGCAGCCTCCCGCAAATGGGATTGCCGCTTGGATTGTTATTGGGGGGAATCGCTTTTCAACTCGTTAATCCGAATAGTGCCAATTTCTTGACGTTTGGCTGGAGGATTCCGTTTCTTTTTACTTTAGTGCTTGTTGCCATCGTATTGTTTTTCACGCGCGGTCTGGAGGATTCGGAAGAGTTTACGGAAACAAAAGAATCTGAAAAGCTCTCTGAAGCACCATTAAAAGAAGTTTTTCTATTTCATTGGCGGCCGCTTTTAAAAGTAATGGGCACGAGGATTGCGGAAAATGCCTCATACTACATTTTAACAACCTATATGCTGACATACGCAACAACCGTGCTGGGGTATTCAAAAGGTTCAGCAATTAACGCAACCAACGTAGCCGCATTTATTACCGTGTTTACGATCCCATTTGTTGGTTATTTGTCTGACAAGATCGGTAAAAGGATTATTTATATTTTTGGATCATTCGGTCTTGCTGTATTTGCGTTTCCTTATTATTATTTCATGGGATCTTCCCAGACAGGTATGTTTGTAATGGTGGCCATAAGCCTTGCCGTTGTATGGGGAGCAATGTATGCCGTTCAGGGCGGTTTATACTCCGGCATGTTCCCTACAGAGGTGCGTTATACGGGGATGTCTTTTGGATATCAAACGGCCGGAATTGTAGCTGGCGGCCCTGCACCGTTTATCGCTGCTTTTTTAACCCATCAGTTTAACAGTTTCATTCCAATTGCTTTGTATTTGGTTGTGATTGGGGTTATTTCAGGAATATCTGCAATCCTAATGAAGAAAGAGGAGCTTACAAAGGCAGCTTCAAAGGCTGCATCGTAAAGTTGTTTGTCCGCAGTCTTCTGGCTAGAACAGGGGCGCCCAAAATGGGAGTCCTTCTTTTATTTTCCGTTTCAAACCTCTCTTTTAAGGCGCCACACATGGCTATTTTCCAATTTTACCCTTAAACTGTATGAAATTTTTGAAACATGGCCATTACTATAAAGGGAGGTCTAGCGATGAGACATTTAGGAATATTGCTGTTAAAATTTGTATCTTGTTTAATTGCCTTTTCAGTGGGATTAGACTTGTTTTTTAATGCGGATGTTACAGACATTGTTACCTTCAGTTTGGCTGTAACAATCATTTCGTATTTAATCGGTGACCAAATCCTGCTGCCGAGGATCGGACAAAGCAACGCACTTGTTTCTGATTTTTTTCTTGTTTATCTAAGTGTGTGGATATTTGGTTCCGTCCTTTTGCCTGACGGTTATCTGCAAATTGCCTGGGGGAGCATTATTTCTGCGGTGCTTATCACCGGGGCAGAAGCATTTGTCCATTGGTTCATGGTGAATCGGAATTTTGTGGACCGGGAAGATAGAAGGGAACACGATCAGCAAAACCCGAAGCTTGCCTACGGCGTTGAAATGGCAGAAGAAGTGGATCCACTAGAAAATAAGAAGGAATAAGGCTCTCCTAAAAGTAGGGATCCTTATTTTTGTTAAAAAAATAAGCCCACGAGGGGCGAATATTAATTGGTCTCACATGCGTAATTATCATGATCCCTGTCCATTTTGGACTGGTAGGCAGGATGGCCCGCCGGCACTCCATGCGGATATTTCTTTCTTAATTCAGTACAGTTTTGAAAAAATTCAGTGGTTCCGCTTGCTGATGCTGCTGCAGCCGAAGAAGCGGATGTGCTGCTTGATGCTGCTTGAGCCGAAGTGGACGAACTGCTCCGGCTGCTTCCGCTACTGGATGAGGCGGGTGTAGTTGCTGGTGCGGATTTCGTATCCAAATCGCCTTTCGTCGTTCCATCAGGACCGTATGCCCATAAACCTTTATTGGCAGCGCGGGCTTCGCGTGCAAATTTTACAAAGTAATCGCTGTACTTTACATCTGGCGGATAAGTGGATGGTTCTGCATAGCCATTTAAAACAAGATCGGCATTAAACATTTTGGCACGGATCTCGTTTTCATCCATAGCATTTGTAGGTACGGATAACCAAATGACTCTTAACAAACGTCCATAGCGATCGGTTTCGGATACGTCTTTTTGCAGCCAAACCTGCTTGCCTTGGAGCTTGTCAGTTGTGTAAGTGCTGGCTTCTTTGCCATACGTTTCATGCCTTGTGGTTGATTCTGGCGTATTGACGCCAATCAGGCGTACTTTTTGTCCTGTTGAGAGTTGCACAGTATCGCCATCAACAACTCTGGAAATCGTTGCTGCGACTAAACCAAGGCTTGCAGCTGTCTGCTGTTCTTTTTGTGCTGCTTCCTGTTTGGCTTCCTCTTCTTTTTTAGTCTGTTCCTCTGCTTGCTTTTTAGCTACTGTTTCTTTTGCAGCTTGGTCGTTTGCTTTTTCTTTTACATTGGAGATTTTTTCAGTGTCTTGTTGTTTCTCTTTTACAACGTCTGAGTTTCCGCCTGTAGAGGCGAACCAGCCAATTGCCAAAATAATTCCTAAAATCGCAGCGATCCCCGGAAGTCTTCGCCTCGTTCCAGCCTTTCTATTTTTCATCCACGCATAAATTCCCCAGGCAGCAATTCCTATTCCAATGACCCCTAAAATATTGCGAAACAGAAAGGATACAATTGCAACAATAAGAGCGATAGCAATGAGTACCCCAAAACAACCTAACAGGTTTTTCATTCTTCCCCTCCAAAATTCCCCTTTTACATTTTGTTGGATTTTTTACTATTACTTCTATTTCTATATTCAATAATACAATCAGAAAATAATTGTTGCAATAACCCGCGAGTTTTATGGAATATTGCAAAAATAGGGATGGAATAACTAGAGAATTTTTATGTTCATTACCTGATTGATTTTGGATTTTAGGGGAAACACTTACTGACAATCTGGAAGCGATACCGGAAGAACTTATTGTTTGGAGTAAAAAGAATGCAGTACAACAAGTATCTTCAGGGAGAAAAATATCAGAAATCTCTATTTGCTATTTACCCACTCGGGAAGTTTTCACGGATATTGTAACTAAGTTAAGTACGGATTTTGGGCTTTCCGTAGAAGAAAATGCCTCGATCATCAAACGTGTCAACACATTGCTGGATGTTAGCCATAATGAAATGATTTTAGCTTTTGAACATTTATCAGATGTGTATCAGGAAAAAATGCAAAAAGAAATGGCTGAGCTATCAGCGCCAATTGTATTGATTAAAAAAGATGTAGCTGTTCTTCCGTTAATTGGCGTAATTGATTCTTATCGGGCGAGCTATATTATGGAGAAAGTTGTTCCGAAAATAGCGGATCTTCAGGTGGAGCATGTTATTACGGATTGTTCAGGTATTTTAACAATCGATTTAGAAATTGTACATTATCTTTGGCAATTAAGTGAGGTTCTTCTTTTGTTAGGTGTAAACGTTATTTTTACGGGTTTACGGCAGGAATTAACTCAATTTATTGTAAATAGTGGAATTGATATGTCCGCGATTAAAACATTTGCCCATGTAAAGCAAGCGTTGGAATACATAAAGTGAAGAAATGCATGAAAACCCAGTCTCTAGAGGCTGGGTTTTCATATTAATTTGCGGATATAACGGGAAAATTGAGTTGATAGAAGGCTCTATCGCCAAGTGAATGCCAGTAAAAGGGAAAAACCGGGATGATAGAAGGCACTATCACCACGAAAATACCAGTAAAAGGGAAAAACCGGGATGATAGAAGGCGCTATCACCACGCAAATGCCAGTAAAAGGGAAAAACCGGGATGATAGAAGGCGCTATCACCACGCAAATACCAGTAAAAGGGAAAAACCGGGATGATAGAAGGCGCTATCACCACGCAAATACCAGTAAAAGGGAAAAGCCGGGATGATAGAAGGCACTATCACCACGAAAGTACCAATAAAAGGGAAAAACCGGGATGATAGAAGGCACTATCACCACGAAAATACCAGTAAAAGGGAAAAACCGGGATGATAGAAGGCGCGATCACCATGAAAATGCCAGTAAAAGGGAAAAACCGGGATGATAGAAGGCGCTATCACCACGCAAATACCAGTAAAAGGGAAAACCCGGGATGAAAGATGGCGCTATCACCAAGTGAATACCAGTAAAAGGGAAAAACCGGGATGATAGAAGGCACTATCACCACGAAAGTACCAATAAAAGGGAAAAACCGGGATGATAGAAGGCACTATCACCATGAAAATGCCAGTAAAAGGGAAAAACCGGATTGATATGTGCCCTTAAAAGGAAAATACCGCTCGATATATAAGATCGTTTTGTGAACCTTTTGAAAATGACTTGTATATTAAAGTGGACATTTTTTACAATAAAACTTGAAATGAGAAAGGATGTGGAATATGTTTTTAAAAGATCGTAAGGAACCAATGGATTTAAGGAAAATGCGGAGTTTGCGGCCAAGGATGAGCTGGTCTGAAAAAGATGAAATCTATTATTGGACACTTCAAAAAGGCTTTGAGGGAGAGCTGCAATTTGATCGCTTAATGGAGCAGAATCTTTCAAGAAATAAACTCATTGTGAATGATTTGCTACTCCAACACAATCAAACGTATTTTCAGATTGACACTCTGATGTTTCTGCAAGGCTCGTTGTATCTTTTCGAAGTAAAAAATTTTGAAGGAGATTATTATGTTGAAGAGGATCGGTGGTATTCATTCGATGGAAAAAAAATAAAAAATCCCCTTCACCAGCTAGAACGATGTAATGTACTCCTTCAAGGGCTGCTTCGCGATATAGGATTTAAGAATATACCGATAAAACCATATTTGATTTTTATTAATCCACAATTTTCCTTATACCAAGCACCCCTCAATCATCCTTTTGTTTTCCCCACTCAGCTTCACCGCTTGATGATCCAGTTGAACAATCTTGCTTCAATACCAACTGAAAAAAATAGGAAATTTCTAAACAGGCTTGTAGGTTTACATATTCATGACTCTCCATTTACAAATGTACCTGCATATTCGTTTAAGCAACTTGAAAAAAGAATGACTTGTATGAAATGCAATCACTTCGTTGTTCCTTTTAACGAAAAAATGGTTATTTGCCAAAATTGCGGAAACGTGGAGAGTTTGCAATCAGCAGTGTTACGCTCTGTAGAGGAATTTAAAACTTTATTTCCTGATTTAAAAATTACAACGAACAGTATGTTTGAATGGACTGGGGAGATCTGGCCGAAAAAAAGGTTGCATCGGATTCTTTTTGAAAATTATAATAATAAGGGCTATGGGAGATTTTCTTATTATGAATAACCCCAGACATTTCTGAAAAGAATTCCATAAAAAGGTGAATGAAATAGAAAAACCGCCCACAAAGCAGAGACGATTGGTTTGGCAATGACAGGATCCTTATGCATGTACGGTAATTGCGTGAAAATTTAATCAAATAGACAATGGCTTGACCAAAAAATCATCCTATGGTTACAATATGGTGTAATTTAATAGGGATATTCCCTTCATATATCCTCGATAATACGGTTCGAGAGTTTCTACCGGGTTGCCGCAAATAACCCGACTATGAGGGCAGAATTTGACGAGCGATTGTTTCAAAGAAAACTGGAATTCTGCCTTCTTCACCAAGAAGAGGCATGTTCTAGTTTTCTTTTTTGTTTCTGGAAAAAATAATTTTATGTTATGGAAGAAAGAGGTGGCTGCCTTGACAGGTAAGCAGGAAATGATTGTTGTTCTTGATTTCGGGAGTCAGTACAATCAGTTGATAACACGCCGGATCCGTGAATTTGGCGTCTACAGTGAGTTGCATCCGCATACGATTACAGCTGAAGAGTTAAAAAAACTGAATCCAAAAGGGATTATTTTCTCTGGCGGCCCAAACAGTGTTTACGATGAGAATTCCTTCCGCTGTGATGAAGCGATTTTTGAAATGGGGCTGCCAATTTTGGGAATCTGCTACGGAATGCAGCTAATGACGATGCATTTCGGCGGAAAAGTTGAAAAAGCGAAGAATCGCGAATACGGCAAAGCCGTACTAACGGTGCAAAATCAATCGAAGCTGTTTGCGGACCTGCCGGATGAACAAGTCGTTTGGATGAGCCATGGCGACCTTGTCGTCGAAACGCCGGAAGGTTTTACGGTAGATGGTACAAATCCATCCTGTCCGATTGCGGCAATGAGCAACGAAGAGCGAAACCTTTACGCTGTTCAATTCCATCCAGAGGTTCGCCATTCTGTTTACGGAAATGATCTTTTGAAAAATTTTGTTTTTGGCGTTTGCGGAAGCAAAGGCGATTGGTCGATGGAGAACTTCATTGAGATGGAAATGGAGAAAATCCGGCAGCAGGTTGGCGATAAGAAGGTTCTTTGTGCTTTGAGCGGCGGGGTCGATTCGTCCGTTGTAGCCGTATTGATCCATAAAGCAATCGGCGATCAATTGACCTGTATTTTTGTCGACCATGGCCTGCTGCGGAAAAACGAAGCCGAAAGCGTGATGAAGACTTTTGCGGAAGGGTTCCATATGAACGTCATTAAAGTGGACGCAAAAGATCGCTTCTTATCGAAGCTTGAGGGTGTTTCCGATCCGGAGAAAAAGCGGAAAATTATTGGGAATGAATTTATTTACGTGTTTGATGATGAAGCAGCTAAGCTTGAAGGAATAGAATTTTTGGCTCAAGGAACGCTTTATACAGATATCATCGAAAGCGGTACGGCAACCGCGCAAACCATTAAATCGCACCACAATGTCGGCGGGCTTCCAGATGAAATCGTTTGGCGGCAGCCGTTCCCTGGACCGGGATTGGGAATCCGAGTCCTTGGTGCGATTTCAGAGGACAAGCTTGAAATTGTTCGCGAATCGGACTGGATTTTACGCGAAGAAATTAAAAAGGCAGGCCTTGATCGTGATATTTGGCAATATTTTACCGTTCTGCCGGATATCCGCAGCGTCGGTGTCATGGGCGATGCGAGAACATACGATTACACGATCGGGATTCGTGCCGTTACTTCCATTGATGGCATGACATCTGACTGGGCAAGAATCCCGTGGGATGTTCTCGAAATCATCTCAACGAGGATTGTTAATGAGGTGCCGCATGTGAACCGCGTTGTTTATGATATAACGAGCAAGCCGCCGGCAACGATTGAATGGGAATAACAGTTATAAGTAAATAAACTGCCTGAAAATACGAACATCTCTATTTAAAAATAGATGATTGTTCGTATTTTTTCTTGACACCATTTGGTCGGGCTGGTAAGATAATAGTGTAAAAACAAAATGTCGAAAAGCGTCGTATAATGTTGGGAATAGGGCCCAAGAGTTTCTACCGAGCTACCGTGAATGGCTTGACTACGAGGCGAGTGTTTTATTAAAGGGATCTTTAGGTTGAACCCTTGGTATCTTCACATGTCCTTTGTCAACGTTCCGGTAGATTCCCGGAACGTTTTTTGGTCATTAGAATAGAAAAGGATCATTCAGGGGGAACGGAACAAATGAAAAATTATTTTCAGTTTGAGAAACTGGGAACAAGTTATCGCCAAGAGTTTATCGGCGGATTAACTACTTTTTTGGCAATGGCCTACATTTTAGCAGTCAATCCATTAACATTGACGCTTTCTAGCATAAAAGGCTTGCCAGATGCGATGAGAATGGATTATGGAGCTGTCTTCGTAGCAACCGCCATTGCGTCGGCGATTGGTTCCATTGTAATGGGTCTGCTTGGTAAATATCCGCTTGCTCTTGCACCGGGTATGGGGTTGAATGCCTTTTTTGCCTATACCGTCGTTTTAGGAAGTAAAATTCCTTGGCAGCATGCCCTTGGTGCCGTATTAATTTCAGGGGTGTTCTTCTTCCTTTTAACACTTACTGGACTTCGGGAAAAAATTATCAATGCCATCCCTGTTGATTTAAAGCATGCAGTTGGTGCGGGTATTGGTTTATTTATTACTTTTATTGGTTTGCAAGAATCAGGAATTATTGTGAATAACGATGCGACCCTTGTTGGGCTTGGTGACTTATCGAAAGGTCCGACACTGCTTGCTATCTTTGGTATTTTTATAACGGTTATTTTAATGACAAGAGGCTTAAAAGGTGCGGTTTTCTTTGGAATGATCATTACTGCCATTGTCGGAATGATTTTTGGCTTAATTGATGTGCCAACTAAAGTTGTCGATACAGTTCCAAGCTTGCAGCCAACTTTCGGTGCGGTCTTCTCTTCGTTTGGCGATAGTTCTTTCTGGTCTACGACGATGGTCGGGATTATTTTAACGTTCTTATTTGTTGATTTCTTTGATAACGCGGGAACGCTCGTTGCCGTAGCAAACCAGGCTGGATTAATGAAAGATAACAAGCTTCCAAATGCCGGCCGTGCGCTGATTTCTGATTCGATCGCGACGATTGTCGGAGCTATTTTGGGAACTTCGACAACAACATCTTATATTGAGTCATCTGCCGGGGTTGCTTCTGGTGCAAAAACCGGTTTTGCTTCATTAGTAACTGCAGGATTCTTTATTTTATCACTTTTCTTCTTCCCGTTATTGTCGGTGATTACAGCATCTGTCACAGCTCCGGCGCTTATCATTGTCGGTGTGCTGATGGTTGCTTCGTTAGGAAAAATTGACTGGACGAGGTTTGAGATTGCTGTGCCAGCTTTCTTGACGATGATTGCGATGCCGCTGTCCTACAGCATTGCAACTGGGATTGCTCTCGGCTTCATCTTCTATCCAATTACGATGATTGTTAAAGGACGAGTCAAAGAGGTCAATCCGATCATGTATTTCTTCTTTGTGATTTTCTTGCTCTATTTTATTTTCTTAAAATAATAGTGGGGGACCGAAGTCGAACTTCGGTCTTTTTTCTTGTCTAGTCATATTAAAGCCTTGTTTCATAATTAGTTGAAGAAAATCCCATCTTCAAATAGTATAAAAAAATGAGGATGATTTTCTCCTCAAATGGTTAAGTCGAATTTTGTCGTTGACTTCCTGCGAGTACTTTTATAACATATTTTATACTAAGGGTATGTTGTTGAAGAGGGGAAGACGTATGGTAAAATTGCGAATTGAAAAGGTGCTTAATAACAATGTGTTGATTGCTGAACACCCGTCATATGAAGAGGTTGTGCTAATCGGTAAAGGCCTGGGGTTTAATCGAAAACAGGGAGACTTCATTGAAACGAATTCTGTTGAGAAACTTTTTGTACTAAAAAATGAAAAAGAACAAGAAAATTATATAAAACTTTTGCCATATGTTGATAATGAGCTGCATGATGTTATTATTTCTGCAATCGAACTGATTAAACAGCGGACCCACTCATCTTTGAATGAACATATCCATGTAGCCCTTACCGATCACTTAATGTTTGCAGTTACGAGACTTTCAAAAGGAATGGAAATTAAAAATCCATTTTTAATTGAAACGAAAACGCTTTATCGCCGAGAGTACGAAATTGCGACTGAAGTTGTTCAATTGATAGAAGATAAAACAGGCATCCAGCTTCCGGTGGGAGAAATTGGTTTTATTGCTTTGCATATTCATAGCTCCCTGACCAATAAGACTCTTTCGGATGTTAACAAACATTCGCAGCTTGTTAGTGAACTTGTCGACATGATCGAGGATCAGCTTGAGATAAAAATTGATCGAGAAAGTATTGATTATATGAGGCTTGTTCGTCATTTGCGCTATACAATTGAAAGGGTGGCGAATGGAGAGAAAGTCGAGGAGCCAGAAAAAATTTCTGCCCTCTTGAAAGCTGAATATCCAGTATGTTATAATCTCTCATGGAAGCTCATTAAAGTGATGCAGCAATCTTTGAAAAAGAAAGTTTTTGATGCAGAGGCCGTTTATTTAACATTGCATCTGCAGCGGCTTAATAAAAAATGAATAATGTCTTATTTTTACGTGTTACTGATTCGATCAGGCATGAGTAAAAGGAATTAATTGAGGTTTTAAGGGTATTCTATACCCATACACTTCAATTTGTTGTTTTTTACTCATGTCTTTTTTATTGTCTTTTTTGGAGAATGTAAACGCTTAATGAGCTGAATAAAAAATTTAGGGGGTTATCTTTATGTTTAAAAATGCCTTTGGCGTTTTGCAAAAAGTTGGTAAAGCTTTAATGCTGCCAGTTGCGATCTTGCCTGCTGCCGGAATTTTGCTGGCGCTTGGTAATGCTCTTCAAAACCCGACGCTTTTAGACTTGGCACCGTTCCTTCATAACGGCGGCGTGGCGATGGTTGCGAAAATTATGGAACAAGCAGGAAGTGTGATCTTCGGAAACCTGGCGCTTCTTTTTGCAGTAGGAGTAGCGGTTGGGTTAGCTGGAGGAGAAGGTGTAGCTGGACTTGCGGCAATCGTAGGATTTTTAATTATGAATGCCACGATGGGAACTGCACTTGGAATTACAGCTGATAGCTTAGCGAAGAACCCGCAAAGCTATGCATCTGTACTAGGTATTCCAACGCTTCAAACGGGAGTTTTTGGCGGTATCATCATCGGTATTTTAGCGGCAACAATGTATAATAAATTTTTTAATATGGAATTGCCTTCTTATTTAGGATTCTTTGCTGGTAAACGATTTGTGCCGATTGTTACGGCAGCAAGCGCCGTTATTTTAGGATTAATCATGATTGTCATTTGGCCTCCAATTCAATCAGGTCTGAACTATTTTTCGACCCATATGGTTAATGCGAATTTAACCTTATCCGCTTTTATCTTTGGATTAATTGAACGTTCGTTAATTCCATTTGGATTGCACCATATCTGGTATGCACCGTTCTGGTATGAATTTGGGAGCTATACAAATAAAGCGGGTCAAATTGTTCACGGTGACCAGCGGATCTTCATGGAACAAATTAAAGATGGAGTGCAAAACTTGACTGCTGGAACGTTTACAACAGGTAAATATCCATTCATGATGTTTGGACTTCCGGCAGCCGCTTTAGCGATTTATCACGAAGCAAGACCTGAAAAGAAGGCAGTAGTTGCAGGATTAATGTTCTCTGCTGGTTTAACTTCTTTCTTAACGGGTATTACTGAACCAATTGAATTTTCATTCCTTTTTGTTGCGCCTGTATTGTTTGGTATCCACACGATATTTGCTGGATTATCCTTTATGATCATGCAGCTTTTAAATGTAAAAATTGGGATGACATTCTCTGGAGGTTTAATCGACTACACCTTATTCGGTCTGATTAACCCGCAAACGCATGCGTGGTTAGTGATTCCTGTTGGTCTTGTCTTTGCTGTAATTTACTACTTTGGATTCCGTTTTGCGATCCGTAAATTTGACCTTAAAACCCCGGGTCGTGAATTGGAAGAGGAAGAAGAATCAACTTCAGGAAATGCTCAAGCCGGAGATCTGGCAGCAAATATTCTAGATGCAATGGGCGGTAAACAAAATATTGCACATCTAGACGCGTGTATTACTCGTTTACGTGTATCTGTCAACGATATTAAAGAAGTGGATAAAAATCGTTTAAAACAGCTTGGTGCTGCAGGTGTTCTTGAAGTTGGAAACAACATACAAGCGATCTTTGGACCGCGTTCGGAAACGATTAAAGGCCAAATGAAAGATATAATGGACGGAAAAACTCCTCGAGTTGCCGAAGTAGTAGCTCCTGAAAAGGGTGTTGAACAACAAATTGAAGAGATTAACCCTGAAGCTCTGCAAACAAAGCGTGAAGAAGAAGTTTTTGCCGCGCCGTTAAAAGGAGAAGTTAAGCCAATTACTGAAGTTCCTGACCAAGTTTTTGCCGGGAAAATGATGGGTGATGGTTTTGCGATTGTCCCTTCAGAAGGCATGGTTGTGTCGCCTGTTGATGGAAAAATTGTAAACCTCTTTCCAACAAAGCACGCGATTGGCATCCTGTCTGATAGTGGCCGTGAAATCTTAATCCACGTTGGAATTGACACAGTGAATCTAAAGGGTGAAGGATTTGAAACCCTCGTCGCTGAAAATGACCGAGTTGAAAAAGGACAGCCACTATTAAAAGTGGATCTGGACTACGTGAAAGAACATGCAACATCAACGATTACACCAATTGTTTTCACAAACTTATCTGAAGGTGAAAAAGTGGTTCTTGAAAAACAAGGATCTGTTGATTTAAAGACAGAAGGATTTGTTAAAATTACAAAATAAAAACGTGAAAGCCGGCCTTGATTTTAAAAGGCCGGCTTTTATCGTAGTGTGAATAAATGGCTATTTGCGGACAATGAATCCCCACTCGTTTGCAGAGAGGATTGTTAACCTATGTTTATGAATGAACTGCTCTGTTTTCTTCCCTCGTTTTAGTAGAAGTAGGGATTTATCTTTTTGTAAAAAAGTGAGAAAATCACCGTCTTGGATTTTTAAATCTCCGTACAATTCTGCTGCAAGAACTAAATTTTGCGGCCAAATTCCTCTGTTGGCTTGATGATAGCGAAATAAGCTGTAACCTCTAAATTTTTCTGTGCTTTGCAGTGTTTTTAGCAAATTTAGTTGTAGCTTTGGAATAGGATGCTGTATGTACGTATAGATTTGATATTCGTAAGCAAATGCCGTGAAAACAATTGAAACAGAAAGAATGAATTGAATGAACACGGGCTTTACCTTGTAAACCTTGCTTGCTAAAGCACCGATTGCCAAAGAAATTGCCGGATAAACCGGCAGGATATACCACCTGATTTTAGTTGAGGCAATGGTGTAGAGCGCCAATGGGATGACTAGCCATAAGTATATTCCAATTGTGATATTCTTGTTCTGTGCTTGTAAAAAATGTTGCCGAAAATCATGTATGAATACCATAAATAAAGCTAATAAAATGATGATCCAATACTTAGAGAATTTCCAAAGGACATTGAAATAATAGAAGAAATCTCCTGTGTGTCCTTCGATCGGAGTTGAGGATCTGTGCAATAAGTCGTATTCAATCATCTTTTTAAAAAATAGTAATTGATCATATTGAAATCTGAATGAAGTCCAAATGAAAATGGGAAACGTCATGAATAATAAAACGGCTGTCCATTCTTTAGAAGATAGTTTTTGATAGCAGTTAGTTATGAATAGGAAAATAAAAATGATCAGGATGATGCTGCCCGCATGCCAGCTTTTTGTTAAAAAGGCAAATGAAAATGCCATTCCAGAAACAAACAGCCACTTTTTATGTTTGATACTTAATAGAAGGGAAATGAGCGAGGCTGTATATAAAAAGACAAAAAGAGCGTCGGCGTCGCCAGTTCTTGCTCCATGATTTAGGAGCCATTGGGAGCTGGTTGCCATGACCGTGGAAGAAATCAATGATGCGAGTCTTCCGAACCGTACCCATGCGAAAGCTCCGACCATAATATTGGTGAGAAAAGAGGAGAGCGCCGAAAAAAGTCTGAGCCCAAGTGTATTGTATCCTGCTATTTTATAGCCGGCCATAATAGCCCAAAAGCTAAGAGGCGGTTTCAAATTCCAGTAATCAATCTGATTTCGATACGTATTAATAAGGAAGTTTTTGTGTTTTAACATTTCGTATGCATTGATCCCATGTCTTGCTTCATCCCAGCTGTAGATTGGAAAGTCACCCAGTCTGTAGAAAACATTTAAGGAAACGAAGATCAGGACAACGACCATGAAAAATGAGAAATAAACTTCTGATTTAAAGGGTGAGTGCTTCATATACTTCTCCTTGTATAAGCTTAACCTAATCCTTGATTTTGGTATCATTACTTTGTATATTGAAGTACTGAAATTTAGATTTTTCACATTACTATATCTAGAATGTCGCAATTTTAGCTAATCTATTCTTTGTACTACAAATAGCTGGCAAACCAAGACTGCTTTTGAACTTTTTCTGTTGTTGATTCTTGAATAAAAAAACAATAAAAAGTATTGACTATAAATAAGGAGGATGATATTATATTAAAACAGTCGTTAATACCAAGTCGACATAATGATTAAAAATATGATTCAAAAAAACATTGACACCGTATTAATAGATTGCTATACTAATAAAGTTACTGATTGTTCTTTGAAAACTAAACAAACAATATGTCAACAAAGAATCATGATGTTTGCTACCCTTTAGGAAGCAGCATCAGCCAACGTTAATTTTAAATGAGCTACATCAAATTCTTCGGAGAGTTTGATCCTGGCTCAGGACGAACGCTGGCGGCGTGCCTAATACATGCAAGTCGAGCGAATCATCGGGAGCTTGCTCCCGGTGATTAGCGGCGGACGGGTGAGTAACACGTGGGCAACCTGCCTGTAAGACTGGGATAACTTCGGGAAACCGGAGCTAATACCGGATCAATCTTTTCCTCGCATGAGGAAAAGCTAAAAGACGGTTTCGGCTGTCACTTACAGATGGGCCCGCGGCGCATTAGCTAGTTGGTGAGGTAACGGCTCACCAAGGCGACGATGCGTAGCCGACCTGAGAGGGTGATCGGCCACACTGGGACTGAGACACGGCCCAGACTCCTACGGGAGGCAGCAGTAGGGAATCTTCCGCAATGGACGAAAGTCTGACGGAGCAACGCCGCGTGAGTGATGAAGGCCTTCGGGTCGTAAAACTCTGTTGTTAGGGAAGAACAAGTATCGGAGTAACTGCCGGTACCTTGACGGTACCTAACCAGAAAGCCACGGCTAACTACGTGCCAGCAGCCGCGGTAATACGTAGGTGGCAAGCGTTGTCCGGAATTATTGGGCGTAAAGCGCGCGCAGGCGGTCCTTTAAGTCTGATGTGAAAGCCCACGGCTCAACCGTGGAGGGTCATTGGAAACTGGGGGACTTGAGTGCAGAAGAGGAAAGCGGAATTCCACGTGTAGCGGTGAAATGCGTAGAGATGTGGAGGAACACCAGTGGCGAAGGCGGCTTTCTGGTCTGTAACTGACGCTGAGGCGCGAAAGCGTGGGGAGCAAACAGGATTAGATACCCTGGTAGTCCACGCCGTAAACGATGAGTGCTAAGTGTTAGAGGGTTTCCGCCCTTTAGTGCTGCAGCTAACGCATTAAGCACTCCGCCTGGGGAGTACGGCCGCAAGGCTGAAACTCAAAGGAATTGACGGGGGCCCGCACAAGCGGTGGAGCATGTGGTTTAATTCGAAGCAACGCGAAGAACCTTACCAGGTCTTGACATCCTCTGACACTCCTAGAGATAGGATTTTCCCCTTCGGGGGACAGAGTGACAGGTGGTGCATGGTTGTCGTCAGCTCGTGTCGTGAGATGTTGGGTTAAGTCCCGCAACGAGCGCAACCCTTGATCTTAGTTGCCAGCATTCAGTTGGGCACTCTAAGGTGACTGCCGGTGACAAACCGGAGGAAGGTGGGGATGACGTCAAATCATCATGCCCCTTATGACCTGGGCTACACACGTGCTACAATGGATGGTACAAAGGGCTGCGAGACCGCGAGGTTGAGCCAATCCCATAAAACCATTCTCAGTTCGGATTGCAGGCTGCAACTCGCCTGCATGAAGCCGGAATCGCTAGTAATCGCGGATCAGCATGCCGCGGTGAATACGTTCCCGGGCCTTGTACACACCGCCCGTCACACCACGAGAGTTTGTAACACCCGAAGTCGGTGGGGTAACCGTAAGGAGCCAGCCGCCTAAGGTGGGACAGATGATTGGGGTGAAGTCGTAACAAGGTAGCCGTATCGGAAGGTGCGGCTGGATCACCTCCTTTCTAAGGAAAATGTTCGCAAGAACATCAAATCGTTGGTTGATTGTTGGAACGCGTATTTTGTTTGTTTAGTTTTGAAGGAATAATCCTTCAAAGCATTCGTTCTTTGAAAACTAGATAATCGTATAGAAGAAGTCAAGAGTAAGAACCGAGTAATCGCTTTTTTAGGTATTCTCTATTAATAGAGAGAAACTAAGACAAATCAGCAGAAGCTGATCATTTGTCGATGGTTAAGTTAGAAAGGGCGCACGGTGGATGCCTTGGCACTAGGAGCCGATGAAGGACGGGACTAACACCGATATGCTTCGGGGAGCTGTAAGTAAGCTTTGATCCGGAGATTTCCGAATGGGGGAACCCACTGTTCGTAATGGAACAGTATCTTTACCTGAATCCATAGGGTATTGAAGGCAGACCCGGGGAACTGAAACATCTAAGTACCCGGAGGAAGAGAAAGCAAACGCGATTCCCCAAGTAGCGGCGAGCGAAACGGGAACAGCCCAAACCGAAAGGCTTGCCTTTCGGGGTTGTAGGACACTCTACATGGAGTTACAAAGGAACGGGGTAAATGAAGCGATCTGGAAAGATCCGCCATAGAAGGTAAAAGCCCTGTAGTTGAAACTTCGTTCCCTCCTGAGTGGATCCTGAGTACGGCCGGACACGTGAAATCCGGTCGGAAGCAGGGAGGACCATCTCCCAAGGCTAAATACTCCCTAGTGACCGATAGTGAACCAGTACCGTGAGGGAAAGGTGAAAAGCACCCCGGAAGGGGAGTGAAACAGTTCCTGAAACCGTGTGCCTACAAGTAGTCAAAGCGCGTTTTTGCGTAATGGCGTGCCTTTTGTAGAATGAACCGGCGAGTTACGATTACATGCAAGGTTAAGTTGAAGAGACGGAGCCGCAGCGAAAGCGAGTCTGAACAGGGCGAATGAGTATGTGGTCGTAGACCCGAAACCAGGTGATCTACCCATGTCCAGGGTGAAGGTAGGGTAACACCTACTGGAGGCCCGAACCCACGCACGTTGAAAAGTGCGGGGATGAGGTGTGGGTAGCGGAGAAATTCCAATCGAACTTGGAGATAGCTGGTTCTCTCCGAAATAGCTTTAGGGCTAGCCTCACGTAGTAAGAGTCTTGGAGGTAGAGCACTGTTTGGACTAGGGGCCCTCATCGGGTTACCGAATTCAGACAAACTCCGAATGCCAAAGACTTATCCGTGGGAGTCAGACTGCGAGTGATAAGATCCGTAGTCAAAAGGGAAACAGCCCAGACCACCAGCTAAGGTCCCAAAGTATACGTTAAGTGGAAAAGGATGTGGAGTTGCTTAGACAACCAGGATGTTGGCTTAGAAGCAGCCACCATTTAAAGAGTGCGTAATAGCTCACTGGTCGAGTGACTCTGCGCCGAAAATGTACCGGGGCTAAACGTATCACCGAAGCTGTGGGTGGACACCGTTGGTGTCCGCGGTAGGAGAGCGTTCTAAGGGCGTTGAAGTCAGACCGTAAGGACTGGTGGAGCGCTTAGAAGTGAGAATGCCGGTATGAGTAGCGAAAGATGAGTGAGAATCTCATCCACCGAATGCCTAAGGTTTCCTGAGGAAGGCTCGTCCGCTCAGGGTTAGTCGGGACCTAAGCCGAGGCCGAAAGGCGTAGGCGATGGACAACAGGTTGATATTCCTGTACCACCTCTTTATCGTTTGAGCAATGGGGGGACGCAGGAGGATAGGGCAAGCGCGGCGCCGGAATGCCGCGTCCAAGCAGTTAGGCTGTCAGTGAGGCAAATCCCGCTGACAATAGGCTCGAGCTGTGACGGGGAGGGAAATTGAGTACCGAAGTTCCTGATTCCACACTGCCAAGAAAAGCCTCTAGCGAGATGAAAGGTGCCCGTACCGCAAACCGACACAGGTAGGCGAGGAGAGAATCCTAAGGTGAGCGAGAGAACTCTCGTTAAGGAACTCGGCAAAATGACCCCGTAACTTCGGGAGAAGGGGTGCTCTTTGGGGTTTACGCCCCGAAGAGCCGCAGTGAATAGGCCCAGGCGACTGTTTAGCAAAAACACAGGTCTCTGCGAAGCCGCAAGGCGAAGTATAGGGGCTGACGCCTGCCCGGTGCTGGAAGGTTAAGAGGAGGGGTTAGCGTAAGCGAAGCTCTGAATTGAAGCCCCAGTAAACGGCGGCCGTAACTATAACGGTCCTAAGGTAGCGAAATTCCTTGTCGGGTAAGTTCCGACCCGCACGAAAGGCGTAACGATCTGGGCACTGTCTCAACGAGAGACTCGGTGAAATTATAGTACCTGTGAAGATGCAGGTTACCCGCGACAGGACGGAAAGACCCCGTGGAGCTTTACTGTAGCCTGATATTGAATTTCGGTACAGCTTGTACAGGATAGGTAGGAGCCGTAGAAGCCGGAGCGCTAGCTTCGGTGGAGGCGTCGGTGGGATACTACCCTGGCTGTATTGAAATTCTAACCCGCACCCCTAAAATCGGGGTGGGAGACAGTGTCAGGTGGGCAGTTTGACTGGGGCGGTCGCCTCCTAAAGAGTAACGGAGGCGCCCAAAGGTTCCCTCAGAATGGTTGGAAATCATTCGTAGAGTGTAAAGGCACAAGGGAGCTTGACTGCGAGACCTACAAGTCGAGCAGGGACGAAAGTCGGGCTTAGTGATCCGGTGGTTCCGCATGGAAGGGCCATCGCTCAACGGATAAAAGCTACCCCGGGGATAACAGGCTTATCTCCCCCAAGAGTCCACATCGACGGGGAGGTTTGGCACCTCGATGTCGGCTCATCGCATCCTGGGGCTGTAGTCGGTCCCAAGGGTTGGGCTGTTCGCCCATTAAAGCGGTACGCGAGCTGGGTTCAGAACGTCGTGAGACAGTTCGGTCCCTATCCGTCGTGGGCGCAGGAAATTTGAGAGGAGCTGTCCTTAGTACGAGAGGACCGGGATGGACGCACCGCTGGTGTACCAGTTGTCTTGCCAAAGGCATCGCTGGGTAGCTATGTGCGGACGGGATAAGTGCTGAAAGCATCTAAGCATGAAGCCCCCCTCAAGATGAGATTTCCTTTTAGCGCAAGCTAAGTAAGATCCCTGAAAGATGATCAGGTGGATAGGTCAGAGGTGGAAGCGCGGTGACGTGTGGAGCTGACTGATACTAATCGATCGAGGACTTAACCAATTTTTTGATATGCGAACTCGTTCTTCGTTTCCTTCTTCTTGATTACCTAGTTTTGAGAGAATGAATTTTCATTTTTCTCTTGAAAAAATTAAAAAAGACATTATAATAAAATATGTCTTGTTAATAATCTGGCGGTAATGGCGAGAAGGTCACACCCGTTCCCATACCGAACACGGAAGTTAAGCTTCTCAGCGCCGATGGTAGTTGGAACGCAAGTTCCTGTGAGAGTAGGACGCTGCCAGGCAAACGAAAAGACAACCCAAAAGGGTTGTCTTTTTTGTTTGCCTGAAAGGATATGAACAACTCTATTGACCGTGCATCGTATTTTTGGCGCTATGCTATATGGACACTCTGAACAGCTCTTCTTTTCTGAAAGTTTGTAACAAAAAAATGATAAGAGCAAGGAAAATTTAGGTATATGAGAAAGGTTTCGTTGGCCGAGCAAAAATCAAGTATTAATGAGCAACTATATTCCCAAAGGAGTGAGGAACAAAAGCGAGCTTTAAGGAGTTCTAATTTGCGGAAGGGGGAATAGGCTGTTGAGAGAATGCAAATGCAAAATACAATAAACAGATGAAAAAGACTTGAAAAGGTATCTTTTTAATAATAACAAATATTAACTGAATCTTAACAATTGTTTTCTATCCTGTAATTAAAAAACAATCTTAAAGAATTAGGCTGCAATGGGGAGTTAGATGAATTAAGAAAGGGGATGGCTGCAGTTGAATAAGACATTTTTAGCATCGGTAATGGCTATTGTACTAACTTTGGTTATTGGATTTAGTCTTGCATATTTATTGAAGCTGAATGCTCATGAAACAGTAAATGACTCGCAGCAAGAAAGCATAGCCCAACAGGCTCAGCCGCAAGAAATTAAAGCTGAAAAAAATCCTTATGCTCCTCCGAGTATAGATCAAGCACCACTAGGAGAAGAGGGAGATTTAATTAGGCTGGGGTACAAGGAACATACTGAAACGAGCAAAGTATTGGACGGGTATGTTACCAATAAGTTGAGCTGCGGCAGCTGCCATGCTAACGGTGGTGTAGGCTCATCAATAGACCTTGTCGGTGTCACAAAAACATACCCGCAATATAACTCTCGTGCAGGGAAAATTATCACGCTGCAGGAGCGAATCAACGGCTGTTTCAAACGAAGCATGAACGGAAAGCCGCTGCCTGTAGACAGCAAAGAAATGAAAGCGTTTATGGCTTACTATGCTTATATTTCTCAAAATGTACCGGATGGAACAAAAGAACGGCCATGGGCAAAAATTCCTAAAATTGAAGGCGATTTAACAAAAGTCGATGTAAATCAAGGAAGAGAAATTTATAATAAAGCGTGTATTACTTGTCATGGCCAGGAAGGTGCAGGAACAGCAGCAGCTCCGCCAGTTTCTGGAAATGCTTCCTATAACATAGGTGCCGGGATGGGTCGCGTTCGAACAGCGGCTGGATTCATAAAGGGATATATGCCGAAAGCGCCAATGGGGGGATACACACCAGGATCATTAACGAATGAAGAAGCACTCGCTGTAGCAAAATATATTAATTCGCTGCCGCGTCCGGATTTCCCAGAGAAGATTTATGACTGGCCAAAAGGAGACGCACCAGATGATGCTGCCTATGAAACCCTGGCAGGAAAAAAGAAGCAGCCAACTAAATAAAATGATGAAAAATCCGCTCGTAATCGCGGATTTTTTTATTCAAATGAGCAAACGAAGGAAAATATCCCTCCTAAGAAGAAAAGCGGCAGAATAATTCTAATAATGGAGAGATTTTTTTCTGGGGTTGTCCTCCTGTTCAATAGTATAATGACGAGTAGGAGTGGTGATGAAATTTGGAAGGGAAAAATTTGAGGGGAAAAACAATTTTGATTGTTGATAATCATGAAAAGACACGGATGATTTTAAATAAAGAACTGTCAGTGAGCGGTTTTGAAGTGCTGGAAGCGAAAAATGGTAAAGAGGGATTTGAGCAATATTACAAACACGATCCCTGTTTTGTTTTACACGAGCTGGAGCTCCCCGATATGGACGGTTTAGAATTTTGCATGCAGCTGCGTGGCCAGCATAATAGTAATGTGCCGATCATTATTTTATCAGCAAGAAATTCGCAAAATGACCGAATCGAAGGATTAAAGGTCGGTGCAGATGATTATATGGGAAAGCCTTTTGATATAGAAGAATTGATTGCGAGAATTGAAGCAGTTTTGCGGAGAACAGCAAATCGTTGCAGCAAGTTAAGTTACCGGGGATTGACAATTAAGCCGTTAAAAGCAGTTGTTAAATTTCTCGATGTTGAACTCGATTTAACACAGTTTGAGTATAAACTTTTATATCAGTTTATGACCCATCCCAATCAAATCTTATCAAGAGATCAGATCATTAGCCAAATATACGAAAAAAGTGAAAAATTTATCAATGACCGCACGGTAGACGTTCATGTAAAACATTTGCGGGAAAAAATTGCCCAGTTTACTGATTATCCATTTATCGTAACGATCCGCGGTATCGGCTATAAATTTAATACAGAAAGTGAAGCGAACCGGTGCTAGGATGGAATAACAGGCTATAATAAGAAAAGCTATTATCGAGATGAATGAGAAGAGGGAAGCAGTGCACATGAGCAAGGGAAATAAAAAACAACAATTTAAAGTGCAAGAAAATGAAACGATTGATGCCTGTTTGGAACGAATGAAAAGGCAAGGATATACCCCGATCCGCCGAATAGAAAAACCAATTTTTCAGGAGGGTGTAAAAGAAGGCGAATCCATCTATGAACCAGCTGGCAGACAAATTATTTTTGAAGCAAAATTAATGGAGTGAGTAAAAGTAAACGCATTCAATTAAATTACGAACAATAAATTTTCCAGTAAAAAAATTGTTCGTTTTTGTTGACCATTTAGCGCAATCGTTGGTAAAATAAGAGTAATCAAATATGCGATTTACCCTCGTATAATAATGGGAATAGGGCTCATAAGTTTCTACCCAATCACCGTAAATGATTGGACTATGAGGGGAAGTGAATAATGCCGGAGATTGTGCATCTCATGGTATTTTTCTGTTCAATTTTAGCCCGAACAGACGCTTTTCCTCAACTAAAATGGGGGGAAAGTATCTGTTATAGGGCTTTTTATTTTGGAATGGATAAGGAGTGCAAATCCGTGGACATACAAGTTGCCGTCATAATGGGAAGTAAATCCGATTGGGAAACAATGAAGCATGCGTGCGAAGCGCTGGAAGAATTAGAGATCCCTTTTGAAAAAAAAGTGGTGTCAGCACACCGTACGCCTGATTTAATGTTTGAATATGCAGAAACGGCAAGAGACAGAGGGATCAAAGTGATCATTGCCGGTGCGGGAGGGGCCGCACATTTGCCAGGCATGGTGGCAGCAAAAACGACACTGCCGGTTATTGGCGTACCGGTTCAATCAAAAGCGTTGAACGGCCTTGATTCGCTGTTGTCGATTGTTCAAATGCCTGCGGGTGTTCCGGTTGCAACAGTGGCAATTGGAAAATCTGGCGCGCGAAATGCTGGATTAATGGCCGGACAAATTTTATCGATCAATGATACAGATATTGCCGGCCGTTTGGAGAAATTAAGAAATGATGCAAAAATTGCCGCAATAGAAAGCAGTGATGAACTTGTCTGAAAACATGATCGTGCCAGGAAAAACGATCGGAATTATTGGCGGCGGCCAGCTTGGAAGAATGATGGCTCTTGCCGCAAAGCCGATGGGCTACCGGATTGCCGTCCTTGATCCAGAAGCCGATTCGCCATGCGGCCAAGTGGCAGATGTGAAAATCGTCGGTGCCTATGATGACTTGGAAAAAATAAAAGAACTGGCGGACGTAAGTGATGTTGTTACTTATGAATTTGAAAACATTGATGCGGATGCTTTAGCGTGGCTGTGTAAGCACGCTTATGTTCCCCAAGGAACGAAGCTGCTTGAGATTTCACAAGATCGAATGATGGAAAAAGCAGCGATTGAAAAGGCGGGTGCGGAAGTTGCACCCTATGAGGCAATTACAAACAGCAGTGAACTTTATGATAAGATGGAGAAGCTTGGATTTCCTGCTGTATTAAAAACTTCACGCGGCGGCTACGATGGCAAGGGGCAGGCGGTTATTCGGACAAAGCAAGACATAGAAGCTGCGTCAAAATTGCTTACATCTGGAAAATGCGTTCTTGAAAAATGGGTACCGTTTAAAAAAGAAATTTCAGTAATATTAACCCGAAAAATAAACGGGGAAATAGCGATTTTTCCGATTGCTGAAAATATTCATGTAAACAATATTCTCCATCAAACAATTGCGCCGGCAAGAATCAGCAAGAAGGCGGAAGAAACCGCGATCCGCTATGCGAAACAGCTGGCAGAGAGCTTTGAGCTCGTTGGAACGCTGGCGGTCGAAATGTTTTTAACAGAGGATGATCAGCTTTATATAAATGAGCTTGCACCACGGCCGCATAATTCAGGACATTTTACAATTGAAGCATGCGAAACATCGCAATTCGAACAGCATATCCGGGCGGTTGCAGATCTGCCGCTTGGCAGCACTTTGTTGTTAAAACCAGCCGTAATGGTCAACATTTTAGGGGAACATCAGCCGAAAGTGCTCGAAAAACTCTTCGTGCTGGATGGATGGAAAGTTCATTTTTATGGAAAAAAAGAACCAAAGCTGAAAAGAAAAATGGGGCATGTCACGATCCTTTCCGATTCGGTTGAAGAGATCTTGATTGACGTTGAAAAGAGCGGCATATGGGAGCAAAAAACAGCCGAAATCCAAAGGGTTTAGTCTGTCATTAAACAAATGAAGCTGAGAAAGCAAAGCTAAAACATGAAGTAGGGGGCTAAAAGATGATTGATCGTTATACCCGCCCAGAAATGGGTGCAATTTGGACAGAGGAAAACCGGTTTAAAGCATGGCTGGAAGTGGAAATCCTTGCATGTGAAGCATGGTCCGTGCTTGGCGAGATTCCGAAAGAAGATGTCGAAAAGATCCGTGCAAAGGCATCATTTAATATTGATCGAATTAAGGAAATTGAAGAAGATACAAGACATGATGTTGTGGCCTTCACCCGTGCCGTTTCCGAAACACTTGGCGAAGAGCGGAAATGGGTGCATTACGGCTTGACTTCCACCGATGTCGTTGATACTGCACTTTCCTATATGCTGAAACAGGCCAATGCCATTCTGCTAAAAGACATTGAGAATTTCATCGAAATTTTAAAGAACAAAGCGATTGAACATAAGTACACCGTTATGATGGGTCGTACGCACGGGGTGCATGCGGAGCCGACAACTTTCGGTCTGAAGCTTGCGCTTTGGTACGAAGAAATGAAGCGCAATCTAGAACGTTTCAAGCAGGCTGCCAAAGGAATTGAGTTTGGGAAAATTTCTGGTGCTGTTGGTACGTATGCGAATATCAATCCGTTTGTGGAAAAATATGTTTGTGAAAAATTAGGTCTTCAAAGTGCACCAATTTCGACGCAAACGTTGCAGCGCGACCGTCATGCCCATTATGTTTCAACGCTTGCTTTAATTGCGACATCCATTGAGAAATTTGCCGTGGAAGTGCGCGGGTTGCAGAAAAGCGAGACGCGTGAAGTTGAGGAATTTTTTGCTAAAGGTCAAAAAGGGTCATCAGCGATGCCGCATAAACGGAATCCAATTGGCTCGGAAAACATGACAGGCATTGCTCGGGTGCTTCGCGGATACATGCTGACGGCTTATGAAAATGTCCCATTATGGCATGAGCGCGATATTTCCCATTCATCAGCAGAGCGGATCATTTTGCCAGATGCAACGATCGGCTTGAATTACATGCTGAACCGCTTTGCTAATATTATTAAGAATTTGACGGTTTACCCGGAAAATATGAAGCGTAATATGGAGCGGACTCTAGGATTAATCTATTCCCAGCGCGTGCTCTTAGCGTTGATTGATAAAGGACTTTCCCGTGAAGAAGCATATGATACGGTTCAGCCAAAAACAATGGAAGCATGGGAAAAGCAAGTTCCGTTCCGCGGCTTGATTGAAGGAGAAGAAAAAATCACTTCTCTTTTAAAACCAGAGGAAATTGCCGATTGCTTCGATTACAATTACCATTTGAAACATGTTGATATGATTTTTGAACGTGTAGGTCTCGAAGGGTAGAAATACCCTTCTTATTCAAGGAAGATTCCCAATATTGAAAACCCAGGAGGCTATTCCGATGAAAGAACTTTTATACGAAGGCAAAGCGAAAAGAATTTATCAAACAGATGACGAAAATATCGTCCGAGTAGAATATAAAAATTCAGCGACAGCATTTAACGGAGTGAAAAAAGCAGAGATTACCGGTAAAGGACGTTTAAATAATGAGATTACAAGCTTGCTATTTTTAAAATTAAAAGAGCATGGAATTGCGTCACACTTTATCGAAAAAATTTCCGAAACAGAACAGCTTGTTAAAAAGGTAACGATTATCCCGCTTGAGACTGTCGTACGAAATGTAGCTGCCGGGAGCCTTGCGAAAAGACTGGGAATCGAAGAAGGAAAAGAATTAACGCAGCCAATGGTTGAATTTTATTACAAAAATGATGACTTGGGCGATCCGCTGTTAACGATTGATCACATTCTCGAACTGAAGATTGCGACTGAAGAGGAGATTGCGATTTTAAAAGAAAAGGCGCTGGAAATCAATACGGTTTTATCAAGCTTTTTTGCCGGGCTTGGAATTCGCTTGATCGACTTTAAGTTGGAGTTTGGCAAGGATCTTGACGGGCAAATTTTACTCGCCGATGAAATCTCTCCGGATACATGCCGGCTGTGGGATGCGAAAACAAATGAAAAGCTCGATAAAGATGTATTTCGCCGCGACTTAGGAAGTTTAACCGATGCTTATGAACAAATTTTAGCGAGATTGGGAGGAAAACAGCATGTATAAAGTAAAGGTGTATGTCACGTTAAGAGAGAGCGTTTTGGATCCTCAAGGGGCAGCGGTGAAACATTCGCTGCATGCGCTAAAATTCGGTGAAGTCGCCGAGGTCAGAATTGGAAAATATATGGAGCTGACGATTGAAAAGTCAGAGAGGGATCTCGATGAAGTAATCAATGAAATTTGCAGCAAGCTGTTAGCAAATCCGGTCATTGAAGACTACCGTTATGAAGTAGAGGAGGTTGTTCCCCAGTGAAGTTTGCGGTAATTGTCTTCCCAGGATCCAATTGTGATGTCGATATGTATCATGCGATCAAAGATGAGCTTGGCGAACAGGTTGAATATGTATGGCACGATTCGGAATGCTTGGATGAGTACGACGGGATTTTGCTCCCTGGGGGATTTTCGTACGGCGACTATTTGCGGACAGGTGCAATTGCCCGTTTTAGTAAGGTCATGAAGGAAGTTGTCAAAGCGGCAGAGGCGGGCAAACCGGTACTCGGTGTTTGCAACGGATTTCAAATTTTGTTGGAAGCAGGTTTGCTTCCGGGGGCAATGAGACGGAATGAGAGCCTCTCGTTTGTTTGTAAACAGGTCGAATTAAAAGTCGAAAGCAACCGGACAATGTTTACGGGCGAGTACGCGGAAGGTGAAACGATCACAATCCCGGTGGCACATGGAGAAGGAAATTATTACTGCGATCAGGAAACGCTGGAAAAATTGCAAGCAAATAACCAGATTGTTTTTACCTACCATGGGGAAAATCCGAATGGAAGTCTGGCCAATATCGCGGGGATTACAAATGAAAAAGGCAATGTTCTCGGGATGATGCCGCATCCAGAACGTGCGGTTGATCAACTTCTTGGCGGAGCAGATGGCCTAAAACTGTTTCAATCAATTGTAAAGCATTGGAGGAAAGCAAATGTTGTCAAAGCTTGAACCAAGTCCACAGGAAATTAAGACAGAAAAAATCTACGCGCAGATGGGTTTATCCGATGAAGAATTTGCAATGATTGAAAACATTCTTGGACGTACACCGAACTATACAGAAACAGGACTGTTTTCCGTTATGTGGTCTGAGCATTGCAGCTACAAAAATTCAAAGCCGGTGTTAAAAAAGTTTCCGACAACAGGCGAACGGGTGCTCCAAGGTCCGGGTGAAGGTGCCGGGATCGTTGATATCGGTGATGAGCAGGCAGTTGTGTTTAAAATTGAAAGCCATAACCACCCGTCGGCAATCGAACCGTATCAAGGAGCAGCGACAGGCGTAGGCGGGATTATCCGCGATGTCTTTTCAATGGGGGCAAGGCCGATTGCCATTTTGAACTCACTTCGCTTTGGCGAATTGGATTCAGCAAGAGTTCGCTACCTTTTTAAAGAGGTTGTCGCTGGCATTGCCGGCTATGGAAACTGTATCGGGATTCCAACCGTAGGCGGTGAAGTGCAATTTGATGCTTCCTATGAAGGCAATCCGTTGGTGAATGCGATGTGCGTAGGTTTAATTGACCATAAGGATATTCAAAAAGGGCAAGCCCATGGAGCAGGCAATACGGTCATGTATGTAGGAGCGAAAACAGGCCGTGACGGTATTCATGGAGCAACCTTTGCCTCTGAAGAACTAACGGAGCAATCAGATGAAAAGCGTCCTGCTGTCCAAGTGGGTGATCCATTTATGGAAAAACTATTGCTCGAAGCATGTCTTGAGCTCGTTCAATATGATTCACTTGTTGGTATCCAAGACATGGGAGCAGCTGGTCTTGTGAGCTCATCTGCTGAAATGGCAAGTAAAGCGGGCATGGGTATTGAAATGAATTTGGATCTTGTGCCGCAGCGGGAAACGGGAATGACGCCATATGAGATGATGCTTTCCGAGTCGCAGGAGCGGATGCTAATCGTTGTGAAACAAGGAAGAGAACAGGAAATCGTCGATCTTTTTGCCAAGTACGATTTAGAAGCAGTAGCGATTGGCAAGGTTACGGATGATCAAATGCTTCGCCTTTATCATAAAGGGGAAATCGTTGCAAATGTTCCAGCTGATGCACTGGCAGCCGACGCGCCTGTTTATCATAAACCGTCAAAGGAACCGGAATACTTCCGCGAGTTCCAAGCGATGGAGAATCGTGTTCCTCAGGTAAATGATTATAAGGAAACATTGTTGAAAATTCTATCTCAGCCGACAGTTGCCAGCAAAGAATGGGTTTATCAGCAGTACGATTATATGGTTCGGACCAATACAGTTGTTTCTCCTGGTTCGGATGCGGCTATTGTGCGCATACGCGGTACACGGAAAGCACTGGCGATGACAACCGATTGTAATTCGCGCTATGTATATTTAGATCCAGAAACAGGCGGAAAAATTGCCGTTGCAGAAGCAGCGAGAAATATTGTTTGCTCAGGTGCAGAACCGTTAGCGATCACTGATAATCTCAACTTCGGAAATCCGGAAAAGCCTGAAGTATTCTGGCAAATTGAAAAAGCGGCCGATGGCATGAGCGAAGCATGCCGGGTGTTGAATACACCGGTTATTGGCGGAAATGTTTCCTTATATAACGAAACGAGCGGCACGGCAGTCTACCCGACACCGGTCGTTGGGATGGTTGGTTTAGTAACGGATCTTGATCATATTACAACCCAGCAGTTTAAAGAGAGCGGCGATTTGATTTATGTAATCGGGGAAGCGAAGCCAGAATTTGGCGGCAGCGAGCTGCAAAAGCTTTTAAATGGCCGGATTTTCGGCCAATCTCCATCGTTAAATGTGGAAGTGGAGAAAGAAAGACAAGCGCAAGTGCTAGCAGCGATTCGTTCAGGTCTTGTGCAATCTGCGCATGATCTTGCCGAAGGCGGTCTTGCTGTGGCGCTTTCTGAATGTTTGTTTGCGAATGAACGGCTTGGAGCAGATGTCGAGATTAACGGCAATTCGGTTACTGCTTTATTTAGCGAGACGCAATCTCGATTCCTGTTGACAGTTCAAAAAGAACATCAAGCTGAGTTTGAAAATTGCGTAGATGCAAAGTTAATCGGAGAAGTGACAGATTCGGCAACGCTCCGGATTGTCAACGATGGTGTTCCGGTTCTGGAAGTTGCTGTTTCTGAATTAAAAGATGCTTGGAAAGGGGCTATCCCATGCTTGCTGAAATAAAAGGGTTGAACGAAGAGTGCGGGGTGTTTGGCATCTGGGGGCACCCTGATGCTGCCCAAATCACTTATTACGGTCTTCATAGCCTTCAGCATCGCGGCCAGGAAGGAACAGGGATCGTGGTCTCTGATGGAAAATCGCTTAAAGGCGCAAAAGGCGAAGGACTTGTAGCGGAAATTTTCACAGCAGATATAATGAAGGATTTGGTTGGCGATGCAGCGATTGGGCACGTGCGATATGCGACAGCGGGCGGCGGCGGTTATGAAAATGTTCAGCCGCTCTTGTTCCATTCACAAACAGGCAGCCTCGCACTTGCCCACAATGGGAATTTGGTCAACGCCAATTCATTAAAACATCAGCTTGAAGGGCAAGGAAGTATTTTTCAAACAAGTTCAGATACCGAAGTGCTTGCCCATTTAATGAAGCGAAGCGGCTATCATCAACTAAAGGATCAAGTGAAAAATGCGCTCACGATGTTAAAGGGCGCTTATGCTTACTTGATTATGACGGAAACAGAATTAATGGTTGCTCTTGATCCACACGGGTTAAGACCGCTTTCTCTTGGAATGATCGGAGATTCCTATGTGGTGGCGTCAGAAACATGCGCTTTTGATGTTGTGGGTGCAGAATATATCCGCGATATTTTACCAGGAGAATTAGTGATCATTAATCATGATGGACTGACATCAGAACGCTTTTCGGTTAGCACGACGAAAGCGATTTGCATGATGGAATATATTTATTTTTCAAGACCTGATAGTGATATTAATGGAATCAACGTTCATACAGCACGGAAGAATCTGGGTAAAAGACTGGCAATCGAAGCACCGATTGAGGCGGATGTCGTAACGGGTGTTCCCGATTCAAGCATCTCGGCAGCAATTGGTTATGCGGAGGCATCCGGCATTCCGTATGAGATGGGACTTATTAAAAACCGCTATGTTGGCAGAACGTTTATTCAACCTTCCCAATCGTTACGTGAGCAGGGGGTAAAAATGAAGCTGTCGCCGGTGCGCGGTGTGGTAGAAGGAAAGCGGGTCATTATGGTCGACGATTCAATTGTCCGCGGAACGACGAGCAGAAGGATCGTCAACATGCTGAAGGATGCGGGCGCGCTTGAGGTCCATGTCGTGATCAGTTCACCGCCCATTAAGAATCCATGCTTTTACGGCATAGATACATCGACGAAAGAAGAATTGATTGCCTCGGATAAATCGGTGGAAGAAATCAGGCAGCTGATCGGCGCGGATTCGCTGACATTTTTAAGTGTGGATGGAATGATTGAAGCGATCGGCAAGCAGGATTTGGGCGAAACGTCCGGCTACTGCCTCGGCTGCTTCACTGGAAAGTATCCGACGGAAATTTATCCGGATACGCTGCAATATTATTATCAAAGATAATTCGGGGAATGAACTTGAAAGGCGAACAAATTGTGAACAAGGCGGAATAATTGCCAGGCTAGGCGGAATTATCGCCAGACTGGGCGGAATTCCTATCAATATAGGCGGAAAAAGTGCTCAAATGGGCGGAATAACGGCAAAATCCGCAGAGGATGATTAAAAAAATGGAGGTTTTCCATGTCAAACGCGTATAAGCAAGCGGGCGTTAATATAGAAGCAGGCTATGAAGCCGTATCGCGAATGAAAAAGCATGTACAAAAAACAGTAAGAGCCGGTGTTTTAGGCGGTTTAGGCGGATTTGGCGGAATGTTTGATCTTTCCGTCTTAAATTTAAAAGAACCGGTGCTCGTTTCCGGGACAGATGGTGTTGGGACAAAGCTGATGCTTGCCTTTATGATGGATCGTCATGACACGATCGGCATTGATGCTGTAGCCATGTGTGTGAATGATATTGTTGTTCAAGGAGCGGAACCGCTATCCTTCCTTGATTACATTGCTTGCGGTGAAGCTTCCCCTGAAAAAATTGAAGCAATTGTCAAAGGAGTGTCAGAAGGCTGCCAGCAGGCAGGATGTGCTCTTGTCGGCGGCGAAACCGCGGAAATGCCAGGGTTATACGATCCAAATGAATATGATCTGGCTGGATTCGCTGTCGGTGCCTGCGAAAAATCTCAACTCATTACTGGAGATAAGATCCAGCCGGGCGATGTGCTAATCGGTCTTGCCTCGAGTGGAATTCACAGCAACGGTTACTCGCTCGTAAGAAAAGTGTTTTTACAAGATGCCAAATGGTCATTGACTGATTATGTGGAGGAGCTTGGCTGCACCCTTGGGGAAGAATTGCTCCGTCCGACGAAAATTTATGTAAAGCCAATTTTACATGCGATGAAAAACTTTACTCTAAAAGGGATGGCCCACATAACTGGCGGCGGTTTTATTGAAAATATCCCGAGAATGCTGCCGCAAGGTCACGGCGCTTCACTTTTTGAAAAAAATTGGGCTGTGCCTCCTGTGTTTTCCTTACTTTCTTCGCTTGGCAAAATCGACCATCAAGAGATGTATAATATTTTTAATATGGGAGTTGGCATGGTCATTGCTGTCGCAAAGGAAGAGGCTCCCGGGCTGCTAAAGCATTTTAGCGAACTGGGCGAAACGGCTTATGAACTGGGCGTTGTTACTGATAAGGAAGGAATTGAAATCCTGTGACAAAAATGAAAAAAATTGCTGTGTTTGCCTCAGGAAGCGGAAGCAACTTTCAGGCAATCGTCAATGCTGTTCAATCAAGTGAACTGGCTGCCGAAATTTCCTTGCTTGTTTGTGATAAACCAGGTGCACAGGTGATTGAACGTGCAGAGAAAGCCGGCATTTCCAGTTTTGTGTTCCAGGCAAAAGCGTATGCCAGCAAAGAAGCTTTTGAACAGGAAATCGTCTTTAAGCTAAAGTCCCAGAATGTCGACTTTGTTGTCCTAGCAGGGTATATGAGATTAATCGGACCGACATTATTAAACGAGTACGAGGGGCGGATCGTCAACATTCATCCTTCACTTTTGCCGGAATTTCCTGGCAAGGATGCAATTGGACAGGCATTGGCCGCAGGCGTGAAAGAAACGGGTGTAACAATTCATTTTGTCGATGAAGGAATGGACACAGGCCCGATTATAGCCCAAAAGCAGGTGGACATTAACGAAAATGAAACGCTAGAAAGCTTACAGGCAAAAATTCATGCGGTTGAGCATCAGCTCTATCCTGCCATTTTGCAAAAGTTGTTAACACAAGGAGGAGTTACTTATGGCAAAAAAGAGAGCATTAATTAGTGTATCGGATAAAACCGGAATTACGAATTTTGCAAAAGAGTTAGTCAGCCTTGGCTTTGAAATCATTTCGACTGGCGGAACGAAAAAGGCGTTGCAAAATGAAGGGATTCCAGTTATGAGCGTTAGCGATGTAACGGGGTTCCCGGAAATTTTAGAGGGACGTGTGAAAACATTAAATCCGTTCATTCACGGTGGTTTACTGGCAAAGCAGGATGATCCCGAGCATCAAAAGCAATTGGAAGAGCATCAAATCGTGCCGATTCAACTCGTAGTCGTAAATCTTTATCCTTTCCAGCAAACGATTGAAAAGCCGGATGTAACCGTTGCGGATGCCATTGAAAATATCGATATTGGTGGCCCGACGATGCTGCGTGCTTCGGCGAAAAACCATCAATATCTTACCGTGGTTGTTGATCCGGCTGACTATGAAACGGTATTGACCGAGTTAAAAGCTGAGGGAATCACTACGCTTGAAACAAGAAGGAAGCTGGCGGCCAAGGTTTTCCGGCATACTGCAGCCTATGATGCTTTAATTGCGCAGTATATGACAGAGCTGGCGGACGAAGAAACACCGGAAAAACTAACCGTAACGTATGAATTAAAACAGCAGCTTCGCTACGGCGAAAATCCGCATCAAAAAGCGGCATTTTATAAAAAACCACTTGGTTCGTCATTTTCAATTGCAGCTAGCAACCAGTTGCATGGCAAAGAACTATCCTACAATAATATCAATGATGCCGATGCTGCACTGCAAATTGTCAAAGAATTCACAGAGCCGGCTGCAGTTGCCGTTAAGCATATGAACCCGTGCGGTGTGGGTGTTGGTGCAAATACTTATGAAGCTTTTACAAAAGCGTTTGCTGCAGATCCTGTTTCGATTTTTGGCGGAATTATTGCGTTTAACCGCGAAGTTGATGCAGAAACAGCGGATAAGCTTCATGAAATTTTCTTAGAAATTATTATTGCACCTTCTTATTCAGCAGAAGCGCTGGAAATTTTAACAAAGAAAAAGAATCTTCGGTTATTGACTTTACCATTTGACCAAGTGAATAAGCCGGAAGCAAAGATGGTGACGATCGAAGGCGGCCTGCTTGTTCAAGATCAGGATCGCTATACATTGGAAGATGCTAACATCACGATTCCTACAAAACGGCAGCCAACCAAGGATGAATGGGAAGCATTAAAACTCGGCTGGAAAATTGTGAAACATGTAAAATCAAATGCGATTGTAGTCGCAAGCAAAGATATGACGTTAGGAATCGGCGCCGGGCAAATGAACCGGGTTGGCTCGGCAGAAATTGCCCTGAAGCAGGCAGGAGAAAAAGCGCAAGGAGCAGGGCTTGCTTCCGATGCATTTTTCCCAATGAATGATACCGTCGAAGCAGCGGCAAAAGCAGGAATCACCGCAATCATTCAACCGGGCGGGTCAATCCGTGATGAGGATTCGATCAAAAAAGCGGATGAATATGGAATTGCCATGGTGTTCACAGGAGTCCGCCATTTTAAACATTAATAAGTTGGGGGAAATTTCCTCGATATCAAGCCAAAATTTATTTAAATGAATGGGAGCGAGTCAGGTGAATGTACTAGTGATTGGACGCGGCGGCAGAGAGCATGCCATTTGCCGAAAAATAAAGGAAAGCCCAATGGTTGAAAATGTTTTTGCCGCACCTGGTAATGACGGGATGGCGGATGTTGCCACGTGCATCCAGCTGGAGGAAAAGGATCATGAGCAGCTCGTTCAGTTTGCAAAGGAACAGCAAGTAGGTTTAACGATTATCGGCCCGGAAATTCCGCTTCAAGCAGGTCTGGCTGACAAATTTTTTGCAGCCGGTTTGAAAGTGTTCGGTCCCACCCAAGCCGCTGCGGAAATTGAAGGCAGTAAATCATTCGCAAAAGAATTAATGAAAAAATATCAAATCCCGACTGCTGATTATGCAGTGTTTACTTCTTATGAAGCGGCTTGCCGCTATGTGGAAGAAAAAGGAGCGCCAATCGTGATAAAAGCGGACGGGCTTGCCGCTGGAAAAGGGGTAACAGTTGCGCTCACACTGGATGAAGCATTGCAAAGCCTCGAAGAAATGCTAGTCGGGCAGAAATTTGGCGAAGCATCAAGCCAAGTCGTGATTGAAGAGTTTTTAAGCGGCGAAGAATTTTCTTTGATGGCGTTTGTTAACGGCGAAAATGTGATTCCGCTTGAAATTGCCCAGGATCACAAACGCGCTTTTGATGGCGATTTAGGACCGAATACAGGCGGAATGGGCGCTTATTCTCCAGTGCCACATATCGGCGACGAAACCGTGCAAATTGCTGTTGAAACAATCCTAAAGCCGGCGGCCAAAGCGCTTGTTCAAGAAGGAAGAAGCTTTTGCGGTGTGCTTTACGCAGGTTTGATTAAAACCGAAGATGGTCCGAAAGTCATTGAATTTAACGCCCGTTTTGGCGATCCGGAAACACAAGTGATTTTGCCAAGGTTAACATCTGATTTGGCAGCAGTCATGCTTGAGGTTCTTGACGGAAAAACACCGGAATTGGTTTGGGATGAGCAAGCGATGATTGGTGTTGTTATTGCTGCCAATGGATATCCGGATCATTATGAAAAAGACCATGTTTTAACAGGATTAGCTGATTTTGACCGTGAAAAAGTGTTTATTTTTCATGCCGGAACCTATCAGAAAGAAAATGGTGAATTTGCAACTGCTGGAGGTAGGGTGCTGCTTGTCGGAGCCAAGGCTGAAACGCTCGAAGATGCAAGCTTGAAGGTATATAAGGAGCTTGACGAAAAATTGCAGTCGAGCGGCGTTTTTTATCGAAAGGATATTGGTGCAAAAGCGATCGGGCGCCTTTCTTATTAAAATAGTAGGCTGGTCAGTGTTGTAAGCTGACCAGCCTTTTAGCATTTATGTTATGTTGGATTGTATGGCAATACTTCGTCTCCAACCATGCCTTCCACGCTGTCCCTTGATGCATTTTGCCCATTTTGGCTATTGCGAATCGAATTGGTTTGTACATATTTATCGTACAAAGCCGTGACTGGGCAATAGCGGACGATTCCTTCGCCTACTTTCATCGCACCGAGCAAAATTGCAAGCAGATACGATTCTCTCCATGGCCGTTTAACCAGTTTGGCCGTTCCCCAAGCAACAATCGTCAAGCCAATTGTGATTCGAATAAGGGCGTTCAAAATATTGATATTGGGTTTAACACTCATTAATTGTTCACTCCTTCACAACTTTTTTAAATTCTTTAGTGCGTTAAACGGACAATTATGGTAGTATAAGGTTAACTGATTTTGAAAATGCTTTTTTTTCCAATTCACTAAGCGGTACTAGAAAAATTTTCTTCTTCATAAAATGGATACGTCGGCTATGAAAACCGTCACTAAACAATAAATTTCAGAAAAAAATAAATTCTCACAAAATAATTTACTGAAAAGAAAGAGGGAGGAGATGTAATGCTGGAACAACGCTACCGCTGGAAAAATAGACAGCTGCGTGAGCATGTAACGGTTTTGGAAGGGAAAACGTCACCAACCATTTTGTTGAAAAATGCGTTATATTTAAATCAAGCTTTTCGCCAATGGATGCGGGGAAATATTTGGATCTACCAAGACCGCATTGTGTATGTCGGAAAAGCTCTGCCTTCCATGATTGATGGCAGCTGCGAAGTGATCGACTGTACCAACGAAATTCTCGTCCCAGGGTATATTGAACCACATGCCCATCCATTTCAATTATATAATCCCCATTCGTTTGCGGCTTATGCAGTGCAAACTGGAACAACAACATTAATAAATGATAATATGGCGCTAATTTTGCATTTGAATAAAACGGAAGCGTTTTCATTTCTGAAAGATCTTCGGGCCATTCCGGCGACAATGTTTTGGTGGAGCCGTTTTGACGCGCAATCGGAAATTTTAAACGAAGATGAAATTTTTTCACACAGCAATATTAAATCATGGCTTGAACACGATGCTGTTTTGCAAGGCGGTGAGTTAACCGGTTGGCCTAAATTACTGGCCGGTGATGATTTAATGCTCCATTGGATTCAAGAAGCAAAACGGATGCGCAAAAAAATCGAAGGCCACTTCCCAGGTGCATCCGAAAAAACATTGGCAAAAATGATGCTGCTCGGAGCTGACTGCGACCATGAAGCAATGACGGGAAAAGAAGTTTACAGCCGTCTGCAGCAAGGCTTTGTGGTGGCATTGCGCCACTCTTCGATTCGCCCGGATTTACCCGGATTGCTTGATGATTTAAAAAAGCTGGGTTTGGATTGTTATGATCGCTTAATGTATACAACAGATGGTTCGCCTGCAGCTTTTTACAGAGAAGGAATTATTGATCGTATGATCCAAATGGCCATTGAAAAAGAGATACCGTTAATCGATGCGTATAATATGGCAACTGTTAATGTTGCCCGTTATTACAATATTGAGCATTTGCATGGGAGCATTGCGACAGGCCGGGTGGCCAATATTAATTTTTTAGAAAATAAAGAAAATCCTGCTCCGAAATCCGTGCTTGCAAAAGGCAAATGGGTGAAACGTGATCATCAGCCGCAAGACGCATTTACACGATTGTCTTGGGACAATTATGGTTTGAAGCCGTTGCAGATGGATTGGAATTTATCCTTGGATGACCTGCAATATTCGATACCTTTTGGGATAAAAATGGAGAATTCTGTGATTACCAAGCCGTATACAATCTCCATTGAAGTGTTGACAGATGAGCTGTCAAATGATCATGATGAATGCTTTTTTACCTTAATTGACCGAAATGGGAAGTGGCGAATCAATACGCTAGTAAAAGGATTTGCGAATAGTCTTTCCGCACTGGCAAGTTCATTTTCCAACACAGGTGATATTATTTTGATTGGGAAAAATAAGCAGGATATGCTGTCTGCTTTTAACAGAATGAAAGAGCTCGGCGGCGGCATCGTGATGGCGGAAGACGGACAAATCGTCACAGAAATACCGCTGCCGCTTGGAGGAATTATGTCGGATCTTGCAGTGGAAGAGTTAATGGAACAAGAGAAAAAGCTGCTTGAAGAACTGAAAAAACGGGGCTATCCATTTTTGGATCCTGTGTACAGCCTGTTGTTTTTCTCTTCTACCCATTTACCCTATATCCGGATTACCCAGCAAGGAATGTATGATGTCATGAATAAAACAGTACTCTTTCCATCAATAATGCGTTAAAATGTAAAAGGATAGAAAAATACCTTTGCCGCGGCATCCAGGAAAATATAGGGGTGTATGGAATGAAAAAATGGGCAATCGCAGCTTTTACGATCTTTTTGCTGCTGTCAGGCTGTAGCCAAACAAGTTCGAGCAAAGAGCCGGTTAAAAAACAAAAAGAAACCGTGAAGGCAGAGAAGAAGCCGGAAGCACAAAAACAGTTTCCTTACTCTTTTCCACTGACGGGTAAGGGTTCTGAGACAAAAACAAATGGCAGGGCGATCGCTATCATGATTAACAATCATCCAAAGGCAAGGCCGCAGTCTGGTCTTCAGAAAGCTGATCTTGTTTATGAACTGCTTGCCGAAGGGGATATTACTCGTTTCCTGGCTGTCTTTCAAAGTGAAAAGCCTGATATTATCGGGCCGATTCGCAGCGCAAGAGGTTATTATGTAGAGCTAGCCAAAGGACTGGACGCTTTGTATATTGCCCATGGGTACAGCCCTGAAGCAAAAGAGATGCTGGATGGCGGCTATGTTGATAATCTTAATGGGATGGTTTATGATGGAACTTTGTTTCAAAGAGCGAGTTTCCGCAAGGCACCTCATAATTCCTATATCACATATAAAAATATCTTAAAAGGTGCTAAACAAAAAAATTATTCAATGGATAAATCACCGCCCGCATTTACATTTTTAACAGAAGAGGAAAGCAAAAATATTCAAGGAGATCCCGCCTTAGCTGCAACCGTTTCCTATTTTTTGAACAGCCAGTTTAAAGCTGTTTATCAGTATGACTCCCAGATTGGCAAATACAAACGCTTTTCCGGCGGAGAGCAAACGGTTGATCTTGATACAAAAGAGCCTGTTCTGCTTGACAATATTTTTATTATTGAAGCGGTACACCAAACAGTGGATTCCGTCGGGCATCGAAAAATTGATTTGCAATCCGGAGGAAATGCCTACCTGCTGCAAAAAGGCAAAGTAAACTTTGTCGAGTGGAAAAATAGCAGCGGCAGAATTATTCCTGTTAAAAATGGCAAAGAGGTTCCTTTTGTGCAAGGAAAAACGTGGGTGAACGTCGTTCCAACAAATCCAGGCCTGCAAAAAAGTGTTTCATTAACTGTAAAATAAACGACCTAAAAGGGGTATAGAGGATGCAAATTGATAAGTTAAGAGGGAAAGAGCTTGATCAGCTTTTTCAAGCGATTCTTTCATTGAAGGATTTGGAAGAATGCTATCGCTTCTTCGATGATTTATGTACAATCAATGAGATTCAATCTTTGGCGCAGCGGCTCGAGGTAGCAAGAATGCTGCGCGAAGGCAATACGTATCATAAAATTGAAACCGAAACAGGTGCCAGCACTGCCACTATTTCCCGCGTCAAACGCTGTTTGAATTATGGAAACGACGCATACGAACTGGCTCTCGACCGGATTTACAATAAAGAAAACACCCAATCAGACAATTTTCAAAAAGCCGAGGAATAAAGAATTCTTCGGTTTTTTCTTGCTATCAGAATTTATATCTTAACTTCGATAACGGTCTAGCTCTAGGCGCCTATCGGCTAGCGTACTTCGTCCTTCTTTCTACGATAAGTCAACAATTGCTCGCAACCCTCACCGTGTTTCCTTTATCTTTAGTCAAAGGGCCTCCAGTCCGTACGCCGATGAGCACAAAGGAAAGCTTCTGTGAATTTGCTCCGCACAAACAAGCAGTTGTTGCTTGTTCCGAAGGGCGCTTGCGCTTTTCTTATGAGGAAGGAAGCAACCGGCATTGGCTATACGGTTAAGGTGTTTGCGGTCAATAAGAAGGGTTCAAAGAGCCCGGTGAAAGCAAAAAAAGCCATTCATAGTCAATAAGAAGGGCTCCCATTACTCTAAAGTAAGGTTGTACCCTCGTTATGGATATCATTTCTATAAGATCTTCCTTTGTTTTCTTTTTGAATCGATTCGGCAAATGCTATAATGGTGTAATGGAAATATGAAGTAGGAGGATTTTTGCATGTACGATTTTCGCGAGTGGCGCCACGTGTTTAAACTCGATCCCAATAAAGAAATCAGTGATGAAAATTTAGAAAGAATTTGCGAATCGGGTACGGACGCCGTTATGGTCGGCGGCACAGACGGTGTAACGCTTGAGAACGTATTGGACCTAATGGCGCGCATTCGCCGTTACACGGTTCCTTGTATATTAGAAGTTTCGGGTATAGAAACCGTGACACCCGGTTTTGACCTTTATTTTATCCCAACAATCCTTAACAGCCGTGACCAAAAATGGATTACCGGCCTCCACCACCAAGCGGTGAAAGAATTTGGCGAGATTATGGACTGGAATGAAATCATCATCGAGGGATATTGCATTTTAAACGAGGAGTGCAAAGCAGCAAAACTGACATCTGCTGAAACAAACTTGACGGTTGATGATGCAAAAGCTTATGCAATGATGGCAGAAAAAATGTTTCAGCTGCCGATTTTTTATCTGGAGTACAGCGGACGATATGGTGATCCGCAACTCGTAGCCGAGGTGAAAAAAATCCTAAAAACCACAAAGCTGTTTTACGGCGGAGGCATCTACACTCCTGAACAAGCTGCCGAAATGTCCCAGAATGCTGATGTCATCGTGGTGGGAAATGCTGTCTATGAAAATATTGAAGAAGCGTTAAAAACGGTTCATACCGTGATATAAACGAATTTGCGCAAATTTCCAAAGTAAGATAAACTAAGAACAAGAACATATGTTTGATTTTGGAGGGGTGAAAAAGCAGTGCAATATTTAGCGGACAAGCTGTTAAATGGCTTGAATCCAGAACAGCAAAAAGCGGTCAAAACAACGGATGGACCGCTATTGATCATGGCTGGCGCCGGAAGCGGAAAAACAAGAGTGGTAACCCATCGAATTGCCTATTTAATGATTGAAAAAGGTGTAAATCCTTACAATATTTTAGCGATAACGTTCACGAACAAGGCCGCCCGCGAAATGCGTGAGCGGATTTCGAAGATGATGGGCGGAGCGGCTGAACAAATCTGGATCTCCACGTTTCATTCCATGTGTGTAAGAATTTTACGAAGAGACATCGACCGGATCGGCTTCAACCGCAACTTTACAATCCTCGATACGACGGATCAGCTTTCAGTGATAAAAGGAATTTTAAAGGATAAAAATATCGATTCGAAAAAATTTGACCCACGGGCACTATTGGGTTCGATTAGTTCTGCGAAAAATGAATTAATTACCACGGATGAATACGCCAAGATGGCAGGCGGTTATTTTGAACAAGTTGTCAGCGATGTGTATGAGGAATACCAAAAACGCCTTCGAAAAAATCAGGCGCTCGATTTTGACGATTTGATCATGACGACGATTCACTTGTTCCAGCGGGTTCCCGAGGTTTTGGAATACTATCAGCGTAAATTCCAATACATCCACGTCGATGAGTACCAGGATAGCAACAAAGCACAATATTTATTGGTCAAGCTCTTGGCCAGTCGCTTTAGAAATCTTTGCGTCGTCGGGGATTCCGATCAATCGATCTATCGCTGGCGAGGGGCTGATATCTCAAATATCCTATCATTTGAAAAAGATTATCCAAACGCAACTGTGATTTTTCTCGAACAAAATTACCGTTCTACAAAACGAATTCTTCTCGCGGCAAACAAGGTTATTGAACATAATATGAATCGCAAAGCGAAGAATCTGTGGACAGAGAATCCGGAAGGCAATAAAATCGTCTATTATCGTGCAGACAGTGAACAAGGTGAAGCGCAATTTGTTGCTGGAAAAATAAAGGAATTGACGCGCGATGACCAGTACAAACTTTCTGACATTGCCATTCTTTACCGAACCAATGCTCAGTCCCGTGTAATGGAGGAAGTGCTTTTAAAATCGAACATCAGCTATTCCATTGTTGGCGGCACGAAATTCTATGACCGCAAAGAAATTAAAGACATGCTTGCGTATTTAAGGCTGATCTCGAATCCGGATGATGATATTAGCCTGCAGCGGATCATTAATGTGCCAAAGCGCGGCATTGGCTCAAGTTCGCTTGATAAAATTGCCAGCTTTGCAGCACTTCATGATCTTTCACTCTATAAAGCGCTCGAATCGATTGAGTTAATCGATCTAAGCCCAAAAATAACAAAGGCAGCAATCGAATTCCGAGATTTGATCAAAAACTATACAAATATGCAGGAGTTTCTTTCCGTGACCGAATTGGTTGAGGAAGTACTTGAAAAATCAGGGTACCGCGAAATGCTCCAAGCAGAAAAATCGCTTGAAGCGCAGAGCCGCCTCGAAAACTTGGACGAATTATTATCGGTAACGAAAAGCTTTGAGGACTCGAGTGAAGATAAGACACTTGTTGCATTTTTAACGGACTTGGCACTTGTAGCCGACATCGACTCAATGGATAACGAGGATGAGAAAGATGATTCGATTGTTTTGATGACCTTGCACTCGGCAAAGGGTCTGGAATTTCCTGTTGTGTTTTTAATCGGCATGGAGGAAGGGGTTTTCCCTCATAGCCGCTCGCTGATGGAGGAAGCGGAAATGGAAGAGGAACGGCGCCTAGCCTATGTTGGCATTACCCGTGCTGAAAAAAATCTCTTTTTAACGAATGCGCAAATGCGGACATTGTTTGGCCGAACGAGCATGAATCCGGCTTCCCGCTTTATCACTGAAATTCCTGAAGATTTATTGGAGGATGTGCAAAAGGCAAATAAAGCCGCCGCACCATTTGGGAGCCGCGGAAGAGCACTTGGTGGAACACCATTTGGATCGCAAGGAAATTCTGCGGGCTCCCCATTCGGAAAACCGGCGGCAAGAAAACCGGTCATGCGTCCGGCGGCGGCAGCTACCGGCGGAGACGAAATCAACTGGAAGGTCGGCGACAAAGCAGAGCACGGCAAGTGGGGGATTGGAACTGTCGTCAGCGTAAAAGGCGAAGGCGAGGGAACCGAACTCGATATTGCCTTTCCAAGCCCAACAGGAATCAAACGCCTGCTCGCAAAATTTGCACCAATCAAAAAATCATAGGGACGGTTCTTGTGTTTGCCTATAATGAGATTTTATCGAGAAAGCTGCGAACCTTTTTTGAATAAGGCCATTGATGTCTGTCTAATCCTGGTTGCCGCACGTTCAGCATTCCGATTTTACGAAGAATAGATCACATCTTTAAGAAAGGGTTGAATACATGGACCTTCAATTTGCCCGGAAAAAAGTAACTGAATTAAGAAATCTGTTAAATCAATACGGCTATGAATATTATGTTTTGGATCAGCCATCTGTTCCCGATGCTGAATATGACCGGCTGATGGGCGAATTGCTTCAGTTGGAGGATCAATTCCCGGAATTAAAATCACCGGATTCTCCGACACAGCGAGTCGGCGGAACGGTCCTCGATATGTTTGAAAAAGTAGTGCATCGCACGCCGATGCTCAGCCTGGCAAATGCTTTTAATGAGCAGGATTTACGGGATTTTGACCGCCGCATCCGCCAGATTGCCGGGGATGATTTTTCCTATGTATGTGAATTGAAAATTGATGGTCTGGCGGTTTCGCTAAGATATGAGGATGGTTTATTTGTGCAAGGTGCCACGCGTGGAGATGGAACCATTGGCGAGGATATTACGTCCAATTTACGAACCATTAAATCAATTCCCTTAAGGCTGCACGAAAATGTCACCATTGAAGTCCGCGGTGAAGCCTATATGCCGAAACGATCGTTTGAAGCATTAAATCAAGCGAGAAAAGAGCGGGGGGAAGAGCCATTTGCCAATCCGAGAAACGCTGCTGCCGGTTCTCTAAGGCAGCTAGATCCAAAAATTGCGGCATCGCGAAACCTTGATATTTTCTTGTACGGAATTGGTGATTTAGGTCAAACCGGCATTACTTCTCATAGTGAAGGACTTGATTATCTCGACCGCCTCGGCCTTAAAACAAATAAGGAACGGCGCAAATGCGCAACGATCGATGAAGTGATTTCATTTGTAAACAGCTGGGTGGAGAAGCGGCCGCATCTTCCTTATGAAATTGATGGCATCGTCATCAAAGTCGATTCGCTTAAGCAGCAGGTAGAACTCGGGACAACCGCGAAAAGTCCGCGTTGGGCCATTGCCTATAAGTTTCCGGCAGAAGAAGTGGTCACAACCCTTTTGAATATTGAACTAACTGTTGGCAGAACGGGGGTTATAACCCCGACTGCGATCCTGGAACCGGTAAAAGTCGCAGGAACAACAGTAAAGCGGGCATCCTTGCATAATGAGGACTTAATTCGCGAAAAAGACATCAAAATTGGCGACAAAGTGGTTGTCAAAAAAGCGGGAGACATTATTCCGGAAGTGGTCAATGTGATCGCTGAACAGCGGACAGGGAAGGAATTGGATTTTCATATGCCGGAAAACTGTCCGGAGTGCGGGAGCAAGCTTGTCCGCCTTGAAGGAGAAGTAGCTTTACGCTGCATTAATCCGAAATGTCCCGCCCAGATTCGCGAAGGATTGATCCATTTTGTTTCCCGTGATGCGATGAATATTGACGGCTTGGGAGAAAAAGTGATCAGTCAGCTGTTTGCGGAAAAATTAATTGGCGACGTGGCCGATCTTTATAAGCTGACGAAAGAACAGTTGCTTGGGCTGGAACGAATGGGTGAAAAATCGGTAAGCAATTTGCTTCAAGCAATTGAAGCCTCAAAAGCCAACTCGCTTGAAAAACTTTTATTTGGCCTCGGCATCCGTCATGTTGGCGCAAAGGCAGCCAAAACGCTTGCACAAGTTTTCGGTTCAATGGACAGGCTCGCGGAAGCAACGGTGGAAGACCTTATTTCCATTAATGATATTGGTGAAAAAATGGCCGACTCCATCGTAACATTTTTTCAAAAAGAAGAGGTTCTCGAGCTGTTGAAAGAATTAAAAGCTGCAGGCGTCAATATGGAGTACAATGGTCCAAAGCCGGTACGTGTAGAAGAATCTTCTTCTGTATTTGCGGGTAAAACCATTGTTTTGACTGGAAAATTGGAAAAGTTAACGAGAAATGAAGCAAAAGAAAAAATTGAAGCCCTTGGCGGCAACGTATCCGGTAGTGTAAGTAAAAAAACCGATCTTGTCATTGCCGGGGAAGAAGCAGGCTCGAAGCTCGCGAAAGCAGAGCAGCTTGGGATTGAAGTTTGGGATGAGGAGAGACTGCTGGAAGAATTAACCGAATAAGAGGTGTGATTGGACGTGAGAAAAATCTCGTTGCTGGCTCTTGTTTTCGTCTTTTTGCTTAGTGCATGTGCGCCAAACTTCCAAAAGCAAGATGTGGTTGTGCAAACAAACAAAACAGCGAAAGAGAAAGCCATTATTCCAAAATATAAAATTTCCGATAAATACTATCGGACGATTTTGCCATTTGAAATGGGAGAAACACGCGGTATGGTCGTCAGTAATTTAAATACAAGGTACGACATCAATGAATTCGAAACGGGGTTGATGAGAATTGCCCAGAAGCAATTTGACCCAAACAAGTATTTGTTCCGTGAAGGTCAGGAAATCAAACGAGAAACGGTGAAGCTATGGCTGAACCGGAAGTTTAATAAGGCCCAGCTGGATCAGCAAAAGCTGAAGGACTCAGACAATATCGGTTTAAATCCGCAGGATGATGCTGGTGATAATTCCACTCCGATTTATTTGGCTCATATTTTAGAACATGATTATTTAATAAAAGATAGTAATAACAAGGTGCAGCTTGGTGGAGTAGTCATTGGACTCGCAATGAACTCAACCTATTACTATCAAACGGTGCAATACGGACCAACGTATGAAAAGAAAATTTCGGATGCTGAACTAGAAGCACAGAGCAAGAAAATGGCGGATGAGGTACTGAATCGCTTAAGAGCAATGAAGGATTTAAAAGATGTGCCGATTACGATTGCTTTGTTTAAAACGCAAAGCAAAACATCGGTGGTGCCGGGTAATTTTTTTGCTTATGCAAATGCATCAAAAGGCAGCTCGAGCCTGGGCAGCTGGGAAAAGGTCAATGAAAAATATTTCTTGTTCCCATCCACAGAAGCTCAGGACGCACACCGTGATGATGTGACAGCCTTTTTAAATTTCAAGCAGGATGTTGAGCAATATTTCCCTAATTTTAACGGGGTTATTGGCAAGGCATTTTATGTCGATGACCAGCTGCAAGACTTGAACATCTCGATCCCGATTCAGTTTTATGGAAAAACAGAAGCAATCGGCTTTACGCAGTATGTGACAGGCCTTGTGATGCAGCATTTTCCAAAGTATGTATCTGTTTCCGTCAGCGTCACGTCCGTGGATGGACCGGAAGCGCTGATTGTCCGCAAGTCGAATCAAAATGAACCGTTTGTGTATATCTACTAATATTCAGACTTATGGAAAAAAGCCCGGCGGAATTGTCTGCCGGGCTTTTAACTGTAACTTTAATACAGAATATTCAGAATAATTGATAGACTCAAAAGAGTCGTGTTAAAATGAAAAGTGGAATGTATACGCTTTACGACATAGGGGGGAATTGAATTGATTCAGCCATACAAGCATGAACCATTAACGGATTTTTCAGTAGAAGAAAACCGTCAAGCCTATTTGAATGCGTTAAAAACGGTCGAGAGTTATTTAGGCCAAGAGTACGATCTCGTCATTGGCGGCGAAAAAATCTCAACCGACGAAAAAATCATTTCCTACAATCCTGCCAATAAACAAGAAGTGATTGGCCGCGTTTCCAAAGCCAATAAAGAGCTTGCTGAAAAAGCAATGCAAGCAGCAAGCGAAACGTTTAATACATGGAAAAAAACAAAAGCCGAAGTCCGTGCAGATGTTCTCTTTAAGTCAGCGGCGATTCTACGGCGCCGCAAACATGAGTTTTCTGCTTTGATGACAAAAGAAGCGGGCAAACCCTGGCGCGAAGCCGATGCAGATACAGCAGAAGCGATTGATTTTCTTGAATATTACGGGCGGCAACTACTAAGGATAAAAGACGGAATGCCTGTGCAAAGCCGTCCTAATGAATTTAACCGTTATGACTATATCCCCCTTGGAGTCGGAATCATCATTTCGCCATGGAATTTTCCATTAGCGATTATGGCAGGCACAACAGTGGCCGCGATTGTCTCCGGCAATACCGTTTTGTTAAAACCAGCATCAACAACGCCGGTGGTCGCAGCTAAATTTGTCGAAGTGTTGGAGGAAGCAGGATTGCCGAAAGGCGTGCTGAACTTTGTCCCAGGCAGCGGCGCCGAAGTGGGCGACTATCTTGTTGACCATAAAGATACTCGTTTTGTCAGTTTCACCGGTTCTCGTGACGTCGGGCTGCGTATTTTTGAACGTACCGCAAAATTGGCGGACGGCCAAATCTGGATGAAACGCCTGATTGCCGAGATGGGCGGCAAGGATACGATCGTGGTCGACAGTGAAGCCGATCTCGAATTGGCTGCCCAATCCATTGTTGCTTCGGCATTTGGTTTCTCCGGGCAAAAATGTTCGGCTTGCTCCCGAGCTGTCGTTGTGGAAGAGGTATACGATCAAGTGCTGAATCGAGTAGTCGAGCTAACGAATCAATTAACGGTCGGCAACCCGGCAGAACAAGGCAACTTTATGGGACCAGTCATTGATCAAAGCGCTTTTGCAAAAATCAATGACTATATTGAAATCGGCAAACAGGAAGGTAAGCTGATGACAGGCGGGGAAAGCGATGACTCCACAGGTTTCTTTATAAAACCAACAATCTTTGCGGACCTTGATCCAAAAGCGCGGATCATGCAGGAAGAAATCTTTGGACCGGTCGTCGGATTTGCGAAAGCGAAAGATTTTACCAAAGCCATCGAGATTGCCAATAACACGGAATACGGATTAACCGGTGCCGTGATCACAAAAAATCGCGCCCATATGGAACAGGCGCGCGAAGATTTCCATGTTGGCAACCTGTATTTCAACCGCGGCTGCACAGGAGCAATTGTCGGCTATCAGCCATTCGGCGGCTTCAACATGTCCGGCACCGATTCCAAAGCCGGCGGCCCGGACTATCTACTGCTGCATATGCAGGCAAAAACCACTTCTGAACTTTACTAATTTACTAGATTCCGTAAAGCTAGCCTTAATGACTGTTTCGATGAAATAAAATTCAGCATTCACACCGTTAAAACCATTTAAATTCCAAAAGAAGCTATCTTGCTATAAGATAGCTGCTTTTGTGTGCTTTTGAGTGAAGTCTACTTGGAAATTTGAATTTGTTGTTGTTTAGTTTAATTCCAATGATTAAGCATGTATTTACTGGAAATAGAGTTCAACTCAAAAAGGAAGAGCAGGATCTGTAAGGAAGTCCATCGATTTCCACTAAAATAGTAGTTACAAACAAACCGTGAATAAGGCTCATAAACTTTTCATTATCGAGAGAATTTCTAAAGCGAAATTATATCTTGAAAAAGTGGGTTTAAACGAGCATTTGCATAAAACACCGGATGAATTATCAGGCGGTCAACAACAAAGGGTAGCCATCGCCAGAGCATTAGTATGTGAGCCGGAACTAATTTTAGCTGATGAACCAACTGGAAACTTAGATCGAAAAACCGGCGAAGAGATTATCAATTTATTACTACAATTAAACAAGGAAGGAAAAACGATTATTGTGGTAACGCATGATTTTGAGGTTGCCAAAAAATGCAATAGAATGATTGAATTAGTTGACGGAAAAATAAATCCTCATCCGTTGGAAATGTATAAAGTACCCAATTGTTAATCCCATTATGATCAAGCTGCCAGAATGGTGGCTTTTTTGGCTAATCAGAATTTATATCCATAAATTCTGAACGCACGAAGGGCAGGATAAGGAATTCTTCGGCAGCTTAATCATCGCACGAAGGAAAAGCGACAGCTTTTTCGAGGATGCCCTAGTCAGGCGAAAGGCACAGGACGTGCCGTTTTGAGCGTGATAAGGGCAACTACGCCTCTGTCTTCGTCCTTAGGGACTCGCCAATCGGCGAGTTTTCATTTATAATATCAGAATTTATATCTGAACTTCGATAACTGTCTAGCGCAAGCGCCTATCGGCTAGCGTACTTCGTCCTTCTCCCTACGATAAGTCAACATCGGCTCGCTACGCTCACCGTGTTTCCTTTATCTTTAGTCGAAGGGCCTCCAGTCCGTACGCCGATGAGCAAGGCGCTTGCGCTTTTCTTAATAATATCAGAATTTATATCTTAACTTATCTCTTGACCAGTAAAATGGAAAAACCAGGTTGATAGAGGTGTCTATCACCCAGCAAATACCAGTAAAAGGGAAAAATCAGGTTGATAGAGGTGTCTATCGCTCAGTAAGTACCAGTAAAATGGAAAAACCGGGTTGATAGAGGTATCTATCGCTCAGAAAATACCAGTAAATAGTAAAAACCAGGTTGATAGAGGTGTCTATCGCTCAGGAAATACCAGTAAAAGGGAAAAGCTAGGTTGATAGAGGTGTCTATCGCTCAGTAAGTACCAGTAAAAAGGGAAAAACCGGGTTGATAGAGGTATCTATCGCTCAGTAAGTACCAGTAAAAGGGAAAAAGCGGGTTGATAGAGGTGTCTATCGCCCAGTAAGTACCAGTAAAAGGGAAAAAGCGGTTGATAGAGGTGTCTATCGCTCAGGAAATACCATTAAAAGGGAAAAACTAGGTTGATAGAGGTGTCTATCGCTCAGTAAGTACCAGTAAAAGGGAAAAACCAGGTTGATAGAGGTGTCTATCACCCAGCAAGTACCAGTAAAAGGGAAAAAGCGGGTTGATAGAGGTGTCTATCGCTCAGGAAATACCAGTAAAAGGGAAAAACCAAGTTGATAGAGGTGTCTATCGCTCAGGAAATACCAGTAAAAGGGAAAAAGCGGGTTGATAGAGGTGTCTATCGCTCAGAAAATACCAGTAAATAGGAAAAACCAGGTTGATAGAGGTGTCTATCGCTCAGAAAATACCAGTAAATAGGAAAAATCAGGTTGATAGAGGTGTCTATCGCTCAGTAAGTACCAGTAAAAGGGAAAAACCGGATTGATAGAGACGTCTATTGCCATATAGATAACAATAAAAATGGGGAATACTAGGTAAACGAGGGGTGATTCGGTTTATGGCACCCTGTTGATTGGAGCGGAAGGCGCCGACTCCTGGGGGATTAGCGTTACAGGCGAGACCCCGCAGGAATTTGAAAAAGCTTCCTGAAATAACATCGCACGAAGGAAATGCGGATGCATTTTCGAGGAGCGTTAGCGATGAGGAGGCTCAGGCGTTCTGCCCCCCGGAAAGCGAGTGCCTGGAGCGGAAATCAACAGCCTCCGTTTATCAGCCAAGCCAAAAAGGATCTGGCGGTTTTTGCCCGGTTTTTCTGTGCGACGGGCAGTCGTACCTTGTGCAGTTCAAATGCACTGAATGAGTTGTTAAAGGTTGGAGTACGATACCATGGTAAACACGACTCCCGAATCCCAGAAGACTCATTTTCACGAAGGTGAAAGTCCTTCCACTAGAGTGCTGATACAACTAGTGAAGACTAATCTATGGCATTATCGTGAGGTAATGTCTGATGGAGATGCGGACAATCGAGAGATCCGTAGTCGCATAGGCAGACCCAAATACATAAGTGTGTAGCACGGCAGCAGGGTAAGTTGATGACCATGCGGAAATAATGGGAAGTCCTCTATGTACATAGTGGTTTCTATCCAATGAATCAGCCGAATAGAAACAGCTTATCAAGTGATGGTGCTGGGTATGTTTAGAAGGAAGGTACGATGACCCCGTGAGGTCTCCATTCAAACCGAAAGGACATTCATCTATAAGGTTAATCCGAAATGATGATTGTGGATGGAGAAGTCAGACGTTCTCATAGTACGGGAGTAATGCATGGACCAAACCATGCATGAACGGAAGGGGAACGACCTTGTGGCTTCACGTCTGTAAAGATGTGTAATGCTAACAGAAAACGATACTTCGGTATAAACGAACTGAAAGTACACATTGAAGGGTGTGAAATATGCAATGAATCATGCGTTGAAATTTAAATGGCATAGTATTACGGACAAATTGTGTTTGATAGAAAACTAAAAGCTGCCTGGGAAAAAGTAGAAGCAAACAAAGGCTCTGGTGGTATTGACGGCGAAACAATTGATAGCTACAGATACCATCTTGAAGAAAATCTAGACTCTCTCTTACAAAAATTAAGGAAGAAAGAATACAAGTCTACGCCAGCGAGAAGACATTACATTCCAAAAAGAATGGTAAATTGCGCCCTTTAGGAATACCGAATATTGAAGATCGAGTTGTCCAACAAGCACTGGTAGATGTACTACAGCCAAAATTTGAACAAAACATCTTTCACAAATGGTCATGTGGATACAGGCCAAATTTGGGAGCAAAACGTGTTTTACAAATAATCATGGCGAATATCGAACAAGGTTACAACTATATCTTTGATGCAGACATAAAAGGCTTTTTTGACAACATTCCACATAAAAAGCTAATGAAAGTCCTAAATAAATTTATAGCAGATGGAACGGTATTGGACATGATATGGTCATGGCTAAAAGCTGGGTACATGGAGGAAGGAAAATTTCATTCAACTGAATCTGGAACCCCGCAAGGAGGGGTTATTTCTCCATTACTTGCAAATGTCTACTTAAATGAACTGGATTGGATTTGGGCAGAACATAAAATTCGCTTTGTTAGGTTCGCAGATGACTTTTTGTTGTTCGCTAAAACTGAGGATGATATCAAGATGGCAGCAAATATTACGAAAGAGAAACTAGCTGAACTTGGATTGGAGCTTTCATCAGAGAAAACAAAGATTGTTAATTTTGATGATGATGACTTCGACTTTATGGGATTCACTTTTGGACATTGGACAAAGCGTAAAAAGGATGGAAAGCCATATTATATCGCCAAGCCAAAAAAGGCTACATGGAAAGACTTTCGACAGAAAATCAAAGCCAAAACTAGGAAAACACTCACTCTAAGTAAAGATAAATGGGTTGAGGAAGTTAACCCAGTTATCCGAGGAAAAGTGAACTATTTCCTTACAATTCATGAAGCAATTAAGGCAAACGCAGAATATGGCTTCACCAGTCAATGCTTCTTTAGGTCATTCAATAGAGAACTCAAAGCAATTGATGGCTATATCAGACAAAGGCTAAGGGTTTCCATGATACACGACCATCCAAGCCAGAGAAAAGGGCATGCGATGAAAACAAAATGGAATAATGAATTCTTTGCGAGGATAGGTCTCATCCCGTCATTTTGGTATTACTACCATAAAATAGATGGCTTTTCTCTGGAAAGCTACATTCTTCAAATGAAGGAACAACAACAAAAGAAACAAACAAACAAAATCAGGAAAGCAAAAGAAAGAGGTCAAGAGTATTATACTCCTGACCGAATCCGTAAAATGGAATGTACACAAAGATTAGCAACGTATTGAATGAATCGGCTACACTTAACTGGACAAAAAAATTAAGGTGAAGTAGACCAAACGCACAACTCGGATATACTGCTAATAAGCATAGGTGGACGGTACCAGAAACTTTATATGGAGCGGCGGTATGCTAGCCTATTTCGGCTGAGCCAGGTGTTTATTAAACAGCTGGCTTCCTGGCACAGGAAGCATACCCGCCGAGGCTCCATGTCAAGTTTCGTCGCAAGCCCACTATCATAGTGGTCTACTTCAAATATTCCCAGTTAGGAGAGACGAAATATGAGAGAAAGACGAACATTCAAAGCCGAGTTTAAAGATCAAATGGTTAAGCTTTATGAAAATGGGAAGCCGAGAAAAGACATTATTAGTGAATATGATTTGACGCCTTCGGCATTGGACAAATGGATCAAACAAAGAAAAAAATCCGGCTCGTTTAAGGAAAAGGACAACCGGTCACCAGAGGAAAATGAGTTGATTGTGTTAAGAAAAGAAAACAAGCGTCTATTGATGGAGAACGATATTTTAAAGCAAGCCGCGCTGATACTAGGACAAAAGTAAATGTGATCAAAACCGTCACAAGTACTCGATATCAGCAATGTGCGATGTCCTGCAACTTTCAAGAAGCACCTATTACTACGAGTCCAAAGAACAGTCTGACACAGAAGATGAGCTGACAGAAGCTATTAAGGATATCTTTCAGAAAAGCCGGCAAAATTACGGGACACGTAAGATTAAACCCGAATTGAAGAAATTGGGCATCATCGCCTCAAGGCGAAGAATTGGACGGATCATGAAAGAAAACAGCCTGGTTTCAAACTATACAGTTGCCCAGTTTAAACCCCATGTGGATAAGTGTAATGAATCAAAAGTGGAAAATGTGTTGAAAAGGGAATTTGATCAAGAAAAAGAATTAACGGTTGTAGTCAGTGACTTAACTTACGTCAGAGTAGAAAAAAGCTGGCATTACATCTGTTTATTTGTCGATCTTTATAACCGGGAAATAATCGGCCATAGTGCAGGCGCAAACAAAGATGCGCAGCTTGTCTACCAAGCATTATCCACTGTGAAAGCAGATCTGCGGCAAATTCAATTATTTCATACGGACAGAGGAAACGAATTCAAGAACAAGACCATTGATGAAGCCCTTGACACATTCAACATAAAACGGTCATTAAGTATGAAAGGTTGTCCGTATGACAACGCCGTAGCTGAAGCCACCTTTAAAATTATCAAAACGGAATTCGTTAAAGGTAAATATTTCGAAAGTTTAGAGCAGTTGAAACTGGAATTAGATGATTATGTTCATTGGTTTAATCATATAAGAATCCATGGAACATTAGGGTATTTAAGCCCAATTGAGTTTAAAGAGAAACACCTCTAAAAAACTGTCTAGTTTAGTGTTGACATTCCAGAATTTGTAACACATTGGTAAGCCGTATGTCTTAATAGGACACGTACGGTTCGATGAGGGGGAAGCCTTGAAAAAGGTTTCCCTACTCTCTTATAGCTCCTATATGTGCGGTCAATCCCGCGTGAAAACTGTATTTTTTTCGTCTAAACGACCGACAATTCCCCTTCGTCCCACTTAATTCCGCCTACATCCTCATAATTCCGCCAAAGACGTAACCAGCTAACTTTTTGACAATAATGTGAAACCATTCACACACGCCTTTGAATTGTGACGCACCTCACAAATTTTTAGCCTCAAGGGGAATACAATTTATCCATAGGAGAAACGAACTTACGAAATTCACTGAAAAAACGATGGGGAGAGACGACTATGAACAAGAAAAAACTCGTGATGATTGGCAACGGCATGGCCGGTGTACGGACAATTGAAGAAATCATTAAAATCGCTCCAGAACAATTTGACATAACCATTTTCGGAAAAGAACCGCACCCAAACTATAACCGTATTAAACTATCAAATATCCTCCAAGGTGATACAAACTTTGATGAAATTATCATTAATCCGCTCGACTGGTACGAAGAAAACAAGATTCAATTATTCACAGGTGAGGCTGCAACCAACATTGACAGCAACGCAAAACGGGTCATTACCGACAAGGGCCGTGAAGTCGAATACGATGAATTGATTCTGGCAACTGGCTCGAATTCGTTCATTCTGCCAATTCCAGGTGCTGACAAACAAGGTGTAACTGGATTTCGCGATCTCAACGATTGTGAAATGATGATCAAATCAGCGAAAGAATATAAGAAAGCTGTCGTCATCGGCGGCGGACTGCTCGGACTTGAAGCGGCACGCGGCTTGCTTAATCTCGGCATGGAAGTAGATGTGGTTCACTTAATGCCGCATTTGATGGAGCGCCAGCTTGACCCGACAGCTTCGGCATTGCTGAAAAAAGAACTGGAATCCCAAGGCATGAATTTTTTAATGGAAAAGCAAACGGTGGAAATTCTCGGCGAGGACAGAGCAACAGGGCTTCGCTTTAAAGAGGGTTCTGAGGTTGAAGCCGATCTTGTCGTGATGGCCATTGGCATTAAACCAAATGTGGCGGTGGCAAAGGAAAGCGGCATTTATGTCAATCGCGGGATTGTTGTAAATGATTATATGGAAACCCAAACTGCCCATATTTATGCCGTTGGTGAATGCGCTGAACACCGCGAAATCGTTTATGGCCTGGTTGCGCCATTATATGAACAAAGCAAAGTGCTGGCAAGCCGGATTTGCGGCAAAGAAACGGCACCATATGAAGGCTCGATTACAGGAACACAATTAAAAGTTGCCGGAGTCGACCTTTACTCAGCGGGGGAAATTTTTGAAGACGAAACAACGCAGGCAATCAAAGTTCACAATGAATTTGACGGTGTCTATAAAAAGATTTTAATCAGAGACAATCGGATCGTTGGTGTTGTCCTCTACGGCGATACGCAGGATAGCACAAAGCTGTTTAGAATGCTGACGAAAAAAGAAGACGTTAGCGGCATGACAAGCATTTCTCTTTTACAATCGCAGGAAGGTTCAGGCGGCGATGATGTTGCTTCGATGCCGGATGATGAACTAATCTGCGGCTGCAACGGGGTAACAAAAGGAACGATTGTTGAAGCAATCCGTACCCAAGGGCTCACTTCGGTCGATCAGGTCAGTAGCTGTACAAATGCCGGACGTTCCTGTGGGCGTTGCAAACCGATGATTGGCAAAATTTTAGCCCATACGCTTGGCGATCAATTTGATGAGGCTGCGGTGCAAAAAACCAGTCTTTGCGGCTGTACAACGCTGAGCCGTGACGAAGTGGTTGACGAGATTAAAGAAAAAGGCTTAACAAGTATCAAAGAAGTCATGAACGTGCTTGGCTGGAAAAATGAAGAAGGCTGTACAAAATGCCGTCCGGCGCTCAACTACTTCCTTGGCATGATTTATATGGATAAGTACAAAGACGACCGCGATTCCCGCCTTGTGAATGAAAAAATGCACGCCAATATTCAAAAAGATGGAACGTTCACGGTTATCCCAAGAATGTACGGCGGCGTGACAAACGCAAAAGATCTGATTAAAATCGGCGAAGTTGCCGAGAAGTACAACGTGCCGCTTGTAAAATTAACGGGCGGACAGCGAATTGGCCTGTTCGGTGTTCATAAAGAAGATCTCCCGGCAATTTGGAAAGAGCTTGACATGCCATCCGGCTATGCTTACGGAAAAACGCTTCGCACAGTTAAAACTTGTGTCGGCGCCCAGTTCTGCCGCTATGGCACACAAGATTCAATGGCGCTTGGCATCGAGCTTGAAAAAAAATTTGAACGGCTCGATACGCCGCATAAAGTAAAAATGGGTGTATCGGCTTGTCCAAGAAACTGTTCAGAGGCAGGGATTAAAGACTTTGGCGTCGTCGGAATTGAAGGAGGCTGGGAAATTTATGTCGGCGGCAACGGCGGTGTTGACCTTCGTGCCGGAGATTTGCTTATCACAGTTAAAACGCAAGAAGAAGTAATGGAAATAACCGGTGCATATTTGCAACACTATCGTGAGACAGCTACTTACTTGGAACGCACATCAAAATGGCTTGAGCGTGTAGGACTGGAGCATGTCAAACAAGTGCTAGCCGATGAACAGACAAGGAAAGAACTAAACGAGCGTATGGACAAAACACTGCAGAAATATGTTGAACCTTGGAAAGAAGCAATTGAAAATAAAGAAATCCTATACAAATACTATGAAAAACATGATATCCTAGTAAGGAGTGAATCCAAATGAATGAAACTTTGACACGTGTGGCAGTTGCCAATTATTCGAAACTGCCGCAAAGAGCCGGTTATACGGTCACGGTTGGCGGACATGAAATTGCAATTTTTAAGTTAACCAATGGGGACGTCTACGCGATTGAAAATCGCAGCCCACACCCAAAAGGCGGAGTGCTGTCGGAAGGACTAGTCAGCGGGGAGTATGTTTTTTGCCCGGTATATGATTGGAAAATCTCGTTGAAAGATGGAAAAGTGCAGGCGCCGGATGAAGGCCAAGTGCAAACATATCCGGTAGAAGTTGAAGGGGATGCAGTTTACTTGCGCGCATAAATCGAATTAATTATTTTAGAAAAAAATGTTATTTAAGATATAAAGTTTATTAATCTACCAGTGCTGCATACGTCATGATCGAGTACTTCATGACGCGCGAAAGGCAAAAAGGTCGTCGAACGCGTCATGATCGAGTGCTTCATGACGCATGAAAGGCAAAAAGGTTGTTGGACGCGTCATGAGAGAGTGCTTCATGACGCGCGAAAGGCAAAAAGGTTGTCGGACGCGTCATGAGAGAGTGCTTCATGACGCGCGAAAGGCAAAAAGGTCGTCGGACGCGTCATGAGAGAGTGCTTCATGACGCGCGAAAGGCAAAAAGGTCGTCGGACGCGTCATGATCGAGTGCCCCGTGACGCGCGAAAGGCAAAAAGGTTGTCGAACGCGTCATGAGAGAGTGCTTCATGACGCGCGAAAGGCAAAAAGGTCGTCGGACGCGTCATGAGAGAGTGCTTCATGACGCGCGAAAGGCAAAAAGGTCGTCGAACGCGTCATGATCGAGTGCTTCATGACGCGCGAAAGGCAAAAAGGTCGTCGGACGCGTCATGAGAGAGTGCTTCATGACGCGCGAAAGGCAAAAAGGTCGTTGGACGCGTCATGAGAGAGTGCTTCATGACGCGCGAAAGGCAAAAAGGTCGTCGAACGCGTCATGAGAGAGTGCTTCATGACGCGCGAAAGGCAAAAAGGTCGTTGGACGCGTCATGAGAGAGTGCTTCATGACGCGCGAAAGGCAAAAAGGTTGTTGGACGCGTCATGAGAAAGGCATTCATGACGCGCGCAAGGCAAAAAGGTCGTCGGACGCGTCATGAGAGAGTGCTTCATGACGCGCGAAAGGCAAAAAGGTCGTCGGACGCGTCATGAGAGAGTGCTTCATGACGCGCGAAAGGCAAAAAGGTCGTCGAACGCGTCGTGATCGAGTGCTTCATGACGCATGAAAGGCAAAAAGGTTGTTGGACGCGTCATGAGAGAGTGCTTCATGACGCGCGAAAGGCAAAAAGGTTGTCGGACGCGTCATGAGAGAGTGCCCCGTGACGCGCGAAAGGCAAAAACGGCGGCGAACACGCCATGATCGAGTGCTTCATGACCCGAAAAAGGGAAAAACTCGTCGAACGTTTCATGAGAAATAGCCGCAGAGCATTCAATTGTAGATAGGAAGTCGATTCAGCATAGGAGGATGGCTGCAAGATGAAAACAGGGAAAGTATTTTTAGTCGGAGCTGGACCAGGGGACGTTCGTCTAATTACGGTGAAGGGTTTGGAAGCAATCAAGCAGGCCGAGGTCATTTTATATGACCGGCTTGCCAATCCGAAACTATTGGAGTATGCTCCGGTGGATTGCGAACTCATTTATTGCGGAAAACTACCCGACCGCCATATTTTGCGGCAGGAGAACATCAATGACCTTTTAGTTGAAAAAGCGCTTGAAGGCAAAGTGGTGGTCCGCCTTAAAGGTGGCGACCCTGGCGTCTTTGGCAGGGTAGGAGAAGAAGCGGCAGCCCTTGCCCACCATCAGATTCCGTATGAAATCGTTCCTGGTGTTTCATCCGGCATTGCAGCGCCCCTCTATGCTGGAATACCTGTTACACACCGTGAATATGCTGAATCTTTTGCGGTTGTAACAGCGCATGATAAATCCAGAGATGGCAAGCCGATCCTCGATTGGGAAGGACTTGCCCGCGGGATTGATACGATCGCTTTTTACATGGGCGTCGGCAACCTGCCGTTTATTTGTGAAAATTTGATCGGTCATGGGAAACCTGTTGACACGCCGGTTATCTTGATTCAGTGGGGAACATTTGGCCGTCAGAAGACACTTGAAGGAACGTTAGCGAATATTTCAGCTAAAGTTGCCGCAGCGAAATTTCGTAATCCGTCGATTATTTTAGTCGGAGATGTGATTTCATTAAGGGAAAAAATCAGCTGGTTTGAAAAAATGTCGCTGTACGGCAGGCAAATTGTGTTGGCACGATCTGGTGCAGGCGTGAGCGAACTAGCAAAAGAACTGACTGAACAGGGCGCGGATGTCATCGAATTTCCAAAGTGGAAAAAAACGCAGCTGCCTGTTGATCAAAAGCTGCTTGCAGAAATTTCGACCTTCAAGAAAATTTTGTTTGCGTCTCCCGAGAGTGCTGTAGAATTTTTTAAAGCCGTATTTAAACATGGCATCGATATTCGAAAAATACAAGCGGATTTCTTTGGAGGTTCCGTAAAAACGCTGAAAGTCTTGAACGAGCGCGGCTTTGCAGGCAGTCTTGCGGAAGACATGCCCAAAACAGGTCGCCTGCTGATCGTTGGCGATGATCGGCTGTTGAAAAATCAGCTGGAGTATACTTTCCGCTATGGGACATTTGACTCATGGGTAACAAGTAAAAAAGAAATTGATCAGCAGTTTTTCCCGATTTTACAGCGGATGCTGGAAGAAGCAGAAGTCAATACCGTGATCTTCCCATGCAAAGCGAGTGTCGAGCCGTTTTTGGCCGGGTTAAATGACTTAGGAATTGATTTGAAAACATTTATGCAAGATAAACAAGTGGTTTGCATGGGAAAACAAACCGTCAGTGCTCTAGAGCAGGCAGGGCTGGAAGCGAGCGGCATCCCTTCAGCAGCAACAAAGGAAGCCATGGTCGAGTATCTGATCAAAGAAATGATAAACAGACAGAACTGAGCCTTTGCTTCGTTTTGTCTGTTTATCGTCTTGTGATTTTGGTTGTTTTCGCGAGGTTTACCTCTCTTAAAATGAAAAAAAAGCTTAGTACGGATGAAGGCTCAGTTGGAAGAGGAGAAGTTTAGTAAGAAAGGTGGTAGCGGCATGGGTTCCTTTTATCCGATGATGCTTAACCTTGCCGGGAAAAAGGTCGTTGTTGTCGGCGGAGGGAAGGTAGCAGAGAGAAAAATCAAGGGTTTGCTTGAAACGGATGCTCGGATTGTGGTGGTTAGTCCGGAAGCTACGGACGATATTGCCAGGCTTTCTGGCGAGGGCTTGATTGAGTGGATGCGGAAGCCGTTTTCCGGTGAGGAGATACAAGGGGCGCTGATGATTTTTGCTACAACAAACGATCGGAAATTGAATCAGGAGATTAAAGACTTGGTCGAGCCGCATCAATTGGTGGCGATTGCGGATGATCCGGATGGTTCGGATTTCCATGTGCCGGCGCAGGTGAAGCGCGGCAGGCTGAGCATTGCGGTTTCGACGAATGGGGCAAGCCCTACGCTTGCGCGGATGATTCGCGAGCAGCTTGAGGCAGAATTTGATGAGCGGTATGAGGCGTATGTGGAGTTTCTTTATCAGGCACGGCAGAAAATTTTAGCGGAAGTGAAAGACCCTTTTGTAAAAAGAAAGTTGTTAAAGAAAATTGCCAGTCCGGAGTTTTGGAAAAGCGATGATCGGGAAATACAGTTTAAAGAGTTGTATGAGGGCTTGAAAAGGTGATATCGGGTGGTCATAAAGTGCTTTACAAATTGATTCAACGGGGCTATAGTACTTCTATCTAAATAACCTTTTGTCTAATCTGCACAGAGCGGGGGAACCAATTTTTTGGGGTGTATCCTTTTTACAAGGTAGGGCAACTCTTTAAGCCCGAACCCATCAGCTAACCTCGTCGACATTTAAGGAGGGGGTTTACTTTTTTTGTTTAACTTAAACACTAGGGTAAAACTTGGTGTTTTTATTTTTTCCAAAAAGGACGGTAGTGATAATGAGCCATACAGCTGTGTTGGAATTGATTTTGGGGATGATCGCTCTCGTTGGCATCTGGGTGTCTGTTTCAAACTTCAGCAGCTTGAAGCGAATTTTGATTGGAAGGCCGATGAGGACCGCTGAGTTGAACGCTCAGCATAATAAATTATTGTGGTTCATTGCCTTGCCGATTCTTTCGGCAGACTTGTATTCATCTGTTTCGTATGGCCCCGAATCGGGGATCACTGAGCTTGCGCGGCTTGGAAACGAAGCAAAGTGGTATATTATCCCGATTACGATTTCTACAATTATTTTACTGGCGATTTTGATTCTGTCTTATATTATGGGCATTCTGGCTTACCCAAATGGCGGAGGAGCTTACGCGATTGCAAAAGATAATTTTAAGCAGCGCTGGGTATCACTTGTTGCTTCAAGTTCATTATTGGTTGATTATATCTTAACCGTAGCGGTATCGGTTTCGGCAGCCCTGGAAGCGGTGTCCTCTGCCTATCCAGTTGTGGCTCCATATGAGACAATTCTCGCGATTCTCTGCGTTTTCATTTTGTTGGTCGTTAATCTTCGCGGTGTTGCGGAGTCGGCAAAAATTTTCGCCTGGCCAACAATTGGGTTCATGCTCTGCATGATGCTGTTGATTTTTGCTGGATTGTTTAATGAATTTCGGCATGGCTTTGTGCAGCCTTCAACCCCTCCATTTGGCACGGTTCCAAAGGGGCTCACGACCTTGCTTTTATTAAAGGCATTTAGTTCTGCCTGTTCTGCGGTAACGGGGATTGAAACGATTTCCAATGCCGTTCCGATTTTCAGAAATCCGCAGCAAAAAAATGCCATTAAGACATATATTGCCCTCGGGGTGATCACATCGGTTACCTTGCTGGGATTTTCTTATCACATTTATGTGAAAGGAATCAGCCCCGATCCGAATAATACAATGTTATCTCAATTAACAGGGAGTTATTTCGGACACGGTTTTCTTTATCAATTGATCATTTGGTTTACGTTTATTGTGTTGATTTTAGCGGCAAACTCAACGTTTACCGGTTTTTCGCAATTAGCTGCCATTGTGGCGGCGGACGGATTTCTGCCAAGAGGTCTGACAAACAGGGGGGACCGGCTTGGTTACTCCAATGGTATTATTACTTTGGCCGCAACGGCCAGCTTGTTAATCATTGCGTTTCATGCGCATACAAATGCTTTAATTCCGTTGTATGCCATTGGTGTTTTTCTTTCTTTTACGATTGCGCAGTTTGGCTTAATCCAGCGCTGGAAACGAATAAAAGGGCGGCACTGGAGACTGAAATTATCGATTAATACGGTTGGGGGATTTATCACAACGATTGTTGCGATTATCTTCGCTGTGACCAAATTTACAAGCGGCGCGTGGATTGTGTTGATCATCATTCCACTGCTGATTGTTTGTTCACTAGGGATTCAACACCACTACAATGATGTAGCGAATGAACTGAGAATTGATTTGGCGACAATGCATCCTGAAATGAACAATGTGATTACGATCGTGCTCATTTCGGGTATTCATCGTGTTGTTCAAAACACGTTATCTTTTGCAAAAAGTTTAGGAAATGAAAATTTGTTAGCTGTTTATGTCGGATTCGATGATGAATCGATGCATAAAATCGAGAAAAAATGGGAGCAATGGGGATCACCCTGCAGGCTGGTGACTTTGAAAAGCAAGTACCGGTCCGTTTTGGAGCCTCTTTCCCGATTAATCCATCTAATCGAAGAAAAAGAGGAGGAGAAAACCCAGATTCATATTGTGATTCCGCAATTTATTCCAAAAAAATGGTGGCACAATCTATTGCACAACCAAACAGCCCTCCTGCTCCGCTTATGGCTGATCAGGAAGAGTGATGTTGTCATATCCACTGTTCCGTATCATTTAAGAAAATAAAGAAAGAAAAGCTAGCTCATTGGGGCTTGCTTTTTTTTGAAAAAAATATAAAAAATTGTGATAAAATAGTTCCCTTTTTTGGTGATGTGTTATATAATACAAATCGAGTAAACGATCTGTCTTATAACAAAAGGAAGGTGGGGGGATGGGAATTCGCGGTCTTATGCGATTTAACGTGTTTTTGCTGTTGTAGTACAAGGGGTATCGTTTTGGGGGAATTCAGATTTTCATGATGGATGGGGTTTGAAAATAAACTAGATTGCTATTTAAAAGGAGGATTTGAAAATGACAGATTTGAGAGTGAAGCATTTGCAGGAATCTTGGGAGTTTGATGAGCGTTGGAAAGGGGTTACTCGTCCCTATACGGCAGAGGATGTAATCAAGCTGCGCGGTTCGATTGATATTGAGTATACGCTTGCTCAACGAGGGGCAGAGAAGCTTTGGAAACTTCTTCAGGAAGAAGATTACATCAATGCGCTTGGAGCTCTTACGGGAAATCAGGCTGTTCAACAGGTGAAAGCTGGGCTGAAAGCAATTTACTTAAGCGGCTGGCAGGTGGCGGCGGATGCCAATCTGGCAGGACAAATGTATCCTGACCAAAGCTTGTATCCAGCTAACAGCGTTCCAAATGTTGTAAAAAGAATTAACCAGGCGCTACAGCGTGCGGATCAAATTCACCATTCGGAAGGCGACCATTCGATTGATTGGTTTGCGCCAATTGTTGCCGATGCGGAAGCAGGCTTCGGTGGACAGTTAAATGTTTTTGAACTAATGAAAGCGATGATTGAAGCAGGCGCTTCCGGTGTTCATTTTGAGGACCAGCTTTCTTCGGAAAAAAAATGCGGACACTTGGGCGGTAAAGTGTTGCTGCCAACGCAAACAGCTGTCCGGAATTTAATTGCAGCCCGCCTTGCTGCTGATGTAATGGGCACGCCAACAGTATTAGTTGCCCGGACGGACGCGAATGCAGCAGATTTGATCACAAGTGATGTGGATCCGTACGATGCTGCGTTTATTACTGGGGAGCGGACATCAGAAGGATTTTTCAGAACAAAATCAGGTATTGAACAAGCGATTGCCCGCGGATTGGCGTATGCTCCTTACGCAGATCTGATTTGGTGCGAGACTTCCGAGCCAAATGTGGAGGAAGCAAGCCGTTTTGCTGAAGCGATCCATGAAAAATATCCTGATAAAATGCTGGCATACAACTGCTCGCCATCGTTCAACTGGAAAAAGAAATTGGATGAAGAGACGATTGCTAACTTCCAAAGAGAGCTTGGTAAGATGGGTTATAAATTCCAGTTTGTTACTCTTGCAGGATTCCATGCTCTTAACCATAGTATGTTTGAGCTTGCCCGCGGCTACAAAGAGCGCGGCATGGCAGCCTATTCTGAACTACAGCAGGCTGAATTTGCCAGCGAACAGTACGGTTACAGTGCAACAAGACACCAACGTGAAGTCGGTACAGGCTACTTTGACCAAGTTTCTATGATTGTTACAGGCGGTACGTCTTCAACAACCGCTTTGAAAGGCTCGACCGAAGAAGCGCAATTTACCGGCGCGAAATAATGAATGAAAAAACCTTCCCCGCATACGAGGGAAGGTTTTAGTAATATTTGGATATTCATTAATATGAAACTCGTCAATTAAATGGCTAGTTTGCCGTGAAGGCGGAATTCCAGGTCATAACGGCGGAAAAATGAGATTGAAGGCGGAATTCCGCACCGGGAAGGCGGAAAAAACAACAATAACGGCGGAATAAGCTTAGGCCATTCGGCAAAAACGTCGAATTCACCTCAAAAAACGTCGAATTCCTCCTCAAAAGTGGTCGAATTCACCTCAAAAGACGTCGAATCAGCTGTCGAAAACGTCGAATTCTTACGAAACGGTTATAATTTTCTCCCGATAACACTTTTTTAAAGATAAAATCATACATAATAATAGGCAAAAAACATCGTTGGAGTTGATCTATTTGAAAAAGCCGACTGTGGAGGAAGTTTTGCAGCAGGGAATTTACGGTGCAAAGGAAACAAAGCCAGAAGAAAGGCGACTTTTTCTCGGTACGTTAAGAGAGCGAATTCTTGCAGTTCTGAAGAAAAATCAGGTGAGAGAGCAAGAAGTTTATCCGCAAATTGGCCAGCTGCTAAAAGAAAATCCAACCGCGCATCTTTTGTTAAACGGCAACATTCCATACCGCGATTTATCAAAATATGTGAAGGTCGCAAAAAAATTTAAAGCTCCCTATACCATTGTGACCAATAAGGAGCACGACACCGAGATTGGGCTTGTTCTGGCAATGGATCATGCAATTGATAAAGAGGAAATTTATCTTGAAAAAGCATATTCCAAACCACAAGCGAAAACAAAACCATCGTTTTTCGAAAAGCTTTTTAAACGAGGCTGAATTTTGTTGGAACAAGGAGTATAATAAAAGCAAAAATACGATAGCACTGGGGGAGCCGGAAAACGGCCGGCTGAGAGTAAGACACGTAATGTCTTTTACCCTTATACCTGATCTGGTTCATACCAGCGTAGGGAAGTGTATGGAAAATGAGATTCATGCAGACTCTTAAAATAGTTTGGCAGAGGTCCCCCAGTGCTTACGATTGAGGGGGCTTTTTTATGCGAAAAACACAGAAACTTACCGTAACAGCGATGCTGATTGCTGTAGGGACATTGACGAGCAACATGTTGTATATCCCGCTCGGGGTTACAAAGCTTTTCCCAATGCAAAGCTTAATTAACGTTTTATCAGCGGTCATTCTTGGCCCTTATTATGCCTTGGCAGAGGCATTTGGCATTTCCCTTATCCGCAACATGATGGGCACCGGTTCCGTCTTTGCTTTTCCAGGAAGCATGATCGGAGCGGTATTGGCGGCGGTTTTGTATAACAAAACAAATAAACTCTACCTGGCCTTTTTTGGAGAAGTAGTCGGGACAGGGATTCTGGGGGCAATGGCCAGCTATCCAATTGCCACCATGCTACTTGGCAAACCGGCCACCCTTTTTGGCTTTATTCCGATGTTTATTTTTAGTTCGTTTGCCGGGGCGGTAATCGGCTTGATCATTTTGACGATCCTTATGAAAAATAAAGGTGTCGTCCGGGCGCTGATTGAGCATCAATACAAAAATTAAATAAAAAAAGCTGATGAACTCGTCCATTAGCTTTTTTTATAAAAATGTTCCGAAAATGATAACGTTTTCAATTGTGGTTAAGATTTCGCAACCATTGCGATTGTACAGAAATATTTGGTATCATCAATAAATAAACAATGATTGCAATTTGAACGGAGGTAACCGTAAAAATGACCCGTATTTCGACGGAGCAGGTGAAACATGTAGCAAACCTTGCGAGACTGGCGATCACAGAGGAAGAGACAGAAAAATTTACAAAGCAGCTGGATGCGATTATTACATTTGCAGAGCAGTTAAATGAACTCGACACCGAGAATGTGGAGCCTACATACCATGTCCTTGATATGAAAAATGTATTGCGCGAAGATATTCCGAAGCCAGGACTGCCGCGTGAAGAAGTACTGAAAAACGCGCCAGAGCACCAGGATGGGCAGATCAAAGTGCCATCGATATTAGGAGAGTAAGGGGGAGAACAGGTGAGTATTTTCGATTATAAAGTCGCAGAGCTGCATCAACTTTTACATAAAAAAGAAGTCACCGTGTCCGATTTAGTAGATGAATCCTATAAGCGTATCAAAGAGGTTGACGATCAAGTACAGGCATTTTTAACATTGGATGAAGAACGGGCCAGGGCTGCCGCGAAACGCTTTGATGAAAAACTGAAAACCGATGACCACAAGGGTTTGTTATTCGGGATGCCGATTGGGGTGAAGGATAACATTGTCACCAAAGACCTGAGGACAACCTGTGCCAGCAAAATCCTTGAAAATTTTAACCCGATCTATGATGCAACCGTTGTGCAAAAACTGCAGGCTGCAGAGACGATCACGATTGGCAAATTAAACATGGACGAATTTGCGATGGGATCTTCCAATGAAAATTCCGCATACAAAAAAACGCGCAATCCATGGAATCTTGAAACCGTACCGGGCGGCTCTTCCGGCGGTTCAGCTGCTTCGGTTGCTGCCGGCGAAGTTCTATTTTCACTTGGTTCGGATACCGGAGGATCAATTCGCCAGCCAGCCGCTTTTTGTGGTGTTGTTGGCTTAAAGCCGACGTATGGACGAGTTTCCCGCTTCGGGCTGGTGGCATTTGCTTCATCGCTTGATCAAATCGGACCCATTACACGGACGGTCGAGGATAATGCTTATCTTTTACAAGCAATTTCTGGCCTTGATCCAATGGACTCAACCTCTGCCAATGTCGAGGTTCCAAATTTTGTTGCTTCTTTAACAGGCGACGTCAAAGGGTTAAAAATTGCGGTGCCGAAGGAGTACTTAGGTGAAGGCGTAACTGAAGCTGTTCGACAATCGGTTTTAGCTGCGTTAAACGTACTCGAAAAACAAGGCGCCGTCTGGGAGGAAGTATCGCTGCCGCACTCGAAATATGCGCTGGCAACCTACTATTTGCTGTCTTCTTCCGAGGCATCAGCAAACCTTTCCCGCTTTGATGGGGTGCGCTATGGCTACCGAACGCCAAATGCCGATAATTTAATGGATTTGTATAAAAACACAAGAGCGGAAGGCTTTGGTGATGAAGTGAAGCGCCGGATCATGCTCGGAACATTCGCGCTAAGTTCAGGCTACTATGATGCCTATTACAAAAAAGCGCAAAAGGCTCGAACTTTGATTAAAAAAGACTTTGAAGATGTTTTTGAAAAATACGATTGTATCATTGGTCCGACAACACCGACACCAGCGTTTAGAATTGGCGAAAAAATTGCGGATCCGCTAACCATGTATGTAAATGATATTTTAACGATTCCAGTCAATTTGGCTGGGGTGCCGGCTATTTCGATTCCATGCGGCTTTGATGGCGGGCTGCCGCTAGGCTTGCAAATCATCGGTAAGCATTTTGATGAAGAAACTGTTTACCGGGTGGCGCATGCGTATGAACAGGCAACAGATTATCATAAACAAAAGCCGGAATTATAGGGGGTGAAGGGAAATGGAATTTGAAACGATTATCGGACTTGAAGTCCATGTAGAATTAAAAACTGCTTCAAAAATTTTCTCATCCAGCCCGAATCATTTTGGGGCGGAACCGAATACGAACACCAATGTCGTTGATTTAGGCTATCCAGGTGTTCTCCCTGTATTAAACAAAAAGGCTGTCGACTATGGGATGAAGGCGGCGATGGCGTTAAACTGCCAGGTTGCAACGCACACAAAGTTTGACCGCAAGAATTATTTTTATCCGGATAACCCGAAGGCCTATCAGATTTCACAGTTTGACAAACCGATCGGCGAACACGGCTGGATTGAAATTGAAGTGAACGGCTATACAAAAAAAATCGGGATTACTAGGATTCACCTTGAAGAGGATGCCGGCAAGCTGAACCATGGCCCGGGCTATTCGCTTTGTGACTATAACCGCCAGGGAACGCCGCTTGTCGAAATCGTCTCCGAACCCGATATTCGCACTCCGGACGAAGCCTATGCCTATTTGGAAAAATTAAAGTCAATTATCCAGTACACAGGGGTTTCGGACTGCAAAATGGAAGAAGGGTCACTGCGCTGTGACGCGAATATTTCGATTCGTCCTGTTGGCCAAAAAGAATTTGGCACGAAGACGGAATTGAAAAACTTGAACTCGTTTAACTTTGTTCGCAAAGGGCTTGAATATGAAGAAAAGCGGCAGCGGGAAATTGTTGCAGCCGGCGGTGTGATTGAGCAGGAAACGCGCCGCTATGATGAAGCGACCAATACGACCATTCTGATGCGGGTAAAAGAAGGATCGGATGACTATCGCTATTTTCCGGAACCGGATTTAATGGACCTCTACATTGACGAAGACTGGAAAGCACGGATCCGTGCGGAAATTCCGGAGCTTCCGGATGCGCGGCAAAAGCGTTATGTAGAAGAACTGGGTCTGCCGGAGTATGATGCCAAAGTGCTAACGGTGACAAAAGAAATGGCTGACTTTTTTGAGGCGACCATCAAGGCAGGAGCAGACGCAAAAATGGCTTCCAACTGGCTGATGGGGGATGTCTCCGGCTATATGAACGCCGAACAAAAAGAGCTGGCTGATCTCCCGTTAACACCAGAAAGCTTGGCGGGAATGATCAAGCTGATTGAAAATGGCACAATTTCATCCAAAATTGCAAAAACGGTATTCAAAGAGTTGATTGAACAGGGCGGCGATGCTGAGCAAATCGTCAAGGAAAAAGGTCTCGTGCAAATTTCCGACGAAGGCGCACTGTTAAAAATCGCTACCGAAATCATCGATGCCAACCCGCAATCCGTTGAAGATTTTAAAAATGGCAAAGCGAAGGCAGTCGGATTCCTCGTTGGACAAATGATGAAAGCGACAAAAGGACAAGCCAACCCGCAAATGGTCAATAAAATATTGCAGGAAGAATTGAAGAAACGGTAAATTTCATTGAACACTATTTTCAAAAGATAAATTCTTTATAATGATACCACAGTCCTTATTTCTGTGGTATTTTTTTACAAATAAATGATCATAAAAAAGATAACAAAAAAATCATTTTTCTATTTCTCGGGGAAAAAAAGTATTTTATATAGTGTCGGAGCAATTTTAATCAAACGTTTGATTAAAAAATGCAAAGAGAATGCAGTCGAAATTTGTGAAGAAAAATAGTATAATCAAGAAGGAATCAATAGAAGGAAGCTCATATATATAATTTAGTGGGGAACCGGGATGTAGCTCAGCTTGGTAGAGCACTAGCATGGGGTGCTAGGGGTCGCAGGTTCAATTCCTGTCATCCCGATTAGATTTTAGGCTCATTAAAGAAAAAACTTGCCAAAACAGAAAAACAGGCCAAACAAGATTTGGTCTGTTTTTCTGTTTTTAGCGGCTGGAAATTATCTGAATAAATAATGAAAGAATGGGGATGGTAAAAAGAAAAAGGTGGTTGGAAATGAAATTCGTCAAATTGTATTTAGCAGGGATGGTGTTAGGATCATGGCTATCATTTCCCTTTCTCGGAAAACAAACCATTAAGCGATTCTTTCCGGCGGCTCTGTTCATAAGTCTCTTTGTATTCGGGGAGAGCTTTGTTGCCCGAAAAAGAGTGTGGTGGTGGTTTTACAAAATTGGAATAGCTCCGCTTATTGCAGGCCCTTTTTTTGTTGGCACAATGTGGATTTTAAAATTCACTTATGGAACGTTTTTTCGATATATTGCAGTGAATCTCCTAGTCCATTTTCTTTTTGTCTATGTAATCGTAGATTGGTTTAAACGGATTGGCTATGCCTCAATCGTGAGATTAAAAAAAGGCCAGCTTTTGATTTTGTTTATTTTTAAAGCATTGATATTATATGTTTTTCAATTTTGCAAAGAAATGAGCCTATCTAAAGCAAAACAAAGATTTTTTTAGAAAAAACGCTTGGGAATTATCGCCCAAGCGTTTTGCTTAGATTATCGGTTATTCTTGTTTTAGCAATCTCTCACTTTCAGTAAAATCTTTTTCAATATCTTCATTTTTCTTATAGGTGATGAGGCTGACGACGACTGCTGCCACAAAGTTAAAGACGAACCCTGGAACAATCTCATAAAGGGTTTCGCCGAGACCGGCATTTTTCCAAATAATAACCGTCACCGCACCAACAATCATGCCGAAAAGCGCACCCCAGTTAGTTGTTTTTTTCCAAAACAAGCTTAAGAGAATAACTGGGCCGAAAGAGGCGCCAAAACCAGCCCACGCATAGGCAACAAGATTTAAAATCGTATTGTTTTGTTTGAAAGCTAGCGCGGCGGCAATCACTGCGATTAGCAAAACTGCCAATCTGCCAAGGAAAACCAGCTCCTTGTCTTTCGCATCTTTACGGACAACCATTTTATACAAATCTTCAACCAATGCACTCGAAGTCACAATTAATTGTGATGAGATGGTGCTCATAATCGCTGCGAGAATAGCGGCTAAAGCGAAGCCAGCAAATAGAGGATGAAACAAAATTTGGCTGAGTTCAATAAAAACCGCTTCGGGGTTTTTTAACGAATATTGTGTGTTTTGATGGAAAAACGCAAGGCCAATCAGCGCTGTGAAAATCGTGCCGATTAAAGAAAAGATCATCCAGCTCATTCCAATTCGGCGGGCGCTCTTTATTTCTTTAACAGTCTTAATGGCCATAAAGCGGACAATGATATGTGGCTGGCCAAAATAGCCAAGCCCCCAGGCTGCTGCGGAAACAATCCCCAAGAAGGAAGTGCCTTTAAAGAAGTCAAGCAAGGCTGGATCAATCGCCCGAATGGTGTCAAAGGTTTCAATGGGGCCGCCGGTTTTAAAAATCCCCAAGACTGGGACAAGCAAAAGCGCCAGCAGCATCATCAACCCCTGGATAAAATCAGTATAGCTTACAGCGAGAAAACCGCCAAAAAGCGTATAGGCTACGACAACACCGCCAACGATATAAAGTCCTGTATGGTAGTTAGTGTTAAATGAATTCTCAAAGAAGACTGCTCCAGAAACCATCCCGGAAGAAACATAGAAAGTAAAGAAAATAAGAATAACGATACCGGAAACAACGCGAAGCAATTTCGTCTGATCTTTAAAACGGTTTTCCAAATAACTTGGAATGGTGATGGAGTCGTTAGCGACTTGAGTATACGAGCGAAGCCTTGGCGCGACCAACAGCCAGTTTAAATATGCGCCGATTGTTAAACCAATGGCAATCCAGGCATCGGCTAAACCGCTCACATAGATTCCTCCAGGCAGACCCATCAGGAGCCAGCCGCTCATGTCAGCAGCACCGGCGCTCAATGCGGTAACCGCAGGTCCCAATGATCGCCCGCCTAACATATAGTCAGTTAAATTGCTTGTTCTGCGATAGGCATACCAGCCGATAAAAAGCATTGCCGCCAGATAAATACCAATGGAAACAAGCTGCAAAGTTTCATTGACCATTCACTTTCCCCCTTTTATTCAATTTTGAAAAACTAGAATATTCTAACAATAATGTTCTATATTTAAAAAATATTCTAATTATTATAGTTATAATACACTTTTTTAGATGGAGTCAATACAATTACTTTTTTAAAATATACCAGATCCAAGCCGATTTATTCTTTCAGCTGATGAGCGGGACTAAGGCTGGGTACTTTTTTGCAAACAGAATAGAAAAAGATGTATGATAGTATACGGGACTTTCGATAAGAATATTGTAAGACATCATGTGTATTGATAAAATAGATGGATGATTATGGATAAAATGATTCATTGGTTGAATTTAGATTATAGGATGATGATAAATGAAAAGAGCAAGACTTATTTACAATCCTACTTCAGGGCGGGAAATTTTAAAACGCAACCTTCCGGAAATTCTCGAAAAATTAGAAGTGGCTGGTTATGAGGCTTCATGTCATGCGACGACTGGAGCTGGAGATGCAACGAAAGCGGCTCGGATTGCCGTAGAGCGCCAGTATGATGTGGTCATTGCCGCCGGAGGGGATGGGACAATCCATGAGGTTGTGAACGGGCTTGCGGAACAGGAATATCGCCCGAAGCTTGGTGTTATCCCTGCCGGAACGACGAATGATTTTGCACGAGCATTGCAAATACCAAGGGATATTAGCGGCGCTGTCGATATTATCACAAAAGGGGAAACAATCCCTGTTGACATCGGCCGCATGAATGAAAAGTATTTTATCAATATCGCCGGCGGCGGCAGAATTACCGAACTTACCTATGAAGTGCCGAGCAAGTTAAAAACAATGCTTGGCCAGCTTGCTTACTATTTAAAAGGGATGGAAATGCTGCCATCAATTAAAGCGACGGAAGTCCGGATTGAGTATGATGGGAAGCTTTTTGAAGGGGAAGCAATGCTGTTTCTTGTCGGATTGACGAATTCAATCGGCGGTTTTGAAAAAATTGCCCCTGATTCATCGATTAATGACGGCCTTTTTTCCTTGTTGATTTTGAAAAAAATCAATTTGGCTGATTTTATTCGGATTGCAACTTTGGCACTCAGAGGAGAGCATATCAATGATCCAAATGTCATTTATACACAGGCCAACCGAATTAAAGTTTATTCAGCTGAAAAAGTCCAATTAAATCTCGATGGCGAGTTTGGCGGCTTGCTGCCGACGGAATTTGAGAATCTTTATCGTCATCTAGAGGTTTTTGTTCCGATTAACGACATCCGCCCGCTCGATAAACCGACCGATTGGGAGCCGGGGAAAAAATACAGCTGAACAGTTTTATCTGGCAAGCGCACCGAGGCTCTCCGGGAAAAAATAGAGTTGAAAAAGTCCGTTCCGGGGGAGCGGGCTTTTTAAATAGAAGCGTTTTTGCATCTTATCCGAGGAAAAATGGTTTTATCTGTTTAAATAGTTAATTTATCTAAATTTGGTGCAACTGAGGAGGAAAGAGACGCTTCACCCTTTTTACCAATAGTCCATAGACTTAAAATTGTACAATGGTTATAATGGTGAAAAAGCTGTTATTGTAATCGGGGGTCTATCAATGTATCGAGATGATAGTTATACTTTACATACGGATCTTTACCAGATTAATATGGCAGAGACCTATTGGCGGGACGGGATCCACAGTAAGCGGGCGGTTTTTGAACTATTTTTCCGAAAGCTTCCGTTTGGAAACGGCTATGCGGTATTTGCTGGTTTGGAAAAAGCAATCCAATATATTAAGGACTTCCGCTTTACGGAAGAAGACCTTGCTTATTTAAAAAATGAAGTTGGCTACAAGGATGATTTTTTAGCATATTTAAAGGACTTGCGTTTTACTGGAACCATTCGGGCGATGCGCGAAGGTGAATTGGTTTTTGGAAATGAGCCGATTCTAAGGGTGGATGCCCCGCTGGCTGAAGCACAAATCATTGAAACGGCTTTGCTAAACATTGTGAATTACCAAACATTGATTGCGACGAAAGCGTCCCGCATCAAACAAGTAGTCGGAAATGATATTGCGATGGAATTTGGGACAAGAAGAGCACAGGAAATGGATGCAGCTATTTGGGGGACAAGAGCGGCATACCTTGGCGGATTTGAAGCAACAAGCAACGTAAGAGCTGGAAAGATGTTTGGCATTCCTGTCTCAGGCACCCACGCCCACGCGATGGTACAAGCCTATAAAGATGAATATACGGCCTTCTGCAAATATGCAGAAACGCATAAAGATTGCGTGTTCCTTGTTGATACGTATGATACGCTTCGAATCGGAGTGCCGACAGCGATTAAAGTAGCGAAAGAGTTTGGTGATAAGATTAATTTTATCGGCATTCGTCTTGACAGCGGCGACCTCGCCTATTTATCAAAGAAAGCACGGAAAATGCTTGATGACGCAGGATTTAATAATGCGAAAATTGTTGCTTCAAGCGATCTGGATGAATACACGATCATCAACTTGAAAGCGCAAGGAGCGCGGATTGACAGCTGGGGAATCGGTACGAAATTGATCACCGCTTATGACCAGGCAGCATTAGGAGCTGTTTATAAGATCGTTTCCATTGAGAATGACAATGGAGAAATGGAAGATACGATTAAAATTTCTTCCAATCCAGACAAGGTAACGACTCCGGGATTGAAGAAAGTGTATCGAATCATTAATAATACGAACCATCATGCTGAAGGGGACTACATTGCGATGGAGGATGAAAAACTGCCGGAAAAACGGCTAAGAATGTTCCATCCGACCCATACGTATATCAATAAGGTGGTCACGAATTTTACTGCGCGTGAACTGCATGAAGATATTTTTCTAGATGGAAAATTTGTTTATGAGCTTCCGACGCTTGATGAGTCCCGGGATTATTTGCGGCAAAATCTCGATTTATTTTGGGACGAGTACAAACGAATTTTAAATCCAGAAGAATATCCTGTGGACTTAAGTCAAAAATGCTGGGATAACAAAATGAGAAATATCGAAGAAGTACGAGAAAAAGTGGCTGCGATGCAAGAATAAGCAGCAGCAAAAGGGCGCTCCTGTAAAAAGGAGTGCCCTTTTGCACGGCTGAAGCAGGAATTTGGTTGAAAAGAACAGCCATTCTCCGGGTGATTGTGCGAATTCGACGCGTTTGGAGGGGAATTTGACGCGATTTTAGAACAATTCGACGCGTTTCGGGGACAATTCGACGTATTTCAAGAAGAATTCGACGAGTTTGTCGAAAAAGCAGGCGAATAGAAGAGGCGCCCTCCAACCAGGAGCCGGGATTCGCTGACTTCATTTTATATCCCAATTGACCCACCCAAAATGCCGCTTAAACTTGAAACCTTCTAACAAAAAATACGTCTTAAGTCTTAGAATGTTTTCAGATTCCAGTCTATAGATTACCTGCAGTTTTGGTGTATGATGAAGAGGAAGAAGCAAATTTCTAGGAGTGGATTTCCAATGAGCCCATTTTTCGCCGTTCTTCGCGCGATGATTGCCATCCCAGCCACCATCCCGGTCTGGTTCATTAGTTTTTTCGGCTTTAATCAATCGTTTCTAATGTCTTCGGCCATCGCTTTGGGCAGTGGAGCCCTCGTCTACTGGTTGCTTGCCATTTTTACAAAAAGGCGATTTTTAAAAAAGCACGGTCTGACAAGAAAAGAGTATCAATATATTAAAAGGAATTTAGCAGAAGCAAAACCAAAAATTTACCGTTTGCATAAAGCATTACTGTCGATTCGCCATCTTCCTTCATTAAAAGAGCGGATTGAATTTGTCAAAATTACCCGCAAAATCTACATGCTTGCCAAAAAAGAACCAAAGCGATTCTACCAGGCGGAGTCTTTCTTTTTTTCCCATTTAGATTCGGCTGTTGAGCTCTCGGAAAAATATGTATTCTTAACAGCCCAGCCAAAAAAGTCGCCAGAGCTGGAGCAATCGCTAAATGAGGTTTTTTTTACGCTTGAAAACGTAAGCCACTTGGTTGAACAAGATTTGTACCAAGTGATATCCAATGATATTGACAAGTTAGACTTTGAAATCGATGTAGCCAAGCATTCGCTAAAAAAATAACGAAAGCGGGAGACAGAATGGACGAAATGAACCCATCATTGCTAAAAAACACAGCCAGCGCCAACTTAATCGATGATTTGCTAACAAATCCATTTGGGGACGACGCAGCAACGCCCGAGCTGCAGCTGGAGAACGGGAAGCCAACAAGACTGATTGATGTCATCCCCGAAGAGAACAGGGAAAAAGCTTATCAGCTGGCGGCACAGATCGATCCGAAAAACCATCAGGCGATGATCGCTTACGGAACTCCCGCCCAATCGAAGCTGTTGTCATTTTCGCATACCATGCTTGAACATGTGCAGAAAAAGGATGTCGGTGAGGTAGGGGAAATCATCGCCGAATTAATGAAAAAGCTGAACGAGGTCAATCCGGAAGAGCTAAATCCGGAGAAACCTTCCTTTTTTGCCCGGATGTTTGGGAAAATTTCCGGCTCGATTCAAGAAGTGCTCTCGAAATACCAGAAAACAGGCGCGCAAATCGACCGCATCAGTGTGAAATTAGAACGGAGCAAAAACATCCTTCTCTCGGATATTGTCATGCTGGAAAAACTTTACGAAAATAATAAAGAGTATTTCCATGCTCTAAATGTGTATATTGCAGCAGGAGAACTAAAACTGGACGAACTGCACAACAAAACTATTCCCGAACTGAAGAAAGCAGCCGAAGCAACGAATGACCAAATGAAGTTCCAAGAGGTTAACGACATGATCCAATTCGCCGACCGTCTGGATAAGCGGCTGTATGATTTAAAACTCAGTCGGGAAATCACCATTCAAAGCGCGCCGCAAATTCGCCTAATTCAGAACACAAATCAGGCGCTTGTCGAAAAAATTCAGTCATCAATCATGACGGCGATTCCGCTGTGGAAAAATCAGGTTGCCATCGCGTTAACACTGATTCGTCAGCGCCATGCAGTGGAAGCGCAAAAGCTTGTTTCGAAAACAACTAATGATCTTTTGCTTAAAAATGCTGAAATGCTAAAAGCAAATACGATCGAAACAGCGAAAGAAAACGAGCGTGACCTCGTTGATATTGAAACCTTGAAAAAAACGCAGGAAAATTTGCTTTCTACGTTGGAAGAAACACTGCGAATTCAAGAAGAAGGGCGGATGAAACGCCGCCACGCCGAACAGGAAATGGCCACAATGGAAAACGAACTAAAGCAAAAATTACTTGAAATAAAAGGTCAATAAAAGATCATTTTAAAACAGCTCCCTTGGTATGCACATTCAAGCATCTCCAGCGGAGCTGTTTCTTTTTGTTGAAAAAAAATTCTCACCCTAGGGAGGGATTTGCCGTAAAAGCGAGAATCCATAAAATTAAATCCTTCTTTGTAAACACGTTTGTGGAATGAAATTGAGTTGGGCACTGTCCCATTGGAGGCGATATCGATTGACAGAAAAAGAAGTATTGCATCAGATGTGGGAACTGTTTGTAAAGGAAGGTACGCTGCATCCGGATCTGGATCCGGTCATAAAAAATTCCTGGATCCGTTCGAAAAAAAATAAAGTAGATCCGTTTCGGACAGCAGGTGCAGAAAAATTATCCGCCCAAAGACTTGAGCAGCTGCTGCAGGAAAAGCAAAGGCTTATCCGTATTTCCTTGCCATTAATGAAAACGCTTTATTCTCTGGTGAAAGGGTCCGGCTTCCTCGTTGTCCTTTGTGATGAACGAGGGTATTTGCTAAAGGTAATCGGTGATCCTAAGCCACTCGCAAATGCCGAAAAAATTCAATTTGTCAGCGGAGCCAACTGGAGTGAAGAAGCGATTGGCACAAACGCGATTGGTACAGCGATTTTCGAGCTCAGGCCGATTCAAATTTTTTCCTATCAGCATTACGCAAAAGCAACCCAATCTTGGACTTGCTCGGCATCGCCGATTTTTGACGCAGCAGAGAAGATAATCGGAGTTTTAAATATTTCAGGGCCGTATGAAAAAGTCCATCCTCATACGTTAGGAATGATTGTCTCAACGGTCAAAGCAATCGAATATGAGCTTCAGCTCAAGGAAAAAACAGAAAAAAATGAGCAAATGATGAGCTACCTGGAAGAGACAACCAATACATTAAACGACGGAATCATTGTTCTTAATGAAAAAGGACAAGTCATTAAAACGAATCGGATTCTTCAACAAGTCCTGCAAATACAATCGAATGAGATGGAAGGGGAAAAAATCACAAGCATAATTGACAGCCCGGAAATTGCTGTTTTTTTAGCAACAAACCAGGAAGTTGCCGACGCCGAAGTGAAACTAACGGTTCATAAAACGGGCAGGCCTATTTCAGTGCTGCTAAACGCTAAGCCGATTATCCGCGGCGATCAGCTGATTGGCTCGCTTTTAACAATAAAGGAAATAAAAAGAGTTCGGCAGCTGGTTAATCATTTGTCTGGAAACCAGGCAAAAGTCACTTTTAATGATATTATCGGGAAAAATGAAAAATTTCTCACTTGCATCCAGGAAGCAAAGCTTGCGGCACAGACGGATGCAACTGTGCTATTAATGGGTGCGAGCGGAACAGGAAAGGATTTATTCGCACAGGCTATTCATAATGAAAGCAGCAGGAAGACGGGTCCGTTTATTGCGATTAATTGTGGCGGCATTCCTAGGGATTTGCTTGGGAGCGAATTGTTCGGATATGTTGAGGGAGCTTTTACAGGAGCAAGAAAAGGCGGAAACGCCGGTAAATTCGAGCTGGCTGATGGCGGGACGCTTTTTTTAGACGAAATTGGCGAAATGTCATTGGAAATGCAGGTCTTGCTTTTACGAGTTTTACAGAATCGGGAGGTAAATCGAATTGGTGGCGCGAAAGTGTTTCCGGTAAACGTCAGAATCATCGCGGCAACGAATAAGGATTTAAAGAAAGAAGTACAAAAAGGCAGCTTTCGTGAAGACTTGTATTTTCGCTTAAATGTCATGCCGATTCAAATCCCCAGTCTAAAGGAGCGAAACGATGATATCCCGCTGCTCGTCAACTATTTTTCAAGCCAGATTGCTGCTAGTTTACATAAACCAAAACCAAGAATCTTAGACGATGTACTGACGCTTTTAAAAAACTACCATTGGCCGGGAAATGTGAGAGAGCTGCACAATATTATCGAACGAGCCATTGTGAGATCAGCAAACAACGAATTCACTGCCGGCCTATTTCCGCCAGAAATAACAGAATTGAAGCCATTTGAGACGGAGCGTGAATTATTTTTGCCGAAAAAAGATGAGCGCAAAAGGCGTGAGCTGCTCGCATCGATTCAAGAATTCAATGGCAATTTCAGCAAAGCTGCCGCGCATTTGGGAGTTTCAAGAAGCACCTTATACCGGCAAATGAAACGTTACAATATCCGCTAAAGCTGTCCCGTTTTGCTACAATGTCCCACTAAAATGGTACAACGTGGTGCAAAACGGGACAGTTTTTTTAAAAAAAAGCTATGCGTAATCGCTTTCATTATTGGCATGATACTTGCATGAAATGAATTGAAAGTACTTTTTGCTGAAAAAGGAGGAAATGACAGTGTCAACAACAAGTAAAAACGTTACAATTCCTGTTGAAAAGCTGAGGTGGATGTATGAAACAATGGTGAAAAGCCGCTATTTTGAAGACACCATGGTGACAGCTTATAGCGAAGGAAAAAATCCGGTTTTTAATATTGGTGCAGGCCCGGTTCCCGGCGAAATGCACTTAAGCACGGGGCAAGAACCAGCCGCAGTTGGCATCTGTGCTCACCTGAAAAAAGAAGATACCGTTACAGCTCCGCATCGCCCGCATCATCACGCGATCGCCAAAGGGGTGAACTTAAAAAAAATGACAGCAGAAATGTTCGGAAAAATAACGGGCCTTGGGAAAGGGAAAGGCGGTCATATGCATTTATTTGACCCCGATGTGAAGTTCTCGTGCGGTGGCATTGTTGCAGCAGGCATTCCGCATGCAGTCGGAGCCGCCCTTGCTGCCAAGAAAAAGGGAGAGGACTGGGTTGCTGTTGCATTCATTGGGGAAGGCGCAGCAAATGCCGGAGCTTTCCACGAATCGCTGAATCTGGCGGCCGTTTGGAAATTGCCGCTTATTGTCGTGATAGAGGATAATTCCTATGGCATTTCCGTTCCGAAACCGGCTTCAACGGCTGTTAATACGAACGCCAAGCGGGCGGCTGCCTATGGAATTCCGGGAGCCAATGTAGGCAACAATGATCCGATTGAAATGTATCGTGTCTCGGAAGAAGCCGTTCTTCGTGCAAGAAACGGCGAGGGTCCTACTATCATTGAAATTGAAACCTATCGTTATCTTGGCCACTTCCAGGGAGACCCGGAACTCTATCGGGATCAAGATGAGGTGCCACAGCTGCGCGAACTGGATCCAATCGTGAAAATAAGAGAATTCATTGTATCTGAAGGCCTTGCAACTGAAGCGGAAATGGCTGAACTGGAAGCAAGAGCGAAGAAGGAAGTAGACGAGGCCTACGCTTTTGCCAGAGAAAGCGCTGATCCTGCACCGGAAGCAGCATTGGAAGATGTTTTTTCATAAAACAGCAAGGAGCTTTTTGATCTGGAAACTGATTCGAAAGATTTCAATCTCTTAATTGAAGAAAGGAGCTTGACGATGGAAACAGTAAAACAGCGGATGTTGACGGGAAATAAAGCGATGGCTGAGGCGATTGCTTTGGAGATGGACAGAGACACAAATGTTTTCGTCCTTGGCGAAGATGTGGGGAAATACGGAGGAATTTTCGGCTCTACTCAAGGGCTGATTGAAAAATTTGGAACTGAGCGTGTCATGGATACACCGATTTCAGAGACTGCTTTTATTGGTGCTGCAATAGGAGCGGCTGCAGAGGGAATGCGTCCGATCGCTGAGCTGATGTTTGTTGACTTTTTCGGTGTTTGCATGGACCAAATTTATAATCATATGGCCAAAATTCAATATATGTCAGGCGGTAACGTCAAGCTGCCGATGGTTTTGATGACAGCGGTCGGCGGCGGTTATAGCGATGCGGCTCAGCACTCGCAAACGCTGTATGCAACTTTTGCCCATCTTCCAGGTTTGAAAGTTGTCGCGCCGTCTACCCCGTATGATTTAAAAGGAATGATGATTTCGGCAATTCGGGATGATAATCCAGTGGTGTTCATGTTTCATAAAACCCTTCAGGGACTTGGATGGATGGATCAGCTTGACGCGTCAATTTCCCATGTGCCGGAAGAAGCTTACACCGTGCCTCTAAATCAAGCAAAGGTTGTTCGAAAAGGAAGGGACGTCACGATTGTCGGCTTGCAGATGACGATGCATTATGCACTCGAAGCGGCTGAAAAGCTGGCGAAAGAAGGAATTGAGGCAGAAGTGATTGATCTTAGGTCGCTTGCTCCGATTGATAAAGATACGATTTTAGCTTCTGTCCGGAAAACACATCGATTGATCATTGCAGACGAGGACTATTTATCGTACGGCGTAACAGCGGAAATTTCCGCTATTGTTGCAGAAGAGGCATTATATGATCTTGAAGCCCCGGTCAAGCGGATTGCGATTCCGGATGTTCCGATCCCTTATAGCCGTAATTTGGAGAAATTCGTGCTGCCAAGTGCGGAAAAAATCTACAATGCTGCTATCAAGCTTGTAAACGAAGAATAGTTAGAGGAGGCCTTGCATCGTGTATGAAGTAAAACTGCCACAAACAGCTGAAGATATTTCAGAAAGCGTTATCGTCTTTTGGCATAAATCCGCAGGAGACGAGGTAAAGGCTGGGGATGTGCTGGTCGAAGTGCAAACGGAAAAAGCCGTATTTGAAATAGAAGCGGAAGAGAGTGGAATTTTAGCAGAAATAAAGATTCCAAGAGGAGAAGTTGCCAGTGTCGGAGATGTACTTGCCACGATTTCCCTTGCAGCAGAAGCGGTTCCAGAAGGCAATCCGCAAATGGCCGGAGATGTGACCACGGCTCTGACTGCACTTGAACAGAAGGAGTCGCCACAATTTGTCAAAGCCGCACCGAGGATTCGCCGTTTAGCCCGCGAACTTGGAGTAGAGTTGGCCACTATAACAGGAACGGGGCGCAATGGCCATATTACAGAAGAAGATGTCCGCAACTCCGCTACTGCCGTAAGCATATCCGAGTACAAAGTGGTTCCGATCACCGGGATTCGGAAAACAATTGCCAATCGAATGACGGAAAGTTTATTATCATCTGCCCAGCTGACTGAAACGGCTTGGGCCGATGTGACCTTGCTTGATACGGAGCGGAAACGAGCCGAAACAATGTTGACATGGAACGATCTGATGCTGTTTGCAGCGGTTAAGGCGCTGAAACAGCATCCGAACATGAACGCTCATGTTCTTGATGAAATCCACCAGTACGAAAATGTTCATCTGGGAATAGCGGTAGATACGGAGGATGGACTGTACGTCCCGGTAATCAAAAATGCCGATGAGCTAAGTATAATTCAACTGGCGGTGCAGGCTCGCAATTTGGCGGATAAGGCAAAAGAGCGGCGGCTTGCGGCTAGTGAACTATCAGGTGCCACGTTCACGGTAACGAATTTGGGCAGTTTTGGCATTCAATTTTTCACGCCGATCATCAACCGGCCGGAAGCCGCGATTTTAGGTGTAGGAAAAATAGAAACGGATCTAATCTTTCATGAGCGGCAAATTGTTGAGCGGAAGCGGCTCCCGTTAAGCTTAACCTTCGACCACAGGGCAATTGACGGAGCCCCTGCCGCACAGTTTTTGCATACGGTCATCAGCTATTTGCAAGAACCGTCCATGCTGTTGGACGAAGTGTTGGCGAAATAATTTCCATCCAAAAAAAGCTGGAAAAGGTGTAGAACAAGTCCTTTTCCAGCTTCTTTTTTTTATCGATCTGTTAAAAGTATCTGTTGATTTCGTCTCCAATCCATATAGCGGGCAATATATTTAATGAAAACGATTAACCGTTTCACACCCGGTTGCGGCCCCGGCCGGAAATCAATTTAAATACGAATACAATGGCTGCAATGACAAGAAGCAAATGGATTAAACCACCGGCAATATGAAAGACAAGACCGAGCACCCAAAATAATAATAATAAACCAATAATCGTCCAAAGCATTGTTTCTACCTTCCTTCCCGTGTGTATCATTCACGCCTTGCTTACGGTTAATCTTCCCCTAAAAAAGAATCATTAAACTCATAGCAGCAAGCCAAAATCTATCAAAAAAAACAAAAATTCTGAATCCGGAGGAACCATATGACCAATCAAAGATGGATGTCTTTACAATTTTTGGATTTTTCTTCACCTTCGGAATATTTTAAATTACAGCCATTTACTCATCTTCTTTCTTTTTGTTTTCATTGCCTGTCTCAAAAGAATGATACTTAAGGATTAACAAAGCCATTGATTGCTACATCATAGCTTGACAGTGATCGAAGTTAAGATATAAATTCTGATAGTAAAATAAAGACAGTACACTTCCATTTTTTATTTAATGCAAACTTATTTGATATGTCCGGACTGCTCCCCATAAATCAATCGTTATATAGGGAATAGAGTCTCTTTCGCAATACTTCCCGCTTTGTGTTACAATTTTTCTAGTCAAAATGGAGCAAAGGAAGAACAAAATGAGCAGAACAGTACCCGTTCAAAAAAATGAGTATATAGATGTTGTATTCGAAGATTTAACCCATGATGGAGCAGGAGTGGCAAAAGTAGACGGCTACCCGGTATTTGTCCCTAAAGCACTTCCTGGAGAAAAGGCAAAAATCAAAGTGATCAAGGTGAACAAAGGATATGGTTTTGGCCGTTTAATCGAACTTTATGAAAGAAGCCCGTATCGCGTAAATATCCCTAGCAGTGAAGTCCATAAATATGGTGGCTGCCAGCTGGAACATCTCAGCTATGAAGGCCAGTTGAAATACAAGGAAAACCTTGTGCGCCAAGTGCTGACAAGGATTGGAAAGCTTGAAGATGTGAAAGTTCATCCGATTTTAGGAATGGATGATCCGTGGCATTACCGCAACAAGGCGCAAGTGCCTGTAGGAGAAAAAGATGGGAAGCTGATTGCCGGTTTTTTTAAACCAAGAAGTCATGAAATTGTCGATACAGACGAAAGCATGATACAGCTGCCAGAGGTAAATGAAGCAATTCAGACTGTAAAGGAAATTTGCAGTAAGCTGGGCATTCAGCCATATGATGAAGCGAACCACAAAGGAGTGCTCCGTCACATCATGGCCCGCTACGGCAGGCAGACAGGCGAACTGATGTTGGTGTTGATCACAAAAACGGCCGATCTTCCGTTTAAAAATCAACTGGTGGATAATATCGTCGCTCGCTTGCCAAGGATCAAATCGATAGTGCATAACGTGAATTCGAGACAAACGAATGTTATTTTAGGAGAAAAAACAACCGTTCTATGGGGCAGCGAAGTCATCTATGACTATATCGGCAACGTCAAATTTGCCATCTCCGCTTTGTCGTTTTATCAAGTCAACCCCACGCAAACAAAGGTGCTTTATGACAAAGCGTTGGAGTATGCCGGGCTGACAGGTAAAGAAACCGTTATTGATGCTTACTGCGGAATCGGAACGATTTCCTTATTTTTAGCGCAAAAAGCCCGCCGAGTATTCGGAGTAGAAGTCGTTCCTGCAGCAATTGAAGACGCCAAACGGAACGCAGCTCTCAATGGAATCACCAATGCCGAATTTGCCGTTGGCGAAGCGGAGACCGTCATCCCGAAATGGTACAAGGAAGGCAACACAGCAGATGTCCTTGTCGTTGATCCGCCAAGGAAAGGCTGCGACGAGGCCCTCCTGCAAACCATCATCGAAATGCAGCCCAAAAAAGTCGTCTACGTCTCCTGCAACCCCGCCACCCTGGCCCGAGACTTAAGGATTCTGGAAGACGGGGGATACAAGACGTTAGAGGTGCAGCCGGTCGATATGTTTCCGCAGACAACACATGTTGAGTGCGTGGTCTTGATGTCAAGAGCGGACAAATAGAAGAGCTGAAAAAGCCTATAAACAAAGGGTTTCCAGACATTGAGTTTTTCTCTCGACTGCTTTGCCGGAGGTGCCAATGTCGGGAAACCCTTATTTTTATTGTTCGCGGTAACATATCAACCGTCTTGAAGGAGGTAAGGTTGAGTTGACAGTTTGGATAACTCCTATTTTTATAGGGGTTGAGGAGACAGGATAGATGTATTATTCATGTTTGGATATCTTCCTGCAGTTTCCCCCTTATTCATCCACCCTCGGATGATCTTTATGAGTGCCTGGTTTGTATGTTGCATTAAAGACCATATCTAACAACCATTTTTTGAAGGACTGATTATTCTTATTGCGTTTGTCGCTTTCAAAAGCCTCATACAGCTCCATACCGGTCGAGATCGTGTTCATAATAGCCTCAATCGTAGCACGATCACTTTCGTCACGCGCATTTTGAGCATCAGAGTATTTCATTGCGTTTTGATAAGCTTCATCCCGGCTAACAATATCTGGTAAATCGGCAACTTGTCGTCTAATTCTATCTTCATCTGTCCAATCACAGTCACCCCATATATCATGGAAAGTTTCAAGTATATGTGTTAATGTATCAAGTTCTGGTACCGGGATACCTACATCCGTGCTTACTGGTATTGGGTCAATTTCTGAATTTTCGTCTGCAAGAGAAATCGACATAGTTTCCTGCGCAACTACTCGATAGCTTTCTAGATCGACACTTTCCAAAATGCCTTCTGACAAATCTTCTCCATTATTTGGTCTCGGTAGCTTGTTTACAAGAAGATTTAAAAATATTGATAGCTTCTCCCATTCCACAGAGCCGTATGGCAATATAGCGGATAGAAAGTTATAAGTACGGACAAAGGTTTTAGCGCTGCTTTTGAATAAGATCTGCTCCTCCATTTCTAGGCCTTTGTAATTTTCTACACAAGTATCAAGAATTGGGTCGAGTTTTTCTCTCTCAGCATTATTTAAATACAGTTCAACAAAAGTATCGACTTGCTGTTTCGTATAAACTTGCAAAGGCTCCATTTCATCAATCAAATCATTTAATTTGTTTGCATCTGTTTCGCCAGAAAGAATAGTGGTCTTATAATACCTTTCAAAAGCCTTTTTGATATCTTCTGGATTATTTGCAAAGTCTAAAATAAATGTATCGTTCTTACCGTTATAGCAACGATTAAGCCTGGATAGTGTCTGTACAGCTTTGATGTCGGCAAGTTTTTTGTCTACATACATGGTATGTAGCAATGGTTCGTCATAACCTGTCTGAAATTTATCAGCAACGATTAAAAAGCGATAAGGATCTTTTTTGAATGTTTTTTCTATTTTTGCACTCGGAAAACCATTTAGCGTTGCTTCGTTTACTGTTTGACCTTCCCAAACGACATCACCAGAAAATGCGACTATAGCCTTGTATTGACTTTTGCGTTCCTTTAAAGAACGGTTTATCGCGTGGTAGTATTCGATAGCTCGTTTAATTTCACTGGTGACAACCATAGCTCTTGCTTGTCCGCCGATTTTCATTTGTACATCTGTGTGGAAATGTTCCACCATAATATTTGCCTTTTCTTGAATAGCAAATTCATTCGTTTCAACGAAATACTTCAGGCGGCTCTGCGCACGTTTTTTATCGAAGAGAGGATCGTTCTCTACAGTTTTAATAATATGGTAATAGCTTTGATATGGCGTATAGTATTTCAAAACATCTAAAATAAATTTTTCTTCAATTGCCTGTTTCATTGTGTAAATATAATGAGGTCTTGATTTTCTCGTTCCGTCTTCATTGTAGACAGGCTTACCATGCTCATCGACCATAGGCATACCGAACATCTCAAGGGTCTTGTTTTTGGGTGTGGCAGTGAAAGCGAAATAGCTGGCATTAGAAGCCATCTTTTTCCCTTCAATTAAGCTGTTGATTTTATCTTCAAGTGCATCATCATCGTTATAAACATTACCAGAAAGGACAATGTTCATCTTAGCAGACAGACTGCCATTCTGACTGGAATGCGCCTCATCAATGATGATGGCAAATTTACTGTTTTTGTGAACATCCGTGATATCCTCTAAAATGAACTGGAACTTATGTACAATTGTGATGATAATTTTTTTGCCCTCAGCAAGTAGTCTCTTCAATTCAGAGGAATCCTTAGCCCAACCGACTGTAGAGGAAACCTGCATGAACTGACGAATAGTATTTTTAATTTGTTTGTCCAGATTAATTCGATCGGTAACAACGATGACGGTGTCAAACACATTCCCATCATCGCTTTTTAGCGTAACAAGCTGATGGGCAAGCCATGCGATAGAGTTGGATTTACCGCTTCCTGCACTATGCTGAATTAAATAACGCTGGCCAACCCCCTGGTGTGCGGCTTCTGCCAGTAGTGATTTCACGACCTGCAATTGGTGATAGCGAGGGAAAATCTGTTTATAGGTTTTCTTCTTCGTTTCCTCGTCTTCCTCACATATCACTTGTGCATAGTTTTCTAGAATATTGGAGAGCTCACCCTTGGTAAGGATTTCTTTCCAAAGGTAGTCTGTTTTAATTCCGCTTGGATTTGGTGGGTTACCTGCGCCATCGTTATAACCTTTATTAAAAGGAAGAAACCACGACTTTTCCTTTTTGAGTTCGGTACACATGTAGACTTCGTTATCATCGACTGCAAAATGAACAAGACAACGTTTGAAATTGAAGATAAGTTCCGATGGTTCACGGTCTGTTTTATATTGGTGTATTGCATCCTGGACATTCTGTTTGGTTAGCTGGTTCTTAAGTTCAAAAGTCATAATTGGCAATCCGTTTAAGAAAATAGTCATATCAAGTGCGCGACAGCTATGTTGCTTAGAATATTGCAATTGCTGTGTTACACTAAATATGTTCTTTTGATATTGCTCTGAAGCCTCTTTGTTTCCGTCAGAAGGCAAAACCATATACAAATCCAAACTTTTATGTTTGTATTTAAATGGCTTACGCAAAACCTCAACAACACCATCGTCGGAGATCTTTTTGCTGAGGCGGTCTAGAAATCTTTTCTTTTCTGCTGCATTGTCCAGAATATGAAGTTCTTTCATCGCTTCGGCTTGTGTATCATTCAAAAAGTGGAATAAGCGCACCTCATCAATTGCATAATTTTGATTGAAATCAGCGTTAATACCTTGTTCATAATGGTTTTGTTGAACAAGCCAATTTACAATAAGGGTTTCAAATCCGTTTTCCTTAATATTGGTATGCATTAATCATCGACCTCCTCATCTAAAGTTTCTTCTTCCGACTTATCGGTAGTATCTTCATTAATATCCTCATCGATTTCATCGTACGTTGTCATTTCGTATTCCGGGATAATCACACCACGGACATCAACCTTTCCGGTGACCACATCGGCGATTGTTTTGGTTCTGAGTTCTCCAAGATAGCTGATTTCATTCTTTATGCTATCAATTAACAAATCAATCTTTGCTTGTACTCCGTGGCAGTAGGTTACAATTTCTTCTTGCTCCTCCTTCGGTGGTAATAGAACTATCATTCTTCGAATATCGTTGTAGCCAATGCTTTGCCGAACACCGCCGCCCATTCCGTAAAACAGTTTGCTCACATCGTACGAATGTAATAGCAGATAGAGGTACTCAGGAAGTACATTCGCCCTGGGCTTCAAACAGGTATATGCCGACGTGATGATACCTGTTTGAGTTGAAAGACCTACTCTTAAACTTTTATGGTCATTTTGCAAATCCGTTAAGCGCAGGATTATATTCCCGTTATGGATTATCTGGTATGTGTCAAAGGATGCAGGTAACAAGCCAGTCGTGGTGTTGATATCTTTATTGACAATCTTTCCGTAGCTAAGGGATAGTAAATTTTGGTTATGGACATTCTTGTTTGAAATGTTTTGTTCTGTAGCGCACTGAAAAAGCATTTTTTCTTCCCAGTGAGCAGGAATATGTCCTATCCATTTTTGCTGACCCATTTTTGTTGCAGTGGGACGACATCCTTTTGTAACTGCATGAAAAATAAGAGAATTTTTCAATTCTGTTAAATAGGCAATTTCCTTCCTTTTTCCCTTAATATATCTCGCTATCTCAGCTGTTTTCCAATCGAGGAAGCGGACGATTTGATCTTGTTCTGGGCGTGGTGGAATTGGCAAGAATATATTTTTTAGTTCGCTATATCTTGTTGTCCACAAGTCAGCCACTAACCCTCTGCCATTACGATAATATTCTTCTGTAAAAGGGACACACCTCAGTAAATAATGCAAGTAGCGCAAGTTTTCATTTGATATAGGTTTTAGTACTATATTGATCAGTGATACGGAACCATTAAGAGTCGATACGCCGCTGGAGCCTTTTCTATCTGACCGGCTGTTAATTACAAAATCACCGGCTTTTACGAGTTTTCGATTATCACCATTATCCGTTTTTACAGCTGTATCAAGCTGTGGTACAACTCCTGCTTTACTTACCGACAGAGGAGCATAGTCTTTATCTGAAACTTTTATTTTTCTTTCAACAAAGAGTTCACGAACTTTACGAGATTCCCATTGAAAAGGTATTGAATCTATCCACACGGCCTTGGTGTCTTTGTATTTCTCATAAGGTCTTAACATCAACATTCACCTCCGCCGGATAGTTGTATAATTGATGCCAAAAGACCGTCTGTATCAGCTTCTATTCTCTTAATGTCTGCTATAATATCAGCAGCTTCACGCAGTTCGATTGGATTGTAAAAATACTTTGTAAAGCTGAGTTCATAGCCCAAAGTAATAGAGTTTTCATCTATCCATGCATCCGGGACATACGGCAAAATTTCATTTTTAAAGAACGCTTCAACACCGCCTTCGTATTTATAGGGAATTTGTTCATTATCCTTTAAATCTTTATCAGACTCGTAGCCACCTTTATTGTCTTTTACCGGTTCAGCTTGCTCATCAATTGTAGTGAAGTAATTTCGGATAGCCTTAATTCGCTTTGCTGTAATTTTAAGGTTACTTTTTTTAGCAGCGTTTTCTACCTCAACTATAAAGTTATTATAATCTAATATAGGTTCAGTGCCTACAGAGTCTTTAACCTTGCACATTAAATGATATAGCGGCTCGTCTTTTGCCTCTTTCCTTAACAACTCAAGCTTATTTTCTGTAATTTCCACACGTAAACGAAGCGGACGTAGAATATCCACGGAGTAATAGGCGAATTCCTCGTTGTCAAATACTTTACTATATGTTTCATCGGCTTCGGTGAAGGCAAGGTATAATTCCACAATCTTATTTCGAATCTCTGGAGTGAGTTCACAATTTTTATCACCAAGATTTTTTCTTAATGGCGATTTCAAGGTAGTAGCATCAATCAACTGAACTTTGCCTTTACGTTCTTTTGCCTTATTATTTGTTACAATCCACAGGAATGTACCGATACCCGTATTGTAAAACATATTTTCAGGTAGAGCTACAATTGCTTCTAGCATGTCATTTTCAATAATATAGCGGCGAAGATTACTAGGCCCACTGCCTGCTTTTCCTGTAAAGAGTGAAGAACCGTTGTGTACTTCAACAATACGGCTTCCAAGTTCGGTAGTAGTTTTCATTTTGCTTATATTATTTGCAAGAAACAACATTTGAGGGTCGCCAATGTCAGGCAATAGCGAATAGTCAGGATTACCATCGTAATTAATAATAAATCGAGGGTCGGTAATGTCATCCTTTTTTATATCTCCCCATGCTTTGAGTTCTGCTTTCCATGATGTTCCAAAAGGCGGATTGGAAAGCATAAAATCAAATTCTTCACGAGGAAAGCCATCATTTGAAATGGTTGAACCAAAAAATATATTATCGGCCTGATTGCCCTCACCTTTTACTAGCATATCCGCTCGGGCAATTGCATAAGTTTCATCAGCATTTTCTTGACCAAATAGTTTTATAGAAACTTTTTTGCCAGCTTTCTCTGCCAATTCGCGAATACGCTGTTCGCCCACTGTTAACATACCACCAGTACCGCAGGCTCCATCATATATACGGTAAGTTGTGCTTTGAATTTGGTCCTGCACTGGGATAAATGCGAGGTCAGCCATTAGTTCGACAATATCCCTTGGGGTAAAATGCCGTCCTGCATCCGTTATGTTAGTTTCCTCATTAAACATACGGATAACTTCTTCAAAGAGGGTACCCATCGTATGGTTATCAAGGGCAGGTAAGCGAACACTTCCATCGTCGTTTAAAACAGGCTGATTGCTAAGGTTAATCCTTGGATCAACAAATTTCTCAATCAGTAGTCCGAGTCGATCTTGCTCAGACAACCTATTAATTTGATTTCTGAAATGAAATTTATCTATAATTTCCTGTACATTTTTTGAAAAGCCATCTAAATAATTAATGAAGTCCTTTTTTAATTGCTGTTGATTAGTACGAGATTTTAAGTCTTTCAAAGTATATTCAGATTTATTACAGAAAGCTTGTCCTGCCACCCTGCACAGAACAGGGTCGATATCTGCTATGCTGCCTTTCGCTTCCATCTTCTTTTTCATTGCCATGACTGCATCATGCTTAGGTTCAAGCACAGCATCAAAACGTCGAATAACCAGCATTGGCAAAATAATTTTACGGTAATCACCCACGTCATATACATCTACTAAACAGTCATTAGCAATCCCCCATATAAATGCTTTTAGTGAATTATAAGTTTGTTGATCCATTATATCTAATCTCCTTGTGCCTAATCTCATTTTATTGCGAAGTTTAATCATTACTTTTAGAAGGCTCTTCGTCTTCCACGACCTCCATAATATCGCCGATATCGCAATCTAAAGCTTTGCATATTTTTACGAGAATATCTGTACTGACATTTTCATTCTTACCAAGCTTGGCAAGTGAAGTCGTACTCAATCCCGTTGCAGCTCGCAAATCTTTTTTCTTCATATCCTTATCTATAAGGAGTTTCCAAAGCTTTTTATAACTGACTGCCATCAAATTACACCTCTCATTCGCCAGTTCGTGAAAAGGTAATAAATACATTATATTATAGCAATTGAATGCGCATAAAACAATATAAAATGCGAAATTTAAAAAATAATATCTGTAAATGCGCATTTATATTATTGTGTTTGAAAAATTTAAAAATGAAATTTAAAAATGAGATTGACAGTGAAGTGTGTAATGTATATAATAATGTTAGAAATTAGCGAACACGCTTATTTCATACAAGGAGGTTTACCATGGATACAAAATTTGGAGAATATGTAAAAGCAAAAAGGCTTGAGAAAGGTATAAATCTTCGAAAGCTGGCTGAAATTTTGGAGATTGTCCCTGCTTATATGAGCGACATCGAGAAAGGCAGAAGATATCCACCAGACAAAGATAAAATCTATAAAATTGCAGATGCATTGAGTCTTACAGAGGAAGAAACGAATGAGTTGTTTGATTTAGCGGCTTTAGCAAAAGAAAACACCGTGTCTCCTGATCTACCAGAATACATCATGGGTAATGATACTCTACGTGTTGCGTTACGTAAAGCACGTGATATTAATGCTGATGAAAGCGATTGGATGAAGGTTATAAAAATGTTGGAGGAAAAGGAAAAAGGGGACAAGAATTCGTGATCTATTATAAATATTCGCCAACACAATTAGAGCAAGAGGCCAATAAATTAAATAAGGAGTTTGATTCTGATAGGTTGGTAAAGCCTAAGCCCATTGACGTGTATGATGTGGTTGATTTTATAGGATGTACACCTGACTGGGTTTATCTTTCGCCAGATCGTACATATTTCGGAATGACCGCGTACAACGATGGTTATTGGTGGGCATGGCCTAGTGATCATTATGAAAAAGGAATGTTGCCAACGAAGATACCAGTTTATGCGGGTACGATATTAATTGATAGAACTATTTCCGAGGGCGATAATCGCGGCCTTGAGAATTTTACCGTAATTCACGAGTGCTTTCATCAGCGCCTTCACAAGAAGTGCTTTAATAACAGAGCCGCCAATTATCAGCATTTCTGCGAGAAGAAATCCTTTCGTGCAGAGACAGGAAATCGTAAAAACATGACTGCCATTGAAATAATCGAATACCAGGCAAATTATTGTACTGCAGCATTTTTGATGCCACGCGAGGCGGTGCAATCTAGCTTTATAAAAAAAGCAGGGCTTAAAGCTTTGCCAAATACCCCCATGGCTCTGAATTATAAAGTGGATGAAATCATCAGTGATATGGCAGAGTTATTTAGCGTGAATTACACCCCTATGAAATATAGGTTACAGACTTTGAATTTAATTTCGCGGGAAACATCTCCTTTGGATGAGTATTTTTGTAGTTAGCACTGGAAATGTGCAATAGGTGTACATTTCTATATTTTTTAACATAATGTAGTAGATAAGCGAACAAGCGTAATCACTACAATGGAGAAAGAGGTGGTGCCATCGATGTATAAGAAACTCAAGTGTCCTGTATGCGGTAAGAGGGCGTGTGACATCTCGGATTTACCTAAAGAGAAAATCTACATTGAACTGAAATGTCCTCATTGCAATAAGTTAGTGAAAATCCCTTGCGTTAAGTCCGCTGTTAAAACGGCTTAAAGATAAAAATTTAAGAAAGGATGTGAATTGAATGGCTAAACATACTTGTAAACAGACATCTAAATCTGTGGCAAGCAAGGCTTCTTCTCTCCTGAGAGACGGAAGAACTAGTGCCAAGACAAAATCTGTAGCTGCCAGTGCACTGGCACAAACCAAACCTTCCAAAAGGAAATAAGTAAAAAAAAAACATACCGAGCAACGGAGCCGAGTGCGAGCTACCAAATGGCCGGATGATTTACGAAACACAAATTCGTAATCATCCGGCCATTTGTGTTTTGTAAGCACCCGGCTCTTTTATATCTCTCACTTGGCTCCTAATTCTGAAAGGAGCCAAAACATGTCAAGAGAGTACAAAACAAGTAAAAAGAACAGAACAAATTATATCTATTACACCGCAGAAGGAACAAAGATTGTTATTACCTCTGGTGAAGATGGAGTCACCGTAGCCGACATCGAGCTTTTACATTCTATGGATGATAACGAGGTGGATGAGCAGCGCCGCTACAACTACCGCGTTACATCTCATTTGGATGCTTATCACGATGGTGAGAGTGAAGCGGCAACAGATCGCAATAAGTATCTGGCAGATGAAAGTGCAAACCCAGAACAGATTTACATAGAAGTCGAAGATAAAGCTGAATATCTGGATGTACTGGACAAGCTTGCCAAGGCTATGGGTTGTCTCTTGCCTCAACAAAAAGAGCTTTTCAAAAAGGTTTATTTGGACAAACGTTCCAACACAGAAATAGCTACTGAAGAAGGAGTGACGGAAGCGGCTATCCGTAACCGCCTGAAAAAGATACACGAAAAATTAAGAAAAATTCTTTCCTGATGAGGGGTTCGAATGAACCCTCTTTTTCGCTTATCGGTGAGGGGCAGGAAAACCGCCCCCGGAAAGGAGACGGATTATGAGCCTTAAACACAAAGTCACAATCAATGTGGCTAAACCAGGTGGCGGACGAAGCCCTGTAATTCAAAGCAGCAGACAGACACTCCGAAGCAAACTGCTCGATTTGTTGTTCGGTAAAAAAGTAAGCCTGCTTGTAATTACGCCCGGTGACTCAGTCGAAACGGTAGAAATCAAGGAAATCAGGGAAGGAGGTGTGGAGCATGAGCAAAATCAAGCTTCTTCTCGATGTGGTCTCAGATCTTAGATCACTGGCAGACAGCGTTCAGGCTGTTGCAGATGCAATAGCAAAAAACGAACCTGCAGATATTCCAAAGCAGGAGCAACCTGAACCGGCAAAACAGCCAGAAGAAAAACAGATTACTTTGGAAGAGGTTAGGGCTGTACTTGCTGAAAAAAGCCATGACGGATTTACAGCTGAAGTCAGGGCTCTACTACAAAAGTATGGTGCATCTAAACTCAGCGAGATTGATCCAAGCAAGTATGCAGCGCTTCTTAAAGATGCGGAGGGATTGAAATGAGTAAACATGCAATTCTCTCTGCATCGGGAGCCCATCGCTGGATGAACTGTACACCGTCAGCCAGATTGGAACTAGAGTTTGATGATAACAGCGGTGAAGCCGCAGCCGAAGGAACTGCTGCCCATGCATTAAGTGAGCATAAGCTTCGCAGAGCGTTGAAGATGCGGTCAAAAAAGCCGGTTTCGCCTTATGACTCTGATGAGATGGATACCTTCACTGACGGATATGTGGAGTTCGTACTCGAAATCATCGAACGGGCAAAGCAGTCCTGCAATGACCCTCTTGTCTTAATTGAACAGCGATTGAACTTCTCAAAATATGTACCCGATGGCTTTGGGACGGGTGACTGCTTGATTATCTCTGATGGAACCCTTCATATAATTGACTTTAAGTATGGTCAGGGTGTTTTGGTTAGCGCAGAGGAAAATCCGCAGATGAAGCTCTATGCCCTTGGCGCACTGGAGTTATTCGATGGCATCTATGACATCGATACGGTCTCTATGACAATATACCAACCACGTCGCGAAAATATCAGTACGTCCACAGTATCAAAAGAAAGTCTGTATCAGTGGGCAGAGGAAGTTTTGAAGCCTAAAGCGGAGTTAGCTTTTGCAGGTGACGGCAATTACCGCCCTGGAGAATGGTGCCAATTTTGCCGGGCGGCAGTGAAATGCAGGGCGAGAGCAGAAGCAAAAATGAAACTGGCCACATTTGAATTTGCTTTACCGCCCCTGTTATCAGATGAAGAAATCGCAGAGATTCTTTCATCTATCGGAGATCTTACCAGCTGGGCAAACGAAATTATGGCTTATGCAACAGATGCAGCGGTTAATCATGGAAAGCAGTGGCCGGGATTTAAAGTAGTCGAAGGCCGCTCGAACCGTAAATACACAGATGAAGAAGCAGTCGCAGAAGCGGCGAAGAATGCAGGCTATCGCGACATTTACAAGCAAAGTCTTATAACCATTACTGAAATGGAAAAATTGATGGGCAAACCCAAGTTTAATGAAATCCTTGGTGGGCTGGTCATGAAGCCACCGGGTAAACCGACGTTAGTACCTGTTTCAGACAAGCGTCCTGAAATGAATACATCATCAGCAAAAAATGATTTTATGGAGGTTTAATACTATGTCAAACACAGCAAAAAGAACTAACCCTACGAAAGTGATCACTGGAATTGTGAGACTCTCTTATGCCAACGTCTGGGAACCGAAATCCATTAATGGCGGTGCTGAAAAATACAGCGTAAGCCTTATTATCCCTAAGAGCGATACCAAAACACTTAATGCCATCAATGCAGCAGTGAATGCCGCAATTGAAGAAGGCAAAGGTAAGTTCGGCGGCAAAATTCCGAACAAAGCCGCGCTCAAACTCCCTTTGCGAGATGGCGATATCGACCGTCCAGATGATGAAGCTTATGCAAACAGCTATTTCATCAATGCCAATAGCAACACTGCACCTCAAATTGTAGACAGGAACGTTAATCCGATTCTTGACCGTTCTGAAGTTTACTCCGGTGTATATGCAAGAGTAAGTATCAACTTCTATGCCTTCAACTCCAATGGCAACAAAGGTATTGCATGTGGCCTTGGCAATATTCAGAAAATCCGTGATGGTGAGCCGTTGGGTGGCAGAACAAATGCCGCTGACGATTTTGCCACCGATGTGGATGACGATTTTTTATCATGAGAACCCTCAGCATAGATATAGAAACTTATAGTTGCGTAGACCTCGCCAAAAGCGGGGTCTATCGCTATGCTGAAGCTCCGGATTTTGAAATTTTGCTTTTTGGCTACAGTGTGGATGCTGGACCGGTGCAGGTAGTTGACTTGACAAGTGGTGAAATGATTCCACGAGAAATAAAAAATGCCGTTTTAGATAGTCAAGTAACGAAGTGGGCATTCAATGCACAGTTTGAACGCATCTGTTTGTCTCGGTACCTTGGCATCTGGCTGGAACCTAATTCCTGGCGCTGCACGATGGTTTGGTCTGCCTATCTTGGACTTCCGCTTTCTCTGGAGGGTGCAGCCTTGGTTACCGGTGCTGATAAACAAAAACTAACTGAGGGCAAGGAACTGATTCGATATTTCTCCGTCCCTTGTAAACCAACTCAGACAAATGGCGGTCGCACCCGAAATTTGCCGGAGCATGCCCCAGATAAATGGGAACGGTTCAAGGCATATAACGCCCGAGATGTAGAAGCGGAAATGACGATTCAGTCGCGACTTGAAAAGTTCCCGATGCCTGAACATGAGTGGCAGAACTATATTCTAGACCAGCAGATTAACGATAGGGGCATCCAGTTAGATTTGGAATTAGTAAAGCAAGCCATTCGATGTGATAATCAGACGAGAGAAGAGCTTACGAACCGGATGCGAGTCCTTACTAAACTAGAGAACCCAAACTCAGTTGCCCAGATGAAAACCTGGCTTTCCGAGAACGGTCTGGAAACAGAAAGCCTAGATAAGACCTCAGTAAAAACATTACTGCGGACAGCACCGGATCGTCTAAGTGAAGTGCTGGAACTGCGGCAGCTACTGGCCAAGTCCAGCGTAAAGAAATACACAGCGATGGAAAATGTCGTTTGTGCTGATGGGCGAGCACGCGGTCTATTGCAGTTTTATGGAGCTAATCGTACAGGTCGATTTGCAGGAAGACTCATTCAGGTACAAAACCTTCCGCAGAATCACTTGCCTGACTTGGAACAAGCACGAAGCCTTGTTCGCAGCGGACAGTTTGAAGCATTAGAGATGCTGTATAATTCTGTCCCAGGCGTATTGTCTGAACTTATCCGTACTGCATTCATCCCTAAAGAAGGATTCAAGTTTATCGTGGCTGATTTTAGTGCCATTGAAGCGAGGGTTATTGCATGGCTTGCAGGCGAAGCATGGCGAAATGAAGTGTTTGCTACCCATGGAAAAATATATGAAGCATCAGCTGCTCAAATGTTTCGAGTTCCCATAGCAGAAGTGACAAAAGGAAGTCCGCTAAGGCAAAAAGGCAAGATTGCAGAACTGGCCTTAGGTTACGGGGGCTCTGTTGGCGCACTGAAAGCAATGGGTGCTCTGGAAATGGGTCTTTCCGAGGAAGAACTAAAACCGCTGGTAGCTGCATGGCGAAATACTAATCCCAATATTGTACGGCTGTGGTGGGATGTTGATAGCTCCGTGAAAGAAGCGGTAAAAGAAAGAACCAGAACTGAGACTCATAGAATCCAGTTTGAATATCGAAGTGGAATGCTTCTGATACGGCTTCCATCTGGAAGACAACTGACATATGTAAAGCCCCGAATAGGAATAAACAGCTTTGGAAGTGAGTCGGTGTCATATGAAGGCATAGGTACGACGAAGAAATGGGAGCGGATCGAAAGCTATGGACCCAAGTTCGTGGAAAACATCGTGCAGGCAATCTCAAGAGATATTCTATGCTTTGCTATGCAAAATCTAGATAGAGCAGGGTACAAAATAGTGATGCATGTCCACGACGAAGCTGTGTTGGAAGTTCCATTAGAAGTATCTTTACAGGATGTTTGTACCCTTATGGGTAAAACCCCGCCTTGGGCAAAGGGTCTTTTACTTCGTGCTGACGGTTATGAATGCAACTTTTATAAAAAAGATTAAATTGAGGGGGTTCGAAACCTCCTCTTTTTTTGCTTATAGCTGAGGGCAGTTCATGCCGCCCTACAACTATAAGCTGGAGGTTCGATATGAACGAATTAACAATTTTCAACTACGAAGGAAAAGAAGTACGCACAATTCAGAGAAACGGAGAAACCTGGTGGGTAGCAAAAGATGTCTGCGATGTGTTTGGTGAAACCAATAGGAATCGCGCCATGCAGTCTCTTGATGAAGATGAAAAGGGGTATACGCAAATGACTACCCCTGGGGGAATGCAACAAGTAGCCATTGTAAATGAACCAGGACTGTACTCATTATTATTTGCTATGCAGCCATCAAAAGCAAGAGGCGTTAGTGATGAGTACATTTTTGAAAGAGAACAAAAGCTGAAGAAATTCAAGCGTTGGGTAACACACGAGGTTCTTCCTTCTATTCGCAAGCATGGGTTATATGCCGCAGATGAACTGCTTGCCAATCCCGATCTTTGGATCAAGGCGTTACAGGAGCTTAAAGCAGAGCGGGCAAAAAATGCTAAGCTATCTGCCACCATAAGTATTCAGGAACAGCAGATCGCTGAAATGAAACCTAAAGCAAGCTATTACGACGTGGTTCTTAATTGTAAGGATGCGGTAGCGATAACAACGATCGCGAAGGATTATGGAAAATCGGGTCGCTGGCTTAATGAATACCTTCATGATCTGGGTGTTCAATTCCGTCAGGGGAAAATATGGCTCCTGTATCAGAAACACGCCCAGCATGGCTATACCGTAACCAAAACTCATAGCTACCCCGGAAATGATGGGACGATGCATTCGAAGGTCCATACTTATTGGACTCAGAAAGGCCGCTTGTTTATCTATGAATTGCTGAAAGCGCAGGGCATTCTTCCGCTAATAGAGCAAGGGCAGGAATTTGAGGTGGTATAGCGATGGACAAATATAATTCTGAAGGATATCCGGACCCAACAGCTGCGGAAGCATTGGAGAATGTAATGCGCGAAGAAAAAGCGAAAAAATATAAACCTTGCGTTTTCATCTGCTCACCCTTTGCTGGAGATACAGCTAGAAACCTGGAGAATGCCAGAAGATACTTAAAATTTGCAGTGGAGCAAGGAGCCATTCCCTTCGCTCCCCATCTGCTATATCCACAGGTGATGGATGACTGCGATCCTGACCAGAGAAAGCTAGGTTTGTTTTTTGGTATGGTCTGGCTCAGAAAATGTGATGAGCTATGGGTATTTGGCAGCTACATCTCAGCTGGAATGCAAGCAGAAATCGACAAAGCTTCAAAGCACCGCATCCCTATCAGATATTTTACTGAAAAATGCGAGGAGGTGCAGTAGATATGAAAATAGCGGTTGGCAAAAGCCGTATGGATAGAAAGTGGAAGAACAAGGACATATCTTGGAACGACTTTATCGCCCGAGTGAGTATAACCATCCGCACTACTGAAACGGTTTCTGAGTTCCGCAAGATGAGCAGGGCTCAGCAAGATACCATCAAAGACGTTGGCGGCTTTGTAGGCGGAGCCCTACATGAAGGAAAACGCAGAAACGGTTATGTTCTCTGCCGTTCCCTTCTGACCCTAGACATGGACTATGCAAAACCTGGCATATGGGAGCAGATTGAGACGCTGCACGATTTCAAATGCTGCATTTACTCCACCCATAAACACACGCCGGACACTCCAAGGTTAAGGCTTTTGATTCCGCTGAAACGAGAAGTTACGGAAGATGAATACCCGGCGCTTGGTCGCATGGTAGCAAAGGAAATCGGAATCGACTTCTTTGATGACACTACCTATGAACCATCAAGGCTAATGTATTGGCCATCAACTTCCGCTGATGGTGAGTTTGTTTTCAAGGAAAAAGACGGAGAGCTTTTAGACCCGGATATGTACCTTGCTAAATACACGGACTGGCGCGATACCTCTATGTGGCCGGTATCTTCCAGACAATCAGAGGTGGTTCAACGAAAGATTACAAAACAGGCAGATCCGCTTTCAAAAGAAGGTGTAGTCGGTGCATTTTGCAGAGCTTATACGATTGAAGAAGCCATCGACACCTTCTTGCAGGACGTGTATGAGCCAAGCACCACGAATGGACGTTACGATTACATTCCAGCAGACTCATCAGCGGGCTTGGTGATATATGATGGGAAATTTGCTTATAGCCATCACGCTACCGACCCTGCCTGCGGAATGCTGCTGAATGCTTTTGATCTTGTCCGCGTGCATAAATTTAGAGATTTGGACGAGAAGACTACTGAAAATACAGCGCCAAGCAAACTGCCTTCTTTTAGAGCGATGACGGATTTGGCTCTTAAAGATGAACGAGTCAAGGAGCAATTTGCTGAGGAACGCAAGGTACAAGCTGAAAGTGAATTTATCGATGAGGATTGGGAAAAGCAGCTTGAACTGGATAAGACCGGTGCAGTTAAGAATACTTTGAGAAACCTAATTTTAATATTGGAAAATGACCCAAACCTGAAAAGTATTGTCTTTAATCAACTATCAGACAGTCTTGAGATCAAAGGCGATGTTCCATGGCCGCATCCGTCAAGGTTCTGGAGAGATGCTGATGATGCTCAGCTGATTAGCTACATTGATACGCACTATGGAACTTTCTCTGCAAGAAACTATGATGTGGCTGTAGCAAAGGTGGCCGATGATCGTTCTTATCATCCGATTCGTGAATTTATAGAAGCCCTCCCGGAATGGGATAAGGTGCCGCGTGTAGACAGCCTTTTAATCGATTATCTTGGAGCATCGGATAATCCGTATGTACGGGCAGTTACTAGAAAAACCCTATGTGCGGCCATCGCACGTGTGCTTACTCCCGGCATTAAATTTGATTCCATGCTGGTTCTAAATGGACCGCAGGGCGTCGGGAAAAGTACGCTCATCGCCAAATTAGGTGGAGATTGGTTTTCCGATAGTTTGAGCTTATCGGATACCAAGGACAAGACTGCGGCAGAAAAGCTTCAAGGCTACTGGATTTTAGAAATTGGAGAATTGGCAGGGCTTAAAAAGGCGGAAGTTGAGACGCTTCGAAGTTTCCTTTCCCGTCAGAATGATATTTATAGGGCCAGCTTTGGCAGAAGAGCCACTCCGCATTTAAGACAGTGTGTATTTTTCGGCACAACCAATGCGGAAAAAGGATATTTGAGGGACACCACAGGGAACCGTAGATTCTGGCCGGTAAAGACTCCGGGCAATGGCACAAAACAGTCATGGCAGCTAAAACAGGAAGAAATTTTGCAGATATGGGCTGAAGCCCTTATCTACGTGAAAGCTGGAGAGAAGCTGTATCTGGATGCCAGCTTAGAGAAACTTGCGAAAGAAGAACAGCGAGAAGCGATGGAATCCGATGAGCGTGAAGGTTTGGTGAGAGAGTATCTCGACATGCTCTTACCTGAAGATTGGGACACCATGGATTTATACGAGCGTCGTGCCTTCATCAACGGTACTGAATTTGGAGAGAGCCAGCGGGTCGGCGTGAAAAAACGTACGTCCGTATCCAATATGGAGATCTGGTGCGAGTGCTTCGGTAAGGATCGTGCCAATTTGCGAAGGATAGATGGCAACGAAATATCCGCGATAATGGCGGGTATTGGCGGCTGGAGCGGCCTTGTTAAAAAGGAACGCATTCCGCTTTATGGGCCGCAATGGGTTTATGTTCCCAAGCCATGATGAAGATTGGAACATTTGGAACAAATTCAGCCTTGGGAACAGTTATTACCTGTTCCGGTGAAACAAAAACACCTCTTTGGTACACCACATCGGAACAGGCGGAAGCCCCTTATAAACTAGGCTGCTTAATATCCTGTGTTCCATTGTTCCATAAATTACTATTAAAAATAATCCCTAAGATAAAAAGTAAAAATCGCACGCAGACGCGTATTTACGCGCGTATAGAGATTTTTTGGATTTAGGGAACATGGAGGACATATGAGAGAAAAAAATATAGAGCAGAAATTAGTTCTGATGACAAAAGACTTGGGTGGCCTAGCCTTAAAGCTTGTCTCACCCGGTTTTGATGGAATGCCAGACCGACTGATTTTACTGCCAGAAAGAAAAATCGCTTTTATTGAAGTAAAAGCGCCGGGTAAAACCTTAAGGCCCTTACAAGAAAAGCGAAAAAGACAGTTAGAATCACTTGGCTTTTTGGTTTTCTGTCTGGACCATATAGAACAGATTGGAGGGATACTTCGTGAAATACAATCCTCATGATTATCAGACATATACCACCGAGTATATCCTAACCCATCCGTTTGCAGCAGTGCTTTTAGATATGGGTCTTGGCAAAAGTGTTATTACCTTAACTGCCATTTTTGATTTGACATTGAATAGCTTTCTTGTTCGCAAAGTTCTGGTGATTGCACCTCTGCGAGTAGCCAGAGATACATGGCCTGCAGAGATCGAAAAGTGGGATCATCTAAAAGGGCTTAAATACACCGTAGCAGTTGGTGCTGAGGTTCAGAGAAAAACAGCACTTATGAAAAGAGCACAGGTTTATATCATTAATCGAGAAAACGTTGAATGGCTCATTTCCAGAAGCGGCATTCCCTTTGATTTTGACATGGTAGTGGTAGATGAGCTGTCCTCGTTTAAATCCCATCAAGCTAAACGGTTCAAAAGCCTACTGAAAGTCAGGCCCTTGGTTAAAAGGTTTGTTGGGCTTACCGGGACACCATCATCTAATGGTTTGATGGATTTATGGGCAGAATATCGGCTTTTGGATATGGGGCAAAGACTGGGGCGCTTTATTGGCAGATACAGAGAAGATTATTTTGTGCCAGATAAGCGCAATCAGCAAGTTATATACTCCTACAAACCAAAGCCGGGAGCAGAAGATGCTATCTACCGACTGATTTCAGATATCACCATCAGCATGAAAGGATCAGATTATCTTAAACTGCCGGAGCTGGTCATAAACGAAATTTCAGTCAGGCTTTCCGAAAAGGAAATGGAAACCCTCGACAGTATGAAACGGAATCTGATAACAACGGTTAAAGGAGAGGAAATTACTGCAGCCAATGCGGCAGCATTATCTGGAAAGCTCCTGCAGATGGCCAATGGTGCAGTCTATGACGATCATGGTGCGGTGATTCATATACACGACCGTAAGTTGGATGCGTTAGAGGATGTAATCGAAGGAGCCAATGGAAAACCCGTCTTGATTGCCTACTGGTTTAAACATGATCTGGCTCGGATACAAAAACGCTTTGAGGTTGAAGTTTTATCCAGTGCTGATTCCATAAGGAGATGGAATAAAGGAGAAATTCCTGTTGCAATCATTCATCCCGCGTCTGCCGGGCATGGACTGAATCTGCAAGCTGGGGGTTCAACACTTGTCTGGTTCGGATTGACATGGAGTTTGGAACTTTATCAGCAAACCAATGCCCGGCTCTGGCGGCAGGGGCAAAAGGATACAGTGGTCATCCACCATCTGACAGCAAAAGGCACCATTGACGAGCGTGTGATGAAAGCGTTGAAAGATAAGGATAACACTCAAGCTGCACTAATTGATGCGGTCAAGGCAACACTTTTAAAGGAGGTATGATGCGATGAATATTGTCTGGCATTATTTAGATAAAAAGGCGGCAGCTATTAATGCGTTGAAAGATTACAGCAGTATGCAATACATCATAGAGCACACCGATGAAGATATCGCCACCATCCACGAAAAGATGAGTTCTCCGGCATCCCCCATTATAAACGGTATGCCATCTGCACATGAACCGAAAGCCGGGGAAAAGAAGCTGATTGCCTGTATTGATGAAATCGATGTGTTAAAAGAACGCTACCGACAGGCTTTGGAATACATGGAATGGTTTAAGCCAGCGTGGGATGCGCTATCCGAAGACGAACGTTTCGTACTAAGGGAGTTCTACCTCGATGACAAGCAAAAGCAAATCGATGCGGTCTATAACATCTGTGACCACTTTAACATTGAACGCTCCTCTGCTTATAACAAGAAGAACCGAGCGCTTGGGCATCTGGCATTGCTATTGTATGGAAAGTGATGAGTAATATCGTGGACGAATTACTAGTAAACAGGTTATATAATGGTAGTATGAAAAAATGTAAAGAGCCTTCGTGGTAAACCGCGGGGGCTTTTCTTATGCCCGAAAGGAGGTGCCGTATGCCAAGGAAACCAAAACGCCCTTGCTCTTTCCCAAGCTGTCCTGAGTTAACGGATGGTCGTTTTTGTGAAAAGCATGCGAAACAAGAAGCTTCCCGTTATGAAAAATATGACCGCGACCCCGCCGTGAAAAAACGTTACGGAAGGACGTGGAAACGAATCCGTGACCGCTACATTGCGGCACATCCTCTTTGCGAACAATGCGAGAAGAATGGACGGATCACACCCGCCGAAGAAGTACACCACATCAAGCCGCTTTCCCAAGGTGGTACCAACGACGTGAGAAACCTCATGTCTTTATGTACCCCCTGCCACTCTGAGATCACTGCTCGGGAAGGCGGCCGATGGGGGGCGACGGTAGGGGCGGTCAAAATCTCTGGAACCCTTGTGCCGTGGAACGGGCGGGGGGTCACGCGCGAAAATTCGCGGTTTCAAACAGGGAATTAATCTCGGGTAGAAAAGAGGTGGAAAAATGGCCAAGGATGGAACAAACCGAGGAGGTGCCCGTATCGGCTCGGGACAGAAAAGGAAGCCACTTGCGGACAAAATTGCAGCCGGGAACCACGGTAAACGAAAACTTGAAGTTATAGAATTTAAAAATACTGCTGATCTTCAAGGTCAGGCGATGCCGCAGCCAAGAGCCATGCTTTCAGCAGTTCAAAAGGACGGTGAGACGCTGGTAGCATCAGAAATATATGAAATTACGTGGCAATGGCTTGAGGAGCGTGGATGTGCTCATTTAGTATTACCGCAGCTTTTAGAACGCTATGCTATGAGTGCTGCTCGGTGGATTCAATGTGAGGAAGCCGTTACTGAATTCGGATTCCTTGCCAAGCACCCGACTACCGGAAACGCAATCCAAAGTCCATATGTAGTGATGAGTCAGAACTTCATGAGCCAGACCAATAGGCTATGGATGGAAATCTACCAGATTGTCCGTGAAAATTGTGCCACAGAGTACAATGGTTTAAATCCGCAGGACGATGTTATGGAAAGATTGCTCACTGCCCGTAGGGGCAAATAAAAATAGATTGGAGATGTGAAATGAGCAAAAGGTTTTTAACAGCTGAAAGCGTATGTTCCGGTCACCCAGACAAGCTGTGTGACATCATTGCGGATAGCATTTTGGAAGCCTGTCTTCGTAAGGATAAGGCATCCAGAGTAGCATGTGAAGTAATGGCGACCAAGGGTAGAATTATCGTAGCGGGCGAGATCACCTGTAGCGAAAAAGTCGATATCCGATACATTGTTCGAAATGTGCTCCGTGAAGTTGGATACAACCCATGGAAGTTTTTGGTTTATGTATTTGTGCATCGACAGAGCCAGGATATTGCAGCTGGTGTTAATACAGCATTTGAAGCAAGAGAAGGTATTAACGAGCAGTATGGTTGTATGGGTGCCGGTGACCAGGGCACTATGTACGGTTATGCAACAAACGAAACCCGAGAGATGCTCCCCCTTCCTCTAGTACTCTCACACAGGATCGTGAAGCGGTTGGATGATGTCCGCAAAGGTAAACTTATTAAGGGCATTCTTCCAGATGGTAAAGCACAGGTTACAGTGGAATATGACGGCGATACTCCTGTAAGAGTAAAAACTATAGTCGTTTCAGTTCAGCATAAAGAGGACAAAACTCAAGAGGAGCTTCGTTCAGATATTTTAAATAATGTCCTCTGGCAGTGCTTTGAGGATTTTCCTTTTGATAACGATACTGAGATTCTTATAAACCCGTCCGGCAGATTTGTAGAGGGAGGACCCGCAGCCGATACAGGGCTTACTGGAAGAAAGCCGATGGTTGATACCTATGGGGGACTTGCATCCCATGGCGGTGGGGCGCTTTCTGGTAAAGATCCCACCAAGGTTGATAGAAGCGGCACATATATGGCTCGATACATAGCCAAGCATATAGTTTGGTGCGGCTATGCAAAAAGGTGTGAAGTCAGTGTATCCTACGCTATCGGTAAAGCAAATCCGGTGGCTTTTTCTGTTAACACCCTAAACACTGGTATTGTGCCTGATGAGATACTAACCATTGCGGCACAGGATGTTTTCAGTCTCAAACCTGCTGCGATTATAGAAAAACTGCGCCTGCGCAACGTAATCTATTCCGATACGGCTGTTTATGGACATTTCAATAGCCGTCTTTTCCCTTGGGAAGATGTGAATAAATACAACGAATTAAGGAAGGCGGTGGAGCAGTATGCTGATAGAGAAGTTAAAGATCGAGCAGCTCATCCCTGCCGAGTATAATCCCAGGAAGGACTTAAAGCCGGGGGATGCAGAGTATGAAAAGCTGAAACGATCCCTAGAGGAGTTTGGATATGTAGAACCCATTATATGGAACAAAACCACGGGGCATGTGGTCGGCGGTCATCAGCGTTTGAAGGTTTTAATTAACATGGGAATTACCGAAGTGGAATGTGTCATCATCGAGATGAATGAGGAAAAAGAAAAGGCGCTTAACGTCGCGCTTAATAAAATCAGCGGTGATTGGGACAAAGATAAATTGGCACTTCTCATTACAGACTTAAATGCTGTAGATTTTGATGTTTCACTTACCGGTTTTGACCCCGGCGAAATAGATGACCTATTCAAGGATAGTGTCAGGGATAAAATTAAAGAAGATGATTTCGATGTGGACAGCGAGCTGAAAAAGCCCGCTGTTTCGCATTTAGGGGATGTATGGATACTTGGACGGCATCGGCTGGTCTGCGGAGACAGTACGAAGAAAGAAACCTTTGATACTTTGATGGATGGTAAAACAGCCAATCTTGTGGTCACTGACCCGCCGTACAATGTCAACTATGAAGGTTCAGCAGGAAAAATCAAAAACGACAATATGGGCAACGATGCTTTTTATCAGTTTCTGCTTGATGCTTTTAGGAATACAGAACATGTTCTGTCGCAGGACGGCAGTATATATGTGTTTCATGCTGATACAGAAGGCTTGAATTTTAGAAGGGCTTTTGCGGATGCTGGATTCTACCTTTCCGGCACCTGTATATGGAAAAAGCAATCTCTTGTTCTTGGCCGCTCGCCATACCAGTGGCAGCACGAGCCGGTACTGTTTGGGTGGAAAAAGAAAGGCAAGCACCTATGGTATTCTGACCGCAAGCAATCTACCATCTGGGAGTTTGATAAGCCGAAAAAGAATGCCGATCATCCGACCATGAAGCCGGTTGCCCTACTTGCCTATCCGATTATGAATTCAAGCCTTACAAATAGCATTGTGCTTGACCCCTTTGGCGGCTCTGGATCGACATTAATCGCCTGTGAGCAAACAGATAGAATTTGCTACACCACTGAGTTGGATGAAAAATACTGCGATGTCATTGTAAAGCGGTACATTGAGCAAAGCGGTTCATCAGACGGTGTATTTCTTTTGAGAGATGGTGTCGAATATAGGTACCATGATGTTGCGGAGCTGGCTGCCGATGAAGCGTAAATTAACGCTGGGCAGCCTGTTTGATGAAATTGGTGGATTTCCAATAGATATGGTACAGAAAAGTAGGAATAACAATGCACATATTTCAGAGAAATAGCTTGCTATTTAACAGCTTTAGAGTGATATATGTAAGCACCAAAGAAGCAAAGGAGGCTTACAAAAATGGGAATCAGATTTAACGTAACTGGTCCAAGACGCAAGGAACTGGTAAATGCCGTGAGTGAAATTGCTGACTATCCTGCAATATATAAGGGCGCACCGACCTTTGCCTACGAGATCAGTGGTTTTATCGTCGACAAGGAGGGCACACTCTCGTTTGACAACACGATGGATAGTAAGCAAGTGGAAAGGATACTGGATGGGCTTGCAGAGCGGGGCTTCAAGTGTGAAACGAGCGACAATCTTACCATTGAGATGCCGCTGGAGGGTTTTACAGACACAGCACTTGAGAATCTCGACAGGCTTGTCGCAAGTAAGGCGGCCCTTATTAAAAAAGCTATTGGAGCAGACGCACTCCCCATCGAGCGAACAGAAACAACGCTTAAATTTCCTTGGTTCAAGTTCGATACGAACGGCGAAACAGTCGCAGCCTACACACAGTTTATAAGTGCACTTTGTGCGGCAGCCAAGGAGCAGAAGCGTGTGACGGCAAAAGAAAAGCCTGTAGAGAATGAGAAGTTTGCTTTTCGCGTATTCCTCATCAGACTGGGCTTTGTGGGTGACGAGTACAAGGCTGCACGGAAAGTGCTTCTAAAGAACCTTTCAGGCAACAGTGCATTCAAAAATGGCATGCCGCTTAAAGCGGAGGTGACTGCAGATGAATAAATTCCCCTCAATGGAGATTGTGGAGCGGCTCCGCAAGCAATACCCGTCTGGTACACGCGTGGAACTGGTATGTATGAATGATCCATACTCCAAGCTGAAGCCAGGTGATAGGGGCACCGTGGACTTCATCGATGATACCGGCACTATCTTTTGTTTTTGGGACTGCGGTTCAACTCTCGGTGTCGTATACGGTGAGGATGCTGTTAGAAAACTGTAAATTACACAGTTTGCAGCCATACACAACCCATATATTTGTGTGGATTTTTCCTCTGATAATACTTGCTATATAAGGCCTTTAGAGTGATATATGTACATGCCGAAAGGCAAACGCACACCACTCAAAGGGAGGAAAACCACAATGTTTACAAACAAATTCGGGATTGAAATTGAATTTACAGGCATCACGCGCAGTGATGCGGCGAAGGTAGCGGCCGAGTACCTCGGAGGCACAGTCACCAACATGGGCGATTATTACGATACCCAAAAAGTCATTGCATCGGACGGCAGGGTCTGGAAGTTCATGAGCGATGGCAGCATTTCCTGCCAAATGAAACAAGGTCGGAAGAAGGTGGCAGCTACCCGCGAATATAGTGTGGAACTGGTCAGCCCCATCCTTACCTACCGCGAGGATATTGGTACTTTGCAGGAACTGGTGCGCAAACTTCGGAAGGCCGGAGCGTTTGCCAACCCTTCTTGCGGAATTCACATACATCTTGACGGCTCAAATCATACGCCTAGGAGCATCCGCAATTTTGTTAACATCATTGCCAGCAAGAACGACCTTTTCTACAAGGCGCTCCAAATTGCTCCTGAGCGAATGAGCTACTGCAAGAAGATGGATAGCCTGCTGGTTGACAAGATGAATCGCAAAAAACCCAAGACCATGCGGCAGATTGAGGAGATTTGGTACGCGGGCTACAGCGAGAGCCGCGACAGGCACTACCACCACAGCCGCTACCACTTTTTAAACCTGCACAGCTTTTTTACGGGGAACCACACGGTAGAACTGCGGGGTTTCAATAGTGAACTCCACGCGGGCAAGATTCGAAGCTACATTGTTCTTGCCCTGGCACTTAACCATCAGGCCCTGACGCAGAAATGTGCCTCAGCAAAGAAACCGCAGACTGAGAATGAGAAGTTCGCCATGCGGACTTACCTTAACCGCATTGGCTTCATCGGCGAGGAGTTTGCAAACTGCCGCGAACACTTAACCGCCCATCTGGACGGCTCGGCAGCCTGGCGATTTCGGGCGGCCTGAACCTCTCGAAAAGCTTAATAAGAGGAAGGAGGATATCGATAATAATGGATAAGAAACTATATATCGCTTACGGTTCCAATCTAAACCTTTCGCAGATGGCGTCACGCTGCCCTACCGCAAAGGTGATGGGTACCAGCACAATGAAAGGCTGGCGGCTCCTTTTCAGGGGCGCACATGCTGGTGCTGTGGCGACCGTTGAGCCTTTTAAAGGCGGCAGCGTCCCAGTGCTTGTTTGGGAGATAACGTCTGCGGACGAAGCAGCACTTGACCGCTACGAAGGCTGGCCGTTCCTTTACCGCAAGGAAAATGTGAAAGTGAAGCTAAACGGCAAGTACGTTACCGCAATGGTCTACATCATGAACGATGGCAGACCGCTGGGTCAGCCAAGCTGCTATTATTACAGTACAATTTTAGAAGGCTATAAGAGCGCGGGCTTTGATGTGGATATCCTGCGCAAAGCGACGACTGACTCGGTGGATACGGAGGAAGCAGCTTATGAATGAGAAAATTAAGGAGCAAATCCTTTCCATCCGGGAAAGCGGGGTCACGAACATGTTTGATGTGAACCGAGTCCAGTATGAAGCCAATGTACGCGGCTTTTATGAATTGATGGTATATTTGACAGAACATAAAGCTGAATATGCCCGCTTCATACTGACAGGCGAAGTTGAATAAAACAATGTAAATAAGCAATACAAACAGGGCAAGAGTAAAGAGCTTCTATGTAGGCTCTTTTCTTTTGCCCATTTTCATAAGAGAGGCGGTGCCTATGCGAAAACTGAAGAAATATAAGCCGACCGCCTTTATAGCTGAGGGGTCATACTATGACAAAGATGCTGCCGATTACGCCGTGTCTTTTATCGAAGCACTCTCCCATACGAAAGGTGCATGGGCAGGAAAGCCTTTTGAACTCATCGACTGGCAGGAGCAAATCGTCCGTGATTTGTTCGGTATTTTGAAACCTAATGGATATCGCCAGTTTAACACGGCGTATGTAGAAATACCTAAAAAGATGGGAAAAAGCGAGCTTGCAGCAGCAATCGCACTTCTCCTCACTTGTGGTGATGGTGAAGAGCGAGCAGAGGTATACGGTTGTGCCGCAGATCGTCAACAGGCTTCTATCGTATTCGAAGTCGCTGCCGATATGGTACGGATGTGCCCGGCACTTAACAAACGTGTAAAGCTGCTGGCTTCCACGAAACGGCTGGTATACCTGCCGACCAACAGCTTTTATCAGGTACTGTCGGCTGAAGCTTACTCTAAACACGGCTTTAATATACATGGTGTTGTATTCGATGAACTTCATACTCAGCCAAACCGGAAACTGTTTGATGTCATGACAAAAGGTTCTGGCGATGCGAGGATGCAGCCGTTATATTTTCTTATTACCACAGCGGGAACGGACACCCAGAGTATCTGCTACGAAACGCACCAAAAAGCTCTGGATATCATTGAGGGAAGAAAGTATGATCCCACCTTCTATCCTGTGATATACGGCGCGAAGGAAGAGGATGATTGGACTGACCCTAAGGTGTGGAAGAAAGCGAATCCCAGCTTAGGTATCACAGTCGGTATCGACAAGGTGAAAGCTGCCTGCGAAAGCGCAAAGCAGAACCCGGCTGAGGAGAATAGCTTCAGGCAATTGCGCCTGAACCAGTGGGTTAAGCAAGCCGTCCGTTGGATGCCGATGGCAAAATGGGATGCCTGTTCATTTCCTGTTGATCCGGCGAGTCTTGAAGGCCGGGTATGCTACGGCGGACTTGACCTATCCTCCACTACCGATATTACGGCTTTTGTACTGGTGTTCCCACCGGAGGATGAAACAGATAAATACATCATCCTCCCGTATTTCTGGATGCCGAAGGATAACATCGATCTGCGAGTCAGACGAGACCATGTGCAATACGACCTTTGGGAGAAGCAGGGACATCTTAAGACCACAGAGGGCAACGTGGTACATTATGGTTACATTGAGCGGTTCATTGAAGAACTGGGAGAAAAGTACAACATCCGCGAAATTGCTTTTGACCGCTGGGGCGCTGTTCAGATGGTGCAGAACCTTGAGGGTCTGGGCTTTACGGTGGTTCCCTTCGGTCAGGGCTTTAAAGATATGTCGCCGCCAACCAAGGAACTGATGAAGTTGACGCTGGAGGAGAAAATAGTCCACGGCGGCCATCCTGTTCTTCGGTGGATGATGGATAACATCTATATTAAGACCGACCCGGCAGGCAACATAAAGCCGGACAAGGAAAAAAGCACAGAAAGAATAGATGGCGCGGTGGCGACCATTATGGCGCTCGACCGTGCCATCCGCTGCGGCTCCGGCAATGGCGGCAATTCAGTGTACAACGAGAGAGGGCTACTAATCCTTTAAACTTCAGGATTGTTGATATGGTGGAAAAATGTTTTTCGGAGGTGATGCCTATGAAACTATTAAAAGGACTGTTCCGTTCAAGAGATAAACCGCAAAACCGTGTGGGCAGTGCATTTTCGTTTCTGTTCGGAAGTACTACATCGGGCAAAACAGTCAATGAGCGAACTGCCATGCAAGCCACGGCAGTGTATGCCTGCGTGAGAATACTGGCTGAGGCCATAGCTGGACTGCCGCTGCATATTTACCGCTACCGCTTGGATGGCGGCAAAGAGCGCGTAAGTCAACACCCGCTATATTACCTGCTCCATAACGAACCAAACCCGGAGATGACTTCATTCGTGTTTCGTGAAACACTGATGAGTCATCTTTTACTTTGGGGCAATGCTTACGCGCAAGTGGTTCGAAATGGGCGTGGTCAGGCAGTTGCGCTTTATCCTCTTCTCCCGAACAAAATGGAAGTCAGCCGAGCTCAGAATGGTGAACTGTTATACACCTATTACCGTGACGCTGACGAAAACGGTCTAAAGCCGAAAGGCGGCTATGTCATACTCCGTAAGGATGAGGTACTCCACATTCCCGGCCTGGGTTTCGATGGTCTTATCGGGTACAGCCCTATTGCGATGGCGAAAAACGCTATCGGCATGTCGCTGGCAACCGAGGAATATGGTGCGGCTTTTTTCGCCAACGGCGCCAATCCCGGCGGCGTACTGGAGCATCCCGGTGTGATTAAGGACATTCAGCGGGTCAAGGATAGCTGGAACAGTGCCTACCAAGGCAGTGGCAACGCACATCGGGTGGCGGTTCTAGAGGAAGGAATGAAGTTTCAGGCTATTGGCATCCCTCCGGAGCAAGCGCAATTTCTGGAGACGAGGAAATTCCAAATCAATGAAATCGCCCGCATTTTTAGGATACCGCCCCATATGGTGGGCGACCTTGAAAAGTCCAGCTTCTCCAACATCGAGCAGCAGAGCCTTGAGTTTGTAAAGTACACGCTTAACCCGTGGGTAGTGCGCTGGGAGCAGTCTCTTCAGCAATCGCTCATCCTGCCCTCCGAGAAGCCGTCGCTGTTCATCAAGTTCAACCTGGATGGCCTGCTTCGCGGTGATTACCAAAGCCGGATGAATGGTTACGCTGTGGGGAGACAGAATGGCTGGCTGTCGGCAAATGACATTCGGGAACTGGAGGACATGAACCGCATCCCAGCTGAGGATGGCGGCGACTTATATCTAGTCAACGGCAATATGCTCCCGCTTTCACAAGCGGGAAATTTTTATGCCAAGGAGGACAATGGACAATGAGGAAATTCTGGAATTGGGTAAGGGATTCCGATGAGGAACGTACCCTCTATCTTAACGGAATAATCTCCGAAGAAACCTGGTGGGGCGACGAGGTCACTCCAAAGCTGTTCAAAGATGAACTTATGGCTGGAACCGGCAATGTTACAGTATGGATCAACTCCCCTGGCGGTGACGTGTTTGCAGCAGCCCAAATTTACAACATGCTTATGGAATACAGCGGAAAAGTCACTGTAAAAATCGATGGGCTTGCGGCAAGCGCCGCCTCGGTCATCGCAATGGCAGGCGGCGATGTGTATATGTCGCCCGTATCCATGCTTATGATCCATAACCCCTCGACCATTGCCATCGGCGACAGCGAAGAAATGCTGCGTGCAAAAGCATTGTTGGATGAGGTTAAGGAAAGCATCATTAATGCCTATGAGTTGAAATCAGGACTTTCCCGCACCAAACTCTCTCATCTGATGGATGCGGAGACGTGGATGAATGCGAATAAAGCCATTGAGCTTGGTTTCGCCGACAAGGTCATGTTTATGGAGAGTGAGCCGCCTGATTTGGGAGATAGTCTCATCTTTAGCCGGATGGCAGTCACCAATTCGCTTATCCGCAAGCTGCCGAAGCACCAACAACCGAAAACTGGTACCCCAATAGAGTCGCTGTATAAGCGGCTTTCTTTAATTTCTCATTAATTTGAAGGAGGAAATCACAATGAGCAAAATTTTGGAATTGCGCGAGAAGCGCGCTAAGGCATGGGACGCGGCCAAGGCGTTCCTTGATACCAAACGTGGCGGAGATGGGCTTTTGTCTGCCGAGGATACTGCTACCTATGACAAGATGGAAGCTGATGTTGTGGCACTCGGCAAGGAAATCGAGCGTCTGGAGCGCCAGGCGGCTATTGATCTTGAATTGGAGAAATCGACCAGTAACCCTATTACGAACTCACCCACTAGAACTGGTGATGAAAAAACCGGCCGTGCTAGCGCTGAATATAAAAAGGCATTCTGGAACGCTATGCGCGACAATGTCAGTTATGAGGTCAGGAATGCCCTGAAGATTGGCACCGATTCCGAAGGTGGTTATCTCGTGCCGGACGAATTCGAGCGCACTCTTGTGGAAGCATTGGAGGAAGAGAATATCTTCCGCAAGCTGGCCAATGTTATCACTACCTCTTCCGGCGACCGCAAAATTCCTGTAGTGGCAAGCAAAGGTACTGCAAGCTGGGTTGATGAGGAGGGAGTCATCCCTGAAAGCGATGACAGCTTCGGGCAGGTTTCCATTGGTGCCTACAAGCTGGCGACGATGATTAAGGTCTCCGAGGAACTTTTAAACGATTCCGTGTTTAATCTCGAAAGCTACATCACAAGGGAATTTGCACGTCGTATCGGCAACAAGGAGGAGGAAGCCTTCTTTGTAGGTGATGGCACAGGTAAACCAACAGGAATTCTGAATGCTACAGGCGGCGGTCAAGTTGGTGTTACTACAGCAAGTGCCACTGCCATCACACTGGATGAAGTATTAGATTTGTTCTACAGTTTGAAAGCACCTTATCGTAATAAGGCAGTATTCGTAATGAACGATGCCACGATTAAGGCCATCCGCAAATTGAAAGACGGCAACGGGCAGTATCTCTGGCAGCCTTCCATCCAGGCGGGAACGCCTGATACCATCCTCAACCGTCCATTGTACACCTCTGCATATGTACCCACCATTGAAGCAGGGGCAAAGACAGTAGTATTCGGCGACTTGAGCTATTACTGGGTGGCTGACCGCCAGGGCAGGGTGTTCAAGCGTTTAAATGAACTATTCGCCGCCACAGGCCAGGTGGGCTTTATCGCCACCCAGCGTGTGGACGGCAAGCTGATTCTACCTGAAGCTATTAAGGTACTGCAACAGAAATCGGCATAACTCTGGAGGTGATGCGGCATGAGTGTGATTGAAAACCTCTTGCCCAAAGTCAAGGCAAACCTGATTCTGGAACACGATGCGGATGATGAACTGCTTATGGGATTCATCCACGCCGCCGTTTCCTACGCCGAAAGCTACCAGCACATCGCCGAAGGCTATTACAACGAAAACCCCATGCCGCCCACCACCGAGCAGGCCGTGATCATGCTGTCGTCCCACTTCTATGAAAGCCGGGACGGCAGTACAGCCGGCTTTTTTGGAGACAATGTGCAGGCCGGGCAGCAGGTATGGGACACGGTCAATATGCTGCTTCGGCTTGACCGGGACTGGAAGGTGTGAAAATGAGTTTCGGGAAGATGAATACTCCTATCGAAATCGTATCAGCCGAGCCTGTAAAGGATGCAGAAGGCTTTGTATCCAAAGGTGACACTGTTGTTACTAAGACCTATGCCTATTTCGAACAGAAAAACTACACGGAACGGTGGTTGACGTTGGCTAAGACAAGTGAAGTCAATGCGCTCTTCCGATTCCGTGCCCTACCCGGTGTGACAGTTACCAACCGCCACTTTATTATCTGTGGCGGCAAGCGCTACAACATCTATTCGGTTGAAAATGTGCGAAATCGAGGGATGTACCTTGAAGTACTGGCGGTGAGCGTTGATGGCTAAAGTGGAAGTAAAAATGCCGGAGGAGTTTCTGAACAGGCTGACCAAACTCGGCGATAAGGCTGACGAGATTATACCGAAGGTACTCGAAGCGGGCGCAGAGATTGTGTATCAAAAGGTAAGAAGCAACCTGTCGGATGTTGTCGGCAAGAACACCAAGGGAAAAAGCCGTTCAACAGGAGAGCTTCTGCAGGCGCTCGGCACATCACCCGTCAAAATTGACAGCAAGGGCGTATACAACTTGAAAATCGGCTTTTCCGAGCCGCGTTCAGACGGCAAAAGCAACGCTATGCTCGCCAATATCCTTGAATTTGGAAAACATGGTCAGCCTCCAAAGCCGTTTTTGAAGCCTGCCAAAACCCAGAGTAAATCGGCCTGTATTGAGGTGATGAAAAGCAAACTGGAAAGCGAGATGAACAATTTATGAGCATCCTAGCCGAACTGAATACCATCTTGGAATCAATTAAGCTTCCGGTGGAAACAGGCGTGTTCAGCGGCGTACCGCCTGATGAATATGCGGTATTGACCCCCCTTGCGGACAGCTTTGGCGTCTTTGGCGACAATATGCCGCTTATAGACATCTCTGAGGTTCGCATCTCGCTTTTTTGCAAAAACAATTATTTGGCAAGAAAAAATCAGCTTGTGGGGTTGCTCCTGCTATCTGGTTTCGTTATAACCGGGCGGCAGTATGTCGCCTATGAAGCCGACACCAGTTACCACAATTACGCCATTGACGTGGCAAAAGACTATGAAATGGAGGAATAACCTTGGCACAGATAGGTTTGCAATATTTGATATGCGCGCCCATTACGGAAACCCCGACTTCTGTGACCTATGCAAACGGAATGGTTATGTCCTACGCAATCAAGGTGGATATTTCCATCGAAACCAATGAGGGCACGCTTTATGCGGATAACCGCATTGTTGAGGACATCAAGGAATTCAAGTCCGGTAAGCTGACTATCGGTGGTGACGATTTGTCCTACGAGGTGCTTTCGCTGATTTTGGGGCATCAGCTTGAGACAATCACACCAAACGGCCAGAAGCTCACCGCAAAGGGCGATGATGACGGAGCCTATGTCGGAGTCGGTTTTTACGCAACAACAATAAAGAACGGTACCCGTAAGTACCGCGCCATTTGGCTCCACAAAATCAAATTCGGCGTCCCAAACGAGAGCCTTGAAACAAAGGGCGATAGTATTAAATTCCAGACCCCGACCGTTGAGGGTACGATTCTTACAGATATCCTGGGTGTTTGGAAAGAGGAAGCTATCTTTGACACGGAAGCTGACGCCAAAGCCTGGCTTGACGGACTTGCCGGTATTGGGGGTGCTGCATAATGAATGAGGATAGAAGTGCCAGTATTAATATCGGCGACAACGAATACCCGCTTATTTTAACCACCAAGGCAACAAAGGAAATAGCCAAACGCTACGGCGGGCTTTCAAATCTCGGCGACAAGCTTATGAAAAGCGAGAACTTCGAAATGGCCCTTGATGAAATCGTGTGGCTCATCACCCTGCTTGCGAATCAGGGCATTTTGATTCACAACCTTAAAAATAAGGAGCAGCAAAAACCCCTCTTGACCTCGGATGAGGTTGAACTGCTCACCTCCCCGTTTGAGCTTGCGGCATACAAAAACGCCCTGACCGAAGCGATGCTCAAGGGGACAAAGCGCACGGTTGAAAGCGAGGATGGTATCTCAAAAAACGTTCAGGCCGGGTAGATGACGAAGAGTTGTTTACCCGACTTTTATATTATGGCACCGTCCAGCTTCATTTTTCGCAGGATGAGACTTGGCTGATGCCGCTAGGCCAGCTGCTCGATTTGATAGCTTGCCACAGACAGTTTTTAGGCTATGAAAAGCCGAAGCGTGAGCTTGGCATTGATGAAATAATCCCGTTGTAAAGGAGGGCGGCAAATGGCAGATAATTTTGGATTAAAAATAGGGATCGAGGGCGAGCAGGAGTTTAAGGCCGCCCTTCGTGACATTAACGCAAGCTTCAAGGTCTTAGGCTCTGAAATGAAGCTGGTGGAATCGGAGTTCGATAAACAGGACAAATCCATTGAAGCAGTTACCGCCCGCAATCAGGTGCTTTCCAAGGAAATTGAAGCGCAAAGCGAAAAGATATCCGTCCTTGAAAAAGCCCTCGCCAATGCTTCCTCCTCATTCGGCGAAAATGACAGACGGACTTTAGCCTGGGCAGTCCAGCTGAATAACGCGAAGGCTGAACTCAATAACCTGGAGCGCGAGCTTGAGAAGAATAACAAGTCGCTGGATGAAGCGGGTGATGAATTCGAAAAAGCCGACAAGGAAGCGGAAAAATTCGAGAAGGAAATTAAAAAGTCGGCGGACAGCGCCGATGACGCCGGGGGTAAATTCGCAAAATTAGGCGGCGTCCTGAAGGGAGTCGGCGCGTCTATGGGCGCCGCAGCGGTAGCCGTTGGCACTGCGACAGTAGGCGCCGCAAAGTCGCTTTCGGATATGACCGTAGGCGCGTCAAGCTATGCGGATAACATCCTCACGATGTCGACCGTTACCGGCATGTCCACAGAAAAGCTGCAGGCATACAACTACGCAGCCGAGCTTGTGGACACGTCGTTGGAAACGCTCACCGGCTCCATGGCAAAGAATATCCGCTCCATGACGGCAGCTGAAAAAGGCACCGGTGCTGTGGCTGATGCGTATAAGGCCCTTGGCGTGTCGGTTACTGATTCCCATGGCAAGCTCCGGAACAGCGAAACGGTATATTGGGAGACCATAGACGCCCTCGGCAAGGTATCGGACGAAACCGAAAGGAACGCCTTGTCCATGCAGATTTTCGGCAAGTCGGCACAGGAACTCAACCCGCTCATCGCACAAGGCAGCGCCGGCATCGCAAAGCTGACCGAGGAAGCGAAAAATATGGGCGCGGTTATGTCAGATGAGCAGCTGAACAGCCTTGGCAAATTTGATGATACCATTCAGAGGTTAAAGTCCGGCAGCGAAGCCGCCAAAAATGCGCTCGGCATGGTGCTTTTGCCCCAGCTTCAGGCCCTCGGTACTGATGGTGTCACCATGCTTGGTAATTTCACAAAAGGATTAAATGACGCAGGCGGCGATTTTGGGAAAATATCCGAGGTTATCGGCAGTACCGTTGGCGGCATCGCCAATATGATACTTGCAAATATGCCGCAGATAATTGATGTTGCTTTGAATATTGTCATGTCCATCATAAAGGCAATCACCGACAACCTGCCCCAGCTTATCGACACGGCAAGCAAAATGGTGTTCACATTGCTACAGGGCTTGATAAAAGCGCTGCCGCAGATAACCGACGGAGCGCTTCAGCTTATACTGGCCTTGGTCAACGGCATTATTGTCAACCTGCCTGCCCTGGTGGAAGCGGCCCTCAAAATGGTTGTGACGCTTGCCGCTGGTATAGGCGACGCCCTGCCAAAGCTTATCCCGGCAATGGTAGACGCTGTGATTCTGATAGTCCAAACGCTCCTTAATAATATGGATAAAATCCTCGATGCCGCCTTCAAAATCATCATGGGGCTTGCAAAGGGACTTATCAATGCCCTGCCAAAGCTGATTGACGCGCTCCCGAAGATAATTGATGGCATTATTGACTTTATAACCAACAACCTGCCGCTTATTGTGGAGATGGGCATTAAGCTGACAGTTCAGTTGGCAGTCGGACTAATCAAGGCAATACCTCAGCTTGTTGCCGCTATTCCGCAGATTATTACAGCGCTGCTTGGCGGGTTTGGCAAAGCAGTTGGCTCTATTGGCGAAATTGGGGTGAACATCGTGAAGGGTTTGTGGAATGGTATAGTTTCAATGGCCGCATGGATCAAGGATAAAATATCCGACTTTGTAGGCGGTATTGTCAGCGGCGTAAAAGGACTGCTCGGCATCCACTCCCCTTCTACCGTTTTTGCCGGTATCGGCTCCAATATGGGCGAAGGCATCGGCGTCGGCTTTGAAAAAGCGATGAACGATGTCAAGGAGGATATGCGGAAGGCCATCCCCACAAGCTTTGATACCGATGTTACTTTGAACACGAAGCAAAACAGCGGTACTGGCAATAACAACGCTCAGTCAAATCCGCTTATGCTCACGATCACAAATTTTTATAACAACCGCACCCAGGATATCGAGCAGCTTGCCTATGAGCTTGAATTTTACAGGCAGAGGGTTGCTTTCGCAACGGGAGGTGTCTGATGTTAAGCTTTAGTTTTGAAAATAAGGACAGCTTTACGGATTTTGGCATATACGTAACGAAAATGCCGACAATCCCGTCCCCCAAGCGCAGAGTGACCACAACGCAGATTTTCGGCAGAAACAGCACCCTTAAATATGACGAGGGAACCTATGACGATATCACTATTTCACTTGAGTGCGGGTTTGTGGGCGATGTGTTTTCCCGTCTAAACGATATTAAAGCCTGGCTGTTTGAAAGCGGCAGCTCGCCGCTTGTATTTAGCTTTGAAAACGATAAAAAGTATATCGCGCAGGTGGTCAACAACATCGATTTTGCAATCGCCATGCGGAAATTCGGGCAGTTTGTGGTCATTTTTAACTGTGAGCCATTCAAATATGCCGTTTCAGAGCCAAAGGTCAGCATAACAAATAGCGGCACCGCCCTTATTAACAACGGCACGATTGCCTGCCAGCCAATTATTGAGGTGTATGGCAGTGGTGATATAACCCTTGCAATCGGAAGCCAGCAGATGGATCTTAAGGGAGTCTCAAATAAAATCATTTTGAATTCGGTTTTGCAGGACGCTTATGACGATGCGCTAAACAACCTCAACTCAAAGGTAACCGGCGAATACTTTGTCCTGCCTGTCGGCTCAAACAATGTTTCATGGACTGGTAGTGTATCCAAGGTGGATATCACTCAGAACAGGCGGTGGTTGTGATGATTTGCATATATGACAAGGCTGCATCCAAACAGGACTTTGAGTCAAACGGGCTTGCGGTGCTTGATGAGTGTATTTCTGCGACCATATATAACGGCCTCAACGATGATTATTCCCTTGAACTTATTTACCCGGTTGCAAACTATAAGGCAAAATACCTTGAGGAGTTCAACATCATAAAGGCGGGCGGGCAGCTTTTCCGCATTTACAAGGTGGAGCGCTCGCAGAACAACAACCTGACGGTCAAGGTCTGGGCAAGGCACATATTCTATGACCTTGCCTATTTCTTTATTGAAAGCGCAAAGGTTGTCAACGCCAATATGAAGGAAGCCATCGAAATGACCATACCGCCGGAGGCGCAGGCAATTTTCAACATATCCGCGCCCGAAGGCATTGTCGCTCCCTTTACGGTCAAAGAAGTCAATTCGGTCGACGCGTTATTCGGCTTGATTGAAACCTACGGCGGTGAGCTTGAAAGGGATAATTTCAGCATCACCATAAAAGACCAGGTCGGCTCGGACAACGGGGTTACCATCCGGTATGGCAAAAACATCAAGGGGCTGACCTTAACGCTTGATACAACGGACATTGCGACCCGTATCTATCCTGTGGGCGCAAACGCTCTTTTACTGCCGGAGCGTTATGTTGAGGTGGAAGGCGGCAAGCTGCTTTCCTTTGACATTACAAAAAAAGTGGAGTTTCAGGACTGCTCGGATACCGATGCGCTGCGGGCCGCAGCCCAAAAATATGCCTTAAACTGCGCAAAGCCGAAGATCAACATTAATATCGATTTTCTGGAGCTTTCCAAGATTGCGGAGTACGAGCAGTACAAAAGCCTGACCAACGTATCCCTTGGCGACCTGGTATCGGTCATTCACGAGCGGCTTGGAATCACCACTACCTTAAGGGTCATATCAAAGCAGGTTGACCTACTAAACCCGCTGAACACAAAAATAGTGCTTGGCGACCCGCTGAAAACCATTGTGGATAAGCTGGACACCTCATCACTGCTCGATGAAATAACCAAAATGATCGACAGCAACAAATCAGCGGTGATCCTTAAAAAGAACAGCGATGTTGTTACAATCGGCACAACCAAATATCCCGCAATGGTGATCGGCTTTTCAACAAATGCCGACGCAAACCTTACCTGCACCGTAACGCTCACAGGTGAGGCCAGTGAGAATAACACACTGAATATCCGCTTTTCCCTGGACAGCGTTGAATATGACCTTCAACCGGCCCAAAAGCTGGGTGCCGGCGATAACGTCATGGGGTTTACGGTTCCGATGCCGCAGGTACAGGCCGGCAGCCACAGCTTTGTGATTTCGATGTGGACGTCAAGCGGCACCTTTGTTATTCCCAAATACGGGCTTCAGGTATCTATTGAAGGGCTCCATATTGAGGGCGGACTCTCTGCCACCATCCCGCATATTGAGGTTGTCTACACATTCTTTTACAGCCTTTTTGGCGCAAAGCTTGCTTCATTTGCTTTTAATGAAATGGTCAACATCTCAAAGCCGACAATTACAACCTTTGGGCTTTCCCAAAGCACGGTGTATTCGGATTTTACAAACGATATCAACTATTATCATAGTGAGGCTCTGGCTGAGATTTCCCTTGTAATTCAGGGAATATTTCAGGAGTTTTCAAGGGACAAAAGCGGCAATTACATTTTTGATTCCACATGGGTCAGCTTCGACTCCGACTTTGATAAAAACGCTGACAACACTTATACGGCGTATAACCGAGCAACAATTGTTGAGCCTGTCTTGTATGCAGTCGGCGGTGTTGTGGCAAGTGACAGCGGAGCGGTATATTCGGTAGCAATGCCGGACAGTACCACCTACAACAGCCTTGTTTCAATATCAGCAAAACTGACCCTGGGAGGTGCGTGATGTCAGTATTACCAAGCTATGCCCTGCCCAAGGGCAGCGGCGGCATGACTCTTTTCGGTACACATAACGATGATACTACGGTAACCCTTCCGAATATGGGCTTCAGCGTCAAATATGGCGGCGCTGCGGTTTCCGCGCTTTACGCAAGCGGCAACAGCTGGGTCGGCTTCGGCAGTTCAACTGAGCATCTGCAGATCAACCGCAGAGACGCCAGCTATAACAATTTGTACTATGCAAATGAAGTCGCATATGGTACAAACACCTTCCGTATCCGCTTTGAAGGCAACAGCTATTACAGCAGCTGGGGCGCCAACGACCTGGTATGGGAGTTTACTGTCTTTGCAGACGGCACTTTGATGCTTGTTGTAGAGAAAAGCCCCAACAACGGCACTGACAGCTTTGCCGGAGGAGGGACTTCTGTTCCGGTTTCGTTCAAAACAGGCAAATCCTATGTATTTCTGCCGTCAAATCCGAACGGAACAGCCTATACGGTGGTCGAGGGCTCGTATATCCCTTGTATGAACAAATTCCTGTTTTGTGACAGTGACGGCGTCAAATCTTACGCAAACGACACATGGGCCGTTGTGGCGGCCCCGCCTGTCACCTCCCAGATGCTCCTTGATTACGGGGTTGACGCTCTGCCTAACAGCCTGGCAGGACTGCAAAATAATGCGGTTCTGTATTTTTATACCGACGACCCGGCCATTGTGAACGACAAGCAGAGTTATTCGCTTAAAGCAAGCCTGGTTGTAACCTCAAAGCCCAAAACGGTGGTTCAGAATACGGACTTTTTGATTCCCCAGGGAAAAACAATCACAAGCATTGAGGTCAGGAATGCCGTAACCGGCGGACGGTTAAGGGCTGCACTGAGCTTTGACAGCGGCGCAACATTTTATACCTTTAATAAGGCTGCATTGGTATTTGAGCCAATCAACATCAATGACAGCGAGGCGTTTCTGGCAAACGGGATAATACCGGAAGATTTCCCTGCAATCAACTACACTGATTTAAATACGCTCGCAAACGGAAAAATCCGGTTTTCCTATATTTTGGAAAAGCCCCTGCTCACAGACATTTGCAAATTAAAGGCGGTGAAGATAAACCTTGGATAACTACGAGAGCGTCTCATACAATAAGAACTTCCTCACAGGTGCAGAGGTCTATGAGAAGAAAATAAAGAAAAATACCGGCGTTAAGGGCAAGGTGACCGTAAGGCTTTTTGACGCGAAAACCGGGGAAAAAACGCAGGAGGCCTATTCTGAAAACCTTATACCCGAATTGTTTTTCCGTGACGCCTTCATCACCAGTTTTGTCGGCGGGATCATGGGTTCCGGGCAGTCGAGGTACACAAACGCCTACAACTGGTTCAACTACATTTACTTGACTGACAGCGATAAGCCGGAAAATGCAAGCGAACAACGCGTTATGGGCAATGTTATTGGCTATGCGCACCGGAATACGCCGTATTCGGGCAGCGATCCGCTTCAGGGCAGCATTAACAGGTCAGAAACAAAGTTTGAGGTGACAGACTCCAAGATCCGGCTTAACTTTGTATTCGATTTCCCGACAAATGCCTGCAACGGTACCATCGAGAGCGTATATTTCTGTGAAGCACCCCCGGATGACAAGGATTATGTTTATTCTGCCGCGCAGATTTACGGCCGGGAAAATGCGGATAACGATTACGGTATTTCCGGGGCAAGCAACCCCCGCAGGTATTATGCCGCATATATTGCCTTTGCCTACGCAAAATGCGTCAACTTCACTTCCCCGACAAAGGGGTATATGGTGCTTGACGCCACCAGCACCACAATCACGCAAAGCACCTACCTGCAGTTCCCGGACAGCCTGAAGGGACATATGGTGTATATTCCGTTTGATGTAAATACGAACGATATTCTGCTGTGGGAACAGGCTGTCAAGCTGCTCAATGCTGCCGGAAATCCACTGGTTGCCGTGCCTTCCGACCCGGTGAAAAAATATGACGGTTTGGAATTTGCTTGCCCTTATACGACAGACGACACTGTCATAATCGGCTACGTGCAGTATTACAACAGTCCCAATTACTATATGAGAATATACAAATGGAGCAAGGTCGGGGTGCTGCTTACCCAGAACGATATTTGTTTCTCGACCGACTACAAGGACGAGTACAATACCAATCTCAACAAGGTTTTGGTAAACGGCAACAGCATTTACCTGGACGGTACCATAGATATTCTGGGGTACTACACAAGAACGGATACGGCGACTAATGAGACAATCTATACAAGCAAGTGGCTAAAATTAAACAGTGCAGGCCAGTTGGTCAGCAACATGAACATCAAGCCCAAGCTTGGCAACAGCACCTGGTTTGCCACAAAAGGCATGGATAGCGGAAATATTGAGCGGCGGGTACGTATTTATGATTTCAGGAGGGGCAAAACGAAAATCTACCTGTATTACACCGGGGTTCAGGGCGGCTCAAGCTTCTGGCAATGCATCACAAGCGATGGAAATTTAGTCGATCCTTTTAAGAAGAATTTCGGCTACAAGTCCGGGTATGGCGATTATCGGGCTATTCACAATATCTTGGGCACAGACCGGTGGATTGAACGGTATAACTCCAATAACAGTTCTGGCACGCAGTATTTCTACATTAACAACCTGCTCACCTCAAGGCCCATAGGGACGCACACAAGGCTGACGCAGACGGTGGAAAAGACAGAAGCTAACACCATGAAGGTACAGTATATGTTTGAGGTAGACTTGCTTACCTTCGGAGAAGATTATTACTAAGGCTTTTTAATAATATTCAGCACTTCTGCCACAGGGATATGTCCCTGGCAGGGGTGTTTTTTTATAAACATTTTTATTATGAAAGCGAGGTCTATTATGAAAGCAGAAACGATATGGTCTTGGATTCAGATTTGTTTTGCCGCTATCGGCGGTTGGCTCGGATGGTTTTTGGGCGGCACGGACGGATTCCTTTACGCTCTTGTCGCCTTTGTGGTGATGGATTATATGACCGGCGTGCTGTGCGCCATCCTCGACAGAAAGCTTTCCAGCGAGATCGGCGCAAAGGGCATCTTTAAAAAGGTGCTCATCTTCGTGCTGGTAGGCGTGGGGCATATACTCGATGAGCAGATACCGGGCGGTGCCGTAAGCCCAGTAGGAAGCGGGGTCATCCGCACGGCAGTGGTCTTTTTCTATTTAAGCAACGAGGGCATTTCCATACTGGAAAACGCCGCGCACATCGGGCTGCCCGTCCCTCAGAAACTCAAAGATATATTGGAACAGCTCCATGACCGTAGTGAAAAGGAGGATAACAAATGAACCTGCATAAACTATATCTCACCGAAAACGCCTGTTATAAGGCAGGCAAAACAATCACGCCGAAGGGCATCATGGTGCACTCGACAGGAGTGAATAATCCATGGCTGAAGCGCTATGTTGGACCGGACGATGGCTTGCTTGGGAAAAACCAGAATAACAATCATTGGAACCAAGACAAACCAGATGGTCGGCAGGTCTGCGTTCACGGCTTTATCGGTAAATTGGCAGATGGAAGCATCGCCACTTATCAGACACTTCCGTGGAATCACAGAGGTTGGCATGCGGGAGGCAGCGCCAATGATACACATATTGGATTTGAGATTTGCGAGGACAGCCTAACCGATGCCTCGTATTTTAGTGCCGTTTACAACGAAGCTATTGAACTTTGCGTGTATCTTTGCAAGCTTTACGGTTTTACCGAGAAGGATATCATCGGCCACTATGAGGGATACCAGAAAGGAATAGCCAGTAATCATGGAGATCCAAAAAACTGGTTTTCTAAGTATAGTAAAAGCATGGATACTTTTAGAGCCGATGTAAAGAGGGCTTTAGAAAATGAGATTAAGCCTTCAACACCGAAAACAAATAAGTACTATCGGGTTCAGATTGGGGCTTATTCCGTTAAAGCAAATGCCGAGGCACAACTTGCGAGGGCAAAAAAGGCAGGGTTTACTGACGCCTATATAAAATACGATTGATGATATGTATGGCTCGGGGGGTGTGAAAGCTCCTCGAGCTATTTTTTTATGCTCTTTTAGGGGGTTCGAACAGCACGGTTTTTTTGCATATAGGTGCAGGAGCCTTTCCTGCAGATTTGGAGGTCAGTCTATATGCAAATTACAAAAATTATAGATATGCCAAATGCGCCGTTCGTTTCAAAACGTAAGCCTTTGACGGAAGAGGAGCTTCAAAGGGAATTCGATTACTGGAGAGCAGAAAAGATACTCCAACAGATGATGAAGAAAGGCCTAATTTCGGAAGCGGAATTCAACAAAATTATGGCTCTTAATCGCGAATCTTTCTCCCCTATGTTAGCACAGATAATGCCTTAAATTCCTTGATATACAGGGTACTCAGAGGTAATATGTCACATACCCGAGGGGAGGTGAAAAGGGTGAGAAAGGTAACGAAAATATCATCAGATATGGCATTTGCCCCCATGAAACCAAAACTGCGAGTTGCTGCTTATGCCCGAGTTTCTACAGACAGCGATGAACAGTTAGTCAGCCTTGAAACTCAAAAGAATCATTATGAATCCTATATAAAGGCAAATCCGGAATGGGAGTTTGCAGGCATTTATTATGATGAAGGAATTACCGGTACGAAAAAAGAAAAGCGGACGGAACTGTTACGGCTCATATCAGACTGTGAAAACAGGAAGATAGATTTTATTGTGACTAAGTCCATCAGCAGATTCGCAAGAAATACTACAGACTGCCTGGAATTTGTAAGAAAGCTGACGGATCTTGGAGTTTTCATATATTTTGAGAAAGAAAACATCAACACCGGGTCTATGGACAGTGAGCTTATGCTGACAATTCTGAGCAGCCTGGCCGAAAGCGAATCTATTTCAATTTCAGAGAACAATAAATGGTCCATTCTGAGGCGGTTTCGAAGCGGGACTTATAAGATTTCATATCCGCCTTATGGGTATGATTATGTGGATGGTCATATTGTCGTAAATAAAGAACAGGCAGAAGTTGTTAAGCGTATATTTTCTGAAGCCTTATCCGGGAAAGGAACCCAGAAAATTGCCGAAGGCTTGAATGCTGATGGGATTGCTGCAAAGAGGGGAAATCACTGGACGGCTACTACCATTCGAGGCATTCTTGGCAACGAAAAATATATCGGTGATGTGATACTACAAAAAACCTATACGGATGAGCATTTTAACAGGCATTATAACTATGGCGAAAGGGATCGGTACCTAATTGAAAATCACCATGAGGCAATTATCAGCAAAGAGGATTTCGAAGCTGTAGAAGAGGTTTTAAGACAACGTGGGAAAGAAAAAGGTGTTAAAAAAGGAAGCAGCAAATACCAAAACCGCTATCCCCTTTCTGGAAAGATAAAGTGTTCTGAATGTGGGAGTACTTTTAAACGAAGAATTCATGGCAGCGGCAATGGCAAGTATATCGCCTGGTGCTGCTCCAAACATATTCACACCGTTACAGCGTGTTCGATGCGTTTTATTCGAGAGGATGCAATTTATCAGGCTTTTGTAGCCATGATCAATAAGCTCATCTTCGGGCATAAGATTGTTCTTAAACCATTATTACAAAGCTTAAGGGTGGTAAACTATTCAGATAATCTTGTTCAGATGCAGGAACTTGAAACGAAGATCGAAGATAATAGGGAGCGGAGTCAGGTGCTGATGAGTCTTATGACAAAAGGATACCTGGAACCTGCTCTTTTTAATAAACAGAATAATGTACTACGTAAGGAAGCAGAAATGCTGAAAGACCAAAAAGAAGCTCTTTTCCGTTCAATCAACGGTGGAATGACTATGGTGGCAGAAGTAGAGCAGCTCTTAAAGTATGTCGCAAAGGCAGATTTAATTGATTGCTTTGATGAAAAACTATTTAACCACTATGTAGAAAAAATCATTGTTTTCTCACAGGCGGAGATAGGCTTCAAAATGAAATGCGGAATTACACTCAAGGAAAGGCTGGTGAGATAAGTGGGTCATACACCTTACGGATATGTTATCCAAAATGGAAAGGCAGTCATCGATGAGATGAAGGCAGTACAGGTAAGAGATTTGTATCAAGCCTATCTTTCGGGACTTTCTTTAAGAGATGCTTCGAAAAAAGCAGGTATTAACTGCTACCATGCAACTGTTGCCAAAATGCTCACGAATAAGAAGTATCTTGGGGATGAGTACTATTCTCCGATTATCGACAAACACACTTTTGAACAGGCTCAGGCTGAAAGGTTAAGGCGAGCACAGATACTTGGTAGAATACGAGAGCCCAAAATGAAAGAGGATGTATCCCAATCTCTAAATTTCACAGTCCCAACGCCAAAACAGCTTTATGACGATCCATTTAAACAAGCAGAATATGCTTACAGTTTGATAGAAAGTGAGGTGACAACAGATGGCGATGACTAGAAATGTTACAGTAATACCGGCACGTACCCGTATTGGAAATAACATAAAAACCGAAACCAGACCGAAGCTTCGTGTCGCTGCTTACTGCCGTGTATCTACTGACAGCGATGAACAGGCTACCAGCTATGAGGTGCAGGTTGAGCATTACACGAACTACATTAAAAATAATCCCGAATGGGAGCTGGCCGGAATATTTGCGGATGATGGAATTTCGGGAACAAATACCAAAAAGCGTGAGGAATTTAACCGCATGATTGAAGAATGTATGGAAGGCAAAATCGATATGATTATAACCAAATCCATCAGCCGATTTGCCAGAAATACGCTGGATTGTTTGAAATATATCCGGCAGCTAAAAGAAAAAAACATTCCCGTTTTCTTTGAAAAAGAGAACATTAATACAATGGAATCCAAAGGTGAGATAATGCTGACCATTATGGCATCATTAGCCCAGCAGGAAAGCCAATCCCTAAGCCAAAACGTAAAACTTGGCATTCAGTACCGTTACCAGCAGGGGGAAATACAAGTCAATCACAAGAGGTTCTTAGGCTACACGAAAGACGAAAATAAACGGCTGGTTATTGTTCCTGAAGAAGCAGAAGTAGTAAAGCGTATCTACCGTGAGTACCTTGAAGGGGCAAGCCTTCTGCAGATAGCACGAGGTCTGGAAGCTGACGGAATTCTTACCGCAGCTAATAAACCAAAGTGGAGACCGGAAACACTGAGGAAGATACTGCAAAATGAAAAGTATATCGGTGATGCCTTACTACAAAAGACTTATACGGTTGACTTCCTCTCGAAAAAACGGGTTGTCAATAACGGCATTGTTCCTCAGTATTATGTGGAAAACAGCCATGACCCCATTATCCCGCGTGAAATTTTCATGCAGGTGCAGGAGGAAATGGTGCGTAGGGCTAATTTGCAGGCTGGGAAAAGCGGCAAAAGACGAGTCTATAGCAGCAAGTACGCATTGTCCAGTATCGTGTATTGCGGAGAGTGCGGAGATATTTACCGTCGTGTGCATTGGAACAACAGAGGATGCAAATCCATCGTTTGGAGATGTGTCAGCCGCCTTGAGGAAAAGGGATCTGATTGTTCCTCTCGGACTATTAATGAGACTACCTTACAAGAGACTGTAGTGAAGGCAATTAATGAAGTTTTAGGAAGTAAAAATACCTTCCTCACAGTTCTGCAGGAGAATATTGCTGCGGTTTTAAATGAGGATAATGATCAGACTATTCAAGAGATAGAAATCAGGCTAAATGAGCTGCAGCAAGAGCTTCTCCGACTGGTAAATGCAAAAGCAGACTATCAAAAAGTGGCGGATGAGATTTACCGTCTGCGCGAACTCAAGCAGAACATACTGGCAGAGAATGCCGAGCGAGAAGGAAAGCGGGAGCGCATCGCAGATATGACTGAGTTTTTGAATGAACAGTCCAATGAGCTGGAGGAATATGATGAGCAGTTAGTAAGGAGACTTATTGAAAAGATAACAGTATTTGATGAAAAACTAGCTGTTGAATTTAAGTCAGGAGTTGAACTCGATATAGAGATATAAATATAAATAAGAAATAACCGCCAATTAAGGGATTAATATCCCATTTAGCGGTTTTATAATTTTATACAAATGTATGAACAAATATATAGACTAAAGAATAATTGAAATGTATAATTATGGTAGCAAATCTAGCCGGTTGAGGTGAGAAGTATGGACATAAAAATAGATAGTTTAATACCTTTTGATACATTACGAACTGATTTGGAACATGTTTTTTCTGTAGTAGAAAAGAACGGTAAAGTCGTTCTTCTTAAGGATAATAAGCCTGCTTATATTGTGCTGAAATACGATGCGGAGAATATGGATGCTGTAAATATACCAGAAAAACATGCTAACTATACACTTCAAGAAGCTATGAAGATAGTGTTATCAGAGATTGAAAATAAAACTATGCACGCATCTGAGCTAGCAGATGAAATATATAAACGTAGGTTGTATTTGCAGAAAAACGGAAAGAAAGCACAGTATACACAGATTAGAGCTAGGTGTGGGCATTATCCGGATATGTTTGAAGCATTGCCAGGAAACCGTATAAGATTAAAAGATAAAGTTTAGTCCTAAGTATGAGGATAAATTATGGAAAGGTGATAATATGGCGGAACATTTACTTGTAACAATAGGAATAACACGATTTAGTGATTCAGAAAGGCATCTTATTCCTTTTGTAAATGATATACAAGATCCAAAGGAGTGATATTCTTGATTAAAGCGAATGATATATGTGATATGAATCATGTAAAATCTATTCTAGACGACATAAGTATTTATGTCAAAGCTTATGAAGACCAAATTGGAGAACTTCCAGAGGATGTCATAGAAAATATAACATTTCAGATCTGCGAGATAGAGGAATTCATTATTGGGAGGCAGCAAATAAATTCGTCAAACCTAGCTGATGCTGATTTACGAATGATGTTATATTGGAGATATATAGATGGTAAATGCAGCTTTTTAAACCTGATCAAGGAGTTAAAAAAATATGAAGGAGAGGTTTGAAAAATCAGCGGACCTATGTTTATGTGGAAGCGGATTGCCATATGACCAATGCTGTAAAAAGAAAATAAATATTAATCAAAATGAATCAATACATAAGATGTTCATGGATGAACTTGATAAAAAACGAAGGCACTATAAGCGTATTTGCTTACACCCTCAAAAAGATATGTGCAACAATAAAATTCACGCTCACACAATTTCACAGGAAGCCGTACTATCTCTGATTGCGGAAAACGGTGAAGTATTAATGCCCGTTGTTCATGGACCAACAAATAAGTTTGTAATGGAACGAGTTGGAATTGAAGCCAAGGCGACTAAGTTTTATTGTTTTTGCCACTATCACGATGCGATTTTTAGTCCAATTGATCAGCGCGCTGTTGTACTTAATGAACAGACCTTTTTCTTATATGCTTACAGAACATTCGCATCAACATATTATAAAGTAATGCGAGAACTTGATTGCTATAAAGCACTAAGGGAAAAATATGACATGACATGTAACCCATTAGCAATTCTATTTTATGTACAAACCGAAAATAGCTTGCGTGCACTCAACTGGTATAAAAATAAATTTGATGATGCCTTACTTACTAATAATTACGATGTTTTAGAAAGTACGGCGATAACTCTAGAATATAAAGTATATTTTGCAGCAGCGACATGCTTTTGCCCAAAATTTGATGTATTTGGAAATCCTATAGTTCATGGAGAATTTGATTTACCAATGCTCTATATTTCTGTTATTCCAGATGAAAACCACACCATGCTTATATTTTCGTGGTTTAAAGAAGACCATTATGTATATAGTTTTTTCGATAAGCAATTAAAAATGGCCCCAACAAGATTGATATTAAAGTATTTAAATAACTTGCTACCATTAAATTGCGAAAATATGACAGTAGGACCATCGCTTTGGAATAAATGGAGTTCTGCGGCTAAAGAAGATTTTGTGAATGTTGCGTACAATTATATGCTAAATGAGGCTTATAAGAATGTTACTAAAACATATTACGAGGACAGAGCATATAATTTATTTATGAAAATATAGCTTGTCTATCTAATTATATACATTGCTATAATTAGTATGCCCTCCCGTGACTTTTTTCAATCGTAATGGTCAGGTATAATATATGCATTTTATTTATTAATAAAGTGAAGGAGGTGAAACGTATGGCTAAATATACGGATGAAGATATTAGAGGTATGCAAAAGATTACAATCAAAGTTGCAGCTGATTATCTTGGAATCTCTCCTAATATGCTAACACTCGGTATGAGAAACAATCTGCTACCAATCGGTTTTGCTGTACATAATGAGGATCGTTATAGAGATAGCTGGACATATACCATTGTCCCGGAACGTCTGATAGCTTATAACCACGGTAGGATTAACGAAGTTCAAGTTCAAAATATTGAGAAGAACTTAAATACCATTATTGCTCAATTCGAAGAAATGAAACGTGACCTGCTTTTTCTATTAAGCGAAAAAGAAGAATAGGAGGGATAAAGCAATTTGATGCCATTATTAGGAGAGTCCCCAAAGAGGAGAATATCGAAAACGTTGCTGAATTGAACCCGATGGACAGCCAAGCAATTGAAACATCACAGGCAGCAGTTAAGCAAGAAGTTCCGCCGCCAGCATCCCAAAATACTACAGAGTCCATTTTGTTGCCGGTATCTACGGCAGGAAAGGAGGAAAGAGAGATGCCGGAAGAACCTGTAATCGAACTTACACGCCAACAGCTGTACGATGAGATCTGGAAGATTTCCGTCGCAGGTTTGGCAAGAAAATATAATATTCCTTATTCCCAGCTTATAAAACAGATAAAACAAGCGGCCATACCAGTTCCTCCATCCGGATATTGGACACAACTCAGTTATGGAAAGCCTGTCATGAAACCTGAATTGCCAGAGCCTGTTGATGAAGTGATCCCTATTTATAAAATCGTTCCGCGTACCCAGACAAAGAATAAGAAAGTCGAACCGCCGTCCAATGAAGATGTAAAAGAAACGAAGTCGTCTGAGAGACGGGCTGCTTTTGAAACCCCTATTGACGATAGGCCAGTAAAAATCACGGTTGCTCTTTCTGCTGAAGAAACTAAGACAAGCACAGTATCAGATGAACATGTGGACTCGCCTACTCAGGTGGTAAATGAGCCTGAAACATACACGCAGTACGGACAGACTTATAATATTTACGATCGGGAAACACTGTATAAAGAAGTATGGGAAAAACCTGTAACAGAAGTTGCAAAGCGGTATAAGGTTTCCGACGTCGCCATACATAAAGTCTGCAAGGCTTTAGACATACCGACTCCTCCCGCTGGTTATTGGGCAAAGCTTCGTGCCGGAAAGCCGGTTAGCGTAATTCCTCTACCCAAAAGCGACAAGCCTTCTAGAAAAACAGGTATACGGACGGGTTCGACCAATCAAGCGGTTGAGGAGGAAGAATCGCTTGCTTTTTTAAACGAGGAAGACCGCTCCGTCATTTTTGCTGTAGCTTCCCAGATTTTGCTTCCGGACGAGGGAGCACGAATGCACCCCAAGATTATTGCACATCGCAAGGCTGTTGCAGAATGGAAAAAGCATAAAAATAGTGATAACAGAGTCTGGAATAGAAGAAACGCAGAATCTGTCCCATTTTTAGCAGATTCTATTTCGGATGAGTCGTTACCTCGAGCATGTCGAATTATTGACGCGTTAATCAAAGCGATGGAACCACTGGGATGCTCCTTGACAGATAGTCTTAGCTTTGTTGTTAATGGAGAGATGGTGTCACTTGCTTTTTCAGAGTCAAAAGATGAGGTCATACATATTCCTACCAAAGAAGAAAACATGCAACTTCTAAAATATGAAGAGGAGCGTAAACGTTACTCGTTGGCTTCCAAACCTCAAATCCGCAAATATGACCATATTTTCAATGGAAGGCTAACTCTGACAGTAAATGGCCAGAAAAGTTTTCGTGACTGCAAATCGTATGTTCTGGAAGATCGTCTCGGCGATATCATGATCGAAATCTATGAAGCAGCGGAAGAAATAAGAAAAGCTCGTGAGGCTCGGGAGGAAGCAGAGCGCAAGCGCCAGGAGGAAGAACGCCGTAAAGAAGAATTCCGGAAACGCTATAATGTTGAAGTCGACAGAACGCTCGCTCTGACAAACCTTGCAGAAGATTACGATACTGCTTGCAAAATCAGGCGATATATCGCCGTTGTTGAAGCGTTAGGAGAACCTGATGAGAAGACCGCTAAATGGATTGAATGGGCGAAGGCCAAAGCCGACTGGTACGACCCTACAGTTGCCAGAGAGGACGAATTTTTCGGAAAACGCAAGCATGAAAAAGATGCCGAGACAAAGAAACTAAATCATAAAGGTTACTGGTGGTAAATTTCTAAAGCAGTTAATACCAAAAGACATTGATATGTTCCCGCGAACGGTGGTTTTTCAAAAAACAGCCAAAAAACCATTGACATGTTTCCTCGAACAGATACTATAAAAAATGGCCTACAGACATCAATTCCATCAACTCAAGCCACGTGGAGGTGATAGTGAAGCTTGTTTTGAAAGGTACAGCCGAGTAAACTGTACCTAATGTTAATTATCTGGTGTGAGATTGAATTGGATATCAATTACACCGTCTTCGGATACCTCAACCTTCGCAATGAGGCGATGAAGAATCTGTTTCATTTTTTCTTGATCTTTAAAATCAAGATCCAAGAAACTTTTTACAACTTTTTTGAAGACTTGGGCGCTGTGGTCCAAGTCCTTTTTTTCTTCTAATTTGGATTGAAGTTCTATCTTTCGATTTGCCAAAAGCATCTGCTGATCCGCAATCGATTGATTCTTTTCCTTAAACTGTTCCTTAGTTACGATACCTTCTGCATGAAGGGAGAGCAGGCTATTAAATTGATTACTTAGCTTTTCAGATTCGTGTTCAAGTCTTTTTATTTCTTTTAATTTCCCTTCATGTGCTTTGGAGGAGTTTTCCTCAGCAACACCATAAAGTTTGTCAATATTACTCGAACTATTAATCAATCTTTTAGTTTCCTCAATAACCATCTCAAGTAATTTCTTTTCCTCTATGATGTGACTCGTACAGAAGCTGGAGGAGTGTTTTACATAACCACCACAAATATAGGATCCGTTTCTACGGTCTGATTTGAAATGCATCCCACAGCCGCAATCCGCGCAAACAGCAATATTCGCAAATAAACTCTCTCTACCATTGGATCTGGCTTTTCCTTTTGATTTCATAAGAGCCTGAACAGCTTCAAAGTCCGCTTTTGTAATTAGGGCTGGGTGTGCGTTCTCCACAACAATTTGTTTTTTTGAATCAACATCCCTACGTAATTTATACGTTTCTGACTGTCCTAGGAATTTGGTTGTTTCACTTCTACATTGCACCAAATCCCCTGTGTAATTGGGATTTGTTAAAATACTCTTTATGGTTTGTTGATGCCATCGAAAGCCCGCATTCTTTGTTTTGGCAACAGCCCTTGGAGTAGGCACTTTAAGTCTCATAAGGTGATTACCTATTTTGCTCATTCCCCAGCCTTTGTGAAGGTAACATTCATAAATCATTTTAACAATGGGTGAATATTTTTCCTCGAATTCTAGCCTTTTTGTAATCGGGTTTATTTTATATCCATAGGGAGGGATAGAACCCGTGAATTTTCCTTCCCGGGCGCTTGACTGAAGTCCAAGCTTAACACGTTCCGATAGTTTAGAAGATTCTTCTTCAGCAAGGACGGCTTTTAAATTAAACATGAGCCTAGTAGGGCTTGTCTGTGAATCGTAGTTGTCCTCTGGCAAGATTAATCTAATGTTTAGTCGCTCAAGTTCATCAGCTGTCTGTAAACTTTGAAGCATGTTCCTACCCAATCTAGAAACCGATTTGGCAATTACAACCTCAAATTTTCTTGTTTTAGCATCTTCAATTAGTTGGCGTATGCCTTCCCGACTTTTTAGTCCAGTACCACTTTTGCTATCGATATAGCGGTCAACAATCATTATGCTATTTTCTTTGGCAATAGCTTCACCCAATACGATTTGATTGTGAAGACTGTTCTTTTGCTCTTCTCTTGCCGTACTGACGCGACCATATAGAACACCTTTCATTTGTTTGCCACCCCTTTCGGAGTAGCACTTACCATATCAATATCGTAAGTAGAAGCTACAAGATTGTCAATCTCACGAGTTACTAATTCTAGTAACACGTCCTCTAGTTTTTCTGTACCAGCGAACGACACATTCCTCACAGTTACTTTTTGTTCTTTCTTCCCCGACATTTTAGCCCCTCCAGATAAATGAGAATTAGCTAAATTAGCAACCTTATCGGAAGTGTTCTAGGAAGCATTCTTCTCATTGAGGAAGATATAACACAATAAAAATAACGCGACCGCTATAAGTACAGACCTTTAGTAGTCTGTAAGTAACTTATCGCGAATCGCGTTTTATCTTCGTGTGTATTATTAACTTTTCAAGACTGTGATACATATACTTTATACATTCGGTAAACATAATGTCAATACGTTTTTTTGAGAAGCATCTTTGGGCACTAAGAGCGAAGCTATCCTTTTCCTTTATTGTAAACATTCTGTATGAAAAGTGGGCAATGATTGCCCGTTTTTCAAAAATGATAATTGGTATTTATAAAAAAGTATTGATATTTTATAATAATTCATGTACATTATTTTCACGTGAAGATAAAAATAATTGAATATAAAACACTTAAGATAAAACGCCTAGGCGTCAAGAACAGGAAGATTGACTGTTATATTAGTTAATCTTTGTATTTCTGACGGACTGGGCGTTTTTTTTTGTAAATAATCTGAAGGAGGAGAAATTATATGAAGTATGTTGACTTGGAACATGTTAACCACAAGGAATCAGTAAAAGAAGGAGTGGAACTGGTAAATGAAGAGCGTAGGCAACAATGGATTGAAGATGGTAATCGGTTTTTAAAGTGGAGAGAAGGATTGGGGCTATCGAGAGCATTTATTGCTCAAGAAACGGGAATTGACTACGGAAGAATAAATAGATTTGAACTAGGAAAACCAATCAAAGAAGCGAGGTTAATAAGTCAAGTTTATAAATTGACGTTAGAAAAGGTAGAAACGCATAGAATACTTGTTAGATTACTAGATAGTATTGGTATCAAAGAGTAAAAGAGAAGTCTGTTTATCAACCCAGTGCGCTCTTAGCTGCGTGATGATGTGATGAATGCTCCTTTTTACAAGTTGAAAAGAAATCTTGAACCAATTACATTCTAACCGGGTGCAATCGAAGAAATTTGTACCTTTTTATAAAAACGAAGAAAACATGATAAAATCAACGTTTTTATTAATTAATAGAGCGAGCGATAAAGTCATGGAAATAAAGGGGTTAGAGACAGTTGGTTTATCAATATCTATTAAACTTACAGGCAAGTGATTTGCTAGGGATGTTGAGATAAGCAAAATCAATGGTAATACTATTTGTTTGGGATTCAATACTCACTTTCTAAGAAAAAATATTATATAGCTTAAAATCCGAGTAATGAAACTTATAAGAAGCTAAATGAAAGGATTTGATGGTATGAAATTTAATCACAACAAGCTAAGAGAGGCTAGGGGACAAAAGAAGTTCACGTTAGAAGATATGGCGAAATCTATGGATATGGATCTCTCAGCTTACTGGCGGTTAGAAACAGGAAAAACCACGGTGAAAGCAGAGCAATTAATTATGTTCATGGAAATCTTTGATCGACCATATGCGTATTTCTTTGAGTCAAGCAATCCTAATCGCTCCATTAAGTTGGATGTCGAATGTGTCCCTGACAAACTGCAGGTTATGTACGATTTCCTCAAAGCAAATCCAGGAATAGTAAAGAATTGGGGACAAAGTGTATTGAAATTGGAACAAGAATTACATTCAAGCTGTTTTTCATAAATGAAAAAAATTGTTAAAAAGCACTGAATAAGGCTAAGTAAACGAGGTAAATACAAAAGAATCACAGCATGTTATGAGGGGAATGAGGTACAAGAACTGCTTGTAAATTTAAAAAAGAATGAAGATGCAATAAAACTTCCTATACGCATACCAGGCTTGATTAAAGCATCCATTTCTTATATCGGTAAGCAATGTTTTAGAATCTACCTTAGAGTGGATCCACAATCCCTTATTATTGGTAGAAGAACGATTGACGTATTTGAGTGTTCATTCGGATCGGTAGAAAGATTAAGAACTGTTTTAAATGAAGCGATTGAAAGTATATCAGGTACACTTCCTCAATCAGACAAATGGTTTGTCTCGCGTTTAGACTTTACTAAAAATCTAACTTCTGAGTACGTAAAAGAGTGTGTCGCTTTAGCAAAGAAAGGAAAAGATCCTTATCGATATAAAGATACTATAAACAAGCCTGGAAGCTCGTACAGAAAGTCTAAAAGTGTAATATTGAACTATTACGACAAGTTCGATCATATATCCAAAAAGATAGATAATGACTCCTTTAATGCGTATCTGTTAGAAGAGGCTCAAAATATTTATCGCATTGAGGTCCAATGTTTGAACTACAATAAATTGAAGCACATACGAGAAAAATTCGAGTTACCTCATAAAAGCAATTTATATCACTATTTACGTTCAGATATTGCTAAATGGGCCTTTTTCTCCTACTATGACAAAGTAATTGGCAGAGGGGATTATTATTCTTTAGCTGCGGCTTTAAAAATAGTTGAGGCGACAGAGTGGGGTCCGACGAAAAAGAAAAATATTAAGAACTGGCTCAAGCTGATTGCTCAGGCAAAGGGTATGACTAACGCAAGGCAGCAGTTTATTAATGGAACAACACTAGCCCACACACAAACATTTGTCCAAGGCAATCGGAATACCTTTAGAAACTATGAAAAAGCTTGTAATGAAATAGGAATCAATCCTGTAACGATTCCAAAGGACTGGGGAATTGCCTATATCCCTAACCCAATAAAATCAGTAGATACTAGTAAGATGACCGAAATTAAATAATAAAGTAAAGAAAGGGTTAATATAATGTTTGAATATTTAATTGACAAGCATCAGGTGAATGCAAAAAGGATTGTGAGCCGTTGGTTGAAGGCATTTTTAATAGAACCAGCTCTAACGCAACGAACGACTCATGAGGCATATTTAAAAGGGTTTGATCGTAAGAAAGCTGCAGAGTGTTGTTACGTAAGCCCCCAATCAAACAACGCATATAAACACGCAGCGCCTCCTGGTACTATGAATGTATCAATTTATGGGAGGTGCTTTTCAAATGCCGCAACAAAAACTTACAATTGTCCCCGTTACATTACATTCCGAATACAAAGTTTCAAATAAATCCACTTCATCATCAACCTCTGCTAATAACGTTTGCACGATCAAAACGGCAAACGTAGAAATCTCCTTCTCCAACGGCGTGGATGAGCACATCATCCAAACGGTTATGAGGGAGCTGAAATATCTGTGAAACACGACTATACAAGTGTGAAAAATATTTACATCATTTGTGGAAAGACCGACATGCGAAAAGGCATTGATGGATTAGCCACATTGATCCAAGATTCTTTTGAACTGGATCCATATGGTGATTCCATTTTCTTATTTGCTGGCTGGAGTAAGGATCGCTATAAATGTTTGTATTTCGACGGTGATGGCTTCGCCATGCTTTATAAACGTTTGGATAATGGCAAATTGCAATGGCCCAAAGACGAAAATGAGGTACGCAAACTTTCTCAGCAGGAGGTTCGATGGCTGCTCGAAGGGTTATCAATCCAACAGCCAAAGGCAATTCAACCATCTCCAAGAGGTGTATTCTAAATTTGTTAAACCACTATTTTTTTCTTTATTCCGCTGTTCGAACTAGTTATAATAAGATGAATGAAACCGAACGAAAAGTGGTGAATGGTGTGGCGAACGCTTCTTCTGCGAATGAAAATCAAAACGAGAAATTAATTCGGCTGCTCGAAGAGCAATTGGCTCATTCGAATCAACAAAACAAAGAATTATCAAAACAGATCGAAGCGTTAACCGAACAAGTACGCCATTTAACTAAACTTTTATTTGGATCAAAAACTGAAAAAACGAAATATAACGTGCCAGACGGGCAAGGCTCATTATTTGATGATGACCCGGCTTTTAGCGAACCTGAGCACACAGAAGAACAAAGCCAACAGACAATATCTTATACTGTTGTACGAAAAGTTCAATCGAAAAAACGAAATGACTCTTTGCATCAAGATATTGAAATAGAAGCAATTCACCATCATCCGGAAAATACGATTTGTGACTGTTGCCAAGGGCAAATGATTGAAATTGGCAGTACAATCGTCCGTGAAGAGGCAAAATTTATTCCTGCGAAAATGATGAAAGTGCAACACATTGAACATGCGTATGAGTGTAAAGACTGCAAAAGTGATTCATCACAGCCAGCGCAAATCAAACGTGGGAAAGCACCACAACCAGCGATTCAGCGTAGCATCGCAAGCCCTAGCGTGCTTGCCAAAGTTATTTATGATAAATTTGTACAATACTTACCCCTTTACCGCCAGGTTAAGGAATGGGATCGCTATGGCCTTGATACAAATGATAAAAACCTTTCGAATTGGGTCATCCGTACAGCACAGGATTGGCTTTTACCTATTTACGAACGAATGAAAGAGTTGATGATGGCTAAATCTGTTTTGCATGTAGATGAAACATATGGACAAATTATCAATCGATCCGATGGGAAATCCGGTCAGATCAATGCATATAATTGGGTGTCTCGAAGTGTTCCATGCCAAGGACCACCAATAACTCTCTTTCATAGCGCATTATCACGGGCTCGATCTGTCCTTGAAGGTTTCATTGAAGGCTTTTCTGGAACGATCGTTTGCGATGGTTATTCCGCCTATGATAAGTTGGAAGGCGTTACATTCGCGAATTGTTGGGCCCATGTTCGTCGTTATTGGCTGAAAGCAGACAGCAAAAATGGCCGAATTGGAGTGGGCTATTGCGATGAATTATATCAACTCGAAAGGAAATTTAAACATTTGTCTCCGAGTAAACGAAGAAAAAAACGCCAAAAATACTCGAAGCCAATTGTAGATAAATTCTTTGAGTGGGTTGAAACGTCACCATTCTACGGAAAAAATGCCCTTGCTAAAGCAGCTGAATACACATTGAACAGGGTAGATGGACTAAAAGCATTCTTGAATGATGGGCGCATTGAAATTGATAATAATCCAGCAGAAAATGCCATCCGTCCCAACGTTCTAGGAAGAAAAAATTGGCTCTTCAGTGTTAGTGAAGCCGGCGCAAAAGCGAACGCCATTTGTTTGAGTATCGCAGAAACAGCCAAAAGTAACGGCGTTGATTTCTATGAATACATAAAGAAACTTTTAACGGACCTACCGAATCTTGGCATCCATCAAAACCCTGAAATTTTAGACCAATACATGCCTTGGTCAAAAATGATCCAGGCAGAATGCAGTAAATAAATGAAATAAGCCGTATATTTGATTAAAAAAATCAGGATATACGGCTATTTGTAATGCGCACCGGAAAGGTGCGCTAATTTTTTATAATTCGGGCTTACGTTGTTACGAGTATTTGGTGCTTGCGAAAGAACTAAACGATACTCTTTTACAAGCTAATAAGAAGAAACTGGTGAAAGATATCGCCATGTATATCGATCTTCGTACACCCTTCATATACAGTCATAAGAAATTTGGAACATCTGACTATCAAATTGATAAGCAGTTATTTGAAGAGATACCTTTCCACTATAAATCAAACAATCGCAAAGCTCTATCAATAATAAAAGAGGCCCAAAAGATTATGGTAATTAATCATAAAACCAAATGGATTATTGAGAAGCCTTCTGTGAGGCAGATCAAGCTCATTGAGAGTAAACTAATAAAGGAAAAGAAAGTACTTCTAGTCAATATTGAGGAAATCAATAAATACCAAGCTGCTATATTGATTCCCTATCTTTTGGAGCAACAAATATATGATCCAGAACCCATTCAAAGTTTGCTAGGTTAATTAAGTGGTTGAAATTAAATCGGGGAATAATATTCCCTTAATTAAATAAACAGTAAATATAGACTTCAAGCGGGCTTTAGCGCCCGTTTTTTCTTTATTCTCTTAATTGAATATCATGAGGTTCAATAACTAATGTAATATCCTCAATTTTTACCTCTGTATCTTGAGCTAGTTCTTCTTTCAAGTAGCTTAAAAATCCTTCATCATAGGATTTTAAATTAACTCTAGCAAGTTCGTTGCCTCCTTTGTCATAAAAGGCAACAGAATCCCCAGGTTGAATTTTACGAATACCCAACATCGGATAGAAAACCAGCTCTCCATCAAACCTAAACGGTTTTAGTGTCTGTATGAAGCAATTAAAACAAGAGTAGACCTTTCCTTCATTTTCTGAACCTACAAATGCTTTAGAAATGCTAGTGTGACAGAAATGACAAGTATACATAAATTCATTCATCCTTCCAATTTTTTAGTTGTTATAATGATGTGTTCTAGGTTTATGACATGATTATAAACTCGCTGTAATGCCTCCTTTCGAAATGATGTAGAACAAAGATAAGAAGATGAAATAAGTGTTTTCCACTCATTCCAATAGAAAGTATGAGGGGAAGGTTTTGGGGTTTTTAAAAGCAATCTCAAATCAAATAGAGCAGGTATTTGTGTCAGAAGGAAGGCTTCCTTTACCCGAAGGGCGTTGTTCTACATAGTGGACTTTCATCTAATATATTTACTTTCGGATTGACATACCCGGGGCTCAAATTACCTTCGACATAAATATTATTAATACCAGGTAGGTCGAGAAAAATTTTATATTTTTAAAAATACATATAGGAAATTTTAACTTTAGTTGGATGGGGATAAATTCGGAAATTCGTTTCCGGTGATGCTTACTGAACACAAAGTGGATTTGATGGAGGAATTGCTGCTCAAATGACGTATGCCCTACCGAATCCATCATTTATTGATTATTCAGTTACGCAAGTTCAATTATTAAGTATCAATACACAGCCATAAATAGAGGCATTTTTTTCTTAAGTTATACAAGCTAAGCTTATTTATGTATAGCAAAAAAGGACAAAGGAAGATATGAAAACTTCTTATGTCCTTTTTTAAAATAAAATTTTGGAGTTAAAATAAATGTTATTATAATTATCAAAAATGCATAACATCCTAATTATTTGGAATGGGTAAATCTCTGCTATGCTACTTATGATATAATTTTTTAATAGAAAATGGATTTTAATAGTAGCTTTTCATTTTAGTTAATATTAATTTTACAAGAGATTCAAACAAGCCTTTCTATTCTCTTACTTAGGTGGTTGGGATATGCCTTCTATGTCTTCACAAATAGTAGAAGTTGATGATAATGTAACTGGCCATTTATGGTCAGTTGGTAATATCAGTGAGTTAGCACAGATTATTGCGTTAATATCTCTTGGTCAAGCCGAGCATGCAGCTGAAATTATTTACGAACTTGGTCCAGTTATACCAGTACGTTCGATATCAGAGTTTTACAATGAAGCGCGGGAACAATTAGAGATTCGAGGTACAACAGATAGAAAAAGAGAGGTTTCCCGCTATCATCGAGATGGTTTTCTCTTCGAATGCATCTCCTGGATAGTGTCGCAACAAGTAGCGGACGAAAATACATATCTGAAAGATCCCCACATTAGTTCAACTACTCAAGGTCTTGATGGCTTGATTATTCAAATGGATCCCATAGAAAAGGTAGTCCTACATACCACTATTTGTGAGGATAAATGCACAGAAAACCCAAGAGATAAGTTTAGGGATCAAGTTATGCAAGCATTTACCGAACATCACCAAAATAAACGTGGACGTGATTTGCTGGCAAATGCAGTTAATCTTATTAAACAGAGTGGTTTAAAGGGTACAGCTGCAAATTTAGCTGCAGAAAAAGTTTATGATAAGACATATAGAACCTACAGGGCAGCTTTGACAGTTAACTCGGGCATCTGCAATGCTGAGGAACGCCAAAAATTGTTCAAAGGTTACGATGGGTTGACAGATATTTTAAAGTCTCAGCGAATTGGCGCAACGTTTATCGTATCAGGTAATCTACGTGATTGGTTTCAAGAGTTAGCAGAACATGTGATACATGCTCTGAATGAATTTGAGGAAAGGGAGGCCGCCAATGTTTGACGAACGAACTTCAATAATACTTAGCGAGGCACCAAGTCTCCCCACCTTGAATGCTCACAATCTCCCTCAAATATTGACCCGACATTATGCAGAGCTTGTTTCTGCTCGTTTAAAGAGTGCGGCCGGCACTAAGGATATAGTCTTAGATAATCAGTGGCCGCTTGAACGTATAGCGGATGTATATGAAACTATTGCGTCCATTGAAGAGGATCCAATCAACCGGCGGGCTGCTTCTTTTGTAGCTGGAACTGCTAGGCTTATAATTTCAAGAGGCCAAACACATGCATCAGATGAAAATCGGCTTTCCCCAATTGACCGGGATAGTGTAGATTCCGCTATAGCAGCGGCTATTTTGTTTCTAGCAGCCGAGCAATATGCGGATGCATTTGAAGCGGGTAACTTGATTCCAGAACCAAGGGGACCGCATGAGGTATTGATTCTTGGCTTACATATAAAAGATCTCGTCACCGGTAGACTCAATAAAATTCTAAAACGGGCGACAAAGTGGAGAGATGAGAATCCTGAGGCTGAGGGTGGAACCCTCCAAGATCATGCTCTACGCTCCTTAGCTGCTGTACTAGCGGAGGGGATTGAACTCCTTGCTGCAAATATAATGTCAGTTCCATCTCCTGATACAGTATCTGGAAAATACTCAAACGCGCAAGAAGCTTTTTCTCATGTAATCGAACTGTCTCACAAAAAAGCTAAAAATCTAGGTTTTCCTTTGAGCACGGTATACGCCGGACCTGCTCACTTGGCTTCAATACTATTATCTGCAGCTAATGCCGTTGAACAAGCTGCGCTGACGAAACTCCCTCCACCTGATGGAGCAAATAAGGAATTTTGGGAAAGGTGGTTACATTTCCGGGCGAATGATATGCCCTTCCTTTGGCAAAACCACCGAGAGGCCAATGAAAAACAATTTTATCAGACAGGTCAATCTTCAGTTTTGGTTCTTCCAACTGGGGCAGGTAAAACAACTGTCAGCGTATTGAAAATCGCCGGCAACCTTTCGCGAGGTAAAAAGGTTGTATTTCTAGTGCCAACGCATGCTCTAGTTGAGCAACTTACTGAAGATTTGCAAGCCATTTTTCCGGAGGAGCAATTTGGACTGGGTGTATCAAGTGACTTCGATTCTCTCTTTATTGATGGAACTCAACTTCAGGATATTGAAGTCATGACCCCTGAGCGATGCCTTGCAATGCTTTCGTTTAATCCAAAGTCTTTTGAAAATGTTGGATTGTTGGTGTTTGATGAATGCCACATCCTTAGTCCACAGTCGGGGAAAATCAGACGATCGTTAGATGGAATGTTATGTCTTTTGGCTTTTTATGCAGCTGCTCCCGATGCGGATCTGTTGTTTTTATCGGCCATGCTAAAGAATGGAAAACAGTTTGCGGATTGGATTGCCGATTTAACTGGTCGCCCGTGTCAAGATGTTGATCTCCTTTGGAAGCCTAGCCGCCAGGCACGAGGCGTAGTTGTCTATCACCAAGAGGAAATCAGTGGAGCTAAAGAACGAGCCTATGAGAAGCAACATAGTCTTAATAAATTGCAAGGCAGAACTGCAACTGGTCTGCGGGTCTCGGCAGAGCGAGAACTAAAAGTAATTCCTCACGTTGTTTGGGGATTGCAGCATAATTGGCTACCTACTAATTCGTTTGCATTTACTAAAATTATGGATGAACCTGTTCAGCTTACTGGTAAGTTGAGGAGGTATGGTGGGATTACTGTAAGTCCTAATGTCAATAAGGTTGCAGCTAATATTGCGATACGCGCAAATAATGCGGGTCTTAAAACCATCATCTTCGTAAATACAAAGGACGATGCAGTAAGTACATCACGAATTATAGCAGGTAATTTAAGGGGAACGGTTGAACTAAATAAATTCGAAAGTGAATTATGGGAAAGTCTAAAGCTTGAACTGGGCCATTCGAAACACTCAATTTTTGGTGGTTCAAGTTTTATTGCCGTTCCGCATAATGCTTCAATGCTTAAGTTGGAACGGATGTTGTCCGAGAGACTTTTCCGCAGAAAAAACGGCGCTAAAGTAATTGTAGCAACACCAACACTTGCACAGGGATTAAATCTTCCAGCCCATCTAGCTGTACTTGCAGGTGATAAACGTATGGGAAAGGGGCAGCAACGCGAAGACTTGGAGGCTCATGAGATTTTGAATGCAGCTGCCAGAGCTGGGCGAGCAGGTCATCTAGCTAATGGAGTTGTTATTCTAATTCCAGAGCCCATTGTCACATTCACACCAGATGCTCCTCCGCCTAATGAATTGAAGAAAAAGTTATTGTCAGTTCTACCTATAGACGATCGGTGTGTGACTATAAGTGATCCGTTAGAAGTGGTTCTTGATAGAATTTCGGAGGGCAGACTTGAAGACTTGGAAGTCCGTTATACAATAAACCGTCTTGCCGCTCTAAAAGCGGAAGCAGATGTGGTATTGTCAGAAGATGTTATTTTACGCTCTTTCGGTGTTTTCTTGGCAAAAAACAATCAGCTTGAAGAAAGTTATGTCCTGAAAATTGAAAAACTATGGGATGAAGCAAAGGTTGTGTTAGATAGTAAACCGGATTTGTATGAGATTAAGCTCGCGTCTCAAAGCGGTATTCCATTTAACCTATTGGAACGATTGAAATTAAAATTGTTAACTGTAAGCCCCCAATCAAACAACGCATATAAACACGCAGCGCCTCCTGGTACTATGAATGTATCAATTTATGGGAGGTGCTTTTCAAATGCCGCAACAAAAACTTACAATTGTCCCCGTTACATTACATTCCGAATACAAAGTTTCAAATAAATCCACTTCATCATCAACCTCTGCTAATAACGTTTGCACGATCAAAACGGCAAACGTAGAAATCTCCTTCTCCAACGGCGTGGATGAGCACATCATCCAAACGGTTATGAGGGAGCTGAAATATCTGTGAAACACGACTATACAAGTGTGAAAAATATTTACATCATTTGTGGAAAGACCGACATGCGAAAAGGCATTGATGGATTAGCCACATTGATCCAAGATTCTTTTGAACTGGATCCATATGGTGATTCCATTTTCTTATTTGCTGGCTGGAGTAAGGATCGCTATAAATGTTTGTATTTCGACGGTGATGGCTTCGCCATGCTTTATAAACGTTTGGATAATGGCAAATTGCAATGGCCCAAAGACGAAAATGAGGTACGCAAACTTTCTCAGCAGGAGGTTCGATGGCTGCTCGAAGGGTTATCAATCCAACAGCCAAAGGCAATTCAACCATCTCCAAGAGGTGTATTCTAAATTTGTTAAACCACTATTTTTTTCTTTATTCCGCTGTTCGAACTAGTTATAATAAGATGAATGAAACCGAACGAAAAGTGGTGAATGGTGTGGCGAACGCTTCTTCTGCGAATGAAAATCAAAACGAGAAATTAATTCGGCTGCTCGAAGAGCAATTGGCTCATTCGAATCAACAAAACAAAGAATTATCAAAACAGATCGAAGCGTTAACCGAACAAGTACGCCATTTAACTAAACTTTTATTTGGATCAAAAACTGAAAAAACGAAATATAACGTGCCAGACGGGCAAGGCTCATTATTTGATGATGACCCGGCTTTTAGCGAACCTGAGCACACAGAAGAACAAAGCCAACAGACAATATCTTATACTGTTGTACGAAAAGTTCAATCGAAAAAACGAAATGACTCTTTGCATCAAGATATTGAAATAGAAGCAATTCACCATCATCCGGAAAATACGATTTGTGACTGTTGCCAAGGGCAAATGATTGAAATTGGCAGTACAATCGTCCGTGAAGAGGCAAAATTTATTCCTGCGAAAATGATGAAAGTGCAACACATTGAACATGCGTATGAGTGTAAAGACTGCAAAAGTGATTCATCACAGCCAGCGCAAATCAAACGTGGGAAAGCACCACAACCAGCGATTCAGCGTAGCATCGCAAGCCCTAGCGTGCTTGCCAAAGTTATTTATGATAAATTTGTACAATACTTACCCCTTTACCGCCAGGTTAAGGAATGGGATCGCTATGGCCTTGATACAAATGATAAAAACCTTTCGAATTGGGTCATCCGTACAGCACAGGATTGGCTTTTACCTATTTACGAACGAATGAAAGAGTTGATGATGGCTAAATCTGTTTTGCATGTAGATGAAACATATGGACAAATTATCAATCGATCCGATGGGAAATCCGGTCAGATCAATGCATATAATTGGGTGTCTCGAAGTGTTCCATGCCAAGGACCACCAATAACTCTCTTTCATAGCGCATTATCACGGGCTCGATCTGTCCTTGAAGGTTTCATTGAAGGCTTTTCTGGAACGATCGTTTGCGATGGTTATTCCGCCTATGATAAGTTGGAAGGCGTTACATTCGCGAATTGTTGGGCCCATGTTCGTCGTTATTGGCTGAAAGCAGACAGCAAAAATGGCCGAATTGGAGTGGGCTATTGCGATGAATTATATCAACTCGAAAGGAAATTTAAACATTTGTCTCCGAGTAAACGAAGAAAAAAACGCCAAAAATACTCGAAGCCAATTGTAGATAAATTCTTTGAGTGGGTTGAAACGTCACCATTCTACGGAAAAAATGCCCTTGCTAAAGCAGCTGAATACACATTGAACAGGGTAGATGGACTAAAAGCATTCTTGAATGATGGGCGCATTGAAATTGATAATAATCCAGCAGAAAATGCCATCCGTCCCAACGTTCTAGGAAGAAAAAATTGGCTCTTCAGTGTTAGTGAAGCCGGCGCAAAAGCGAACGCCATTTGTTTGAGTATCGCAGAAACAGCCAAAAGTAACGGCGTTGATTTCTATGAATACATAAAGAAACTTTTAACGGACCTACCGAATCTTGGCATCCATCAAAACCCTGAAATTTTAGACCAATACATGCCTTGGTCAAAAATGATCCAGGCAGAATGCAGTAAATAAATGAAATAAGCCGTATATTTGATTAAAAAAATCAGGATATACGGCTATTTGTAATGCGCACCGGAAAGGTGCGCTAATTTTTTATAATTCGGGCTTACTGTTAACTTCTGCTGGTCACTTGCCAACCTCAATTATTGTTTGGATTGATTGGACTATCAATTGGTTGATTGAAGATTCGGAATCCCGGGAGTATTTGCTACAAGATGTTTATAGGTCTACCCTTGCAGCTGCAGGCCAACCTTCTAGTGCATCTTTGGACGGATCCGTTTTATCTACCCTTCTTCCTGGCATACAAGGATGGATTAGTGGCAAACCCTTAAATGAGATAGAGCGCTTGTTAGGTGGCAATCCAGATGGGTCTACAGCCACGGCAAAATTGTGCCCGCGGGCTCGTGCACTGGTAGCCACATTTATTCCGAGGGGAATCTCTTTTATTATGATGGTTGTCTCTCGAATGGTAGAGGAACTTGAACTTTATGCATTGCAGGACGACCTTGATAAAAGATTGATTAATAGCCTCTCAATAGCGGTAAGAAAGGGATTTGATAGTTTAGAAAAGTTGGAATTTGCGAATAAACGTAAAAACATATATGGTCGTGTGCAATTGCATATGCTTTTTGATCAAAATGGAGAAGAGAACTAACATACGAAATAATAAGTCGGATAAAAAACAAATGATAAATAAAGGTATCCAATTAAATGTTTTACCAGGGAAAATCTAGTATTGAAATAATCTAATCTTTAAACAACTAATCCTATTCCCCTGTAAAAACTGACGGTTAAGTAAATGCGGTGAACCTTATCATAATTAAGCTAATTGAATAATTTAGTCTCCGACAAACGGGCGCCTTTCTTGAGGATTGGTGCCCATTTTGCAATCTTTGGAGCGTTTCTTCAATAAGCAGGAACGCTTTTTCACTAACGGATCGGATGAAGAAGGAATAGTATTCACCCGTGTCTCTCAAATTAGTATTATCGATCCGTTCTTAATGTGACACTTGTGATGATTAATAGCAAAGTGTTCATTATTAGGGTTAGGATGTCTAGGATACTTATTTTTGATAAGTATCTTATTTGATTGAGAAGTTTCAAATACAAAAATATCGTTCTTATACTTCTTCTCAATCATGTTCAATAACTTAACTGTTTCGATATTATAATAACGGGCCTTATCATTGGCATCTCCACTGCATTGGCCGTAACCAAGAAACAAATGAGTAGTTGATTCAAGGGATTTCTTAATTTCTAGTCTATTTGAATCCATTGCAGTATTATATTCTAATGGTGTTAAATTATGAATTAGATTATAGATCTTGGGTGACCTAGGTTCATAAAAAGGGTAAAGATTGTAAAACCTTATCCAATGGATTTCAGGAATGTTCTTATGAATGTATTCAGTAACAAAGTTAATGGTATCATCGGAGTCAATGCTATCAGCGGTACTTGGATTCATAAGGATACATGATGCAATGCCTCTCTTTAAAGGAATTCTCAGAGAAGTTCTAATTTCAACTTTACTGTTAAGGGGATTCTTATTTGCCTTTATCCCTTTTACTCTAACTAGTTTAGGGTCATAACTTCTTTTGGCCATTTTGTCACCTACTTTTTTGATAATATCACAAATAATAATATCATATTGGAATTAGTAACCAGTTAATAGAAGATCTTGTAATTCTATTAAAGGGCGCTTTCCCTTAATAAGGGAGGTGCCTTTTTCAATTTTATAGTCATATTGTTTATTGGCTAGATGTTGTTGCACTTTAGAGTCAGAGTAAAGAACACCTAAACTTAAAGTGTGTGTAAAATATGGGTATTTAGGGAAGCGAGCTTTTACACTAGTTATCTTTTTATGTTCAAAAATGCAAGTCGAGGTGTTTATATTGGTATTAGGTAAAAGACACGGATTGAGCGGAACTAAAGTTTATAAAGTATGGAAAACTATAAGACTTAAATGTTATGGAAGTAATATAGATACCGTTATAAAGGTAAACATTTATGGATCTGTGATGAATGGAGAGAGGATCCTGAAGCTTTTGTAAATTGGGCCGTGCACAATGGTTATCAAGAAGGGTTAGAATTAGCTAGGAAAGACAAGGATGACGGGTATTACCCTGAAAATTGTATTTTTGTTGGAAAGAAAGAAACCAGTAAAACTCATGGAATGAGATGGACAAGATTATATAATATTTGGTCTCTCATGCATTCAAGATGTGAAAGTCCAAATTTAGATTATTATGAACGATATGGAGGAAGAGGAATTTCTGTTGTGATGATTGGAAGAGTTTGAAGCCTTTGAAGAATGGGCATTGAACAACGGTTATGACGATGGTTTGTCGATTGATAGAATAGATGTAAATGGAAATTATGAACCTGGAAACTGCAAATGGAGTACGAATCTTGAACAATCAAGAAATAATAGGAATAGTGTGTACATACCTATTAATGGTGAGAGTAAAACGATTGGAGAATGGGCAGAAATTAGTGGTCTCCCCTATAAAACCATACAAAGAAGGGTCCGTACCGGATGTAAGGAAGACGACCTCTTGGCACCAATCGGAGAACATTGGCACATGTAGAAATTAACGGAATAATTAAACCGTTGAGTGTGTGGGCAAAAGAAGCCGGACTGCAGTATACAACTGTTCAAAGAAGATATAAAAGAGGTGTTAGAGGCGAAGATTTACTTAAGAAGCGAAGGCTGAATAATAAGGCGCATATTCAATTAACCTTTGACCTGGATTCCTAATAATTAAATTGCTTTCGATTTGGAGCACCACCCGTCTTTTCAAAAGGGTTAACAGGTGTTTTGTATTTCATAATTATCCAAGCTGCAGACATAGTCAGGATGATGGTACAATTGAATAAAGAAATTGAGGAAGAAGCAAAACAAAGGGATGATTTGGGCTTATCTGATGAAGAAATTGAGTTCTTTAAAGTAATAATTTCATTGGAATTGGATGTCTTTGATAATCAATTTATAGCTGACTTGATCCATAAAACTGTTAAAGAAGTTAAAAACAGCTCTCAGTTGATCTGACAAGTGAACATCGACATCTATGATAAAGTAAAACTAGCGGTAAAAAGAATGCTCATACGAGAAAAAATCACAGGAAAACAACTTGAGTTTATAACAAATTCTGTAATAAAAAGGATGAGGAACAATAAAGAGATTGGCCACAGAATGCAAAGGTTATAATATTAATAGAATCCAATATACTCCCTTAAAGGATACAGATTAAAAATATCTGGTTATCCTGGGGAGTTTTTTTATTGATAAGTATTGTAAATATTTTCATAGTTTGGAATAATAATTTTAGACTTTTACAAGGGAATGACAATTTAGAAGAAGGTGATTTTAAATGACAATTGATTGGACAACAGTTTTAACTCATCTCCTAACGCTTCTCCTTGGGGCAACAGGAGGATATTTGTTTAAATCTATAAGGGTAAACCAAAACACAAATGAAACAAAAGGAAAGAATAGTCCTATTTTCACAAATAAAGGTGATGTTAAAGGTAACTTTGGTGATCGGAAATGACGAGGAGTAAAACCACCACAAGTGGCGATTACAGCCCAGTCTTTAATAATGATGGTAATGTATATCAGCAAAACGTTATACATTTAAGAAGTGAAGTGATTAATCCATATAATTTAAAAAAGGTAATTGACTTTTTGGAATTTGAGCTAGTGGATGAATTGGAAGCTAATCAAAGAGTACAAGATGATGATGGATTAAAAAGAATAAACATCGCTGCAAAGAACGAAATAAATAACTTAGAAGAAGAAGGTTGTAATGATTACAACAGTGTCATAATTGAAAGTAGCATTTATTTTAAAACTATTAAAGATATATTATCTGATCCTCGTAATAAAGTTTTAAGGAAATCCTACAATAATATAAAGAAGACTATTAATAATAAAATTCCTATTATCAAACGAGAAAAAAATTATTTTAGTGAAGTTTTGAATGATATTATTGATAGGTTTCTAAATTCTAATGATATTGACATCTTAGAGAATGAGGAAATGGTGAGTGTTGTAATACATTTTATGTATTACATATGTCACATTGGAGAAAACGGTGATAACAATGCTGAAACCGGATAAATTTACAGAATTAAATAGAAGTTTAATTTATGCAGTGGCTTTATTAATAAAGGTGTTCAAAGAAAATGGATACAAATGTAGCTACGGAAATCTTTTTAATGCATTAGAAAAGCATATTGGTGATGATACCCTGTATTTGTTTTTACCTGCTGTAGATTTTTTATTCCTTCTAGGTAAGGTTGACTACGATATTGAATCTGACGTCTTGGAGATGAAAATATGAAATTATCAAGACTATATTCTGATGATTCAAGGTTTAAAAATATAAAATTTAAAAATGGATTAAATATCATTTTTGGTTATGTTCAAAATAAAAATGTAAATGATCCTCATAATCTTGGGAAAAGTGCACTTGTCCATTTGATAGATTTCATGCTACTTAAGGAAGTAAAAAAGGGCAGCTATTTTTATAACAAGAAAAAGGTTTTTAAGGATCATACATTTTATTTAGAATTAGAATTAAATAATGGTGAATTTTTAACAATTAGAAGATCTTTTAATAACATAACAAGAGTAGACATAAAAATACTTGAATATTCATCAGAACTATTAGAATGTGATGAATGGGATTACACAAATTTAGTTCTAAATACTACGAGTGAAAATGTTATTCCGGCAACAACCATTTTAAATGAGAATTTAAACTTTGATATACTAAGAAATTATGATTATAGAAAATTAGTAGGTTATTTTATTAGGACTCAAAACGATTATAGTGATGTTTTCCAATTAAAAAAGTTCTCAAGTTCTACAGACCAAGTATGGAAACCCTTTGTGTATGAATTACTAGGATTTGAGAGTGACGTACTTTTAAAGAGATACGAACTAAATAATGAAATTGAAAATTTAAAAACAAAAATAAAAAATATGGAGGACTATTATAGTGCCTCAGATATAGATAGAATAAATGGGCAAATAGATATTTTGACTAGAGAAAAAGATATGTTGGAACAAGATCTTGACTCATTTAACTTTTATTTAAATGAAAAACAGATTAGTAAAGAATTAATTAAAGAGATTGAAAACAAATCAATTTCTTTACAAAATAAAGTTTATAATCTAAGGTCTGATATTGAACTTATTGAAAACTCCTTAGCTACTAAAGAGTTTCTTGATTTTGACTATATTAAAGAATTGTTTACCGAAGTCGAAATATATTTTAGTGATCAATTAGAAAAATCCTATGAAGAGTTAATAAATTTTAATAAGTCTTTAATTGAAGATAGAAGACTGCATCTATCAAAGCTTCTCTCTGACAAGAAAGTAGAACTTAAGATAGTTGATGATAAGTTAAAAGAGTTAGGTAAACAACGTTCAAATATCTTAAATGTATTGCAAGATAACGATGTAATAAATAAATACAAACATTTGCGATCTAATTTAATTGAAAAAGAAAAGAGTATCCAAAGTCTTGAGACACAAAAAGAAATAATTTTACAGACCAGAACTGATATTAAAGAGTTAAATGAAAAGAAAAAGGAACTTGAAATAATTAATGAAACAATTGATGCGAAAATAGAAAGTGGAAACAAAGTTTTAAATGATATTAGGTATCTTTTTAAGACTTATTTTGAAAAAATAACAAGTAAGAATGGAATAATTGATATCTCAACTAATACAACATCGAATGTTGAGTTTAATGCTGGTATAATTACAGATAATGGAACTTTAACACATGAAGATGAAGGATTCTCATATCGAAAAATGCTATGTATGTGTTTTGATTTAGCTATATTAAGCTATTATTCCAATAAAAGTTTCTTTAAATTTCTATACCATGATGGACCCTTTGAAGCATTGCATGAGAATCGAAAAGAGTCCTATCTTGAATTTATTGAAGATTATTGTGCTGATAATGATGTACAATATATTATTAGCTTAATAGATTCAGATGTCTCTTTAGATAAATTGAATAAAGAAGATATTGTATGTAAACTTGAACAAAATGAAGATGGATCTGGAGCTTTGTTCGGATTTAAGTATTAAAATTGGATTGCTTTATAAAAAAATCAGCTTATAATATAATAATGTTAAGGGTATAGGTACTGGTAATATCTATAGCCGAGCAATTGCCGATGAAGAGCGGCCAGCTTAATATTATGGATGAAAGTAATCACCCCATCAGCCATTCACAAGTATTTGCTAGGGGTGATTACTTTTTTATCGGCTTATAATCAATTTAAATTTAATTATCAGATAATTACAATAATTTAATCGCAGGATTTATAACCATTGCATTTAAGCTCAGTGGTAATATGTCAAGCACAAAAAATTAAAGAATTGGAAATTATTTTGCCTTAAAGACGAAAAACCCCTATAAAAGGGTATACCAAATAAACCTCGCACTTTTTTCATTATTTTTCCATTTTTTAGTGTGCGAAGCTGGGCATTTGGAAGGATGTGAAAGAGTATTTCTTAGTCTCTCCTTTCCGGTGGTGTGTACAATTGATTGGTGCTTAGTAGAGAATACACCAACCGTACCAATTTTCTTGCGGTTAAGACGAGAGCACGTTTGTGCTGATGTTTTGCAACTTCATTAAATTTCTTGTTGTAAAACGCTTTGTATTCAGAATCATATTTACGAATAGATTCTGCAGCTTGAATGAGATAATATCTTAAATATTTATTTCCGGTTCTCATGCGGCTTGTTTCCTCGGATTCATACTCACCAGATTGGTATTGATTCCAAACAAGTCCTGCATATTTAGCCAATGAATGATGGTTTTTAAAACGTCTTATATCACCAATCTCGGCGATTAAACCAGCTGTAAACACGTCGCCAATTCCTTTAACGGATGTTAATGTTTGTGGAATGCCTTTCATGAGTTTGGCAATCTCTTTATCCAAGCGTTTTACCTGTGATTCCATATGTTGAATGGTGCTTAACGTAACGGATAAAGAAATATTCACTGGATCTTGCATGGCTTTGTCTAAACGATAGGAAGTTCGAGCCAACTTTTGAAGATACTTGGCCAATTCCTCTGGGTTTTCAAAGCGATTTTTACCTTTATTCTGTAGAAATTTAACCAGATCTTCAATACTCATTTCGGCAATCGTTTCAGGCTCTAACTCTTCAATCACAGCTAAGCTAGTAGTACCAAATGTATTCGAAAAGGGATTGTCTTGACGCAATCCACTGAATTTCAAGAAAAGCTGATTTAAAAAATAGGTTTTATTTCGCCCAATTTCTTTCATGAAATGAAATCTCGTTCTTGTAAGGCGTTGCAGAGCTTCATATTGAACTGCATCTTTCATTTCATTAGGTAGTCGACCAAATCGCAAGTGGTCAGCGATGACCCAGGCATCTATTCGGTCGTTCTTTGGCAAAGAATCATAGCCTTTCTTGAAACGAGCGACTTTTCTCGCATTTATCGTGTAGATAAAGGATTGGAAACGAGGTTCATAACCCTTCAATTGATCTTTAAGGTAGTGGGCAAGATGCCAACTGTATTGATCTGTGGCTTCCATTCCAATTTTTAGTTGTGTTACCTGACTCTTTTCCGCTGCTTCTAACATACGTTTGATCAGGGTATCGGCCCCGGATTGATCATTAGAAACAGAAAAGTCAGCCAATGAATTACCGTCCTCTTTCATGAAATGGACATGATGAGAACGTAAGCTCACATCTACACCAACAAGCATTTGTGACATACCTATCACCTCCAAAAGCTAAAGTAATCAAGTACGTTTCAGACCTGGGTGCCCACAGGATTCCAACTAGCTTATAGTTTGTAATGGAATTTTTATATAAAAGGCTCTTCTTAGAGGAAAGTCGGTCAAAGTGAGAAAGAGCTATAGCTATTGGAGGAGGAGCATAAAGGGTAATAGAATTTATAACTGCTCTTTTTTAAAATGCATATGATGTATATATGCTTGTAATATGTTTGTATCAATCTGGTAATGCACAAAAGCTGTTATTAATCACCCTGTTTGTCGGTAATTTCGGAACCGACTTTGGCGGTGATTTTTTTAATTTGTAACCGACATTTTCGCTGGTGATATTTATTCACCTTAGAAATTGACGGAATCTATTATCCGTAGTTTGGCGAATATATATAATGCTGAAAAGGGGGAAGCTGACCACCCGGTCTAGCTTCCCCCTTTACTAAATATCAACCTGATAGGTTTCATTGGGTTTCAAATAAATTTCGTGTCATTACGGCCAACGATAATATACCATTTCATACCAAGTTCCATCCGGCATGAAAGTTTCCTTCCACCCCTAAGGTGTAGCTCAAACCAATCACCACAACGAACCTTGTAACCAGTGTCGTCACCCCAAAAGACGACCCAACAATCAAGAGCCTCATTATATTTCATGTCTTTCCAACGGCTTTTCATCTTAGTTTCTCCCCCCATCATCCTAGAATTCTTTATATTCGTTTAAGATTCGATCTACATGCATCGCATCGACTAGTTTTTCCTTTCGTACAACGGCATCAAGTAAGCAGGCAGTACACACATTGTTGATCTCACGCGGAATACCACGGGTATGCCCATATATCGCGTCAATGGCCTCACCTGTAAAAATCGGATGCTTTGCACCCGCTGTTTCAAGCTGATGTTCAATATATTTTCGTGTTTCCTCTCGTTCCAATCCCCCCAGATGATAGCGGACATTCATACGCTGTGTAATTGGTTTAAATAGACGCATCTGAAGCGTTGAACGCAATTCTGGCTGTCCAACCATCACCAATGCCAACGGGGACACACTATCAATTTGGAAATTGGTCAAAAAGCGAATTTCTTGAAGCATATCTCCTTGCAGGAGATGAGCTTCATCAATTATCACAACTGCAGTTTTTTGTTGATTTTCATACAAATCCCAGACGGCATGTTCAAATTGACGCTTCGTCTCACTTCGCAAAAATTTAGGTGGGATCCCGAAATGATGTAAAAGTTCTCTGTAAAAATCCCTTGGTTTAAGAGAGGAATCACATAGATAAATAAATTGATATTTTGTGAGATCCAATCCGTCCCGAAGGGACCGGATGGCTGTTGATTTTCCCGCCCCAATTTCCCCAGTAACTAAACCAAACGAACGTGTTTTGACCATGTATTGTAACCGGGCTACACATTGTTGAAAGGAACTTGATTGATATAAATCCTCCGTCGGAATTTCCTTTGTAAAAGGGGTACGATCCCATCCGAAAAAATGACTAATCATACAGATTCTCCCCTTCCATAAGGCTCACAAAGCCACCCTGATGTTTTTGTTTTTGTTGTTCCTGATATTCCTCATAGACAAGCTCGATATAATTAAGTCCTGTTTTCAGAGTTGTTTCTTCTGTATCCGGTTGCTGGCTTTCCTTTGGTTTATCCCATTTCATGGAGCGCTGTTCCATTACAACGGCATCTTTCAATCTTTTTTCATCTTTCCAAACCTGTATGATGGACATATCATAAGGGTCGAAACGTAGCTGAATTTTCTCACCAACTAAACCCGGCTCCACTTCATAAGCTACCCCCATTAGTGAAATGCAGTTCGTTTTATCAACTTTGCGTGTTTCTTCTAAAAGGAAAACCTCCATCAATTCATTTGGCGGAATCATTCGGATGGGGCGATCGCATTTGCGATACCGATCCTCCGGTCGCTGTTTAAAGCTGTTATGGACTTTTTGGTGGTAAGCGACCTCTAGCCACGCTGCGAAAAATCGATTTAAATCGGCTATGGTTATGATTTTCCCTTGTTCAATTAAGTCATATGCTTCCGGAACGAAGCTCTGATCCACAAAACGGAAGAATTTTTCTTGCTTTCCACGACCTTGGGGGCGATAGGGTCTAGTATGTTTAAGCTGTGTCCCCAATCTTCCACAAATTCTGGCAAAATGGTGAGAGGAATAGATTGCTCCATTATCGACATACACCATTTCAGGAACTCCATGTTTTAAGATGGCCTTTTTTAAACAATCCTCTAACCGCGGCACACGCTCTTCAAAATAAAACTGTGCGTGAACTACGTACCGGCTGTAATCATCAAGGAATACAACCAGATAAGCCATTTTTTTCTTCCCCTTTTTTTCGGGATGGGGTAAATAGAGGGTGTGCTGGACATCCCCTTGCCAACAGGCATTGCGATATTCTGCCTCAAATCTCCGAAAGGAGTCCTTGTTTTCCTTTTCCATTGCCTTTTTTGTCATTCCCCGACGTCTGAGTTGTTTAGAAAGAGTGCTCTCTTTCAGATCCCCTGGCTGAACAAATTTGGCAAGCTCCAAGATGGCCATAATTTGCTGAACACTTCTAGTTGGATTTTCTCTCTTTAAGGCAATGGCCTTTTCAAGAACCTCCGGTTCGATTGCCTTGGACCTAAGTTGATCTGCCCGTGGAGAAGGTTTTAATGCATCCCATCCACCCTCTCTGTATGCTTTCATGTATCTTTCTAATGTCCGAACACTTATTTTTTGGGCAGTACTGAATGGAATGTCATAAGAATGCCTAGCAATTTCCTTTAGCAGCTGTGCCTGTTCTCCTGATTCCAATTTGCCCGTTACCAATGGGGCGATGAGTCCATAACGAAAATTGGCAATCTCTTGTCTTTGTTTCTCGTCCAATTCTAATCTCTCCTTCTATGAATATTCCATAAAATTATGGCACACAAGGCCCATTTCGACAGGAGTGCTCATTTTGTTGGACGGTTAGTTGTAAATAGGGAAATTTTAGGTGAAACAGGGTGTCAAATAGAAGAATCACATTCTTCTTCGATTGTGACGGTAGGATTATGGCTCATATTATATCCGTAGCTCAGCGGGAAGGTGAATATTTAGGAAAGACAAATAGCCCATCAACGATGGGTTAAATTGGAAGTGATTAACGTATTTTTGAAGAAGGGCATGAAACCATTCAAGGGTGTCTAGTGGGGTTGGATTTACTCCTTTTGAATGTAGGCGAAGTAGATCCTCCCCCTCTCCCAAATGAATAAGCTCCCCGGCAACCCATAAAGAGGTCTGGTCAATTTGTGCAAGGTATCGACTCCACCATCGTTTGACAGTAGTAGTAGAAATTCCACCAATAGTCGGAGAGACAATATTTTGCGAAATTTTTTTAAAACTGATTCCTTTCTTCCTGCGATTGAAGACTGCTTCGCGAACGGTTGTGACAACACGAGCCCAAGGAATAAGGAAATCCGGAAAAAGTGAAACTGTTTTTCCGCATAATGGACAATACCAACGATAGATCGGTATAGGGATGCACTGGTATTTAGTAGTCACCCACCGAAAATAGCGGCCATGCTTATATAAAGTTCTTTTTTTACATGCTTTATCGGGACAACACAAAGAAACATTGGGGCGTTTTTCCCCATGATTCTTTAAATAGGACTTGAGTGTTTTCCCAAAAGGTAGTATTCTATTTTTACACATGATTTATTTTTTTCTTGGCCCCCATTCGACTGCCATCGATGGGGGCTTTTCCTTTTTATTTTTACATAAAAATAACCCAATCCACCGTCATTGTAAAGATGGGATTAGGCTTTTGTCGGTATGTATTTACTTCCAGTATTGACAAATATATTGGCGAAATTATTAAGATTTAGTGTCATAGACAGTGGCTGAAAACAAAAAGCCTCTCTACAAGAATAGAGAGGCTTTTATGGAATGATCTTTTATGCGGTCCCTGGTGGCTTGCATCCAAATGGTCCAAGTTTTTTTCATTGGTTTAAAAGATGAAAGGATAAGCAATCTATATTTCTAGAAATTGTTGAAGTGCTATACTATTTATAGTGCATGATGAAATGGGGGATTTATTATGTAATCAAATGTAGTGCTTCAACAATGATTTCTGTTAGTTGAGCCACTTAAAGAAAATTTTGGAAAAATTAATAACGAAGAATACCCTTTTCTTCACTAGCGTTGCATAAATGATGTCACAATTTTCAGTTTTATTTATACTTTTGTTTAGAGCTAAAAAGCTAAATACCTCATGAGTGCCATTGCTACTCAAGTGTTAAATAGTTTTCAATTTTTAGGATTTCATTGAGTTTAACAGTTACTCAGTCTAAACGATTTTCTTTTTAGTTTTTTGACCTTTACAAAGATAAAAGCCGTTTCAATATGTAATTGAAACGGGCTTTTGCAACTTTCTATTTCATTCCGGAAATGGTAAATCCATCAATAATGTGTTTTTGGAATATGATGAAAATCACAATGATTGGAATTACCATAAATGTCGATCCGGCCATTTGTAAAGCATAATTTCCGCCATATTGGCCCTTTAATAATGATAAGCCGACCGATAATGTATATAAATTTTCATCGTTTGCAATAATTAATGGCCATAAGAAGCTGTTCCATCCGGCAATAAATGTTAAAATTCCTTGTACAGCTAAGATGGGTCTTGAAATGGGCAGGACAATTTGAAAAAATACTCTTATTTCACTTGCACCATCTAATCTTGCTGCCTCGAGTAATTCATCCGGAATGGTCGTCATAAATTGTCTGAATAAGAAGATACCAAAAGCACCAACAAGTCCAGGTAAAACGATTCCTGCCATTGTATTTGTAAGATGCATTTGATTTAAAATCAGGTAAACGGGAATCATCGTTACTTGCCCAGGAATCATCATTGTCGCCAAGACAAGGTAAAAAAGCTTTTCTCTGCCTTTAAATTGAAACTTGGCGAATGCATATCCTGCCATCGCATTTAAAAATAAGCCAACAAAAGACCAAAGAACAATCACTATCGTATTTTTTAAATAGAGGCCAAAACTCATATTTTCAAACAAGTTTTGGAAATTTTCCAATGTGAATTTTTTGGGTAATAAACTGGGTATTAAAGAACTGACTTCTCTTTCAGGCTTAAAGGATGAGAAAACCATCCAAATAAATGGTAGTGCTACTAAAATCCCAGAAATTGTTAAAATGATCCCTGCAGTCCATTGCTGGAAATGATCTTTTTTGTACATATTTGTTATTTTCATTAGTTTCACCCCATCTATAACTCAATAATCAACTTGCTTATTTTGAAGTTTAAATTGAACCATTGTAATGATAATGATTGCAATAAATAAAATGAACGAACCAGCTGCTGCATAGCCAAAGTTACTGAGTTGGAAACCATTATGATAAATAAAGAGTGCTACTGAAGTCGTGCTATCAAGCGGCCCACCATTTGTCATGACAAACGGCTCTTCGAAAAATTGCAGCCATCCAATCATTGTTGTGACAGATACGAAGAAAATCGCATATCGTAATAACGGAATTGTAATTTTTGTAAGTTGTTTCCATCTGTTTGCACCATCCAGCTGTGCCGCCTCATAGTACGTCTTTGGAATTCCTTGAATCGCAGCCAAAAAGATAATCATGTTAACACCAATTGCCCTCCATAATGCTAAAGCAATCAATGATATCTTCGCCATAATGGGGTCTTGTAGCCAAGGAACAGGCGGAAAATGAAGTATTTTTAATAAATAGTTAAACAAGCCTAATTGCGGATTATAAAGATAGCTCCAAACTACCGCAACTGCTACAACGTTTGTAATGGATGGCATATAAAAAATAACCCGGAATGCTTTAAAAATTCGTGCCTTTCCAAAATTGATCAAAAGGGCAATCGCTAATGAACAAATGATGACTAATGGAACACCAAAAATTACATAAAATAACGTATTAAAAATGGACTTTAAAAAAATCGGATCACTTACTACTTCTTTATAATTTTCTAAGCCAATAAACTTAATTTTTGACCAATCGGCTAAGCCGGCTATATTAATATCTGTTAAACTAATAACTAACGCAACAAAAATAGGCAAAATGGAAAACACCATTAACAAAATAATCGTTGGAGCAATAAAAAAATAGGGTGTATTACTTTTCTTCATAGTAGTCCCTTCCTTCACAGACCCAAATTTAGTCCAACTGCAGCTAATTATAAAAACTGGCATTCGCCAAGTTGTTTGGCGAATGCCACAGTTTTCCTATCATACCCAGAATATTTTACAGAAATTCTGATTAGTTAAGAAGAGAGATTCTTCATATTAGCTACAACATTTCATTACTTCTTATTTAAAATTTCCTCAGCTTTTTTGTTAAAGTCATCCATGGTTTTTTGTACATCTGCACCGCCGCGGAAAATTTGTTCGTTGCTCTTTAAGAATGTTTGTGCAATATTTTCGAATTTTGTAATACCTGGCATTGGCTGCGCATTTTTCATTTGTTCCCCAAATACTTTAAGCATTGGATCATTTTGTAAGGAAGGATCTTCCCAGGCTTTTTTATTTGCAGGTAAGGCGTTGACTAATTTCATCCATTCGAGCTGTGTTTCAGGTTTGCTCATATAAGCAACAAATTTAAGTGCTGCATCTTTATGTTTTGTAAATTGGAAAATAGATAAGTCAGATCCGCCTAGTGCTGAAATATTATTTTCTTTTGCCGGTAAAACTGCTGTTGCCCAATTGCCTTTAATATCAGGAGCTTGATCATTTATTAATTTCACCATCCAAGGGCCGCTGATGAACATTGGAATCATGCCATTTCCCTTAAATGCCGAAATAATATCGACACCTAAATCATTTTTTGGTGCAGAGTCGTCTTTAAAGAAGTTATCCATATATTTTACTGCATCCACAAATTCTTTTTGATTAAATAAGGGTTTGTTTCCGTCTAGTAATTTTGAACCGTTTTGACGAGCGAACATGAAGGCTAAGCTTTGCTCATTGGTGTCGATGCTAATACCATAGTTATTACCGCCGCGAGCTCTTAATTTTTTTGCAGCGTCACGTAATTCATCCCATGTTTTAGGGGCATGATCGTATCCAACTTGCTTTAATAAATCTGTTCTATAATAGAGAACGCGTGTGTCGATATACCAAGGTACCCCAACTACTTTATTATCATATTTCGTTGTTTCCACTGAACCATCGTAGAAATTATTTGCAGCAATTTCAGGGTACTTATCTGCAACTGATGATAAATCCATAAGTGCATTGGCCGAACCAAATTCCGGAATCCAGGTTGTTCCCATTTGAACGACGTCCGGACCTTGTTTAGAAGCTACAGCTGTTAAGAGCTTATCGTGAGCTTTATCCCATGGGAGAGCTTGAATTTGAACGTCGATATTCGGATTTTCTTTTTCAAATGCTTGAGCTATTTTTGGCAGAGATTTCGCTTCTTCACCCATTCCCCAAACGGTAATAGTTGTTTTACTTTCTTTATTTGTTGATGAAGTAGATGAGTTGGATGAACATCCGGCTAAAGCACCAGAAACAACTAGCGACCCAAACAATGCTGCTGTAGCGACCTTTTTACTTAAAAATTTAAATTTCATTTTTAATTTCCCCCAATAATTTCTTGGCTTTTAGTAGTTTGGACCTTTTTAGATAGAAAAATTGATTTAGCAGCCGAATTGCAAAACAAAGTACTCGTTTATTTTATTAATAAATGCTGTTTTGAACAAGAACTGCCTTCAAATACCTTTTGCTTGAATAAAATATACTACTCAGTTGTAAAAGTATACCTCCTTTCGGCGAAACGTTTCGAATGAGTGCAAAAAAAATAATAAATCGTCATCTTAGAAACGTTTCGATTAATGATAAAAATAAAAAACTTAAAGATAAGAATTTTTCTAGAAACGTTTCGATAAGGCAATTATAAGGGATTATGAAATCGGTTTCAAGTAATTATTTAAATTTTTTCATAAAAAATTCGTGAAAGTCTAAAATCTTTATAATATCAAATTTCCTTTTTCGTAGAAACGTTTCAATTATTTTATTGACTATGTTTTGGAAAGCGATTATAATCCAATATAATAGTAATCGAAACGTTTCTATATAATGAAATGAATAACAATGTCGTTTTTAAAAGGAGGATTCACAATGATTGAACAGCACTTACAGTCGCTTTTAAAACAGATGACGTTAGATGAAAAAATTGCCCAGCTTATCCAATTGGCCGGCCCTTTTTACATAGGATCAAAGGACAATGGTGAAATTACAGGACCTATGGAGGAATTAGGGATTACTGCTGACATCGTTCAAAATAGCGGATCTGTCCTTGGGGTTTCAGGGGCAAAAGATGTAATCCGCATTCAAGATGAATATTTAAAAACTAATCGTCTCGGTATACCACTGTTGTTTATGGCTGATGTTGTTCATGGCTATAAAACAATTTTTCCAATTCCACTAGCGATTGGCTGCTCATGGGATTTGGAGTTGGCGGAGAAAAGTGCAGAAATTGCGGCAAGGGAGGCAGCTGTTTCCGGAGTTCATGTCACATTTGCGCCAATGGTTGATCTGGTACGTGACCCGCGCTGGGGTAGAGTCATGGAAACAACCGGTGAAGATCCTTATTTAAATAGTGAATTTGCGCGGGCGTTTGTAAGAGGTTTTCAAGGGGGAAATTTGAAAGATGAAAATGACCGGGTGGCAGCTTGTGTAAAACACTTTGCAGCTTACGGGGCTCCAGAGGGTGGTCGTGATTACAATACGGTCAATATGTCGGAACGGCAGTTACGGGAATCTTATTTGCCTGCTTATAAAGCAGCGCTTGATGAAGGTTGTGAGATGGTTATGACCTCGTTTAATACAGTTGATGGCATTCCATCGAGCGGCAACAAATGGTTAATGCGCGACTTACTTCGGGGTGAGTGGCAATTTGATGGCGTAGTTATTTCGGACTGGGGTGCAGTAAAAGAGTTAATTATGCATGGTGTAGCTGTGGATGAAAGAGAAGCGGCAGTCAAAGCGATTCATGCCGGAGTCGATATTGAAATGATGACAGCATGCTACATGAAGAACTTGAAGCATCTTGTTGAAAGTGGTGAGGTAGACGAAGCTCTTATCAATGAAGCCGTCTTCCGCATATTAAAGCTTAAGGATAAAATAGGGCTATTTTCCAATCCGTACCGTGGAGCTGACGAAAAACTTGAGAAGGAAATGGTGATGTGTGCCGAACACCGTGAGATTGCAAGGAAATTAGCATCTAAGTCTATTGTCCTTATAAAAAATGAAAATATCCTTCCGTTAAATAAGGAACAAAAAATTGCTTTGATTGGTCCTTTTTCACAAAGCGGCGATCTTTTGGGTCCATGGTCTTGGAGAGGTTCCAATTCGGAAACCATTCAATTGGCGGATGGGATTTTGATGAAAACAACATCTTTCAACCTCTCCATAGCAAAAGGATGTAGTATCGAATCGATCACAGATCAACAGCTCGAAGAAGCAATCGATGCGACCAAAAATGCCGATGTTATTATTGTTGCTTTGGGGGAAGATTCTCAAATGAGCGGCGAGGCAGGATGCAGGGCAGATATCCGCTTGCCGGAAAGTCAACTTGTTTTAGTATCTAAGCTTAAACAGTTACAAAAGCCGGTGGTAGCGGTTTTATTTAATGGACGTCCATTGGATTTACACGGTGTAATCGACCAAGTAGACGCAGTTTTGGAAGCATGGTATCCGGGTACGGAGGGAGGAGCGGCGATTGCTGATATCCTCTATGGTGACGTAAATCCTTCTGGAAAATTAACGATGTCCTTTCCATATTCTGTAGGGCAGGTTCCAGTTTACTATAATTATTATAATACAGGGCGGCCAAAATTGGATCCGAATTCCAAAGAACGATATATTTCCCAATATTTAGATATTCCAAATGAACCGCTTCTTCCATTTGGTTTTGGCCTAAGCTACACCACATTTTCTTATACGAATCAGCAATTATCTACCGATACTTTAACGCCAGATCAACCGCTGACGTTGTCGGTTTTTATTACCAATACAGGAGAAGTAGCGGGGGAAGAGATTGTTCAACTATACATTCGCGACTTGACAGGTGAAGTGGTTCGTCCTGTGAAGGAACTAAAAGCCTTTAAAAAAATAAAACTGGAGCCAGGCGAATCAAAGAAAGTAATCTTTACGATCACCGAAAAACAACTAAGGTACTTTCATTCTGACCTACAATTTACGAGTGACCAGGGTAGCTTTGAAGCGTACGTTGGCTCTGATAGTCAACATGTATCTACATTTTCATTCAAATTTGTTAAACAGTGAGTGAGGAGAAAAAATGATAACCATAATTGATTCAAAGTTTGCGATTAAAGCAGGAGATTTCTGCTTTACCTTTTTCACAACCGGGGATCTTTTTGAAGCGACCTATAAAAATATCATGATCAATCAATGGATGGCAAATCCTATTGATGGATCATTAAATAATCTTTATTTGCGTATTCATGATGGAACAAAGATCGAAGTCTTTTCTTTATTGGGAATACATTCAAACAGTAAAGTCAGCTTTACAGAAACATCTGTCATCTCGCAAGGAAATGTGAAAGGAATGGACTATAAAGTTGTCTTTACTTTAACTGAACGAGGTATTTGGTTTTGGGATGTGACAATACAAGGTCGGGATGTGGAAGTGGACCTTATATTTGGTCAGGATTTGGGCTTGGCAGAAAAAGGAGCAATTCGCTCAAATGAGGCTTTTTTATCACAATATATTGATCATAAAGTTTTTAATAACGGGAAAAAAGGTTTTATTGTCTGCTCAAGGCAAAACCAGCCACAGCGAGGAATGTTTCCTTATATGCAACAAGGTGCACTAACAAAAGCGACCGGTTATTCAACCGATGGATTCCAATTTTTCGGATTGTCCTATAAGGAAACAAATGAGCCGGAAGTTTTAACAAAAGAGAGCCTTGCTAATGAAGTATATCAATACGAATTTGCGTACACAGCCTTACAATCTGAACGCGTAAAATTAGCCGGGGGAGCACAATTTGTTTTCTATGGTCTTTTTAAACAAAATCACCCTGCCGCTATTACGGATTTAGAGTTTGAAACAGAGGTTATGGATGCGTGGGAGTTCGTAAAGGTACAGAATCAGCCAGCTGCTAATGCTAAAAGTCTAGAAAAAGTTCGACTTTCTTCCTCTTTCGGAAGCCCGTTAAAATCCATATCGATGACAGCCGAGGAAATCAATCGTTTATTCCCGAATCGCCATCAGGAAGAATGGGATGGCAATACACTGTTATCGTTCTTCACGGATACCCATGAGCATGTGGTCTTAAAGGAAAAAGAACTTGTGGTTGAGCGGCCGCATGGCCACATTCTGATGACGGGCCAAAATGCACATTTGAGGAAAGATGTATTAACGACCACCTCCTATATGGTTGGAATTTTCAACTCCCAGCTTGTCGTCGGAAATACATCCTTTAATAAAATGTTGACTAATGCCAGAAATGCGCTGAATGTAATGAAAACTTCTGGGCAACGAATTTATGTTGAAATGGACGGTGTTTTTAGGCTTTTGACCATGCCATCGATGTTTGAACTGGGCTTTAATTATGCCCGCTGGTATTACAAAACGGCAGATGACCTGATTATGATTACAAATTTTACTACAGTGGATACACCGGAAGTTCAATTAACGTTACGTTCAAAAAACGGCAAGGTTTATCGTTATGTTGTAACCAATCAAGTTTCTATGAATAATAACGAATATGAAACAAGTTTTAGAATCAAAACGACTGACCGAACAATCTCCATTCTTGCAGAACAAAGTTCAGATAGTGCAAATATTTACCCGGATCTTTGTTATCGGATTAGAGTAAATGGGGCGGAAATTAACGTAACAAATGAGCAATTTTTTTCTAAACAAATTCAACCGGGGAAACCCTCACTTTTGGTTCTTGAAGTAAACCCTGCATCGGAATGGACTATGACCGTTCAAGGACTCCTGCATGGTGAAGATTTACCATTTACTTCTCTTGGTATGGAAGCGGAAATCGAGAAATACCGTGAATTTTATCGATCTGTGATGAATGGTTTTCATTTAAATTTGAACGGACCGGGTTCCAAATCAGTAGAGAAGTTCAATGATTTAGCGTGGTGGTATACACATAATATGCTTGTTCATTATTCAGTCCCTCATGGACTGGAACAATACGGAGGAGCGGCTTGGGGTACCCGGGATGTCTGCCAAGGTCCGAGTGAGTATTTTCTTGCCACACAAAATTATGAATCAGTACGAGAAATTATAAAGGTCGTTTATTCACATCAATATGAGGATGACGGCAACTGGCCGCAGTGGTTCATGTTTGATCAATATTACAAGATCCAACAAGAGGATAGCCATGGCGATATCATTGTTTGGCCGTTAAAAGTATTGAGTGATTATCTATCCGTTACTAAGGATTTTCAAATTTTGAATGAGAAGGTTCCTTTTACAAAGCGGGAAAGTTTCGAATTTACGGAAGAATTTGCGACTATTTATGAACATGCTAAAAAGGAAATTTCTTATATTCAGTCTCACTTCCTTCACAATACCTATTTATCATCCTACGGGGACGGGGACTGGGATGATACTCTGCAGCCGGCCAATTCGAATCTGAAGAAATATATGGCCAGTACATGGACAGTTGCGCTTACTTACCAGGTTCTTCATCAGCTATCAAAGCTATTAGTTGAAGTTGATGAGGAGGAAGCAAAAGAACTTCAAGCTATAGCTAAAGGAATAGAGGCGGATTTTAATCGTTTTATGCTGCAAACTGACGTTCTTCCTGGTTTTGTCTATATGGAAAAGCCCGGTGAAGCAGAGTTGATGCTTCATCCAAGTGACAAGAAAACAGGAATCCACTATCGTTTGCTTCCGATGAATCGAGGAATCATCTCAGAGCTTTTAACACCTGAAAAGGCGGAAGACCATTACCAAATTATTAAAGAGAAGCTGTTTCATCCGGATGGGGTTCGCCTCATGGATCGCCCGGCGAACTATGCTGGCGGTGTCAGCACCCACTTTAAACGTGCAGAACAAGCAGCGAATTTTGGAAGAGAAATTGGCCTTCAATATGTTCATGCACATATTCGCTTTGTAGAAGCAATGGCGAAGCTAGGAAAGGCCGAAGAAGTTTGGAAAGGATTAGAGGTTATTAATCCAATCGGAATTCAGGAAGTTGTACCGAATGCTGAACGAAGGCAAAGCAACGCCTATTTTAGTAGCTCAGATGGTAAATTTAAAACCCGCTATGAGGCGCAGGAACAGTTTGAAAAACTTCGAAATGGCACTGTTCCTGTAAAAGGCGGCTGGCGCATTTATTCGAGCGGCCCAGGAATTTATATGAATCAATTGATTACTAACTGTCTTGGTATCCGTTTAGATGGGGAGGATTTAATCATTGACCCGGTTCTCCCAAAACATCTTAATGGGTTAGAATTACAATTTAAATTGAAGAATCGGCAGGTTACCTTTATTTATCACATTGAGGGTCAAGCCGTCAAACAGGTTTCGGTCAACGGTTGTGAGGCTATTTTTGAACCCTTACGTAACCGCTATCGGCAGACAGGGGTGCGAATTTCAAAACAGGTGCTTACTAATTTGTTAATAGATGCTGAAAATATATTCGAAATCTATATGTAATGGAGAGTGCCTCGGTCAAATAGTGGCCGCGGCTTTTTTCATCTAAGCATTTTCATTTGAACATATCGACCTAAAGCAATATAGAATGATTGGCATTCATTTAAATAAATTGTATTCAACATGGTACAATGTATAATAATCGCATGATGTATCGATAGGAGAGAACGTTGTGGTTAGTATAAAAGATATTGCTAAAAAGGCTGGTGTTTCGATTTCAACCGTTTCCTATGCCTTAAACGGTAACCCAAAGGTTACAGAAGAAACAGCGGCCAAAATTTTAGCTATTGCTAATGAATTGAATTATATCCCTAATGCAGCTGCTCGCTCATTAAAAAAACAGGAAACCAAAATTATTGGTGTTTTTCTTACTAATTATGGCGGTGCTTTTTACGGACAACTGCTTCAGGGAATGCAGGAAGCCCTAAGCCAGAAAGGTTATGAACTTATTGTTTGCAGCGGCCGGGAATCACATCGGTTTCTTCCGGAACGGATGATCGACGGAGCTATTGTTTTAGATGTTACTTTTTCAAGTGAGGAATTGTTGAACTATGCCAATAGGGGGCATAAATTAGTCGTGATGGATCGGGAACTAGATCATCCAAATATTAAACAAGTGCTTCTTGATAACAAGGCAGGGGCGACGTTAGCGATTGATTATTTAGTCGAAAAAGGCCACCAAAAGCTTTATGTCGTGACGGGACCCAATTCCTCGTATGACTCTAATCAACGCCTTCAAGCTGCAAGGCAAGCTGTCAAACGATATGAGCATATTCAATATATCGAAATCGAAGGTAACTTTATTAAGCCGGCTGGTGAACGAGCCGCTGAACAAATTGTGAGAGAATATACAGAACCGGCAGCAGTCTTTTGCTTGAACGATGAGATGGCAATCGGGATGTATAACTATTTGGGCAAAACAAATCATCGTGTTGGTGAACATATTCATATAATTGGTTTTGATAATATTGAGGTGGCTCAATATATACAGCCCCGGCTAGCCACCATTGATTATTCTGAACAAAAATGGGGAGCCATGGCTGCTGAAAATTTGCTTAAATTATTGGTTGATGAATCCGTTGAAAATGAACGAATCTATGTAACATTAATTGAAGGAGATTCAGTAAACTAAATTTCGTATTAAAAAAGGGTCGGATGCATATACAGCTGCTGATCTTTTTTATGGGTAACCTGTATAATTAAGCTAGTAACTGCGCCTACTCTGGTTTCTGTGCTGTTAAACACTATGAAAAAACGCTATTCTTCTATGAAAATTTCACAGGAAAATAGCGTTTTTTGGTTTAGCTTTATTACTAAAAGGAACAAAGTTAGGAAATTAATATATCAAACAAGGTATACCAAAAATGATTATGTTTGTTAATTTCCAATTGAAAAAACTTCTTCACTCAAAAGATGCTGCGGCTGTTTACCAATATTATCTTTATTAAAATAATTACGGATGACGCCGTTTTTAACAAAGTTAGCAATGGATGTCATGATCATTCCTTGATCTAAAGAAAGATAAGCTTTTGCAACCTCTCCTGTTTGTACATTAACAGAATCATAGAATCCGTACTTCCCATAAGTGTTTAAGTCTTTTAGTGCGTGGATGTTCTTTATTACGGCTTCTGGTGCATATTCCAATGCAAGGAAAGAAGCATGTGGTGTGACAATACTGATATCATGGTAACCTGAAGTACCAAGAGGGGTTACACCCAATGCATCATAGCCGTTTGGTATTGCTGAGGGTGATATCCCCCAAGCAGGGTAGCCTTTGTCTTTGGCATATGTGATCTGGAGGCTAACATAATTTTTATTATTTAAGCCAAGTCCATTAATACCAAGTTCTCTTTCCTTTAATACTAAACTTGGCATTAATGCTTCAAACATACTTCCGCCCCAACTCGGAACGTATTTTATTCCTTTGTAGCTATAATGACCTTCAAAAACTGGAATTCCATCATATATAACATTTTGTCCTTCAGGAACTTGACTTTGCCAATCCCAATCTGCTGGTAACGTTCTGTACATTTTCCACCAATGATCTTCAGGTACATCTCCTTTTCCAATTGCAATGTAGCTTGCTACTCGAGGTTCAGTATAAAACATTCCAAAATGGTATGCCGTTAAAGAACCTTGAACTACATCATAACCTCCATGAAACTGACCAATAGCTGGGTCGTACAGGAGAGAATATTTCATGCTAGACACCAACTTGCTAGTTTGATCATAAAATTCTGGAAATGCTTGCCCTACGGTTATAAGCCCAGCTGATAGCCAACCATTATCAACAGTAGAGATAAACTGCCCCCAGTCTGTTTTTAAAGATCCATTTGAAGTATAATACCAGTTGTAAAATAAACCGTTCCACTTTTTCATTTTTTGCAAAGTATCTAGGGTTGTTTGTATTCTCTGAATGGCTTCACTTTTTGTAATAATCCCTAATTTATTTGCGGATATTGTGCTGAACAAATACATTGAAATGTTTGTAGGGGAAGTGTATTCATGTTTTTCAGCTTTTCCTGTGTCATATCTGACTTCATCGACAGTTAAGCCGGTTCTAGGATCTGTAAAGTTCCTGTAAAACTGAAATGTTTTCTTGGCAATAGCAATTAATTGCTCGTTTGTCGGCTTCTTATTACCATTATTTTCTGCATGAACAGTCGGTGAGACAGCAAAACTTACCAATAAAATTATCGCAACAAAAGAATGAATAAGACTTTTCATATAGTTCCTCCCCATTAAAAATTAATTTAATCGAAACGTTTCGATTAAATTATAATTTTATTGAAAGTGATTGTAAACACTTTTTTTGGAAAAGTTTGAATTATAACACTATGACCTTATTTTAAAGAAATTTTGAAGCCCGCAATAAGATTATATTTAACTTGACACAATAGTTTTGTATAAATTGAATGAAAATTCTATCTATATATCTTATCTTGTACTGAGCCAAAAGAGTTAACCTTCCAATAAGGGTGGATCCATTCATTTGGTTTCAATTTACAAATTTACTAGATTGTCACCGACAATTTTTTCTATATGGAACGGATTCTCCCTTGATTTTTCGAATTCAAATATATTTAAATGGTTATCAAAGGATTAAAAATGATGTTAATCTTTCAGAAATTCGAGGGGACATTTTTATCCCGTCAATTATTTAATAAAATTAACTGCGACACGCACTCCACATTGTTTAGATGGATGATCGCAGAAACAACAATGTGGAGAAATAGATCTGTCCCTCCGATGTCCATCTTAAAATGATAAAATGAAAAGTTAGTAAATAAAATAGGGCGGAGGTAATTGTTAATGAAATGATCTGATGTTCGTCAGCATTTTCCACATCGATGCCTCCTAGTGGAAGCATTAAAATCCGAAACAAGAGGTAATGAAAGAGTCATTGAAGAGATGTCAGTAATTGATGATTTTGTGAATGGAAATGCGGCTGGAAAGTGTATAAAAAACTACATGCTGAAAACCAAACCCGTGAATTATATATTTTTCACACGAATAATGAAAAAATAAAGGTCATTGAGCAGCAGTATAGAGGGGCGCGCAGAAAAGTATGAAATTTGAAGTGGATGATCATTTACCTCTTGTTTCTGTTGAGATCGTATATAATGAAAAGAAAAAGACATTTAGTAATGTCTTGCTGGATACGGGTTGTTCTTCAACCATATTGGATGCGGATTTATACGAAGAAATTGGACTATTCCACGATTTAGAAAATTCGGTAACACGAAAGATGTACGGAATGGATGGTACCGAAATCTGTATTGAACAAAAAGTGAGCGGGATGATGATAGACAAGTTTCAATTAAATGATTTTGCTATACAGCTCGGTGATGTTAGAGAGATGCATGGTTTTGACGGAATTATCGGGAGTAGTTTCTTTGTATGTAAGAAACTAATCATTGACATTAACAAAATGGAAGTTCGATAAAAGCGAGGTAAGTTGACGGCTCTTAACCTGCAAAGGAAAAGGCCGGCTGAGCTTCTTTGCTTGGTCGCACGGTGAACAAATGCCACTTTACCTTACCTGTTCGAAAGGTGAAACGCAAGTATCATCCACTGCCGTAATCAAAAAATGGGGGAGAATTTTTATGCAAACACTATTTATCGAAAAAGTTGAACCTTTTATAAACAATGGAGACAGTGTCGTCCGGGATTTTGCTGTAAGCTTGCTGGAGAAGAGTTATCAAGCAAGGGAACAGACGCTACCGCTTGTTTTAGAGGCTAATAAAAACCGCAAGAAGATGTCTCTTCGCAATCTACCGCTTGCTTATGCAATCGAATTTCCGATGACAGAAAAAATGTTTATGGAACTGCTTCAACAAGTTAAAATGTACTTAAAAACATCGGAGGACTATCGGACTGCCATTGTACTAATTATGAATAGTCCTGTTGAATATCTGCAACGGTATAAAGAAGAGATTGAACAATTGTTAAACATCAAGCAAAAAGAATTACTTAAAGAATTATTAACGCTTGCTTCAATGTCGACAAGTGATCTTTTTGCAGAATTAACTACGTATGCTAATCAATTGGGAGCAAACTACAATAGCAGGACTTTTCAAATTGCAAGAAAAGTAATTGAGATTTTATCCTCGCGTAAGGATTGGGATCGGGAAAAAGTAGAAAAGGTATTGGAACAGGAATTACAGCAGGATTTTGTTTCGATTGGTGGAATCTTTTTTGTGATGCTTTGCGGCGAAGAAAGAATGGGGCTGCTAACAAATGTTTTGGTGAAACTTCTTTTTAAAGATTTGGATCAGGATTTGTTAGTGGAGGAGGCGATAAAAGCTTTAATTAAAATTGGGACAAACGAGGTAATTGACCTAGTTTCACCATTCGTAAATGATGAGGAAACGGATCCTTTTGCATTAGATGTCCTTAAAGAGATAAAAAGTGGCTATGCCGAAGAAGTATTGTTGCAGTTAATTGAAGAGGTAGAGATCGAACCCGTACGATCATTAATTGCTGATGCGTTATGCCGGCAACTTTCAGTAAAAGCCATACCCATAGTAGAAAGCATTATAGATGGGGAATACGCATCTTGGTATGTGGATCTCCAAGAGTCTCTTTACTGCAACTGTGTGATAAATGGAATTGATCATCCAAAACTTGAACAATGGCGGGACGAGATTGATGAAAAGGTTTGGTCGGAAGAGGATACGGATTTTATGCCAATGACAACCAAGAAAGTGCAACCGATTCGAACAGAGCCGAAAGTAGGCAGAAATGATCCTTGTCCATGTGGAAGTGGAAAAAAATATAAGAAGTGCTGCGGAAAATAGTTTTTATATAGATAGTAATAAAGATCTCCTAGTGGTTTGCTCGTGCGGGCATTTTGTCCAATACAAGATGGTCAGTTGCATGCAATACTGGTTTCGCAAATTAAAGGTGAATTTTCACAAATATACTGTTTGTTATCTCAAATAACTAGGGGGATTTTAAAAAAAAATAACTACAGGGGACTATAGCCCGTCTAATGGGATGATCCCCTTTTATTTGGAAAAAAGAATTAAATCTTTCTAAAAAATGTACACCTTTGATCCCTTTTCAGATTGTTATTTCCTTCACGGCAGGATCATTCTTTCGCTAATTTGTCAAAGTTCTTTTTAAAGCGATCTGCCAATTCATTCGCCTGCAGATCATAAGCAAGTTTATCTTCCCAAGTGTTGCGTGGATTTAAAACATTCCACGGTACCCCTGGACAAAATTCTGGTATAAAGAGGCCGAAAATCGGATCAGGGTTAAATGTGAATTTTTCTAATTCGCCTGTTATCGCAGCTGTAATCATTGCGCGGGTAAACTGTAAATTCATCCGCTTCCCTACGCCATATGGACCGCCGCTCCATCCGGTATTAACGAGGTAAACTTTCGTATTGTATTGGTCAATTTTTTCACCGAGGAGTTTGGCGTAAACACTTGGCCTTAATGGTAAAAAAGGGGCTCCAAAGCAAGTGGAAAAAGTAGCTTCCGGTTTCGTAATCCCCCTTTCTGTTCCAGCGAGCTTGCTTGTATAGCCGGAAAGAAAATGGTACATTGCCTGCTCTTTCGTAAGTTTTGCAATCGGCGGCAATACTCCAAAAGCATCAGCAGTCAGAAAGATTATGACGTTCGGATGTCCGGCAAAACTGGGGACAACGGCATTTTCAATATGATCAATGGGATATGCGACGCGGGTATTTTCGGTTAAGCTCGTATCATCGTAATCCGGTTCCCTCGTTTCTTCATTCATCGGAACGTTTTCAAGTACGGCTCCAAAACGAACGCTATTGTAGATTTGCGGTTCACTTTCTACTGTTAAATGGATACACTTTGCATAACAGCCGCCTTCGATGTTGAATACACCCGCATCACACCAGCCATGTTCATCATCACCAATTAAATAGCGGTTTGGATCGGCGGATAATGTAGTTTTTCCTGTTCCTGAAAGTCCAAAGAAAAGGGCGACATCGCCTGCTTTACCGACGTTTGCCGAACAATGCATCGGAAGAACGTTCTTTTCCGGAAGAATCGTATTCATCACGCTAAAAATCGATTTTTTCATTTCGCCCGCGTATTCTGTGCCGCCAATTAAAACGAGTTTTTTTTCATAGTTAACGATAATAAACGTTTCAGATTTTGTTCCGTGCAGGGCGGGATCCGCATGGAATCCGGGAGCAGAGACAATCGTAAACTCGGGGTGATGATGCTTTACGTCTTTTGTTGTTGGACGAATAAAGAGCTGATGGGCAAATAAATTATGCCAGGCATATTCATTTACAACCATAATTGGCAGACGAAATAAAGCGTTTGCACCGGCAAAACCATCAAATACAAAAATTTCTTTTTCACGTAAATAAGAAAGGACATCATGATAAAGGAGGTCAAATTTTTCTGTTTCGAAAGGCTGATTTACGTTTCCCCAGGCTATTTTGTCCGCGAACAATGTTCCAGATACAATGAATTTGTCTTTTGGAGATCGTCCTGTATATTTTCCGGTCGTCACTCTCAATGCACCTGTGTTTGTTAGTTCTCCTTCGCCGCGCTTGATTGCTGTTTCAATTAGCTGCGGCACAGACAAATTACGATAGACAGCAGAGCCCTCCAATACTTCCTCAAGGGTTATAGCATTTTTTGTTTTCATAAAACTCCACCTCTTTTTATTGAGTCGGTAAAACCTTTCTTGAAAAAATTATATGCTAAAAACCTGAATATTTGTGAAGTTTTTCACAAATATTCACAAACACTTCAAAATTAAAAGTGAAAAAAGGAAGGGACTTAATCAAAAGGAGGAAAACTTTCTAAAGATAGAGAACTTATCAATCGGGTTGATTACTATGTTTTAGAAATAAAGTCACTAATGATCGTTTAAATCAAAGGTACGTAAGATTTTGGGAAAAGGCTGAGAAAAGGAAGGTTTTTTCCTTTTTTCAGCCAGTTGTCTTATGCGCTTTTCGAAATGATTTGATTATCTTCTAGTAATCTTTTTGATTCCTCGTTAGCTGGTTGATATCCCTTTTCAATCAATTCCTTGATATATATTTTATTGTAAACAAAGGAAAATACTACACCGCTAACCCAAGCTCCAATACCAAGGGTAAATGAGCCTAATACGAGTTCAATAACAATCAAGATTGCAGCCCATTTTAAATCACCGCGGAATAAGGCTGGAAAAAAACCGAAGAAGAAAGTTGTCCAGCTGAATCCTACCTTTACTTCTTTTGTCACACCACCCGAATTTTTTAACACAGCTTTCATTACCGAAACCTCCTAATCAATTATAAGAAAAGCGAGCAGGGATTAATGAAAAGAATAAGGCAAATGCATCATAAATTTCGCTTTTCCACTTTAATAGAATACCACAAATTATCCCTAATGGTAATAATATCAAAGGAAAAGAATGGATTACGCAACAGGGATTCATGAATTTTTAACATTCTGTTGAGGAGATGTTTGATACTCAAACAACTTTTGCAAAAAGTAATTTGATTTCATGAATGATATACTATAATGATAGGTAAACATTGTTTCAGCAAAGTGGGTGAAAGATTGGACAGGCTTCTATTTCAAGTGAATAGAGAATTATTTGATTTAAATGCCATGGAAATGGATCAGGCTTTGATTCAATTTTTTAAACAATTGGACATTGCTGATCAGTCTTTTGAAATGGAAAATGACAAAGGTGTTCGCAGGAAATTCTCGATTAATTGGCATGAATTGATTTTGCAGGGAAGAGGGATCAAAGGGTTTTTTGCTCCCTATTCATCTGAATTTTTAGTTATTGAATCTACAGATGACAGCATGATAAAAGTAACGACTCCCGTTCGCTCGATTGGAAGCTCTCTTCGTTCAGATATTTCGAATCAAGAACACAGCAAAGAAGTGATCGGCTCTCTGGCAGGGTTTTCGAATCATTCAGACAAATGGTTTCAATTGTATCAAATCTCGAAAACATTCAAAGTCGCATTCAATCAAGAGGAATTAATCTGCCTGCCATATGTCCGGGAAATTGAGGCATTTGATTATCAAATCAATACGGCAAAAGCGGTGATTAATCGTTTTAAAGGGCGGGTTCTATTGAGCGATGAAGTAGGGCTTGGGAAAACAGTCGAAGCCGGACTGACGATGCTTGAATATATTATGCGCGGCTTGGTGAAGAAAGTTTTAATTCTTGTTCCTCCATCGTTAGTTGGCCAATGGGAAAATGAAATGAAAAGGAAATTCAACCAGGACTTTATCCGGGCGGATCATGCTGATTTTAAAAACATGGGAGCTAAAGCTTGGGGACATTTTCCAAAGGTGATTGCTTCCATTGACCTGGCGAAACGCAAAAATCACCGAGAAGCGATTTTTGATCAACATTATGATTTAGTGATCGTCGATGAAGCCCATCATTTAAAAAACAGAGCGACGCAAAAATGGCAGTTCGTGAACGGAATTAATAAAAAATATATCTTCTTGTTGACGGCCACTCCTGTTCAAAACCATCTTGAGGAACTCTACAATTTAATTACGCTGCTAAAACCGGGACAATTAAGAACGTATAGTTATTTTAAAAAGAATTTTGTCGAAAGCAAGGATGGAATTGAGGTCAAAAATGCAGATAAATTAAAAAATTTGCTGGCTGACGTGATGATCCGTAACAAACGCAGCAATGTGGATGTCAAGTTTACCAAACGATTTGCCTATACAACAGCAGTTGCTCTTTCAGCAGATGAAAAGCTTCTCTATGACGACATAAGCAACTTTATCCGACAGTATTACAACAAGCAGCATCCTGTCTTCAACCGTTTTTTGCTGAAAACCCTTCAGGAGCAAATCGGGAGTTCCACGGTCGCTGTCATTCCGTCATTGGAAAGACTATTGGTAAATGAAAAATTATCGGAATTTGATCGAAAAAAAATTGCGCGTTTTCTTGAACAAGCCAATGGTATAGTTGCAAACGAAAGCGAAAAGAACGGCAAACTCGATGAACTTGTATCAATTCTAAAAAGTTTCGACGATAAAATGCTTGTTTTTACCAAGTTTGCTTCGACACAGGCATATTTAAGTAAAATGCTTAAGGAACGCGGCTTTCAAGTGGCAGAATTTCATGGCGGTCTGCGACGAAAAGAAAAAGAAGCACAAATTGCGTTCTTTAAAGAAAAGGCAGATGTTCTGGTCAGTACGGAAGTAGGCGGGGAAGGACGAAATTTACAATTTTGCCATGGGATGATCAACTTTGACTTGCCGTGGAATCCGATGGCGATTGAACAGCGTATTGGGCGTATTCACCGGATTGGCCAAGAAAGAGATGTGTATGTCTATAATCTCGCTTCACGCGACACTATTGAGTACTATCTATTGGATTTATTAGATCGAAAAATCAATATGTTTGAATTGGTCGTTGGCGAGGTCGATGCAATTCTAGGTGAAATTGAAGAAAAGGAAGATTTTTCGGAATTGGTGATGAATGCCTGGGTGAATGCCGAAACAATGGAAGAAGTGGAATCAGAACTGGATCAAATAGGCCAAGTGCTTCTTGAGAATAAGCAGAAGCTGGCCAAACAAAAGCAGCTGGATCAGGATTTGTTCTAAGATGGGGGTGTCATGATGCAATTGCAGCAATTTGTTACCGAAATTATTGAAGAAATCGGCGGGATCGTCGAGCCTCTCGAATATGCGTTAATGAATGTTCTCATTCCTGAACCGTATACATCTTACTTTCAAAACCGATCTGAAATGCTGTTAGCCTTTGATTTTGAAGTGGCTCAAGAAAACCCGGAGGCTGAATTTGTGACATTTGGAAGTTATCTTTTGGAACAAGTATTGGCCATTGTTGAAAAACAAGCCTTGAGTGCGATTCGTTTTGCAGAAATTGATCGCTTAGAGATCGGCAATTCTTTAAAGAAAATCTCGGAGTTCCTGATGAATGAACAAGGCAGAATCCATATCGAAGAGGAAAGGCCTGTTCTGGGAATATGGGCTGTGTTCAATTATCAACTATCGTATATCTCAGATGACAAAATTGAAAAGACTGATCAAGTTTGGGTTAATTTACTAACAGGCGAAATTAGCACAACAATGAAGGAAGAACAAAATCGCATCGTCTATAAGCAAGAATTACTTTACAACTATCCGCTTCCCGTTCAAATTGATCTTTCCAAGGCGTTATGCACGGCGACGGAATATCTGAAAGAACGAGCAGAACAAGAAAAGAACAGCGCTTCAAAGTCGGCTGCATACAAAAATGATGTAATGAGAATAACAAACTATTATATGGATCTTTTAGCGGAAAATGAAAAACGGGCAAAACGGGCAGGGCTTAGCGAAGAGAAGCAAAAAGAACTAAAAGCAAAGTCAGCAGCCATTGAACTTGAACGGGACAAGCAGTTGCAGGATATTTACAACAAATACCATGAGCAAATGGAAATCAGCTTAGATAATGGCATCTTGTATTTGATCCCATTGCTTGAATTTAAGGTGAAAATTGATTTCAGAGGCGTGAGCAAGCACAAGCTTGTTTATTATAATCCGATAACGAAACAATTTTTTGAAAGACCTGTCAAAGTGGAAACGGACTGAAAAGCTTCCATTTCTGGGTTGGATTTAGCTCGATCCAATGTGTCCGAGGGAACAACGACCACTCGTATTTTTAATAGGATTTGGGGCATTAGTTCATTTTTACATAAAAAAGAGTACTAACGGGAGAAACGGTGGAAGGAATTTACGAGTGCGTCGTTCGAATGGTACAAGGAAGACGGGTAGATTAATAGGGCCCAGCCCCTTTATTTTTTTGGGGTGTAGCAATTTCACCAAGATTCAAGATCGATCATTTTTTCTAATCGAATGGTCTTGACCTATTGAATAAATATTGATAGAATTTTAAATTATCATACGATAGTATTTTTCGCTAAAATTAAATAAAACATGCGATGAATGTTATGGGTCACACTATAACAGGAGCAGGTTCTGGAGAGATCGCAAATCTTTGCGACGCCGAAGGGTTCACAATCTCAGGCAAAAGGACAGAAGTTTAATAAAGTATTATTTTGCTATCCCGATTAAGTAGTAAAATACTATTTTTTATACTGACGTCTAAAGAGATTGGAACACACCAGTCTCTTTTTTTATTTATTTGAAAGCATATGGGGGAATTTAACGTGGCACAGCAAGAGTTAAAAAGAGATCTTAAAAATCGGCATGTTCAACTAATTGCGATAGGAGGTACGATTGGTACTGGTTTATTTTTAGGATCAGGTAAAGCGATACAATTAGCGGGGCCGTCCATCATACTGGCTTATTTAATCGTAGGAATAGCCGTGTTTTTTGTCATGCGAGCTTTAGGGGAGTTGCTTTTATCAAATGCTGGATATCAATCGTTTACCGACTTTGCTGCCGATTATATTGGACCGTGGGCAGGTTTTGTAACGGGATGGACGTATTGGTTTTGCTGGATTATGACTGCCATGGCGGATATTATCGCTGTTGGGGTTTACGTAAGATATTGGTTTGATATTCCGCAATGGATCCCTGCATTAGTTATTTTAATCCTTTTATTGGGACTGAACTTACTGACAGTGAAGCTTTTTGGGGAATTGGAGTTTTGGTTTGCCTTAATTAAAGTTATTACGATTCTTATCTTGATCATTATCGGGATAATTTTGCTCATTATTGGTTTCAAAACAGATGCAGGAACAGTATCTGTTAAAAATTTGTGGGCTTATGGCGGTCTATTTCCAAATGGAGTATCCGGCTTTTTGTTTTCTTTTCAAATGGTCGTCTTTGCCTTTGTCGGTGTTGAATTAGTAGGCGTATCCGCCGCGGAAACATCGAATCCGAAAAAAAATATTCCGTCCGCGATTAATAAAATTCCGATGCGGATCCTATTTTTCTATGTGGGTGCCCTTATCATTCTCTTAGCGATTAATCCATGGAATCAATTAAATGCAACAACTAGCCCTTTTGTAAAAACATTTAGTTTAGTAGGTATTCCAATTGCAGCTGGAATTATTAATTTTGTTGTTTTAACATCAGCGGCATCCGCATGTAACAGCGGTTTATTTTCAACAAGCCGAATTTTATATAATTTAAGCATTCATAAAGAGGGACCGGCAAAACTGGCTAAATTAAATAAAAATCGGGTGCCAAGCAACGCGCTCGTTACATCTGCGGTTGTTCTTTCTGTGGGAGCCCTTTTGAGTAAACTCATTCCGGAACAAGCTTTTGGCATTGTCACGACAATTAGTGCCATTTGTTTTATTTGGGTTTGGGGGATCATTTTAGTTTCTCATCTGCGTTATACCAAATCGCGCCCGGATTTACGGAAGAAGTCGAACTTTAAAGCACCGTTCACACCATTTATTAACTATATAGTTCTCGCGCTATTTGTCTTTATTTTAGCGATCATGCTATTCTCCGAAGCTACACGTGTTGCCTTATTGTTGACACCATTATGGTTTATCCTCTTGTTTATCTTGTATTTTGTAAAAAGAAAAATAGAAGATAGTTTTGAATAATTCTTGTTTTGGTCGAATTCTTCTTGAAACGCGTCGAATTCACCCAAAAAGACGTCGAATACCACTGAAATGGCGTCGAATTCCAGTGAAAAGACGTCGAATTCATTTCATCACTTAAGGTTTACGCTTGATTTGGAAGTAAACAGGAAAAAAGCTCAGCTGATTTTGACTCAGCCGAGCTTTTTTCCTGTTTTAGAAGGCAATAATCATCCCATTCTTCCCGGCATAGGTTCCCATTGTCGCTCCCATATAATTTATGATAACTTCTTTCGGGTGAAATTGATTCATAATTTCCTTTTTGAGTGCTTCTGCCTCTTCTTCGTTGCCAGTATGGGTGATTCCAAAGGTGATGTTGGAAAAATCGGTTCCTCTTTCCTTAATAATTTCGAGAACCCTTCTGCGAAACTTATTTTTTCCACGGATTTTTTCAAGGATTTCGACCTTCCCGCCGTCGACTCTTTCTAAAATAACCTTGATATTGAGAATTTTTGCTAATGAGCCTTGAAATCTGCTGAGACGCCCCCCTTTTACGATATTTTCCAATGTATCCAGCAAAACGAGAATATTCATATTTTCTCTGTAAACGGTTAGATCGGCAACGATTTCTGGAATAGAGTATCCTTGTTCCGCAAGTTCGGCCGCACGGATCACTTGCAGTCCATGGCCGGTTGATCCGGCTAAGGTATCGAATACGGTAACGTGGGCATTGGATAGCTCTTTTCCCATGCATGCAGATTGATAGGTTCCACTTAGCCCGGACGAAATCGTAAGGCATAGTAAGTCTGTGTCTTTCTCAAACGTAGTGAAAGTCTCAGCAAAAGCGGCCGGTGATGGCTGGGAAGTTTTGGGGAGCTCATCAGCTGCAAACATTTTTGTGAAAAATTCTTCGGAGGTTAAATCAATTTTTTCTAAAAAGTCCTGCCCATCGATTGTGATAGTCAACGGCACCACTGTTAGATCATATCGCTTTATCCACTCTTCCGGTAAATCTGCCGAACTGTCTGTTATGATTTTAATCATTTCCCATCACCTCTTGCATTTAAGTATAGCAGGTCTTGCCATAAAGGAGCTATTTGCTGTTAGTCCGGAGATCATTTAGTGGTATGTTTATTTGTCAATGGCTAGAATTAAAAAGGAAGTTGCGCTTTTGTTAAGAGATTTAAACTAATTATGAACTTTCAATGAAGTTAAAGGAAAAGTAAAAAATAAAGTGGAATTATTTTTAAACAGGATATGAAATCGGGTAGGGAATGTAAGGCCTGATATCAGTCAAACATGCAGCAGAAGATATTCCAAAAGTATATACTGATATTTTTCCAGCTCTTACAAAGTAATGGATACTAATGACCGCTTTCAATAAAGTGAAAATTTTAAAAGTTAATTTCGACATATATAGATGCGACCATTCTTACGAAAATTTCAAATTTACACTAAATTTACAACAACTTACTTCCGATTAATATTCTATTAATAATTATTGATTATGATAAAAACATAAAGTGAATAGAATACTGGTACAAATTGAGAGACCTTAAATAGAATGTATGAATTTACATTTTATTTAAGGTCTTCTGCTGTTTAGGAGGTGAGACTGAGCCGGTACTAAACTTGAAGCAGGAAAAAGTCCCGTACATATTAAGTAAAGGAGAGGAAGAAATGAAGACATTATTAAAATTATTTAGCATATTTGCAATCATATTTGTCATTTCCGGTTGTGGAAATAATCAAGCATCAAGTAATTCCCTATCAAAAGAAAATGGAAAGACCGTTATTGAGTATTGGCATGTGAATGCTGAGACACAGGGTGGAAAAACAGTTGAAGAATTAGTGAAAGAGTTTAATGCACAAAGTAAGACAACAAAGGTTGTTGCAAAATTTAATCCGGATATGTACAAAGGGTTAATGCAAAACTTACAAGCAGAGGCAGCCGCTGGCAAAGCACCGGCTGTAGTACAAGTTGGCTGGTCTTTTTTAAACTATTTCTCTAATAATTTTCAATATACATCACCACAAAAAGTTATTGATCAATACTTTCCAGAAGATAAAACTTTTTTGAAGGATCATTTTTTACCCAATGTAATAGGTTTAGCTAAAAATTCAAAAGGTGAGCAAATAGGGGTTCCTTATTCATTAAGTACACCTGTTCTTTATATTAATAGGGATCTTTTAAGAAAAGCCGGTTTGGATGAAAATGGTCCAAAAACATGGGAAGAAGTAAAAGAATTCTCAAAAGTAATCAAAGAGAAAACTGGTAAATACGGATTGTATATTCAAGAACCAGCGGATAACTGGGCTACGCAGGCTTTGCTTGAAAGTAATGGAGCTAAAATGATCACAAACGGAAAAGCATCTTTTGCTTCTGAGAATGGAATAAAAGCTTATCAAATGTGGGCTGATATGATTATAAAAGATAAATCAGCTGCTCATTTACCTTGGGATCAAGGAGTACAAAGTTTTATTGATGGGAATGTGGCAATGGCCTATACAACAATTGCCCAACGTTCAAATATCCAAACAAATGCAAAGTTTGATGTAGCAGCTATTAAATCTCCGGCTTGGGAAGGGAAATCTCCAAAGGTGCCAGCGGGCGGTTCAATGTTAGCCATTACGGCAAAAGATGAAAAACAAAAAAAAGCAGCATGGGAATTTATGAAGTTTCTTTACAGTGTTGAATCAATGGCAAAATGGACAGAAGGAACAGGATATGTTCCACCACGCAAAGATGTAGCAGAAGCAGAAAATGGATTAAAAAATTTCTTAAAAGAAAATCAAATGATGAATGCAGCGGTACAGCAAATGGACGGTGTTGTTCCTTGGACATCATTTCCAGGCGATGCAGGCTTACAAGCTGAGCAACTTTTATTAGATGCTCGTGATCAAATTCTAGGCGGAAGCGTCCCGGTTGACAAAGGATTGAAAACAACTGAAAAAGCGATCAACGAACTATTAAAGTAATATAAGGGATTAATGAAGGTGACTGATCGAAGTCACCTTCTCCACTAAAAATTTGGGGGATAGAAGAAATGAGTGCTATCACAGCAAGAATGAGAAGACTCAATAAGGAGAAATGGAAAGCATACTGCTTATTATTCCCTTCTATCATCATTTTTGCATTCTTCATGTTTTGGCCATTTGTGTATACCATTTATTTAAGTTTTTTTGACTGGAATATGATCAGTCCCACAAAAAAGTTTGTAGGACTTCAAAACTATGTTGACGTGTTATCGGATTCGAAATCTTATAAGGTTTTTGGTAATACTTTTATTTATATTGCAATTTTACTAGTACTAAACTGCATAGTTCCGTATATTTTTGCTTTTGTAATTGATACGGTTTTAAAAAGATTTAACAGCTTTTATAAAGGCGCGCTATTTTTGCCGGCATTTATTTCTCTAGTAGTTGGATCGATTTTATTTACTTGGTTATTAAATCCTGTTTCTGGCCCTGTTGCGATTATTTTAAATTGGTTCGGGATTAAAATGCCAATTTGGAGCAAATTAGACGGTTGGGTCATATTCGTTTTAAGCTTAATTACTTCCTGGAAAGTATTCGGTTATAACTTTATCATCCTTTATGCCTCCATTAACGGTATTTCTCGTGAATTAATAGAGGCAGCACGTTTGGACAATGTTCCAATGTGGAGAATCTTTTTTCAAATCGTTTTACCAATGAGTAGTGCGACCGGTATTTATGTATTTATTATGACAATAGTTCAAGGGTTACAGTATGTATTTACACCGATTAAAGTTATAACACAAGGCGGACCGAATTATGCCAGCTCAAACGCCATCTATCATGCCTATCATGAAGCGTTTGTTCTATATCGAACAGGGCATTCTGCAGCCATATCGATTTTAACAATGATCATTTTCCTTGTGTTATTGCTTATTGAATTTAAGTTTGTTGAAAGAGGTATCTACTATGAAAATTAAACGGTACGTTTCGATACCTTGGCACATTATTTTTCTCGTAACGGTTTGTATTTTGCTATTTCCGATCATCTTCGCAGTCGGATCTTCATTTAAATCATTGCAAGATGCGTTTAATAATGTATTAAACATTGTTCCGTTTCAACCTACTCTGGAAAACTACCGAACTTTTTTTAAAAGCTTACCTGCTTTTAAAATTGTGACAAATACAATTACCATTGCATCTGTTGTGACACTATTTAAGGTAGTGACATCCTTTTTAGCAGCATATGCCTTCGTCTATTTTCAATTTAAAGGAAAAAATCTATTGTACTTTCTATTAATTAGCACCATCTTTATTCCTTTTACGGTTACAATGATTCCGAATTATTTGCTCATTTCTAGTATGGGTTTAACCAACAGCATATGGGGAGTTATTTTACCTCAGCTAGCCGACGCGATAGGGATTTTTTTATTAAGACAAGCAATGAAAACTATACCAGTATCTTTAATAGAAGTTGCTCGTTTAGATAATTTAGGTCATGCTCGGATTATGAAGGATATTATTCTTCCGCTTGTAAAACCGGCTGTGACATCAACGGGGATCTGGTTCTTTATTAGCTCATGGAACGAGTATGTTTGGCCGGTGCTTATCTTAAAAACGAATGAAAATTACACATTACCTTTAGCCTTACAAATGTATATTAGTTCAGAGGGCGGTACGAACTTTACAGTGGCAATGGCAGTGTCTGTAATTACAATGATTATTCCTTTAACTTTATATTTATTTTTTCAAAAGTATATTATCGGAACATTTACTTCTTCAGGAATTAAGTAACGGGGGATTTGAATGAGAGAGATTCGATTTGAAAATGTATGGAAATCTTATGGGGAAACAGAGGTTGTAAAAGGGTTAGATCTAACCATAAAAGAGGGTGAAAGATTAATTTTTCTAGGACCCTCGGGATGTGGGAAATCTACGACATTACGGATGATTGCCGGGATTGAAGATATTACTGCTGGAAATTTATATATGAACGGCCAAAAAGTTAATGATGTTCCGAGTGGAAAAAGAGATATTGCAATGGTATTTCAAAACTATGCGTTATATCCTCATATGAATGTGATAGATAATATTACTTATGGATTAAGAGTTCAAAAGGTTCCAAAAGATGAAATTAAAGCTCGATTAGATAAGGCTTTGGAGATGTTAAAACTAAAAGGCTATGAAAATCGTTTGCCGAAAGATCTATCTGGGGGACAAAGACAACGTGTTGCGCTTGCAAGGGCGGTTGTTAAAAAATCAGCTTACTTCTTACTTGATGAACCATTATCCAATTTAGATGCACAACTGCGAGTTTCAGCAAGGAAGGAATTAGTGAAAATTCATGAATTGTATAAACAAACGATTGTGTATGTAACCCATGACCAAATTGAAGCGATGACGGTCGGGGAAAGAATAGCTCTAATGAATGAAGGGAAATTACAAATGATTGATACATCAGAAAATGTCTATCATCGCCCTGCAAACATCTTCGTAGCAAAATTTATCGGTTCACCCCCGACGAATGTGATAGATGTGGATTATCAAAATGGTCTGGTTATGATTGGGAAAAACCAAGCATTTGAACTATCTCAAATGTGGGTTCAACATATAAACCAAAGTGGGGTGAAGAAGTTTGCATTCGGCATTCGCCCTGAACATCTGGAAATTTCTAAACTCAATGAGGATAAAGCTTTAAAAGGTTCTGTAAAATATGTTGAAAACCAGGGAAGCAGTTACGGTGTTTACGTCGATCTCGAAGGTAATGAAATCATTGCGATGAGCGAGAGTAAACATTGGATTGCAGGGGAGGTGGTGTACCTAAAACCGAAAATGAACCATATTCATCTTTTTGATCGTGAAACAACCAATTCTATTGGTTATCCAATCGAGCTAGATTCATAAGTTCATGTAATATTCATAAAAAATAAAAGATAAGGTGATAATTGATGAATAAAGAAATCTGTTATTCGGATTTACCGCTGATTACGAACGATATTTTCGAAAACATAAAAGAACTAATCGCTATGGGTGCCGATAAAGTTGAAATGCTAATGGATGGCGATCAATGGGATGAAATGGAGCGGCAGTTTGCTGATTTCGCTCCAAAATTAAAAGCATTGCCTGTCGGCTATACTGTTCACCCGCCAGCATGGGATACGAATTTAACAAGTGAAAATAAAGCCATTCGGGAAGCCTCTTTTATCGAATATCAAAAAGCAATTGAATTTGCAGCGATGATTGGAGCCGGTCATGTTGTCATTCATCCTGGATTTTGTTTTTCGCCTGTTTTTAATAAAGAGCTCGCACAAGAACGAGCGATGGAATATGTTCAGCGATTATGCGAAGTCGCCAAGCCTTTAAATGTGAAGCTTGTGATCGAAAATGTCGGATATAATGGGAGCTCCTTGTTTACTCAAGAGGAATTTACCAGATTTTTAGATTCCTTTGATGATACGGTTGGGTACTTAATCGATGTGGGACATGCTCATTTAAATCAATGGGATATTCCTAAGCTGATAAGAGAAACGAAGGGTCGGCTTTTGGCGCTGCATCTTCACGACAATAACGGAGAAGCAGACGAACATTTGCCAATTGGCGAAGGAATCATTCAATGGGAAGAAATTTTTTCTGCGATGCAAGAAGTTTCAGATAAATGCCAGTTGATTTTGGAATACGCTCCAAATACATCATTAGAAAAACTGCGAGAAGGAAAAGAACTTCTATTAAAAGAGGTTTTGCAACAAAAGGTGGAATAATCGTTTGGTAAATATTCATGATTTTGATGCGTTTTGCTTTGATTTAGATGGGACGATTTATGTAGGGGATCAACTTTTGCCTGGTGTAAAGGAAACAATCGATCACCTAAGAGAGGCGAACAAAAAAATACTATTTATTACAAATTCGCCGACATTAACGAGAGCTGATTGCCAGAAGCGGTTAATCGAAATGGGGATCGCGGCTGATGTTGAAGAAGTGCTTACAGCTACTTTTTTATCAGCTCTATATTTTCTGGAAAAACATCCGCGTGCTTCTATATTTGTAGTTGGCGAAAAAGCGCTTGAGGAAGAGCTGAGTCATTTGGACCTTCACACGACAAAAGATCCTCTGAAGGCAACGCATGTCCTTGTTGGTATGGATCGTGATTTTACGTACCAGAAACTGAATCTGGCTATGAATGCGGCACGAAATGGCGCAAAACTCGTTTTGACAAATCCCGATCCAGCCTGCCCGGTTCCCGGCGGATTTATTTCCGACACCATGGCGATTGCCAGAGCCATTGAGGCTGCATCTGACCGGCCGATTGATCATGTCGTTGGGAAACCATCGCCTTTTTATGCCGAAAAAGTTCTTGAAAAATTGCAGCTTCCGGCCGATCGCTGTCTGATCATTGGCGACCGCCTCGAAACAGATATTATGCTGGGAAAAGTCGATAACTTTCGAACTTGTCTTGTTTTAACAGGATCATCTTGTAAAGAAGATGTTCGAAGGGTGAAAATATATCCGGACTATTTAGTAGAAAACTTGGAAAATTTTTTTCGGAAAGCAGACGTTCGGTACCTATTTGAAACTTTCCTTTGAACTGGACGTAATGAAATCGTCCAGTTTTTTTCGTTCTGCCGTTATCTTCAAATTCTTTAAAAAAAGCTTACACTTAGAGAAAGCAAAATATTTTTCGGAGGAACTGAATGAAAAAAACACTAGCAAATTTAAAAACAAAAGCAAAAAAGCTCAAGCAGGATCTTTTTGTTTTAGGAGAGGCATACAAACACCCAGCCACTCCGCTATACGTTAAAATACTGGCAATCATTATTGTGGCCTATGCATTCAGCCCGATTGATTTAATCCCCGATTTTATTCCCGTGCTTGGCTATTTGGATGATCTAATTCTTTTGCCGCTCGGAATCATGCTCGCATTAAAATTAATCCCGAAAGATGTCCTAGCAGACTGCCGTAAAAAAGTGGAAAATTCCGAGAAAGAAAAAAAGAAAAATTGGGTTGCAGGAGCAATCATTTTGCTGCTGTGGACAGGAATAATTTTTTGGCTCGTTGTACTGATTTTAAATAAGACAACTTGATTAAGTCTATAAAGATTGGAAATAATTATACTATGAACAGAAGAAGATTGGAGTTGAATCCTTCTTTTATCTGTGTTTCTATTTAAATTATGGAAAGAAAAAGAGTAAAGAGTCGGAAACGCAAGAACCGTACCCGTGTTTCCAATGGAGGTTAAGCAGTGGGAGAATTATTAACGGAGAGAACAATTAAGGATTTGTTTACGGTTACTGTTTATCGCCGCGGGAATTCTTATTTTATGCAGGGCCGCGTACGAGATTTGTTTTTTGATACGGCGAGGGAGATTTGGTATGCCAAAGTAAAAGGATCCAAGACCTATAAGGTTGAGGTTCGAATTGATGAAGATGGGATCGATGCTGAATGCAATTGTCCTGCTTTTGACCAATATTGGCATCCGTGCAAACATATTGCGGCTGTGCTTCTTAAAATCCGTGAAAGTGAGTCACGATATTCGCAAGATTCTCAGACGTATTCTTTAAATTATCAAAAGCTACGGGAAAGGGAGCAAGAACAACGGGAATTAGCGAAAGAAAGGCAGCGTGAACTAGTAAGGCAGCAACAGGAAAGACAAAATCAATATGTCAAACAACTGACAGAGCAGTTTATCCAAAGCTTTGCCCTTTCCCGCCCAGAAAATGTGGATTCAGCCGCCAATCGATCCAAAGAACCACTGATGGTGGAATGGATTTGCAAAATAACCAAACCATATTATACCGGAAAGCCGTTGATTTCCTTAGAGATGAAAGTTGGCTTAAAGCGCACGTATGTGGTGAAAAAAATAAAACATTTTTTGAAAAATATTCAAGTGCAAAACCAGTACGTTTTTACGAAAAGTTTTACGTATGATCCGACAGAGCATGAATTTATTGAGGGAGACGAAAAAATTATTCAATTGCTGCAAAATGCATTAAAGCAGGAGGAAATTTACCAGGAGCTGCAATTTTCTCAATCCTACTATGGTTCGTCAACCGATGAGCGCTATCTGATTCTTTCGCCATTTGTTGCTGATGAAGTGCTGAGATTGCTAGAAAAAAGGAATGTTCGGTTCGAAAATCGCGACAACGCTTTTGATCGAATCGAGCTAAACGATAGCGAATTGCCTTTTGCACTCCAACTCGACAAAGGAAAACAAGCAGGATTTCAACTTGATTTATCCGAATTTCTCTTTCTTGATTATTTAGAACTATATGGTTATGTCATTAAGGACAATGTTTTTTATAAACTTTCCGCCGAGCAGCAAACAACGATTAAGGAAGTAAAAAAGTTAGTCAGTCAATCGAACAGTCCTTTGCTGCCAATTGACAGTAATCAAATCGAGCCATTTCTTACTCATGTGGCACCGAAGATGAATACGGTTGGACAATTAAAGATTGCCGACTCTATTTCAAACCAAATCATGAAGTTTCCTTTGGAAGCAAAGGTATTTGTGGACAACGTCGATGATATGCTTCATGTCTCCTTAGAATACCACTATGGTGAGAATAAAATCGATCCATTTCATTCTTCCAATGAAAACAACGGAAAAAGCACCATTATTGTTCGTGACGCGGAAAAAGAACAGGTGATAATGGACGTAATTGAGTCTGCCAATCTTAAATTCAACGGGAATCTGCTGTATGTAGACAGTGAAGAAGGAATGTTTGATTTTCTATTTGAAACGCTCCCTCAGCTGGAGGACATGGCAGAAATTTACTTAACGAATCGGGTAAGGTCGTTTATTTTTCCAAAAGAGCACGCACCGGTTACGACTGTTGATGTTGATTCATCGGGCAATTGGTTAGATGTAAGTTTTTCAATAGATGGAATTGCTCAGGAAGATATCCAAAACATTTTGCAAAACGCTGTAGAAAAGAAAAAGTTTTATCGATTACCGAACGGTGCGTTCGTATCTCTAGAAACTGAGGAATTCCAAACGATTCAAAACATGATGGCAGAATTTCATCTTAAACCGTCTCAATTGAAAAAAGATTCACTTAAACTCCCTTTGTATCGAGGGATGCAGCTGGAAGAGCTAGCTGCTCAAAATCAAGGCAATGTCAAGTATGGGAAACAGTTTCGCCGCCTATTGAACCGGATCAAAAACCCGGAAGAACTCGAATTCGAGGTGCCTGATTCGCTTCAGGCAAAATTAAGAGATTACCAAAACTATGGTTTTCAGTGGTTAAGTATGCTGAAATTTTACCAGCTGGGCGGTATTCTTGCCGACGATATGGGTCTTGGAAAAACGCTGCAAAGCATCGCGTTTCTTTTGGCAGAAAAAGAAAAAAACGAGCAATTGAAGCCAGCGCTGATTGTTGCACCAGCATCGCTTATCTACAATTGGAAAAATGAATTTCAAAAGTTTGCACCATCATTACACGTTGAAGTGGTGTCGGGATCGCCGCAAGAACGAATGGAGATGCTGCAGCAAGCAGCTGTTCCGGATGTTTGGATTACCTCCTATCCAACTTTGAGGCAGGATATTGAGCATTATGGGCAGCACGAATTTCACACGCTGATCTTAGATGAGGCGCAAACGATTAAAAATTATGCCACAAAGGCAGCGAAGGCAGTAAGGGACATCCAGACGGAAACCTGTTTTGCTTTAAGCGGCACGCCCATTGAAAATTCAGTTGATGAGTTATGGTCGATTTTTCAAACAATCATGCCCGACTTTTTCCCAAGTCAAAAGGTTTTCCGCCAGCTGGAGCCGGAAAAAATCGCGAAAATGATTCGGCCATTTTTGCTGCGCCGGGTGAAAAAGGATGTATTAAAGGAATTGCCGGATAAAATTGAAACAGTGGATTATTCCGAGCTGTCGAAACAACAAAAAGCGCTATACCTTGCCTATTTGGAAAAAATTCAAGCGGAAACGAAAGAATCGCTTCAAGGGGAAGGATTCCAAAAAAGCCGGATAAAAATTTTAGCTGGCTTAACACGTCTTCGGCAACTATGCTGCCACCCTTCGTTATTTTTAGAAAATTATCAGGGGGGATCAGGAAAACTTGAGCAATTAATGGAGATTGTCGCTAATGCCGTTGAAAACGGCCGGCGGTTGCTGATCTTTTCGCAATTTACGAGTATGCTTTCGATTATCAGCAAGGCATTAGAAGAGGCAGGCTTAAGCTTCTTTTATCTGGATGGTCAGACCCCATCGAAAGAGCGGGTCAAAATGGTTGACCAATTCAATCAAGGCGAAGCGAATGTTTTCCTTCTTTCGTTAAAAGCCGGAAATACCGGCCTGAATTTAACTGGAGCCGATACGGTTATTTTATATGATCTTTGGTGGAATCCGGCTGTTGAGGAACAGGCAGCAGGGCGCGCCCATCGTATGGGTCAGAAAAATGTCGTGCAAGTCGTTCGCATGATCGCTCAGGGAACGATCGAAGAAAAAATCTATGAATTGCAGCAAAATAAAAGAGAACTCATCGAAACGCTAATCCAGCCGGGTGACCAGGCTTTATCAAGACTGACTGAAGAAGACATCCGTGAAATCTTGAGTATTTAGCGGTTTGCTCGTGACGAACAAGTGCCGGCTGTTGCTTTTGCTATTATCAGAATTATATCTTAACTTCGATAACTGTCTAGCGCAAGCGCCCTATCGGCTACGTCGATTCCCTCGCCTCGTCTACGATAATTCGAGAACGAAGGACTACCGTCTTTCGACTCTCCTTTATCTCACTCGGCTTTAGTCCACCTCCTTACGTCGATGACCAAGGACGCTTGCGCTTTTCTTGTAAAAAAAGTGTTCATGACGCCATGCAGGGTAAAATTCGGGCGGATGGGTCATGAGGGTGAGCGTCATGACGCATTAGGGACAAAAAAACTGGGCAAACACGTCATGAGCAGTGTCTTCATGACGCGCAGAGGAGAAAAATTCTGGTAACCGCGTCATGAGAATGGTCTTCATGACGCGCGGAGGGGAAAAATTCTGGTAACTGCGTCATGAGAATGGTCTTCATGACGCGCAGAGGAGAAAAATTCTGGTAACCGCGTCATGAGAATGGTCTTCATGACGCGCAGAGGAGAAAAATTCTGGTAACCGCGTCATGGGAATGGTCTTCATGACGCGCAGAGGAGAAAAATTCTGGTAACCGCGTCATGAGAATGGTCTTCATGACGCGCGGAGGGGAAAAATTCTGGTAACCGCGTCATGAGAATGGTCTTCATGACGCGCAGAGGAGAAAAATTCTGGTAACCGCGTCATGAGAATGGTCTTCATGACACGCAGAGGAGAAAAATTCTGGTAACCGCGTCATGAGAATGGTCTTCATGACGCGAGAAAGGCAAAAATTCCGGAACGCGTGTCATGAACAAGAGCTCCATCACGTATGGAGATCCTAACAACGTAGGCGTGCGTCATTAGAAGAGTCTAAAAGGTTCCCACACCGATTTAACGCCTCTATTCACCATAATAAAATGTTTCCAAAACATATTTTTAGAAAAAAAATCGAATCCTAGTTATATAATTGGTGTCTGAAAAAGCTCTAATTTAAATATCTTGAATTGAAAATAAAATTCAAGGAGGAACAGCCAAATGTCCTTAAAAATAAGAGTAGGAAATAAGTAGGCGCTCAATGGCTATAAAAGTCAGAAAATAATAAATTTTTTAACGTTGACCGTTGACTGTCGACAATGAATAGATTAATATGAAAAAAAGATTGAAAGCGCTTTCTTTGTGGTTCGTTGAAAGGATCTGATATTGTTGTCCGCCATTGTAAAAACCGAACCACTGCATGCTCAACTCTATCCATTAATTAAAAAAAGATTAATCGAGGGATCTTACCAGCCTGGTGAAAGAAAGTAAGACTTGCTGATGAATTCGGAATAAATAGAGTGCCAGTTCGTGAAGCCTTAAGAATGTTATTCAAGATGGATGGGTAATACAAAGCGGTAATGCATTGTGCGTTTTTCAACCAACCTTAAAGGATTTAATTGATATTTATCAATGCAGACAAAGTTTGGAATCGCTTGCATCAAAGCTTGCAGCAAAAAATATAAACGACATTCAGATAGGTGAACTGTACAACATCATAAATCAAACAAATAAAGCATTGGATAAAGGGGACATGACACAAGTTGTTCAATTAAATGTTTGTTTTCATGAGCAAGTGCTGGAGATTTCAGGGAATCATCAACTAATTACCTTAACAAGCACCATTCGAGATAAAGTGACTTATCTTCGAAATTGCAGCTTTAAGGGGAACGTAAGGGAGGTGAGCTTTTTAAGAGAACATGAAAGAATAGTAGATGCATTAAGAAGTCATGATGGGGATCAGGCAGAAATAGAAATGCATAATCACATTGAACACGATTTACAGGCACTTATATCACTTTACACAGGGGGTAACATATGGCAATACCTATAGAGGCTAAGTCGAATTTGCAACAAGTTATTCCGGAGCAAATGAGAATATCATAAATCGTTGTAGAGGGGAGCTCGATAGTGAATCTTCCAGAGAAAGTTGAAATAATCGAAGTTGGGCCAAGGGATGGTATTCAAAATGAATCCAATTTTATTCCTACAGAAAATAAAATAGAACTTATCAACGCGTTAAATAAGACAGGAATCAAAAGAATGGAAGCCACTTCTTTTGTACATCCGAAATATGTTCCGCAAATGAAAGATGCCAAGGAAGTTCTCGAAGGAATCGAAAAGGATTCATCTATTCAATACATGGCACTCATTCCGAATGAAAAAGGCTATGAAAGAGCAATTGAAAGTGGAATAAAAGCTTTGTCACTTGTAGTAGGAGCCAGCAACAGCTTTAACCTTAAAAATGTAAAAATGACGAGAGAACAATCGATCAATAGCTTCGAAACAGTTATTAAAAAGGCAAAGGAACAAACTATTTTTATTCGGTACAATATTGCCACTTCCTTTTGGTGCCCATTTGACGGTAAAGTGAATTCTGAGATAGTTTTACATATGGCTGAGAAAGCAGAGCTTCTTGGAGTAGATGAAATTGTGCTGTGTGATACGATTGGAAGGGCAAATCCATCCCAAGTTTTTGAGCTGTTTGAAAAGGTGAATTCCCTAAAAACAAATGCAATCATTACAGCTCATTTCCATGATACTTATGGAATGGCCCTTGCAAATATTTTAGCAGCGCTTCAAGCCGGGGTTACTCACTTTGACGCTTCTATTGGAGGTCTTGGAGGATGTCCATTTGCACCGGGGGCTGCTGGAAATGCTGCGACGGAGGATATTGTATTTATGCTTCATGAAATGGGGATTGAAACAGGAATTGATCTGGAGCGACTGCTAGCTTGTGTTGATAGGGTTAAGCCTTTAACGAACCGGACTTTAACAGGCCATCTTACCAATGTTAGAGGATGCCAAATTTAGTGCATGGTTAGCTGAGTTAACTAATCTAAGGTACTTAACCCGACTCGGGAATTTCCATCAATGTTTGAACCAATTCATGGCTCAGCTCCCGATATAGCTGGAAAAAATATTGCCAATCCTTTAGCAGCAATTTGGTCTGCCAGCCAAATATTGGACTTCTTTGGTCTCGAAGATTGGGGTAAAAAGGTGTTGGATTCAATAGAAGAAACAATGAAGGATGGAAAAGTACTCACGCCTGATATGGGTGGTCATTCATCAACACAAGACGTTGGAAAAGCAGTTGTAGATAAATTATGCAGTCTGGAAAAAGTTAATTGCTAAAAGATATAGACTCACTAAAAAGGAATAAAAGTTAATGAAATTTGGCCGGGCAAAAAAGCTTGGCCGTTTTTCTTTTATATGAAATCAAAGGATGTTTTGAAAAAATTAAGGTCAATTAGATTATTAAATGTCACAAACCCTTCACAAAGAAAACGGTTTAAGTTGATATTCAAATTTTAGTCACAAATTCTGTGAAAAGCTTCACAAGCATAGTGCTATACTTACAGATATCAACATAGTAACAGTGTTTACTAATTAAGTTTTAAAAAAATCAACTAGAAAATGAAATCGTCATTTGAGAGGAGAATGTCATCATGAATTACGGAAAAGTCAATCGGGTTGTTTTAGTCGGAACAGGTGCTGTAGGCTGCAGCTACGCTTATTCCATGATCAATCAAGGCGTTGCAGAAGAACTTGTTCTCATCGATGTGAATGAAGCGAAGGCAGAAGGCGAAGCAATGGATCTTAATCACGGAATGCCATTTGCACCATCGCCAATTAAAGTTTGGAACGGTACGTATCAGGACTGTGAAACGGCCGACTTAATTGTCATTACAGCAGGATTAGCGCAAAAGCCAGGCGAAACGCGGCTGCAATTAGTAGAAAAAAACACAAAAATCTTTAAAGAAATTGTCAAAAACATTATGGCAAGCGGATTTAACGGCATCTTCCTTGTCGCAACAAATCCGGTTGATATTTTAACTTATGTAACATGGAAAGAATCAGGACTGCCAAAAGAACGGGTCATTGGTTCGGGAACCGTGCTTGACTCTGCACGTCTCCGTTTTGGACTAGGCAAGTATTTTAACGTTGATACAAGAAATGTCCATGCTTATATTATTGGTGAACACGGAGATACCGAACTTCCTGTCTGGAGCAAGGCCTCCATTGGCGTTGAACAGATCGAATCCCTTTTGGCTGAAAAAAATGAACTGAAAAAAGAAAGCTTAGAAGAAATTTTCATCAACGTCCGCGATGCTGCTTATCATATCATTGAGCGCAAAGGGGCAACATTCTATGGAATTGGAATGTCACTCGTTCGCATTACCAAAGCAATCTTGAATAATGAAAATAGTATTTTAACCGTTTCTGCTTATTTAGATGGACAATACGGACACAAGGATGTGTATATTGGTGTTCCTGCCATCATCAACCGCGACGGCATTCGCCAAGTTATTGAAATCGACTTAAACGAAAAAGAAAAAGAACAATTTGATCGTTCTGTTGCTGTATTAAAAGAAACGATGCAGCCAGTGATTTAAAAGGAAGCGACGGTAAATGTAAGAAAAATCCTTGAGCCATAATCGCAGATTAGATCATGAATAGAAGGTGACAGCATGGAAACAATGAATCAGACAAAAAAAGGTTATTTTATGATGGCGGTGTTGTGGCTGGCATATGTAACCTTTGCAATGAACTGGGTTGCCGGTTCGTCACTGACACCGCAAATAACCAAAACCTTTTTCGGTGGGGCAGTTGATCCTCTTATTTCGCAATTAGTTAATTACTCGATTACAACAGCCCGTGTATTTGCCAACATTTTGGCTGCGATGATCCTCATGAAATTAGGTCCGAAAAAAGCAGCTGGAGTTGCGATCGGCCTCTTAATGATGGGACTTGTCGCTATTTATCTTCCAAATTATTGGGCATATACAGCAGCAAGGATGGTCATGGCAGTAGGGGGCTCGATGGTTATCGTCTATATGAATCCTGTTGTCGCCCACTATATCACAAACTCAAGGGTAAAACTGCGTATCAATGCGGCCAATACCGTTGCCTATAATGCCGGAGCTTTCATAGTCGCTATGTTATTTACTCTTTTTGCAAAACAAATGGTCGCAAACTGGCGCCTAACGCTCACTTTCTTTGCATCTTTAACCATCCTGTTCTTTATTGGCTGGCTTTTGAAAGCGGAGAACTTTGAAACAAAAGAGCAAAACAGCAATGGGGCAGAATCCTACGGTTATAAAGACGCCCTTAAAGACGGATTCCTATGGCGATATGGTTTGGCCTTTGCCTCATTCCTGACCCTTTATGTTTTATCGCTCGTGAGTTTTAAAGCCATTTTCGACCAATATACTTTATTAAATGGCTCGGTAACAAACCTTTTGATCTCCGGCTTTGGAATTCTTGGCACATTTGCGGGAATTGCGATTGGCAACAGAGGCGTCCCGCGAAAGCCGGCCCTTATCGTTTCAGGCATTGTGATGGTCGGAGCCTTTGCGTTTGCGTTAGTCTTTGCCAATAAAATTCCGGTGTTTTCCTATATTTTGATCGCCATTTCCGGGTTTGCGATGTATATTCAATACCCAATCTTTTTGAACCTTCCACATGAACTAAAAGGGATGACACCGCAAAAGTTGACGATCATGTTCGGCCTATTCTGGGCGCTTGCCTACGCAGGTCAAACGATCGCAACCATTATCTGGAGTTATATCCTGGGTGCAGCAGGTTACACCCCGGCCATGATCTTCTTCATCACCGCATCAAGCATCTACATTTTCATGGTCGCCACCTTCCCCGAAACAAGGGAAAAGAAAGCGGCAGGCAGAAAAGCAGCATAAAATGAGTCCTCGAACAGATCGAGGACTTTTTTTGACTAATCAGAATTTATAAACGCATAAGTGCAACTACGCCTCTGTCTTCGCCAAAGGATTTATTTATACGATCAGAATTTATATATGCACTTCGCTAACGGAATGATATAGCTGTCTCCATCTTTTGTAATCTTGTCAACGGGGGAATCTTTAAGAACGGTCCCTGGGTCCATCCGTTTTATCACTTCTTCGACCAATGTTTCAAGGCCGGTTGATAAAGAAATGAATATTCCTTTTTTGGCTGGCTGCTTTTTAGCCGCTGTTCTAGGGCGGGTTGGCATTGTTTTTTTCAATCCGAGAACAAGGCTCCTGTGGGTCTGTTCCAGTTGATAAAACATGGGGAACAAAGACATCAAGCTTAACCGGTCGATGTCTCCAGCATAAATTCCGGATAACAGCGGATCAATTAAGTTATCAACTACTTCATCTCCGAGCCTTCTTCTGAAAAATTCACCAAGAGATTGATCGTCCTTTTCTTTTCCTTTTGGTAAAATAAAATCTCCTGCTGCCCGCAGTTTTCCTAAAGGAGAAAAAAGGCCCGAAAATACAAATGGTGTTACTTGGGTGGGAATTCCCATGAACGATCCTTCCGGCATGATATGGAGCTTTCCTCTTGCATATATGTAGGATTTTCCGGCTGCATTTGTCACGACTTGATTTTCTAAACCTACTTCTTTAATTAATTTTAGCGCGCTGGCTTTCCGAGCAAGCATTGAATCAGGCCCTTTTTCAACAATAAAACCATCCTTTTTAAAGGTATTAATGACCCCGCCAAAGCGGCTGCTAGCTTCAAAGAGTTTGACTTGATAAGGCAGACGTTTTTCTTTTATTTCTTTTTGCAGATAATAAGCTGTTGACAACCCGGTGATTCCTCCGCCAATAATAACAATTTCCTTTCTCTTTATTGCACATCAGCTCCGGTATTTTTTATATATTTTGCTCATATTTTCACAACAGGAAATTTTTCTCCTGCTCCTCCATCCTCATTGTATACGATTAAAATCAAAAAAATGAAAATCTAATTATTTGTAAGAGAAAGTTCACGAAGTATGGATCATTCAAGAAAAGATTTTTAATGTTATTATGGCTACAATAGAAATATTAAATCGCAGAGGAGAGAACCAAATGGATTTGTATTTAAAAGGGAAAAACATTTTGATTACAGGCGGTTCCAAAGGGATTGGGAAAGCAATTGCTCAAGTGTTTGTGGCCGAAGGGGCAAATGTTTCGATCGCAGCGCGCGATATCGAAATCTTGCAAAAGACGAAAGAAGAACTGGGTGGAAAGGCAGCGATTTTTCAAGCGGATATTACCAATGCTGCAGAACGGATAAGATTGATTCAGGAGTTTATGCATGAACAGGGCCGATTGGATGTTTTGGTGAATAATGCAGGCGGCAGCAATGGGGCAGGGGCAACCGAAACGGAAATGGAATTATTTTACGAAGCGATGGAATTGAATTATTTTTCTGCGGTTCATTTAAGCAAATTGGCTGTCGAGCAAATGAAAAAATCCAGCAGCGGCTCGATTATTAACATTACCTCTGTCTTCGGCAGGGAAAGCGGCGGCAAAGTGACTTATAACAATGCCAAAGCCGCTTTGATCAGCTTCACCAAATCATTGGCAGATGAAGTGATTCCATACGGGATTCGCGTCAACAGTGTTGCCCCCGGCAGCATCCTTCATGAAACAGGCAACTGGAAAAAACGCCTTGAGGCCAATCCCGAAGAAATTCATGCCTTTGTCAAAAATGAAATCCCGTCAGGCCGCTTCGGCACTCCCGAAGAAATCGCCAACGTCGTCGCCTTCCTCGCCTCCGCCAAAGCCTCCTGGATCGTCGGCGCCAGCCTCAACGTTGATGGGGGACAGTCGAGGATGAATTTTTAGGGGAGAATTTCATTACGAAAAATAAGAAAGTTTCCTTCTGAATCAAAAAGTACTTCTACCTGAATTATTCATAAAGCCTTAATTTAGGTGATTAACCAATACAATTTGAAAATATTTGGGGAATTTATTATTTAATTGGATGAAAAATTCTAGTTTCAAAAGAGGATAGGATAAATTCTTAAATATAAAATCCATAATTATCTAAATTGTTCTAAAAAAGGCAGACCTAGCCTTGGTGTAAAGACGCTTATTTGCTTTCAACCGAATAACATAGAAAGCCTTTTGGATTTCGGCCAATTCAAAGAGTTCATGTACTGCAAAACCGCTGTCTCCTCGAAGAACTGTACTTATCCAAGGATAAAGAGTTTGGTAGCGTTTAAGCGTAGGGCCAACAAAACGAACCACCTGTCTGGATGTGTAAACAGATCCAGCTCGAAGTTCAGCCTTAAGGCAATCCCCAGTTAAGCCATCAAACATAAGCATTGGATGATAGCCGTTTTCACCATAATGTGTATTGTACGAAGAGCCGTGTTAATTGCCATAAGTCGCTGCGCTTGTAGAATCAAGATCAAGAATAATGTCCTCCGGCGAAGCTAACTGACGATAACGTTCAATCAAAGTATTATTTACAAGTTGAATCTGCTTCATCGCGTCTATGTCGAAAAGCTGATTTACTCTGGACATTTTAGGTTGAGTGCCAAGTGATCTTTTTCTAAAATGGTTGTCAAAGCTGGATCGTATCGAAGACTATCGGTATGATCATCTGAATGATATCCCGCAATGTGCTGATAAATCTTTTGCATGATGACACTATCGTTAGAATGCACATCATGATTGACAGAACCTTTCAGAATCACCATTGAATGAATCAGTTGACTAAGAAGCCCAAATTCTTTATAAAGTAAAAGCCCAGCATCATTGGTAAGGTTACCACCATAATTCTTCCATTTAAATTCTTTGATTGTTGGATTAAACTAGTCATAGAGAAGCCCCCTTCTTGGTTTTGTTTTGGCTTAGTCACCTATGACATTACCAAAAATGGCGCTTTTTTTCATGCTTTTTTTCACCTTATGGGTGAAGAACATTTTACTTCCAATCACTTGTCATTACTACACTTTGGGTTGATTTAGATTGAAGCTATGAATAATTCAGGTTCTATTATTGAATGAAAATATTTTCAAAACTTAAAAATATGTTATCATGGAATTATACTTAATTTTCCAGAAAAAATTAGAGAGGAAGTTCTTTATGAAAAAAATTTTAGGGCTGGATATCGGAATATCATCAGTTGGCTGGGGAATTATTGATCAAGACAGCGGAGAAATTATAGACGCAGGTGTAAGATTATTTGAGGAAGCTTCAAGGAATGCTAATGAAGAGCGGCGGGGGTTTCGTGGTTCTAGAAGATTGAAGAGAAGACGAACTCACAGGTTAGAAAGAGCGAAGGAACTATTGGAACATATTGAATTGCCACTTAGCGGTGTTGGGAAAATTAATCCTTATGAGGCTAGATATCAGGCTATTTATGGAACAGTAACTAAAGAGGAATTAGCAGCAGCCCTATATCACCTTGTTAAAAAAAGAGGAACAGTTTTGGATTCTCCAGATGAAGAAAAAAGTAGTGGAATTGAACTTTCAACCAAAGAACAGTTAGCAAGAAATAAAAAACTTTTAGAAAGCAAATACATTTGTGAAATACAATTAGAACGACTTGAAAACAAATATGAAAAAATTAGGAACCATGAGAATCGTTTTAGGACTGAAGATTATCTAAAAGAAGCGAGAGCAATTTTAGCAAAGCAAAAAAAGGTTTACCCTGAAATTACAGATGACTTTACTCAACAATATCTTAATCTCATTGAAAAAAGGCGTCAATATTATGAAGGACCAGGTTCTGAAAAATCACCAACACCATACGGCTCTTATTCTTTGGATAAGGATGGAAGACTAGTCTATACCTCAATGATTGATAAAATGAGAGGAAAATGTACATACTTTCCTGAAGAGTTAAGACTTGCAAAAATGTCTTTTACAGCGGATTTGTTTAATCTATTAAGTGGTGACTTAAATAAACTGCAAATAAATGGTGAGTATTTGTCTTTTGATGATAAAAAATATTTAGTAGAAAATTTCATACTGAAAGGTAAAAATCTGACTTTGCCACAGATTTTAAAATATAAAGGTGCAGATGAAAATGCAGATGTGAGAGGATACCGAAAGGATCTTAAAACAGATAGTCCAACATTTACTGAGTTTAAAGGGTATAAGGAATTATTAAAAATAGTAAAGGAATATCAATTACCACAATGCATTCTAGAAGATATTGATTTAATGGATGACATAGTTGAAATTTTAACTGCCGAAAAATCCTACCAACGTCGGGAAGAGCAATTACGAAAACGGCTAGAAAATTATGAAGATACTATACTTTCAAAAATTGTAAACGCATTAAAAGAAAGTACAAAATTTACCGGATATCATAGTCTTTCAAAGAAAGCGATTTATTCAATAATGGACGAGCTGTGGCATACGAATAAAAACCAAATGGAATTGTTCACTGAATTAGGATTAGAGAATAAACGACTGGAAAATTTGACCAGTCAAAATCGCATTGCCTTTGATGATGACGCTATATTAAACACTGTTGCAAAACGGGCGCATCGAGAAACCATTAAAATTGTAAATGAAGTTCGAAAAAAATATGGAGAGTTATCAGCGATCGTTGTTGAGACAGCAAGAGAAAAAAATAGCGATGAAAAACGCAAACTTTATGCAGATTTTCAAAGAGCTGTGGGAAAACATGAAAAAGAGATGGCAAAGCAATTAGGAGTAAAAGAGTTAAAAGAATTACATCTTAATAGTAAGCAATATCTTGCACTAAAGCTTTGTGAATCTCAAGACTACAAGTGCATATACTCAGGCAAAAGCATTTTAGTTCAAGACATTGTCGAAAATCCGTATTTGTTTGAAATAGACCACATACTTCCCGTCTCAATTTCTTTTGATGACAGCCAAGCAAACAAGGTGTTGTGTTACCAGAGTGAGAACCAATTAAAAGGACAACGGACACCACACCAATATTTTTCTTCAGGGAAAGCTTCTAGAACGTTTGACCAGTTTAAAGTTGAGGTTTTAAATTTATATAAGAGCAGAAAGATATCAAGCAAGAAAAAAGATTATTTACTTGAAATGCGGGATATTCAACATAACGAGGAATTGCAAAAAGAATTTATCAATCGAAATTTAGTAGATACACAGTATGCAATGCGGAGTTTTTCAATGACATTGCGAAATTTCTTTAAAACACATGAGATTGATACAAAGGTTTTTTCAATTAAAGGATCGTTTACTTCAGCACTAAGGCGTCGCGCTAAATTAAATAAAGATAGAGACGAAAGTTACGCCCACCATGCAATTGATGCATTAATTGTTGCAGCCATTGGCAGGATGCCTATCTTTGAATTCTTTAAAGAGTTTAGTATGAGTGATGAAGGTATCATTGTTAACAAGGAAACTGGAGAAATAATAGATGAAAGTGAATTTTTTAATCATCAATTTATTACTTTTTTAAGAAATTTAATGAATTACGAATCGAATATTAAGTATTCACATAAGGTTGACAGAAAAGCGAATCGCTCAATGTCCAATCAAACAATTTATGGAACACGTGAAAAAGATGGGGATACGTATTATTTAGGGAAGAGTTCAAATATCTATCATTTAGACAAGAATGGCGTTGCTCCATTACTAAAAAGAATTAATAAGAGTCCGGAAAATTTCCTGATCGCACAGCATAATCCAGAATTGTTTTCTTTGATACAAAAAATCATTAAAGAATACGCTAATGTTGATAATCCGTTTCGGGCATATTTTGATGAAAATGGATACATTATGAAAGATGGTAAGGTTCCGGTAAAAACTTTGAGATACTATGACCGGAAGTTAGGCGTTCATATGAAAATTACTGATAAATACCCAAACTCAAGACATGATGTGGTTTTATTAAGTATAAAAGGTCTGAGGGCGGATATATACAAAAATGATGAAGGGAAATATAAGTATATAGGCGTACCGTATTATTGGTTTAATCAAGTAGGAAAACAGTTCATTCTCGATATGAATAAATACAACGAAGAAAAGGCAAAGGATTATAAAAAAATTGACGATACTTACGAATTCCAGTTTAGTCTTTATAAAAACGACTTATTTTCATTTGAGAAAAATGGAAAATTAGAATACAGAATTTTTAGAGGGGATTCTATGCCTCGTCAAAATAAAATTGAAGTAGATTACGTGTATAAAAAGAAAAAGGAGCAAAAGGAAGGATTTCTAGCCCCATCAACAATAAGTAATGCTGTTAAGTATAATGTAGATGTTTTAGGAAATACTTATAAAGTAGAGAAAGAAAATTTCCAAAACTATTTACATTTGTAGTAAAATGGGGTATATTAAAAGAGCGATAGAGACGTCTATCGCCCTATACCGAAAACTGGGAGAACCTACCAAAACAAGGGTTTATCCCGAAATCAGCCCCATTCTTTTGAATGGGGCTTTCTCTGTTTAGGTTAAAAAATAAAAAATGAAGGGAAGGAGAGTTTATGAGTTGGAGAATTGTATATATAGAGGAAGTTGAAGAGATGAGATTATATCTAGACAATTTAAAGGTCATAAAAGCCGATCAGGAAGTATTGATACCACTTTCCGATATACATACAATAGTTGTTGATAATTGTAAAACAAAAGTAACTGGCCGGCTAATGAATAAATTATCAGAATATCACATTGTCCTTATTTTTTGCGATGAAACCCATCATCCCAATGTTTTTTCACTAGGTTTATATAGCCACTATCGAGTATATGGCGTATTGGAGCAGCAAATGAATTGGGACGATGGCGTAAGAGGAGAAATGTGGAGGAAAATCATTAAAATTAAAATTGAAAATCAACGGTCAATCCTTCAGTATCTGAATAAAAGTGAGGAAGTAATCAACAAGATGACAACGCTGTCATCTGGTGTTGTCTTTGATGATGAGACGAACCGCGAAGGTGTCGCAGCAAAAATTTATTTCAATGAATTATTTGGGGAGGATTTTAAAAGAACACGTGGAGCTGTGGATGCATATAACGCTGCACTTAATTATGGATACATTGTTCTGCGGGCATGCTTTGCAAGGACAATTGTTGCTTATGGGCTTCACCCAGCATATGGGATTGGACACAGGAACCAATTTAATGCTTTTAATTTAGTAGATGATTGCATGGAAGTATTTAGGCCTGTAATAGATTTATGGGTTGCTATGGTAATTACTAGTAATGATTTTCTGAATAGGGAAAATAAACAACAGCTAATTCGTCGTTTAAGTGCAAAAATTAATATTGGTGGTCAAAGGCAAACTGTATTAAATGCCATTGATTTATTTATTCAATTCTTTATTAAGGCAATGAATAATAATGATGTGGACATCTTGGTATATCCCATAGATGGCATCGCCTTATAAAGTAATGAGACTTTTGCTGTTTTTTGACCTACCAATGAATACCAAGGCTGAACGACGTACATATTCTAAATTTAGAAAGTATTTAATAAACAATGGTTTTACAATGTTGCAGTTTTCTGTATATGCAAAAATTTTTCCAAATCGAACAAGCCTATTTCAATATATAGACGGTTTAAAAAGGAATCTTCCTGGGAAAGGATCTATTCGAATAATGGGAGTTACCGAAAAGCAATATGAAAAAATGCTTATTTTGGTGGGAGGAAAATCAATACAGGAAGAAATAATTACGGAGGATCCATTGATTATCTTATGATTATTTGGCAAATATTCGATGAAGGAAACCAATGGGAAATAGAGGTTGGCCCAATTACCATTTTAAGTGGATACGATGTTCAATGGTATAAATTAATCCGGAACATTGAGGATTACTTTTGTAATAAAAGCACTATTGTTGATATTTTTGAAGATGAAGAAAAATTGCATAAAAAAGATTGGGAATGTTTTTTTATTCCTTTTGATGCCCATCTACAATTGGATAAATTAACAGCCAAATCTCCTTTAAAACCAATTATTGATGAATTATCTGAAGAAATCTATCTTTCGCCCACATTTAATGAGTTAATTGATTTTTGGCATGACCTTAAAGATGAAATTGAATTGTTAGGTAAGAGAGTTGGAAAATATAATTTGAAATTGGAATTATCTGATTTTGGAATAGATAATCTTAAATCTCATCTAACACTTAAAACCTTTAATAATTCAATGTCTCCATTTGACTATAAGAAGTTATTATTGACTTTGTATGGAGAGAAAGTGATCGAGAAAAAAAGGCTAATTCTTATCGAACTCCCAGAATTATACGCAGAGGACAATGAGTTTAGAGAGCTATTACAAATTATTCAACAATTCTCCGAGAAAGGCGTTTGGTTTATTATTATATCGCAAAAAAGAATTGATGGTAATAATAATTATATTTTCAAAGGAAAAGTAATAAATAATGCAGCAATTGAAAGCATTAAGAGAATCGTATTAAATGAAGTGCCGTTTGTATGTAATGAGTGTCAATTTAATAAGGCAAAGAATTTTTTAATGAATAATGTGGATAACTTGTACAAAGTTAATAATAAAATTTCGTTATCCACAGGATTTAAAGAAGATGAGATCGTCGTTTTTTTTGTATTAGCGAAACATCTTAAATTAGAAGTAAGTATTGATGTATCTGGGATTTCCCCAAATTTGAAGGAGTTTATAAAAACATATTCAGGATAAGAATAAGACTGTGGTATAATCTGAATATGAGGTTTTGGTACTCTCGCTTTTTTCGGTATAGGAAATCTGCATGATGGATTCATAAAGTAAACATCTTGTTTTGGTACTCTCGCTTTTTTCGGTATAGGAAATCATATAAATCCAAAATCAAATATGAGGATACGTTTTGGTACTCTCGCTTTTTTCGGTATAGGAAATCAAAAAAGTACGTCAAAAGTTTGCAACGTTAGTTTTGGTACTCTCGCTTTTTTCGGTATAGGAAATCGCTAATTGTGCAGTAATGATTTGTGGAATAGTTTTGGTACTCTCGCTTTTTTCGGTATAGGAAATCTTTTATTTGCTTTAGATTATGTTGATACAGGTTTTGGTACTCTCGCTTTTTTCGGTATAGGAAATCATGGAAGAAGGAACTTGCTATTACGACACTGTTTTGGTACTCTCGCTTTTTTCGGTATAGGAAATCTACTGGAGCAAATAAAAAACGTGATGACGCGTTTTGGTACTCTCGCTTTTTTCGGTATAGGAAATCTTTTGACCTCACTCAACTCATCTAAATGCTGTTTTGGTACTCTCGCTTTTTTCGGTATAGGAAATCTATCGCACAAGCATCCTAAGCAGCTTATTGTTTTGGTACTCTCGCTTTTTTCGGTATAGGAAATCGTGCTTCTGTTTTCCCCCGAATAATCGCTAGTTTTGGTACTCTCGCTTTTTTCGGTATAGGAAATCTGCTTCATCTATTTTATCTCAATTGCCTACGTTTTGGTACTCTCGCTTTTTTCGGTATAGGAAATCAAAACACCATCACGATAAACCTTAGACCCAGTTTTGGTACTCTCGCTTTTTTCGGTATAGGAAATCAATCAGGTTCCATAACCGATTCGCCAGTAGTTTTGGTACTCTCGCTTTTTTCGGTATAGGAAATCTAATATTCGTAATTCATCTTCTATCCCTGTGTTTTGGTACTCTCGCTTTTTTCGGTATAGGAAATCCTTTCGTTTGACTTACGTTAATAACTGCGGTTTTGGTACTCTCGCTTTTTTCGGTATAGGAAATCATTTCCTTTAAGTATGATTTATATAGCATTGTTTTGGTACTCTCGCTTTTTTCGGTATAGGAAATCTACTGACAAATTTGAGTGTCATGTCTATGTGTTTTGGTACTCTCGCTTTTTTCGGTATAGGAAATCTGGGGTATTGATTGCCATTTATTTGTTTTTGTTTTGGTACTCTCGCTTTTTTCGGTATAGGAAATCTCAGTAAAACTGCTAACTGTCCTAGTGACTGTTTTGGTACTCTCGCTTTTTTCGGTATAGGAAATCGTAGTTTTGAAGGGCAATCTGTATCACTGCGTTTTGGTACTCTCGCTTTTTTCGGTATAGGAAATCTAGCTATCTCTCTCCCTTCGCCGGTTCTTGGTTTTGGTACTCTCGCTTTTTTCGGTATAGGAAATCTGGCTGCCCTTAACGGTATCGCCGACCCAAGTTTTGGTACTCTCGCTTTTTTCGGTATAGGAAATCATATTTTATTTTAACCTTATTTAAAGTATCGTTTTGGTACTCTCGCTTTTTTCGGTATAGGAAATCACGCAAGTAAATTACTAAACGTTGTCAAAACGTTTTGGTACTCTCGCTTTTTTCGGTATAGGAAATCTATGTTTTACACGGATTCACACCAATTAACGTTTTGGTACTCTCGCTTTTTTCGGTATAGGAAATCCGATGTCTCCATCTTTATCTTTGTACCAGCGTTTTGGTACTCTCGCTTTTTTCGGTATAGGAAATCTACTTTAAACGAGGATGGATCCATTACTTTGTTTTGGTACTCTCGCTGTTTTCGGTATAGGAAATCAAAGAATACGAAGGAAATGGAACGCAATACGTTTTGGTACTCTCGCTTTTTTCGGTATAGGAAATCCCACTCCCGCAAGATCAAAAGGCACTTATAGTTTTGGTACTCTCGCTTTTTTCGGTATAGGAAATCACGCAAACAAACGCACTACGGCGCCAACAGGTTTTGGTACTCTCGCTGTTTTCGGTATAGGAAATCTCTTTCCAGTCCTCAAAGTAATAGACTGTGTTTTGGTACTCTCGCTGTTTTCGGTATAGGAAATCATTTAGAGAACTTAACTAAAGACCTTTTTAGTTTTGGTACTCTCGCTGTTTTCGGTATAGGAAATCTGACAAACGGCGCCGATCTAAGTACCAGCGTTTTGGTACTCTCGCTGTTTTCGGTATAGGAAATCCTTGCTTCTGGGATAGTGGCTTGTCTTGTCGTTTTGGTACTCTCGCTGTTTTAGGTATAGGAAACCTAGACATATATAATCATCTTTATATCCCACAACGTTCAGATTTTGGTACTCTTGTCGTTTTTGGTATAGGTTAACCCAAGCTTTAATATAAACTAATATAAATAAAAGGTTCCTGGAAAATACAGCAGCTAGGAAAATCCTAATACGCGGGTGTGTGGATTGAAATATTTTGGTACTTTTTCAGTTTTCGGGAAGATAACATTATTTTTGAGGATATTATGTAAAAGAGCCATAGAAAATAGGGAAAATCATACGAGTTATAACTTTTGCATTCAATTAAATAATTTTATTTTGCAGGGATGAAAAAATATACAATTTAATGAGCTCCCCTGTAAATCAATCCTTACAGGGGGGCTCATTAAATTTTAAAAGAGTACTATTTTATCCCCTCCATATACCCTTGAAGTTTTGATGAGATAGCATATAGGATAATCCCTAAAATAATGGATGCTGCACCGATAACGCCGAAGTAGGTCATTTCGGTTGCGGGTGTGTAGAATTTAACAAGCTGGGCATTGAGTGCTTGGGCCGCAGCGTTGGATAAGAACCATAAACTCATCGTTTGCGCTGAGAATGCTGCTGGAGCAAGTTTGGTTGTAGCTGAAAGGCCAACAGGCGACAAGCACAGTTCACCTATGACCACTACGAGATAACTTAGCACAAGCCATAAAGGATTGACAAGGGCATCACTGCCGCCGATATAGGCTGGCAGGAGGATGACCAGGAACGATAATCCGGCAAACAACAGACCAAACGAGAATTTTTGCGGGATTGTTGGGTTGCGGTCACCTAATTTTACCCAAAGAGAACCAACAATTGGTGCAAAAATAATAATGAATAATGGGTTTAACGATTGGAACCAAGCCGGAGAGATATGAATTCCAGCAAAATCCAATTGGGTCCGCTTATCCGCAAAGTTTGCAAGAATCGTAGAGCCCTGTTCCTCGATTGCCCAGAACATAACAGATGCAATAAATAGCGGAATATAGGCAATGATTCGCGGACGCTCTTCGCTTGTTGTTTTTTGACTGCGATACATCACGACGAAATAAATAATAGGGATGACAAACCCTAAGATTCCGACAAGGCTAATAAAAGAATCGACTGTTAACATTCCAGCAGGTATCGCAATGGCAACTAAAATAGCAAGAATAACAATAGCTATTCCAAATTGGGTAAATACTTTTTTCTTTTCAGATGGTGATAGCGGATTTGCTACAGTTGTACCGGCAAGACCGAGGTTTTGTTTCTTTGTTAAAACAAATACCAAGAGTCCGAGAAACATTCCAATGGCAGCAATCCCGAATCCTAAGTGGAAATTATATTTCATTCCGATTGTTCCAACAATTAACGGCGAAATAAAGGCTCCGAGGTTAATTCCCATGTAAAAAATGCTAAATCCCGCATCACGGCGGACGTCTTTCACGCTGTACATTTCACCGACAACAGTAGACACGTTTGGTTTAAGTAAACCCGTACCAAGAACAATTAATACCATTGAAACGAAAAACATGGTCAAGTTTCCCGGGATCGCTAATGCAATATGACCAAACATGATCAATATGCCGCCGTAAAACACAGCTTTAGACGTACCGAAAATCCTGTCAGCTAGCCAGCCGCCAATAACTCCAGACATATACACCAATGAACCATATATAGACATAATGGCGAGAGCAGTCTGCTGGTCAAGCCCTAATCCGCCTTTTGAAACATTGTAATACATGTAAAAAACCAGGATTGCTCTCATTCCATAATAAGAAAAGCGTTCCCAGAATTCTGTGAAGAAAAGTGTAAACAATCCTTTAGGATGTCCAAAAAATCCTGTTTGTGGGACGGTTTCCACAATTTTCTGTTTATTTAGGTCTGACATCATACAACCTCCCTTTTTTTCTATTTCATAATATACTTTTAAAAACGGCAGATTGTCAATTATTCTATTTTGTCAGCAAAAAATGCCCCATATGAAAATCTACTCACGGTTTTGAGACATACTTTTAATCCTTTTGTAACATTGCTGGTACATGCTTCTGGTATAACTGGGGTATAGGAGGATAATTGTATGCAAAATTTTAAGCGTATGGTTCTTACCGTGTTTACCGGTGCATTGTGTGTTACAGGCTCCGTTTCGGCGTTTGCACAGTCATCTGTACAAGATTTACAAAATATCCAGCAAGACCTTAATCAAAAGGCGCAAGAAAAACAAGCTGTTAGCAATGAGATCAGCAGCATTCAGCAAGAAATGAACTCACTGAGTACATATATTTCACAAAACCAAGCGGCAATGGCCGACACGCAAAAAAGGATTGCCGCTGCCAATCAACTGATTGAAGAGAAAAAAGCAGAGATTGTTAATCTCGAAGATACGATTCTTACCCGCAAGGATGTAATGAAGAAAAGGCTTGTGGCTCTCCAGCATGATAATAACCTTACCCTGGCAATTAAAGTATTTTTGGATTCGAAAAGTTTGAATGATTTCATTCAACGTGCCAGTGCGGTATCGGCTCTTTTTAATGCCGATAAAAATATTTTGGATGCCCAGCAAGCAGACCTTAAAAAAATTGAAAGTGACAAAAAAGAGATTGACCGCCAGCAGCAAACTTTGGTTGTCGAGCAAAAAACTTTAGCTCGACAACAAGCGGATTTAAATCAGAATTTGCAAAAGCGGCAGGATGCTTTGACTGCAATGCAAGCAAAATACAGTCAAATTGATCAGCAAATGGCTCTAGCTGAGCAGCAAAAAGCAAACATTCAAGCTGAGATAAAGGCCGCTCAAGTGAGAATTCGCCAAGAACAAGAAGCCGCAAAACAGAGGGCGGCACAAGCGGCGGCAGCAGCGCCAGTTCAAGTGAGTTCACCAGCACAGCAATCAGGAAAAGGCGAAGAGCTTTATGTCACTGCAACGGCCTACAGTCCAGAGGAATCAGGAGCGATAACAGCAATGGGCTACAATATTAAAGCCAACCCCAATATGAAATTAATTGCTGTGGATCCATCTGTTATTCCGCTGGGTAAAAGAGTATGGGTCGAAGGGTACGGTGTTGCGGTTGCTGGGGATACCGGCGGCGCAATCGTAGGCCACAAAATTGATGTATTGATGCCAACGAGGGCAGCTTCGCTGTCGTGGGGAAGAAAAACGGTGAAAATTGTTCTATTGGACTAAATAAATAAAATAATCTTTTAAACAACAAGGATGAGGCCTCTTATTGGCAGATCTCTTGTTTTTTTTTTTGCGCTTTATTTTTTGTCAAAAAATGATCTTGAATGTGTGACTTCAAAAAAAGTTCATTATAATGGAAGAAAAGGAGGGGGGACCGATGTATGTTGCAGGGCAAAAGGAAATGCGGCTGATGGACCAATATACGATAGAAAAGCTAGGACTGCCTGGTGTCGTCTTGATGGAAAATGCAGGTGTGAAAGTGGTGGAAGAAATACTCGTTTCAGCTCCGAGGGAAAATCCGCGCATCATTGTTTTGGCCGGCGGTGGAAACAATGGAGGGGACGGTTTTGTGATTGCCCGCAGACTGGCAGATTTAGGATTGAATTCTCTTTTATGTTTGCTCGTCAATCCTGAGCGAGTGAAAGGAGATGCCAAAGTTCACTTTGATGTATATCTCAACCGCGGCTTGCCGATCTTTCTTTTACAAAAAAACTCTTTAACTGCTTTACAGAAAGAATTAGAAAAAGCGGACATGATTATTGATGCAATTTTAGGCACAGGAGTAGCGGGACCTGTACGTGAGCCATTCAACGAAATCATTCCAATGGTAAATGAGTTTGCATCAAAAAAACGAATCATCTCAGTTGACATTCCATCGGGCCTGAGCAGTGAAAGTGGAAAGGTAGAAGGTGGAGCGATTAAAGCGACTCAGACCATTACTTTTGTTTTTCCGAAGAAAGGATTTTTCTTAAATGATGGCCCAGAGTATGTCGGTGAATGGAAAGTAGTTGATATTTCAGTTCCACCTTCCATCGTTAAAGAGCTAAGTCTCAAAATGCCTCAGTTGATAACGGAATCGAAAGTGAAGGCTGCTGTTCCTGTTCGCCCGAACCATGGCCATAAAGGAACGTTTGGCCACGCTTTGATTATAGGGGGGGCCCGGCCATATGTTGGCGCACCGATTTTTGCGGCAAAGGCAGCGTTGAATTCCGGAGCCGGACTCGTTACTTTAGCGGTTCCTGAAAGTATCTATCCTTTGGCGGCTGCTCAAAATCCGGAATCGTTATTTATGCCATTGCCTGAAGAGAATGGGCATTTTTCCAAAAAAGCTATTGCTGAACTCGCTCCGAAACTGGATCAATTTGACAGCATTGCGATCGGTCCGGGGATGAGCCGGTTTACCGGCGGAGAGGAATGGATTCAAAATTTGATTGGCTCATTGACGGATCAGTCGATTGTATTGGATGCGGATGCATTGTACTTAGTGCGAAACAATCTGGATATGATTCGCCAGTACAAGGGGGCAGTTATTTTTACACCTCATCCGGGAGAAATGGCACGATTGGTTTCTAAAACGGTGAAAGAAGTCGAGGCAGAGCGGCTTGAAATTGCTCAAAGCTTTGCAGAAGAGTATCAGGTCTATTTACTATTAAAAGGGCATCGCTCGATCATTGCTGCTCCTGATGGTGAGGTATACATCAACCCGTTCGGTCATGATGCCCTTGGAAAAGGAGGAAGCGGCGATGTCTTAACAGGAGTTGTCACCTCTTTTCTCGCACAAAGTGCAAATCCTTTGGATGCGCTTGTTGCGGCTTGTTTTTTTCATGCAAGGGCGGGGGAAGAGCAGGCAAAAATAGTATCCAGGTATGGAGTGACACCTACTGATATTATTGAAGGAATAAGAGAGCAATTAGTGCGTATCCAGTAGGAAAAAATTTCATGTTTCTTTTGGGCCAAGTTCTGGTAGTTTCGAAAGACCTTATTTTTGGTAAAAATCAATAGCGTAGACGGAAACCCAAACAAAAGGCTCCTCTCACGATGAGAGGAGTCTTTTGAACCGCACAGCAGCGATTACTTTTTCAACTTAGCCCATGTTGCATCAAGCGCTTTTTCGGTTTCTTCTTTTGATTTTTGGCCGCCGACGTATGCTTGAAGGGCTGCACCGAATTCTTGCCCGGCACCATCAGGATATTTCATGAACTGCCAAGAGTATGTTTTGCCTTCTTGCGAATACTTTTGAAGCTCCGCACCTAATGGTCCGATGTCTGCAGCAGTTGCAGTGATGGTTTTAAATGCTGGGATATACTTAAATTCTTTTGTCAATGCTGTTTTACCTTCTTCAGATGAAACCATCCAATTTAAGAAATCTTTTGCTGCCTTTTTATCTGCTTCAGGTGCTTTGTTATAAACAACCCAGTTACTTGGTACGTCAACCATCATTTTATCTGCTTGGGCTGGGTCGTCCGTCAGTGCCATTGGGATAAAACCAACATCCATGTTTGGAGTAAGCTTATCAAGCATTGGCTGGATCCAGTTACCTTGCTGAATCATGGCAGTCTCGCCTTTTGCAAATTGTGTAACCTCAGTATTGTAGTCAGTTGTTAATGGATTTTTGTTGCCGTATTTAATCGTTAAATCCAATAGCTTGAAGTAATCATCGAAATATTTATTGCCAGTGATTTTCGCAGTTCCATCGTTTAAGCCTTTGATAAATGTATTAGGGTCTTGCTGGTAGCCAAATGGTACATTCAGACCGTGGTTTGCTAATACCCACCATTCAGCGTATCCTACTGAGAATGGGGTAATACCAGCAGCTTTCAATTTTTTAGCAGCATCTTCTAACTGCGTAAATGTTTTTGGCAATTCAGTGATGCCAGCTTTCTTAAACAATGCTTTATTGTATGCGAATCCATATCCTTCGAGATTAACCGGCATCCCATAAACTTTTCCATCTAATGTCATTGGTGTCAACGCACTTGGAATCGCATCTTTAATCCAGGGCTGATCAGATAGATCTTCTAATTTGTCTTTCCATGTAATAACATCCTGATAGCCTTGGCTCGTAAAGATATCTGGTGCCTTGTTGGATGCGAATTTTGCTTTTAAAGCTGCTGCACCATCTGCACCGCCGCCAACTGTTTCAATGTTGAACGTAACGTTTGGATGCTCTTTTGTGTACTTGTCTGTTAAAGCTTTTAACTGGTCAGCAATTTCTACCTTTCCTTGGAAGATGTCAACAACTACTTTCCCGTCTTTACTGTCGGTGCTTTTGTTACCTGATGCATTGTTGCTTGAACAAGCTGAGACAAAAAGCAGTGATGCCGAAAGTACTCCTGCAACTAAAGAAGTTTTTTTGATATTGAAAGCCATAGTTTTCCCTCCTGATTGATATTTCTTTTTTTTATAATTGACCCCTGTTGGATGCAGTGCCGCAGCCGGCAGAGGGTGAACCCTTTTATAAAATTACTTAATAGAACCGCTTGTAATCCCTTTAATGATATGTTTTTGCATAGCGAAGAAGAAAATTAACAGTGGAACAATTCCCATAACTAATGCTGCTAGTGCGAGATCCCATTGTTTTGTATACTGGCCAAAGAAGAAGAAGGTTGCTAATGGAATCGTTCTAAACTCTGGATTTTGCAGCGTAAGGGATGGCAATAGAAAATCGTTCCAAATCCATAAGCTGTTTAATATGACAATGGTAACTGTAATCGGTTTCAACAGTGGGAATACAATTCGGAAGAATACTCCAAATCTTGAACAGCCATCAATGATCGCCGCTTCTTCCAATTCTAAAGGAATCCCTTTGATAAAACCGTGGTATAAAAAGATCGTCATCCCTGAGCCAAAACCTAAATACATGATAACGAGGCCCCACATACTGTTTAAAAGTCCAAAGTTTCCAGCTGTTTTAATGAGCGGGATCATAATCGATTGAAACGGAATGATCATCGCTGCAACGAAAGTCATAAAAATAATATTACTGATTTTCTTTTTTGTTCTGACCAGCATGTATGCCGCCATGGAACAAAAGATGACCAACACTACATTGCTTGCGACTGTAATCATTAAGGAGTTTGTAAACACCTTCAGGTAGTCTAATTTTTCAAATGCACTGACATAGTTCTGAACCTGCAGCCCTTTTGGCAATGCTGACGTATTCGACAAAATATCCGCAAATGGTTTAAAGGAGTTTGAAAGAATATAATAGAATGGAATCAAAAAGAGCAGTCCAAGCAAGACGGAAAAAAATTCACCAATAAAGGTTTTGCCTGTATACCTGTTTCCCATTATGATTCAACCTCCCTTTTCTTCGAAATCGTGACTTGAAGTATTGTAATGGCTGCTACAACAATGAAGAAGATTAATGCTTTTGCTTCACCAAGACCGTAGCGATTATTGACAAATGCTTCAGTATAAATATTAAGCGCTAACATTTCGGTTGATTTAAATGGTCCGCCATTGGTGAGCGACAAGTTCGCATCAAAGATTTTAAAAGAAGATGCTGTTGTTAAAAATAAACTAATGGTAATGGCTGGCGCGACTAGAGGCATTGTGATATGGCGCAGAATTTGCCATCTGTTGGCACCGTCGATTTTTGCAGCTTCAATTAATTCCTGCGGCACATTTTGTAATGCTGCGACATAGATGATCATGATATAGCCTGCACCTTGCCATACACTGACAATTACGATTCCCCAGAAAGCCGTTTTGGCATCGCCTAACCAAGCTAAGTTAAAAAGCGGAATGCCTGTTAATTGACCAATGGAAGCAAATCCTTTTACGAAGATGAACTGCCAAATAAAACCGAGTAAAAGACCGCCGACCATGTTTGGCATAAAGAAAACGGTACGTAAAATATTTCGGGTTCTCAGTTTCTGCGTTACAAGTAAAGCTAATGCGAAACCGATTACATTTGTTAAAATGATGGAGACAACTGTATATTTTGTTGTCAGAATAAAAGAACTTTGAAATTGCTTATCCTGAGTAAATAGATATTTAAAGTTATCCAATCCGACCCATTTAATGGAACCCGTTACACCATTCCAATCCGTAAAGGAATAATAAATACCAGTGAAGAAAGGGACCAAAACAATAAGAAGAAAGGCTAGAAATACAGGTCCGACAAATATGGCAAAATAACCTGCATCCTTTAGTTTCTTTCTGCTTAAGGCAGCAGCTGGCTTCGCAGCCTTCATTTCAATCGGACTAGTTAAGGCTGTGCCTTTTACGTTTTCTAACTTGCTCTCGCTATTCATTTACTGCACCTCCTATACCTTCATTTTAGTGATTCATGAAATTTATGAAACTGCTTACATTGACCAATAGGGTGGAAAATATTGAACTGTATATACTAGCAAAATGATCACAAGGGGCTGCCCAGTAGAGTGAAAAGGCCAGTAAACCTATGCTACAATAGAGAAAATCTGTTAGTTGTATAGGGGAGGAAGGTTAGTTAGAAACTTAAAAACTAGCCAAATGACATGAAGTGGGGTATCCGAAAAAAATTAATGGTCTTTTTAATGCTTGTAACAATTCTTCCTTTTGGCACATCCATCGCCTTGTCTTATTACCAAACGACAAAATCACTGAATGATCGTTTTGTTTCTACTAATCATGATTTAATTCAAAAAGGGGAGGCAGAACTGAGTGTCTATTTGGAAGATGTCGCTCAAATGTCCACTGTTCTCTATCGCTATACTCCATTTATGAATGTGATGCGGGATGGAATTTCGCAGGATATAAGCACCAATCAAGAAGAAGTTCGCCGCGCTTTAGCTTATTTATTTAACTCGCGTCCTGAAATTGAGCAAATGCATCTCTATATTGATAAGGGGAAAGATTCTTACACGAATTATCATTCGAGAATCAGCGGCAGAGGGAAGTATGAGAATATTTATTCGCACCCTTACTATGATCAATTAAGACAGTCTGATAAGTTTTCGATTATTGAACCGCCGCATATAATCTATAGTTATAATCAAATGTCTGTCATTCCTGAATCCCAAAAGAAATTTGTTTTAAGTTTTCATACAATTCTTAGGGATGTGCCAGCCAATAACTTGTTAGGTTTTCTATCGATCGATATCAATCTCTCAAAAATTAGAGCGATTACGGAAAGATTATATACGAAAAACGTAGAAGACTTATATGTTATCGATCAAAAAGGAGTTGTGATTTACGCTTCGGATGAGAAAGAAATTGGTAAAACAAATAAGGAAAAATGGTTCCAAAAGGTGAAAGCTGCGGCTAAGGACGGAAAAAGCTTATCATGGAACGATCCGCAATTTTCTGGTGTCATCGTTTATGAAAATTTTTCTGATCCTTATAAGGGCTGGTATATCGTGAAAAGAATTCCTTATGATGTTCTTTACCAAAGTGCCCGAGAAACTGCCCTAATGAACATTTTTATCGGAATCATTACAATGGTTATCGTGTTAGTGGCGACCATGATCGTTTCATTTAAATTGACAGCGCCAATCAAAATCCTAATCGCTAATATGAAGAAAGTGGAAAAAGGCAAGTTTGAGGCTGATTTTGATTCTTTAGGGAATGATGAAATTGGCATGCTCGGTAGTCATTTTAAATTAATGATTGCAAAAATTAATGAACTGATTTTAAGAGAATATAAGCTGGATATTGAAAATAAAGCATCCCAATTAAGGGTGTTACGTTCGCAAATTAATCCGCATTTTTTGTATAACGCATTTCAATCAATTGGGACTCTTGCGCTTAAGTCAAATGCGGTTCAAGTATATTCATTGCTCACGAAATTATCGACAATGATGCGATATAGTATGAATATGAAGGAAGACGTCGTACCGTTTTCGGCTGAGCTCCAGCATGTGAAATCTTATTTATTATTGCAGAAACAGCGATTTGACGAGCAATTTGAGTTTGATGTGAATGTGCAAAAAGAAGTAGAAGAAATTTTTGTGCCGAAAATGATTTTGCAGCCAATTGTAGAAAATGGCTTTAAGCACGGATTTGACCAGCAGGTTGAACCGGCTTTGATTCAAATTAAAGCTTTTTTAAAGGGCGAAAATGTCGTGATAACAGTAGCAGACAATGGGAAAGGGTTAAGTGAAGAACAGCTTGGGAATGTAAGGGAACATTTGCTTCACGGTACACCGGAAGCAGAAGGTAATAGAGAGGCAATCGGTTTAAAAAACATTTACGATCGCTTGCAGATTTATTATAGCAATCAGGCAGAATTAGTTGTGGACAGCAGGGAAGAAGTTGGGTTTATGGTAACCATCGAGATTCCAAAGGAAATGCCAAAAGAGGTGGAACCAGAATGAGAGTTTTACTTGTCGATGACGAAAAACATGTGCGCGAGGGAATGAAACTGCTGGGGGCTTGGGATCAGAATGGGATTACAGAAATTCTTGAAGCTGGTAATGGCGAAGAGGCTGTTCGTCTAATTGAGGCATATCGACCGGAAATTATTTTTACAGATATGAAGATGCCAAGAATGGATGGAACCCGATTGTTAGAATGGATTAAAGAAAACCAGCCTACAAGCAAAACGATCGTTGTAACGGGGTATGATGATTATCATTATATGCGCAAAGCCATCCACTTTGGCAGTTTCGACTATCTATTGAAACCGATCGATCCGGAAATATTGAATCATACTCTCGAGAATGTCGTTAAGGAATGGAAGAAAGAAGAAAGAGTGCGGCAGACGAATAAGAGCAGCCACCAATTAATGAATGAAATGAAGCCTGTATACCGGGACCGAAAGCTAACCCAGCTGATGAACAGTCACATTGCCAAGGAAGAATTATACGAAATATTTGGGTTCCATCTGTCAGGAAAGTATACAGTAGCGCTTGTCAGTGTGAATGGAAAGACAATCGAAGCCTTTAACGGTGATCGGGATTTAACTTATTTCACGGTTTTAAATGTAATCAATGAGATTGTAATGGAAAATGAATGCGGAATCGGTTTCCGTTATTTATCCAACAAAGGCGAAATCGTCATCATATTCTGGAATCAATTCGAACAACTAACCGAGCTTCTCGTGAAAATCTATCAGACGATTAAAAAAGCGATGGCTGTCTCTTGTCCGATTGCACTGGGAAAACCCGTTCAATCGAGTGCTAAATTACAGGAATCTTATCTTCATGCGAAGCAGTTACTATTTAACCGGAATGTACTGGAAGAAACAGAGGTAAAAGTATATGATCAGAAAATAATTCCGGTTCAGCCGGTAAAGAGTTTGATGGCTTATTCCTCCAACATTGAGTTTGCAGTACAAGCAGGAGAGTTAAAAGTTTTTGATGAATTGGTTCAACAAATTGCAGGTGATTACACAGAAAACCAGTATCTACCTTATGAGCAGCTCCTCCGTTTTGAAAATGAATATTTAATTATTAGTAACAGATGGTATAAAAATTATCAGATTCCTGTAAAAATAGCTGATCATTACGAAAAAAGGGTGGATTTATTTTTTGACCATAATGGTACCTTTCAATTGGAAGAATTTAAAAAGAAAAAATTGCGGGAGATTGCCGTCTTTTTGGAAAAAGTGAAAAGAACAACCGTTCAAAAAAATAACAATGTCATTTACGAGATTGAAAAATATTTGCAGGCAAATTATGACCGTGATGTTAAATTGCAAGAAATCTCCGACCACTTTTATATCAGCAGAGAATACATCTCCCGAAAATTCAAGCAGGAATTTAATGTAAATATATCAGATTATCTTGTTAACATTCGCATGGAAAAGGCAAAATCACTGTTAAAAAACAGCCAGTTGAAAATTTATGAGATTGCCGTTATGATTGGCTACCAAGATGATAAATATTTTCGCAAAGTGTTTAAGAAAGTTGTCGGAATCACACCAAATGTATACAGGGACAAACATTCTTTCATTGGGCAGTGACAGGAAAAACAGGTCGCTGCTTTTTGTTTTTTAAAAGCTTCACCTTGGAGTTCAATATTTTCCACCCTAAAGTGTCAATGTAAGCCGTTTCATTAATTTTTCCATTCTCTAAAATATAAGGTAGTGTGACAATAAAAGGAGTGGTTGAACAATGTTGAGAGTAACTATATGGAATGAAAACCGTCATGAACAAAAAAATTCCCTGGTTCGTGATCTTTATCCAAATGGGATCCATGGAACCATTGCTGAATTTTTAAAAAGCGTCCGGTTTACGGCAATTCTAAGGCTCTCGAACAATTAAAAGGGGGAAAAGAATAATGGGAAAATTAAAAATTGGCGTGATCGGCTGCGGGAGCATTGCCCAGCACCGTCACTTACCTGAATACAAGGCAAATCCCAACGTGGAAATCGTCGCCGTTTGTGATATCAATGAAGCAAGGGCAAAAGAAATAGCAGAACAATATGGCGCAGCTGCTTATACAAGTTATGAACAGCTAGTAAAGGATAGCGGGGTGGATGCGGTCAGCGTTTGTACACCGAACTACCTTCATGCACCGATCTCAATTTGTGCGCTGCAAGCCGGGAAACATGTATTATGTGAAAAGCCAATGGCTACTTCAAGTGAAGAAGCAGAGGCGATGATTCAAGCCGCGAAAGAAAACGGCAAGAAGCTAATGATTGGTCATAATCAGCGGTTCGTGCCGTCCCATCAAAAAGCAAGACAGTTGATTCAAAGCGGGGAAATCGGTAAAATTTACAGTTTTCGTACTGCATTTGGACACGGCGGTCCTGAAAACTGGAGCGTGGAAGGAATAGAAGGCTGGTTTTTTCAAAAAGAAAAGGCTTTTGTTGGTGCAATGGGTGATTTAGGTGTCCATAAGGCGGATTTATTGCGTTATGTGCTTGGGGAGGAAATAACAGAAGTAGGATCCTTTGTTGAAACAAGTGCAAAGGATTTTGCAACAGTGGATGATAGTGCCGTTTGTGTGTTAAAAACAGAAAGCGGTATTATCGGCACTTTGGCCGCAAGTTGGGCTTATGTGAGCAAGGAAGACAACTCAACGATTATTTATGGAGAAAAGGCCATTCTTCGCTTAGAGGATGATCCAATTCATTCTTTAGTTGTTCAATATGCGAATGGAGAAGTTGTCAACTATCAGCTCGGTAAAATTCAATCAAATGATGAAGGCGGTCAAAACAACTCCCATGTGATTGAGCAGTTTGTAAACTGTATTTTGCATGACCAAGCTTCACCCGTTCCTGGAGAAGAAGGGAAGAAGTCTTTAGCCGTTATTTTGGCAGCGCTTCAATCTAATGAAACAAAACAAATTGTGAAAGTAATATCGTAAAGAGAAGTTTCGAAAATAAGAATAGTGAGAGGAAGGAGAAATCCCTATGAAACTAGGCGTGTTTACTGTTTTATTTGCTGAAAAATCGTTCGAAGAAATGCTTGATACTGTAAAAGAAGCGGGTCTCCATGCGGTCGAGATTGGTACAGGAGGCTATCCGGGCAGCAATCATTGCCATTTAGACGAATTGTTGGATAGTGACGAAGCGCGAAAAGTATACCTTCAAAAAGTTAAAGAACGGGATTTGATCATTAGTGCGTTTAGCTGCCATGGTAACCCGATTTCGCCTGATCAGGATTTTGCTCAGCAGTCCCATGAAACCCTAAAGAAAACCATTAAGCTGGCTTCCCTTATGGATGTACCGGTTGTGAATTGTTTTTCCGGGACAGCTGGCGATCATGAAGGGGCGAAATATCCAAATTGGCCTGTGACGCCTTGGCCGAATGAATATGGCGACGTATTGAAATGGCAATGGGAAGAGAAGCTGATTCCTTATTGGAAAGAAGTTGGACAATATGCTAAAGACCATAATGTGAAAATCGGTCTCGAGCTTCACGGCGGCTTCTTGGTGCATACGCCATATACTCTTTTAAAATTGCGCGAGGCAACGTGTGACGCAATCGGGGCCAATTTGGATCCAAGCCATTTATGGTGGCAGGGGATTGACCCTGTAGGAGCGATTAAAATTTTGGCAAAGGAAAATGCGATCCATCATTTTCACGCAAAAGATACGTATATTGATCAGGAAAACGTGAATATGTATGGCTTAACCGATATGCAGCCGTACGGGGAAGTTAGAACAAGGGCTTGGAGCTTCCGATCGGTTGGCTGCGGGCATAGTTTAAAAGAATGGTCAGATATGATGAGTGTGCTCCGTACGTATGGATACGATTATGTAGTCAGCATCGAGCATGAAGATCCAATTATGTCGATCAACGAAGGCTTTACTCGTGCTGTTACAAACCTGAAATCGGTGCTAATTGAGGAACCGGTTTCGGAGATGTGGTGGGTGTAGAAGCTTGGCGAACACATTGGACAACAGCGGAATGAATGGTGAAAATGGCGGAATGAATTGGATTTCCGCGAGATTATTTTATAAAAGAGGTGCTCAGTTTGCATAAAAAATGGTGGAAAGAAAGTGTCGCTTACCAGGTCTACCCAAGGAGCTTCATGGATAGCAATGGCGATGGAATCGGTGATTTAAAAGGAGTAACCTCCAAGCTGGATTATTTAAAAGAGCTGGGAATCGACGTGATCTGGCTGTCGCCAATGTACAAGTCGCCTAATGACGACAACGGCTACGATATTTCTGATTATCAGGATATTATGGATGAGTTCGGAACGATGGAGGATTTTAATGAACTGCTGGAAGGCGTTCATCAACGCGGGATGAAGTTAATTTTAGACTTAGTGATCAATCACACGAGTGATGAACATCCATGGTTTATTGAATCACGTTCCTCAAAAGACAATCCGAAGCGCGATTGGTATATTTGGCGCGATGGCAAAAACGGCAAGGAACCGAATAACTGGGAATCGATTTTCAGCGGTCCGGCTTGGAAATATGACGAACAAACCGATCAGTATTTTATGCATATTTTCTCCGAGCGGCAGCCCGATTTAAACTGGGAAAACCTAGAAGTACGAAACGCTTTGTACGATATGGTGAACTGGTGGCTTAAGAAAGGAATCGATGGCTTCCGTGTTGATGCCATTTCCCATATTAGAAAGGAGCCGGGTTTCCCGGATATGCCGAACCCTGAGAATTTGGACTATGTTCCGTGTTTTCCGAAGATGATGAATGTTGAGGGAATTGATGATTTTTTAAGCGAATTTACAGAGAAAACGATCAAAAACTATGACGTAATGACCGTTGGCGAAGCGAACGGCGTTGGCCTTGACGATGCGGATCGCTGGGTAGGTGAAGAAAAAGGCTATTTTAATATGATTTTTCAATTTGAATTTTTAAACCTCTGGGATAAAGGGGCAGATGGTTCGGTTGATGTACGTGCCTTGAAAAAGAATTTGAGTAAGTGGCAAAAAGGTTTGGAAGGAAGAGGCTGGAATGCTTTGTTCATTGAAAACCATGACCAGCCGCGCCGAGTCTCAAGCTGGGGCGACGAAAAGAGGTATTGGAAAGAAAGTGCCAAAATGCTTGGTGCTTTGTATTTCTTAATGAAGGGTACTCCGTTTATTTACCAGGGTCAGGAAATTGGCATGACCAATGTTCGATTCCCTTCGATTGAAGAGTACAACGACGTTGGAATGGTTAACTATTACAAGGTAGAATCTGCTAAAGGCCGTCGGCATGAAGAAATCATGAAAGTCGTTTGGGAGAAAGGACGCGATAATTCCCGTACGCCAATGCAATGGGATGCGACCCACATGGGAGGATTCACAACTGCTGATCAAACCTGGCTGAAAGTAAATCCTAATTATCCGAAGATTAACGTTGCGCAGCAGTTGCAGGATTGCGATTCGATCTACTATTTTTACAAAAAAATGATCCAGCTGCGTAAAAAAAACCCGCTGTTCGTCTATGGAACATATGAATTGCTGCTTCCAAACCATCCGAGGTTATTTGTCTATACGCGCAAATACGGAAGCAAAAAGGCAATAGTGATTAACAATTTCAGCAAAAAATCAGCGCGCTTTAAGGTTCCATCAAACGTTTCCTATGAAAAATCAGAACTTGTATTGAATAACTATCCTGTGGCCGATCAAAAGCTACGGAAAGAATTTTCGCTTAAACCGTATGAGACAAGAGTGTATTTACTGAAATAAATTTTGGGGCGATTCTCGCCTCTTTTTTTTTCGAAAAATGTTTTGTAAACCTATTCGTTAACTAGGGTATTTGTGTGCTATAATGATGATTGATTTTCATTTTCGTGGAGGGGGAAAGGATGTCTCAAATAAATAATTCGCTCCAGGCAGAACAGCCTGCTTCTAAAAAGCCGATTTTATATGCCATTATCTTTTTACTCATTGCGGCTGCCGGATTACTGTACGTAAAGTGGTTCCCTTATTTCCAAAAAGCGATTGCTGCTTCTGCTACTCACTCAATCGGCAGCTCTATTTTAGGTGATAAAGCGGAATTCTCATGGAGCAGTGCCTGGAGTTATGCGCTTGTTTATTTTAATGCGGTTTGGAAAGCGGCCATTCTTGGCATTTTGCTTGGATCTTTAATCCAAGTTCTGCTGCCGACCAATTGGTTAATCAGGGTATTGGGGAAAACTTCTTTTGGCAGTACTGCTGTTGCGGGCTTGGCTTCCATTCCCGGAATGATGTGCACTTGCTGCGCTGCTCCAATGGCAGTTGGTTTGCGCAATAAGAATGTTTCTGTCGGTGCTAGTCTAGCATTTTGGATTGGAAATCCAACCATCAACCCGGCAACACTTATTTTTATGGCCTTTGTTTTATCATGGAAGTTCACATTGCTTCGTCTCGTATTTGGCGTCATTTTAACATTCGGGGTGAGCTACTTGGCCAACTGGTTTGCTCCTGAAGTGAAACCGATCGACCTTGAAAAAATGATCGAAAGTACGGAACAGGCGGCTACCGGATCCTTCGTTTCAAGATGGCTAAAAGCAATTGTCAGCATGATTTTATATATCTTGCCTGCCTATGTTCTTTCGGTGCTGCTAATGGGCGCTGTCCGCGTGTGGCTGTTTCCGCACATCAGCGATACGGCGGAGAATAGTTTGTTAACCATTATTGGCTTTGCGATTGCCGGTATGCTATTTGTGATTCCAACAGCTGCGGAAATCCCAATGATCCAAACATTTATGTCGTTTGGGCTTGGCGGAGGACCGGCAGCAGCTCTGTTAATTACTTTGCCGTCCATCAGTCTTCCGTCTTTATTGCTCGTGGCAAAATCATTTCCGAAAAAAGTTCTGCTTTTCGTCGCGGGTTCTGTCGTGGTATTAGGGGTGTTGAGCGGAATAGCAGGTATGTTGATTTTGTAGCTTGTAGGCTGTGCCTATGAGCTTTTTTGTATTATCAGAATTTATATCTGAACTTCGATAATTGAGGGTGTCCCAAAAGTATAGCTTTTAGGAACACCCTTTTTTTGTTTGTTCTGAACCTTGTCTGTTGATTTCCGCCCCAGGCGCTTCGCTTTCCGCCAATTTTAACAAGAATCTCGCCAATTTCCACAATCATTCCGCCAAACTGATACTTCCAGCGGAAAGTGTTATAATAGTAAGAAACAGAGTAAAAATATCCTCTTTGATTATCAATCTGTCAATCTTTTTTAAATGAACGAAAAGGAGATGGTGATGATGGGTTTGATGAAAAAAGGGATGACGATTCTACACTTTGACGATACATATTTTGAACAGCAGAAGCTGCAGAAATATCCTCATGAAGAATTTGACTTCGAAAAACTGCTGCATGTCAATCTTTATTGCGAACCGGATTCACTTGAAATTTTAGAAAAAACGCTACAGGCAAGAAGCCAAAAGGGCATTACGTTCATAGGCAGCGGAAACTATCATTATATCAGTTTTTTATTATTAAAAGAAATCACAAAACCTTTTACACTCGTATTATTTGATAACCACCCCGATCTACAAGCCGCCGAAGAACAAGAGCAGAACCTGCTTTCCTGCGGTTCGTGGGTGTCCTATGCATTAAAAGAATTGCCGCTATTACAGCGTGTGGTCATCATCGGTCCAACCACAGCCATGCCGCTTCAAGCCACCGAATCCCGGGTTGTCATTTTTCCGTTCGATGGCAGCCACTATTACTCGTTAAAATCCATCCTCTCTGCGATTCATACAGAAACTGTCTACATTAGCATTGATAAAGATGTTTTGGACCGATCCGAAGTGGAGACCAACTGGGATCAAGGGATCATGCATCTCGAAACCTTGACGCAATATCTTACCGTTATTTTGAAAAATAAACAGGTTGAAGGGGTCGACATTTGCGGAGAGGAACATCTCTCTCCTGTACAGGCTTTTCTGCCGGACTATCAAAAAATCATCCGAAAAAATGAAGAAGCCAATATAAAAATAGTAGAAACCTGCTTAAAGGCAGGGGCGTTTCAACAAGAGGTGCATAATTTGAATATTTTCGATTCAATCGATCATCGCCTATTTCCAAAAGCCGATTACGACCAAATGGCAAACGATGTTGCCCTTGCGGTTAAATGGGTGAATCGCAATGCGGATCCATACCAAATGGATCAAAGCAAACTAAATTTAATGGGGCATTCCGCCGGCGGGCAATACGGCGGATATCTTTGCATGCAAGACACTTAGCCATACGAAGGTAACGAAGCTGCTTGGAGATGACAGAGCATAAGCGGGAAGCGCAGAAAATGACGGCTGCGGTCACGGCATTTTTAAATAGATATAGATAAAAAACGCGGTTTTGGCTATAAAAGCCAAACCGCGTCGAAACCATCAACTACGCCTGAATGTAAGTAAGCTCTCTAAAACGCTCTGCCGCTTTTGCTGGATCAACGGACAACCCCAATTCATTCAGCGTTTCCCCAATTAAGACAATGGCTTTTTCGAGCATTTCCTCAGTAGCATTGCCCATATGGCCGATGCGGAAGGCTTTTCCTGCCAAATGAGCAAGCGCCCCAGCGACAATGACGCCTTTTTTTGCTAAAGCAGTGCGGAATTCAGCATCATTCACACCCATTGGATAAAGAATGCAGCTTAGAGTCCAAGCAGCGTCACTTTCTTCGGCCAGCGCCCGCATTCCGTATACAGATAGTGCTCCTCTGACAGCTTTGCCTAATGCCTCGTGGCGCTTATGCCGCTGCTCCATTTCTTCCTCCATCACTAACCGCATTCCTTCATCATATGCGTAAATAAGATTAACCGGTGGGGTAGCAAAATATTTTCCCGGATCATTCATAATCGGGATCCAATTGTAAATGTCACAATAGTAGGCGGGAACTCGCTTGATTTGCTTCCGAGCCTCGAGGGCGGATTGATTAAACGCCACGATTGCCAAACCGGGCGGTACGCCAATTGCTTTTTGGGAGCCAGTCAAAATAATATCAATCTTTGCTTCTGCGCTGCCGTACGTCTTGCTCATATCCTCTTGCATCGCTGCTGTTGCGCAGACACCGTCGAGGATGACAAGAGCGCCGTGTTTTTTTATGATTGGAACAAGTGCATCCAAATCCGCGGAAACACCGGTAGAAGTATCCGCATGGGTGATCGTAACAGCTTTGAAAGTGCCAGCTGCAAGTGTTTTCTCAACATCTTCCGGATTTACCCGTTTTCCCCATTCTGATTGAAGCACATCAACTTCGATTCCATAGGCTTCCCCCAATTGAATGAACCGATCGCCAAAGTAACCTTGGCTGATGACTAAAATTTTCTCTCCGGCCTGGACAGTATTGACGAGAGCCATTTCCATCGCCAATGTTCCCGAACCGCTGATAACAAAGACTTCGCCATCTGTTTTCAGCAGTTCTTTTGTTTTTTCGATGGCGCGCCGATAGATGGCGACAAAACGTGGATCGGTATGGCTCCTTGTTTCCGAAGCAAGCGCATCGTAAATCGAATCGACAACCGGTGTCGGACCAGGTATGAGCAGCATTTCCTTATTCCGCATGGTATTTCCCCCTTATGATGATAAAATGAACCAGCAAATTAGACTTTTATTACTTCTATTTTTCATCGCTAAAAACCTGCTTTTTGAATCGATCATTTCCGACAAATTCAAATTTGTTTCAGATCATGTATAATAAAAATGAAAAAGATTACTGAGGGGAGAAGCGATGTCGATCCGATTTCAGCTGTTGTGCTTGCCGCGATTTTTTTCGGTGAAAGCATGAGTTTGATGCAAATGGCAGGCGAAGTGCTTATCCTAGGCTCGACGTTTGTAAGCGAGCGGTTTTAGCTAAAGGCGCATAAATGAGCGGATCAAAACGTTTAGCTGGGAGTTTAATTATGAAGGATTATTTTTACGAAAAATTGTTAAACATCAAGACAGCAGGAGAACAGCAAGGATTCAATCCGACACGGCAATATCATCGTTATGAGCCGACTCCGTACATGGCTCTTGAGGAATTAATGGCAAACTATAAATTGAAAAGCAGCGACCGCATTGTTGATTTTGGATGCGGGAAGGGGCGGTTAAACTTCTTCTTTCATTATACTTGTGGTGCAGCTGTTGTTGGTGTGGAGATGAACGAAACGTTCTGCCAAAAAGCGCTTGATAATCTGAAAAATTATCGTAAAAAAACGAAGAAAATTCAATTTTTTTGCGGCAAGGCGGAAGATTATCCCGTTGATCCCCGGGATAATCGTTTTTATTTTTTTAATCCCTTCTCGGTCGAAATATTTCGCACGGTTATCAATAATTTGCTGCTATCGTATGAAGCAGCGCCGCGGGAAATGGAACTGATTTTGTATTATCCGGCAGATGATTATCTTTATTTTTTAGAAAAATACTCCCCGTTTGAATTGAAGATGGAAGTGGGTTTGCAGAATTTGTATGAACACGATCCATATGAACGTTTTTTAATTTACCGGTTTGGTTAATAGAGAGGGAATGAAAATGAATGTGGTCCTGTCAATTATTCAATTGTTATGGATGAGCTTTGTCCAATTGTTCTATTTGCTGGGAGTATTGATTGGAAGTGGTCTGCTCTTAGGCTATTTTGAAAAGCTTTCCAACACCTTGCTGGTTCGGGCTTTTGGACTAAAGGGATTATTGCTGACGGCTTGGCTCGGTACGCCGATCCATGAATTGGGGCACTTGCTTATGTGCTTTCTTTGGGGGCATCGGGTGACGCGGGTGAAGCTGTTGCGGTTGAACAGTCCGGATGGCGTACTTGGGTATGTGGAGCATGAATACAACCGCAACAGCATTTATCAGCGAATCGGGAATTTTTTCATCGGCCTGGGTCCACTTTTTAGCGGAATTACGGCATTGTTGCTTGGCATGTATTTATTAGTGCCTCAATCTTTTGCTGCTTTTCAAACCCAAATTCAGCAGCGACCTGTTTTGGAAAAATTAGATCTGAATGGATTTTCGATTCTTGAAAAGGCAGTCACTGTGATCGGGAAAAGCTTTTTTACAATTGACAATCTCCTGCAGCCCTCCTTTTGGCTGTTTTTGCTTTTTGCCATTAGCATATCTTCCCATATGGCATTAAGCAGGGAAGATATCCATAATTCGGCCAATGGCCTGACAACGATTTTTTTCATCCTGTTTTTGTTTAATGTTTACGCTAAATTCACGAATATTAATAGTGATCAAGTAATTGGAAAAATTGCCGAATACAATACTTATGTGCTCACATTCTCAAGTGTGGCAATCTTTTTCTCGCTTTTAACGCTTGGTTTTACTTTCTTGATTTACCAGGTCAAAGTGCTGCGCCAGAAATGGTAGATTAGTGAAGGCGGTACTCCCAAAATGATTTAAAAGGGGCATAAGGAAGTAGATATTCTCCAGCAAATTCTTTTTTATATTGCTTTTATTGGGATACTTATTCAAAAGAAGCTCATGCCGGAATTACGCAAATGTATGTTGAGGATGAAAGATTTAAAGACTACTATGACAAAAAACAATCGGGAACCGCAGCGTTTTTACGAGATGCAGTTCGAATCTACACCGGCATCGGTCAATAAAAATCACCTGCATGGGTGATTTTTTTTACGAAAAATTTACAAGCAAACAAGTTTATTCGCTTTATAATTAATAGTGGTAAATTAGACAAATTAAAGGTGGCAAAATGAAAAAATTATTGGACTATCTTGGCTTTTTATACTTAAATCGAGAACGGTTTTATCAGGAATACAATCGGGAGAGGGAACTGCAAACGTTGATGGATGCCAGAAAAATTACCACCGTTTTTCAGCCCATTCTTTCGCTGGAACATGGTTCCACCATGGGGTTTGAAGTTCTAAATCGTCCGGAGAGCTCGCCGTTTTTTCCGACAACAGAAAAATTTTACGACTATGTAGGAAGTAGCCGCGCGGTTTTTGGAACGGAACAATTTTTACGAAATCTTTCACTTGAGCGCTATTCGATGCAAATAAAAACTTCACCGCAGTTTCAAGATCGATTAGTGTTTCTGAATATCCAGCCGCAGGTGTTGGCAGATCCATCGTACAAAAGCGGAAAGACGCTGGAGTTATTGGACAAATACGGCCTTTCTCCAGATCAAATTGTTTTAGAATTGACGGAAAAAGAGGCGGTTATTGATTATGAACAATTTGAAAAAATTGTTGCCCATTATCGCCAGCAAGGGTTCCGGATTGCAGTCGACGACGCCGGGACAGGTTATAATAGTTTAAAAACATTAGGTTATTTAAAACCTGAGTTTATTAAAATTGACAAATCGCTGATTCGAGCGATTGAAGAACACCCGACGCAACAGCAGTTGGTGGAACTGCTGCTAGAGTTTGCCCAGCAATCGAAAACGCTTGTTATTGCAGAGGGAATTGAGACACTGTCAGAACTGAGATTTTTGCAAAAGCTGGGGATTCAGTTTGGACAAGGATTCGCCCTTGGCCGCCCAGAACAAGTATTAGTCGATGGGAAATTGCCGTTGACAAAGCCGATTATTCGCAAACAGTTAAGCTGAACGATTTCTTTTCTGGATGTGTTTTAAATCTATTGCATTTTAGAGGCTTGGTCGGTTAGAGTATATAGGTGTGATAACAATATTGGGGCTGCGCGAATAAGGAGGAAGAAAATTGTTTCATTATATTATAGCGATTATTATGGGAATGGTCGAAGGTCTGACTGAATTTATTCCCGTATCTTCTACAGGGCACTTAATTTTAACAGGGGAGCTTCTCAACTATACTGGAGAAGCATCGAAAACATTTGAAATTTTTATCCAGCTAGGTTCCATTCTTGCGGTCGTAGTTGTTTATTGGCGGAGATTTATTGTTCTAGTTGAGGGTGTTTTTTCGAAAGAAAAACGCCAAGGTTTGAATTTTATTCATGTGATTTTGGCGATGATCCCGGCCGTTGTGCTTGGTTTGATTGCCCATGATGCAATTAAAAACTATCTATTTTCATCTACTACCGTTGTGATTGGCCTGATTGCCGGCGGTGTTTTAATGATTTTTGCTGAAAATAAGAAAAACAATCATCCAACAACCAATTTAGATGCTTTAACGTATCGGCAAGCTTTTAATATTGGTTTATTCCAGTGTTTAGCATTGTGGCCTGGCTTCTCACGCTCAGGTTCAACCATTGCAGGCGGTTTGCTCACAGGGACAAGCCATCGGGTTGCGGCTGATTTTACGTTTATTGTCGCGGTGCCGATGATGGTCGCAGCATCCGGACTTGATTTATTAAAAAGCTATAAATATTTATCAGCAAGCGATATTCCGTTCTTTGGTGTAGGTTTTATTACCGCATTTATTGTTGCATTATTTGCAATCAAAGTTTTCTTGAAACTCATTTCCAAAGTTAAATTAAAGCCATTTGCCTATTATCGTTTTCTGATAGCCATCATTTTTATCATTTATATGGCATTAAAATAATCGATTCAAAAAACTCATCCGGACGGATGAGTTTTTTTATAATATCAGAATTTATATCTGAACTTCGATCACTGTCTAGCGAGAAGCGCCCTATCGACTAGCGTGCTTCGTCCTTCTCCCTACGATAAGTCAACATCGGCTCGCTACGCTCACCGTGTTTCCTTTATCTTTAGTCGAAGGGCCTCCAGTCCGTACGCCGATGAGCACAAAGGAAAGCTTCTGTGAATTTGCTTCGCACAAACAAGCAGTTGTTGCTTGTTCCGAAGGGCGCTTGCGCTTTTCTTATACTATCAGAATTTATATCTGAACTTCGATAACTGTCTAGCGCAAGCGCCCTATCGGCTACGTCGCTTCCCTCGCCTCGTCTACGGATTGTCGAGAACGAAAGACTACCGTCTTTCGAATCTCCTTTATCTCACTCGGCTTTAGTCCACCTCCTTACGTCGATGAGCAAGGGCGCTTGCGCTTTCCTTATAGCCATATGTCCAGCCTTACAAACATACATGCCCGCATCTTTATTAAATTCAAATTCATCTTCTTTTTTTCGATTCCCTTGTGTAACCACTGGATTTAATTTAGCTACTAATTTGATGTCATTCTCTTTTGTATATTCAATATTACCTTTTTCAGAATAGGCTGCATCACTAATTACAGTTTCAACTTTCATCCCAGCTTTGATGCTTTTTTCAATCAGTGTTTCTAATTGATTACCGTCATTACTATAATTATACAGCAAAAAAGGTATAATCCTCTTACTAATGAGAAATTATACCTTTTTAAATTTAGCCTAGGTAAAAGAACTCTGTTGATTGGAGCGGAAGGCGACGAAGACTCCTCGAAAATGCTCGCATTTCCTTCGTGCGGTGTTGTTTCAATGAAGCTAATTCAAAGTCCTGCGGGAGTACGGGACAGGGGAGACCCCGCAGGCGCCAAAGCGAGATGGCCGACAATCTTGGGCTCATGACAGTAGGGTTTATTCGGAACCAAAGCTTTAATATTTATACCCATGACTGGAGAATTACAAAGGAAGAAACAGAAATGGGATCATAAAATCAAACCCAGCCGGAATGAAACATTCTTGGTGGGTTTTTATATGTTAACTTATCGCTCAGTAGATACCAATAAAAGGGAAAAAACTGGTTGACAGAGGTGTCTATCGCCCGATAAGTACCAATAAAAGGGAAAAAACTGGTTGACAGAGGTGTCTGTCACCAAGCAAATACCAGTAAAAGGGAAAAAACTGGTTGATAGAACTGTTTATCGCCCGGTAAATACCAGTAAAAGGGAAAAATCTGGTTGATAGAGGTGTCTATCACCCGGTAAGTACCAGTAAAAGGGAAAAAACTGGTTGATAGAACTGTCTATCGCCCGGTAAGTACCAGTAAAAGGGAAAAAACTGGTTGACAGAGGTGTCTATCGCCCGATAAGTACCAATAAAAGGGAAAAAACTGGTTGATAGAATTGTCTATCGCCCGGTAAATACCAGTAAAAGGGAAAAAACTGGTTGATAGAGGTGTCTATCACCCGGTAAATACTAGTAAATGAGAAAGGCCTAGATAAACTATGCTTAATTCAGTTCTTGCACCCTGTTGATTGGAGCGGATGGCACCGACTCCAGCGGGAAAAGCAGGTTAAGGGAGACTCCGCAGACCATTGAAAAAGCTCCCTTGAAATAGCACCGCACGAAGGAAATGCGCATGCCTTTTCAGAGCATAGTGACAAGGAGGCTCCCCGGTACGCCCGCGGAAAGCGAAGCGCCTGGAGCGGAAATCAACAGCCAATTTAGACACACAACCCTAAATTTAAAGGGACTTTTTCAGTGCCCTCCGCCAAAGCGACGAGGAGGCTCCCGACCGCCCGCGGAAAGCGAGTGCCTGGAGCGGAAATCAACAGCCTCCGTTTATCAGCCAAACCAAAAAGGATCGGGCTGTTTTTGCCCGGTTTTTCTTATGCAACCAGAAAATGAAAGGATAAATAACCAATGACCGAGCCAATGATGCCTCCTGCCAAAACGTCCGATGGATAATGCAGACCTAAATATATTCGAGAACTGCCGACAAATAAAGCTAATGGTAAAAGAACAAAAGTGAAAGCGGGTATGAATAAAATGAAAGGTGTTACGATCGAAAAAATAGCGGTTGTATGTCCTGAAGGAAAGGAATGATCTTTTAGCGGATTAGAAGGAAACTTCGTTTTTTCAAGAATTAAGTAGGGCCTTTGCCGCGGGAACCGTTTTTTAACAAATTGGACAGGCAAATGGCTTACGGCTAAAGCGAGAGCACTGGATAAGGAAGTCAGCCGCGCCTCATTCGAAGTGACAAGAATGAGAAACAGGGTGAAACCAATCGTAAAAAAGGCTCCGCCGATGTTCGTAATGGTTCGAAAAATAAAATTTAAAAATCGTTTATCAAAGTGGCGATTCAATCCTCGGAAAATTTGACATTCAAATTGGTAAAAAGCCTCAATCAATCTCATTTTATCTTCCCCTTTTTAAAATGAAATTCAGTCAAAATCAATCGCTTTTATGGCATTAACACTGCCAACCCTTAACCCCATCATATCACACTTTTTTCCGTTATATCGGCTATAAATCTGTTTATTCAAATAAATAGTCAAACGTTCCGGTTGAAATTTGGAAAGGGATATTTTGTTATTAATAGACAAGGATAATAATGATTGACTTTAGTGGTAAACAAATTTATAATCAGAAAATGTAACGTACCTGTGTAAGGAAATCTAACATATATTCTTTTTTGAGAAAATTAACTAGTTGGTGTCTGTGGATTAACAAAATAAAGTTTTATTTGTTAGGGGATGTAACATGATTGCGGTGAATGATTATTATCAAAATCCTGTTTTTTGGCTCTCTTCGAAACAATTGGTTGAGGCATTAGAAGCGATCAAAGAAATGAAACAAAATGAGATTGAAATAATTAAAGAAAAGATTAAGCAGTTTGAGCAAAAAAGAAGATCCCATGAAGTTTGGTACCAGTCACTTCCCCCAGTTCGGAAGTTTTTTGCCGGACGTCCGCCCGTTCATCACCAAGCTGTCGAATATCTTGTGAATGTTAAAGAAAGATTTCAACAAATCGAACAAATCAATCACAAAATTTCCGAAATCAACCGACTGATTCAGGAGATTTATGCTGAGCCGGATATGGAAAAAATGGTTTTGGCAAATGATATAATCGATGACCTTAAACGATGGATGGAAGGGGGGGGCAATGAATGACAATACAGGCATTGCAATCGGGTTTAAATACAATTTGGGTTGTGCTGACAGCAGCGATGATTTTATTAATGGAGGGCGGCTTTGCCTTACTGGAAGCAGGCTTTGTACGATCAAAAAATAGCGTTAATATTATCATGAAAGTATTTGCGGATATAACGATTGGTACTCTAAGCTATTATGTTGTAGGCTTTGCACTTATGTATGGGGCGGACTATTTATCTTTAATTGGAACAAATGGATTCTTTTTAAAGGGAGACTTTTCCTATTTAAATTTGCCGGTTTCGCTTGATGCATTCTGGCTGTTTCAAGCAGCATTTGTTATTGCCGTCATTTCCATTGTTTCGGGTGCAGTGGCGGAAAGAATCAATTTCCGGGCCTATATTCTGTATGTAGTTCTAATGACAGCCTTAATTTATCCGATTGCCGGCCATTGGGTATGGGGCGGCGGCTGGTTAAGTAAATTGGGATTTCAGGATTTTGCCGGTTCTGCCGTGATTCATGCCCTAGGCGGTTTTTCCGCGCTGGCGGCGGCAATATTGATTGGACCGAGAAAAGGGAAGTTCAACCTTGATGGGAGTAGTTCAATCGCACTCCCAAGCAACCTTCCTTTAGCATCTGTTGGCGCATTTTTACTATGGTTTGGCTGGTTTGGTTTTAATGCCGGAAGTACCTTGCAAGCGACAGATGTGCGAATCGGTCATATTGCGGTTGTGACGATGTTGTCTGCAGCAGCAGGGGGAGCGGCAACATTAATCTATACATTGTTCCGATACGGCCGTTCCGATGCACCATCTGTGATTAACGGCTCCCTTGCTGGGCTAGTAGGAATCACGGCGGGTAATGCTTTTGTAAGCGACCTTGCTTCGATTGTGATCGGCCTCATTTCAGGTCTGTTGATGATGGCAGCAACGGATTGGCTTGAAGCCCGGAAAATTGATGATCCGGTTGGAGCGTTTCCAGTCCATGCAGTTTCAGGAGCATGGGGAACGATTGCGGTTGGTCTTTTTGCCACAAAAGGCGGTTTGCTGACTGGCGGCGGCTGGCACTTGCTGGGTGTGCAGGTTCTCGGCTTGATTGTTCTTTGCGCTTGGGGTTTTGTCCTAACCTGGTTTGGACTGAAGCTGATCAATTTGTGGGTGCCGGTTCGGGCAACCGATGAAGAAGAGGAGCTGGGTCTTGATGTCAGTTATCATGGCATTATGGCAACACACAGCATGCCGGAATTTTTAAAAGTAGAAGAACCAATTCACGAGAAAAGTGTAAAAGAAGAATAAACGAAGATTCTGGAGCAAAGGAAAATCCTTTGCTCTATTTTTGGCTTATTTTTGAAAGATCCAGATCGGGGAAAGGAGGAGAAACTCAAAGTAAGCCCGAATTATAAAAAATTAGCGCACCTTTCCGGTGCGCATTACAAATAGCCGTATATCCTGATTTTTTTAATCAAATATACGGCTTATTTCATTTATTTACTGCATTCTGCCTGGATCATTTTTGACCAAGGCATGTATTGGTCTAAAATTTCAGGGTTTTGATGGATGCCAAGATTCGGTAGGTCCGTTAAAAGTTTCTTTATGTATTCATAGAAATCAACGCCGTTACTTTTGGCTGTTTCTGCGATACTCAAACAAATGGCGTTCGCTTTTGCGCCGGCTTCACTAACACTGAAGAGCCAATTTTTTCTTCCTAGAACGTTGGGACGGATGGCATTTTCTGCTGGATTATTATCAATTTCAATGCGCCCATCATTCAAGAATGCTTTTAGTCCATCTACCCTGTTCAATGTGTATTCAGCTGCTTTAGCAAGGGCATTTTTTCCGTAGAATGGTGACGTTTCAACCCACTCAAAGAATTTATCTACAATTGGCTTCGAGTATTTTTGGCGTTTTTTTCTTCGTTTACTCGGAGACAAATGTTTAAATTTCCTTTCGAGTTGATATAATTCATCGCAATAGCCCACTCCAATTCGGCCATTTTTGCTGTCTGCTTTCAGCCAATAACGACGAACATGGGCCCAACAATTCGCGAATGTAACGCCTTCCAACTTATCATAGGCGGAATAACCATCGCAAACGATCGTTCCAGAAAAGCCTTCAATGAAACCTTCAAGGACAGATCGAGCCCGTGATAATGCGCTATGAAAGAGAGTTATTGGTGGTCCTTGGCATGGAACACTTCGAGACACCCAATTATATGCATTGATCTGACCGGATTTCCCATCGGATCGATTGATAATTTGTCCATATGTTTCATCTACATGCAAAACAGATTTAGCCATCATCAACTCTTTCATTCGTTCGTAAATAGGTAAAAGCCAATCCTGTGCTGTACGGATGACCCAATTCGAAAGGTTTTTATCATTTGTATCAAGGCCATAGCGATCCCATTCCTTAACCTGGCGGTAAAGGGGTAAGTATTGTACAAATTTATCATAAATAACTTTGGCAAGCACGCTAGGGCTTGCGATGCTACGCTGAATCGCTGGTTGTGGTGCTTTCCCACGTTTGATTTGCGCTGGCTGTGATGAATCACTTTTGCAGTCTTTACACTCATACGCATGTTCAATGTGTTGCACTTTCATCATTTTCGCAGGAATAAATTTTGCCTCTTCACGGACGATTGTACTGCCAATTTCAATCATTTGCCCTTGGCAACAGTCACAAATCGTATTTTCCGGATGATGGTGAATTGCTTCTATTTCAATATCTTGATGCAAAGAGTCATTTCGTTTTTTCGATTGAACTTTTCGTACAACAGTATAAGATATTGTCTGTTGGCTTTGTTCTTCTGTGTGCTCAGGTTCGCTAAAAGCCGGGTCATCATCAAATAATGAGCCTTGCCCGTCTGGCACGTTATATTTCGTTTTTTCAGTTTTTGATCCAAATAAAAGTTTAGTTAAATGGCGTACTTGTTCGGTTAACGCTTCGATCTGTTTTGATAATTCTTTGTTTTGTTGATTCGAATGAGCCAATTGCTCTTCGAGCAGCCGAATTAATTTCTCGTTTTGATTTTCATTCGCAGAAGAAGCGTTCGCCACACCATTCACCACTTTTCGTTCGGTTTCATTCATCTTATTATAACTAGTTCGAACAGCGGAATAAAGAAAAAAATAGTGGTTTAACAAATTTAGAATACACCTCTTGGAGATGGTTGAATTGCCTTTGGCTGTTGGATTGATAACCCTTCGAGCAGCCATCGAACCTCCTGCTGAGAAAGTTTGCGTACCTCATTTTCGTCTTTGGGCCATTGCAATTTGCCATTATCCAAACGTTTATAAAGCATGGCGAAGCCATCACCGTCGAAATACAAACATTTATAGCGATCCTTACTCCAGCCAGCAAATAAGAAAATGGAATCACCATATGGATCCAGTTCAAAAGAATCTTGGATCAATGTGGCTAATCCATCAATGCCTTTTCGCATGTCGGTCTTTCCACAAATGATGTAAATATTTTTCACACTTGTATAGTCGTGTTTCACAGATATTTCAGCTCCCTCATAACCGTTTGGATGATGTGCTCATCCACGCCGTTGGAGAAGGAGATTTCTACGTTTGCCGTTTTGATCGTGCAAACGTTATTAGCAGAGGTTGATGATGAAGTGGATTTATTTGAAACTTTGTATTCGGAATGTAATGTAACGGGGACAATTGTAAGTTTTTGTTGCGGCATTTGAAAAGCACCTCCCATAAATTGATACATTCATAGTACCAGGAGGCGCTGCGTGTTTATATGCGTTGTTTGATTGGGGGCTTACAACTCAAAATCTCAAAACCTCTTAATCGAAATAAGGATCTCAATACATTATAATGAAAAGGGTTACATATTTTATTTAAATTGGAGGGAATGTGGGTGGAGTCAAAACAAACCGTTTTTGTTAATGAATTTACGAATGGCATCCTCGATCCGGCAAAAGAAATGCTTGGTCCTGTGAAGGATGGCGGGCACATTATTGCCAATACTGCCCCTGGATGCTGGGGTCCAATGATTACCCCATGCCTTCGCGGCGGACATGAGGTAACAAAGCCTGTTTACGTGGAGGGAGCAGAAGTAGGAGATGCAATTGCCATTAAGATTAATAGCATTCAAGTAACTTCTGTTGTCACGTCTTCTGGCAATGATAAACCTGTAGAAGGTCGCTTCCTCGGCGATCCATTTGTTGCGGTGAAATGTCCGGAATGTGGTGAAATGTACCCTGAGACAAGGATTGAGGGAATTGGGCCTGAGGCGATCCGTTGTAAAAGCTGCGGAGCCGATATTACCCCCTTTGTGTTTACCAACGGCTATACCATTGCTTTTGATCCAGATCGAAAAGTAGGTGTTACTCTTCATCGAGAAGCGGCGGAAAAGGCGGCAAGGGAGGCACATAGCTATATGTCAACTCCAGAAAATTCAGTCCAAAATCCAATTGTTACTTTTGCCCCTCACGATCTAGTCGGAACTGTTGCCAGACTTCGGCCGTTTTTAGGACAGCTTGGTACGACTCCAACCAGACCATTTCCTGATTCTCATAATGCCGGTGATTTTGGCCAGTTTTTAATTGGGGCGCCTCATGAATACGGTTTGACTAAAGAACAACTAGAAGAGCGGACAGATGGTCATATGGATATTAACCGGGTACGCGAAGGCGCCATTTTGATTTGTCCGGTAAAAGTGCCTGGCGGCGGTGTTTATATCGGTGATATGCATGCGATGCAAGGAAACGGCGAAATTGCCGGACATACGACAGACGTTGCTGGAATCGTTTCTCTTCAAGTTCAAGTAATAAAAGGATTAACGCTTGAGGGACCCATCCTCTTACCGGTAGAAGATGACTTGCCGTATTTAGCAAAACCAATTAGTCAAAAGGAAAAAGAAACTGCTTTGAAGGTTGCCACTCAATGGGGAGTAAACAAGTTGGAAGAATCGCTCCCGATCTCGATCATTGGTACGGGGGCAAATTTAAACGAAGCAACAGAAGTAGGTTTAAAGCGGGCTGCTAATTTGTTCAATATTTCTGTACCGGAAGTGATGAACCGCGCAACGATAACGGGATCCATCGAAATTGGCCGCCATCCTGGTGTAGTAACAATTACATTTCTGGCTCCAATCAATTATTTAAATCAAATCGGTCTAACCGAAATGGCAAAGAGGCAATACGAAATGGAATAGTGCTAGGATGGCCCTGAAGAATTATCCTTCAGGGCCTTTTCTTCTAGCTAAATATATATCTTGCTAATTGGAAAGTTTAAAGTAAATTGATGGGAAATTTTGTGTTTATTTGAAAGTAGCTTTTGTATAGGATAGGGGGGTATAATAGGCTACAGAAGTTCAAAAATTTGACTTCAGTTTTCGTTTTTTTGATCGAACGGATTAATAAAAAAGGGGTGAGAACCAATGGTAAAATTGGCTGTTAATGGCGGAATTTCTTTTGGCGCAAAATTAACTGTTGCCCGTCCGTATTAACATAACAGAAGACCCAATCTTCGGGAAGAAAGGGTCTATCAATGATTGGGTTAGTTAACAAATTTCCCAGCTTCGCTCCCATTGTTTTCCCAATACTCATTGCGCAAATGAACCTTTTGAATTTTACCGGAAGCGGTTTTTGGCAATTCTTTCACGAACGTAACGCTTGTAATGGCTTTAAAGTGGGCTAATTTTTCTTTTGAAAAAGCGATGAGTTCTTGCTCTGTCACCTGGTGGCCATCCCTTAGAACAACATAGGCATGCGGAGTTTCCCCCCATTTTTCGTGCGGTACGGCAATAACGGCCGCCTCTAATACGGAAGGATGTTCGTACAGCACACCTTCCACTTCAATCGAAGAGATATTTTCACCGCCGCTGATGATAATATCCTTTTTGCGGTCAACAATATCAATGTGGCCATATTCGTCAACCGTCGCCATATCCCCGGTGTGAAGGTACCCGTTTCGAATCGCTTCCATCGTGGCTTGTTCATTTTTCCAATAGCCTTTCATCACGCCGTGGCTGCGTGTTACGACTTCGCCAATTTCTTTTCCATCATGGGCGACTTCTTCGCCATGCTCATTCAATACTTTGACTTCACAGCCAATCATCGAGTAGCCTGCCTTTGCTTTGATCCGGTATTGTTCCTTCATCGGCAAATCCTTCAGGTGAGAGCGAATCCTGGAAATGGTGCTTAAAGGCGAGGATTCCGTCATGCCATACACTTGAATAAACTCCCAGCCAAGTTCTTTTTCGACCCTTGTGACAAAAGCGGGCGGCGGTGCCGATCCAGCAATGACAACCCTTACATTTTGCCCAAACTGAGGAAGATTTCTTTCATAAAACTGCAACAATGAATTTAGCACGGTTGGAGCCATATGCATAATGCTTACTTTATGCTGTTCCAATGCCTGAAAAATATTTTCCGGCGAAACCTTTCTTAAGCAAACTTGGGCAGCGCCGTTTGCCGTATAGTAAAATGGAGAGCCCCAACCGTTGACATGAAACATCGGGAGAACATGCAGCAGGACATCTTCATCCGTGATGCGTAAATGGTGCATGGCTGAAAGGGCGTGCAAGTAATTGTTTCGGTGGGTAAGCATGACCCCTTTTGGATCCCCTGTTGTGCCGCTTGTATACAGAAGTGTGCAGACGTCATCTTCTTCAAGGACTTCCCGTTTAAAAGCTTCGCTGCTTTGCTGAGCCAGCCATTCATCATAGTCAATCTCTTCGGTTAGCAGATCTTTATAATGAACGATAATTTTTTCGACCGTTTGCAGTTTTTCTTTTATCGGGACGATTAAATTAAACAGATCTTGGTCGACAAAGAGAACCTTTGCTTCGCTGTGGTTTAAAATAAAAAGATAATCATCGGGTTTTAAGCGGATATTCAAAGGAACGATGATCCCGCCGAGTTGAAATACTCCATAGAAGCCTTCAAGCATTTCAACTGTATTTGGTGCGAGATAGGCAACTCGGTTTCCTTTTTGAACGCCAAGATTCTTCAAACCATGGGATAACCGGTTTACCCGATTATTTAATTCTTGGTATGTCAAAGCCCGGTCGTCACAGAAAATGGCTTCCTTTGATCCATAAAGTGAAACAGCCCTGTCCAAAAAATGAGTAAGGACTAATGGTACATTCATACTGCATCCCCCCAAGAGATATTTTCAGAATTAAGACAATTTTAGCATAAGTAGAAAACAGTACTTGTCGAAAAATGTCTGTTATATAACAAAAAATCCTGAAATTTCAAATCTATCAACGGATATTCTTGATAAAATAAGGGAGAGAAAGCCGCTTTAGGATAAAAGGGTGAGGGGAGGGAGTTTGGTCAGGCGGATAAAAAGTCATGAAAGCAATTGTTGAAACGGGAGCATTAATTTTGGAGACGGCGGGAATCTTGTCAACCAGTAAAGTAACTGAGATAGTCGGAATGTATGAAGCCGAGGAACGTCTATCATTTACTTAAACGCTGTTGTACGTCGGCTCCATCTTAGTAGGAGCCGGAATCTTAAGCTTCATTGCCAGCGATTGGGCAGAGATTGGCAAACCGATCAAGTTTTTATTAATCATTGGTTTGTATATTGTCTGCAATTTTGCGGGCTTTAAGCTTGAACAGCATGATCCTAAAACATCCAAGAGCCTTTACTATTTAGGTATTCTCGTATTCGGCGCCGGCGGAAACAGAGGGGCGTTTCTTGTGTTTTTTCATTGCAAGAAACAAGTTATCGTCCCTTTTTTATGTTATAATGGAGTACGAAAAATAAATGGGAGGCTGAGGTAGAATGCGGAATGATCCAATCGAGCCCACTGAATTGCTTATTAAGGATAAAAAGAAAACCATAAAGGGAGAAATTTCCCGCGCTGCGTTTTATGCCAGAAGCAAGGTGGTCGTTGCTGAAACAACGGAAAGTGAAACGTATTATTTCATTTACTACCACAACCGGCTGATCTTTGGCGATCAACTAGAACAAGTGAAAAAAGCCTCTTTTATCGATCGAGCGTTTCGTGAGGGGATTGAGCTTGATTCGCCGCATCCTCTGTTAACTGCTTTTATTCCTGACCTAACTGTTTCGATTCCGAATCGAAATAAGCTTTTCACCCAGCTTCAAGCTGATTTTTCCCCGCATGAAATTGCTTATATTGCCACAACGCTTGATTCTTTTTTTACAAAAGAACACCTCGCGAATGTTATTGAAAAGTTGTTTTTCCACTACCGCCGCAACGGTAATTTCAAGAAATCATTTCAGATTCTGCAAATCTTAACAGCGTTTCTGCCTGATTCTAAATCAGCTAATGAGCGTCTGCATTCCCATGAATTTTACTCCTATCAAAAATTTTATCACGCCTCAAGCTTATCCGTTATTTTGAAAGAAGACCCTCTCTATGTTGACCTGCACTGTTTTAAAAATCGTTCAGATCCTGCCATTCGGACGATGTTAAAAGATCTTCTTACGTCCAAAAATTCCTTTGTTGAACTTCTTTTACTATGGCTTGAAGACATTAAAAAAAATGAAATAGATTTTTATTCTCAAATGGCGCTGCAATTTGTTTCCATGCCAGAATGGATGTTTATTTTAACGAAAGTTGGGATGAATCCATTCCAGCTGTTGCCTGAAGCCCAGCGAGTAATTGAAAAAATGCTGCAAAATGGCAGCTATGAAACAGCCGCTTTACACTTGCTCCCTTTTATGGACGATTTGCCTGAAAACTATGACCTCATATTGAAAAAGCTGTGGGAAGATATGGATGCTGAATTTGTTGCCGCCCATTTGGATAAATTTGTTTCGATCCTTGAAAAGAAAGAAGACGGTGGAAAGGGGGAGCACACAGAAGCAAGGATTTATCAGCTCGCGGTGACTTTGCTGGAGGAATTTGATTTAAAAACCACCTTTTCTAAGTTATTGCCGATTCAAAAGCATTTGCCGCATTCTCGAGTGCTCCGAAAATTAGCAGACATGCTGAAATTAGTAGAGGATCCGGATCACATGATGGAACTCGGCGATTTGTATGCAGAGTTTAAGCAGTTTGATCAAGCGATTGACTGCTATTTTTGGGAAATGGAGTTAAGGCCGCAGGATCCCGATCCAGTTTTAAAAATTTGCAAATGTTATCAACAGAAGGGCATGTTGGGCGAAGCAGAAGTCTATCAAAAAATCTTTCTACAGTTGAAAAATAACCAAGCGGATAGCTCCCTCGCACAGTAATAACAGAATCGTTAAAAGATCTCATCATATGAGGTCTTTTTTTTGTTTCATGAAGGGTTTCGTAAACAAAAGAGGTGTTTTCGCAAATAGACATCGGGTGAGCGCAAATCGTTCAGATATTTACAAAATTCAAGTATGTCAGTACTCCCAAACGGCTAAAAATTACCTCTTTTCTGGTAAAGTCGCCGGCCCGTGAACTGGATTCCGCCTACAAATGGCTCTTTTGCGATCACGTCGGAATTATTCACAATGGCCAAATTGTCTTAGAAAAAGAGCTGGATGAACTAAAAGCCGATATACATAAAGTCCAGGTGGCATATATTATTTTAGCAAAAAAGATATTTTATACTGGGCGGGGACGACAATTGTCATCAATTTGATCCTGTACACGGTTGGCCTTTTTGTTGCCATAATTTTGTCGTAATCGGTTGCTCAGCGTGTATCTTTTAGTGAATCCATGCTTTATTTCCCACATTTAAACGAAAAAAAGGTGTAACTACTTATTATAAATCTAAGCATTAGATTATTACTTTACAAGCCTTTTTATGGAAAAATAATGGAAAATAAAGTATCCCATGATGGTTCCTAAAAAATTTAAAATCACGTCATCAATATCAATCGATCTTGTTCCTAATTTAGATAAATGCAAAAATAATTGAATACTTTCTATTATTAAAGGAGTTATAAAAGCAATTAAAAAAACTTTTTTAAATGTTATATTTTTGAAATTTAAAGGGAGCAATACTCCTATTGGCAAAGTTAAAATAATATTACCAATTATATTGCTAATGACAATTGAAAGGGATAACTTTCCATTAAACAATTGTATAAGATATACAGTTATTGTTTTAAAAGGTATTAAATTCATAGGTAAATATTCCATAGTAGCGGCTGGCTTCAACCAGACAATATAAATTAAATAATTCAAGTATGCAATTGTTATTAATCTTATTACCTCTGCAAACATATAAAACTTGTACTTTTTAACGAAAAATAATCTAACTATAAAATATGTAGCACAAGATGGAATTACTAGGAATAAAAAAACTTCAAATATCCAATTCATTAGTTTTACCTCTATATAGTATAAGCTTATTTTTTTTGAATATTCTTTTATTATATACAAATGTAAGCAGAAGCTGCTGTTGGCAAAGCTAGAGTAGATACTAGACCAGCTGATAAAAGAAGTTTTTTAAATTTGAATTTCAAAATAATTATCCTTTCAAAATATGTAATAATTGGTATATATATTTAATATATTGCATTTATCAACATATTTTTGATAATTTTACTATTTTAGTAAATTATGATATTGTAAAAATATATATTGATAAATTTCATTCGGAGGTAGACTATAGTGTCCTATATCCTAAGAACAACTGATATTAGCAAAAAGTATAATTCACATAGCAACCAAGATGTTTTAAAAACGACACAATTCTCTATTCAAAAAGGTGCTATTTATGTGATAGAGGGTAAAAGTGGATCGGGGAAATCAACATTTTTAAGCATACTAGGAGGTATGGAAAAACCTACGCAAGGCAAAGTGTACTACAAAAACGAATCTCTTTATGATTTAAATGATCGTGAACAAGCCAAAATACGAGGTGAAAAATTTGGCTTTGTGTTTCAATCTTTTCAGTTAATTAATGAGAGTTTGGAAGAGAAAGCTTTTGAACAGTATGGTGAGCATACAGGAATTTTAACAGGAATAGATGAAACGAAAAACACACTTCAAAAAAAGGCACTAAAGGTTGGGGAATTCCAATTAGTCAATAGTAAGCCCCCAATCAAACAACGCATATAAACACGCAGCGCCTCCTGGTACTATGAATGTATCAATTTATGGGAGGTGCTTTTCAAATGCCGCAACAAAAACTTACAATTGTCCCCGTTACATTACATTCCGAATACAAAGTTTCAAATAAATCCACTTCATCATCAACCTCTGCTAATAACGTTTGCACGATCAAAACGGCAAACGTAGAAATCTCCTTCTCCAACGGCGTGGATGAGCACATCATCCAAACGGTTATGAGGGAGCTGAAATATCTGTGAAACACGACTATACAAGTGTGAAAAATATTTACATCATTTGTGGAAAGACCGACATGCGAAAAGGCATTGATGGATTAGCCACATTGATCCAAGATTCTTTTGAACTGGATCCATATGGTGATTCCATTTTCTTATTTGCTGGCTGGAGTAAGGATCGCTATAAATGTTTGTATTTCGACGGTGATGGCTTCGCCATGCTTTATAAACGTTTGGATAATGGCAAATTGCAATGGCCCAAAGACGAAAATGAGGTACGCAAACTTTCTCAGCAGGAGGTTCGATGGCTGCTCGAAGGGTTATCAATCCAACAGCCAAAGGCAATTCAACCATCTCCAAGAGGTGTATTCTAAATTTGTTAAACCACTATTTTTTTCTTTATTCCGCTGTTCGAACTAGTTATAATAAGATGAATGAAACCGAACGAAAAGTGGTGAATGGTGTGGCGAACGCTTCTTCTGCGAATGAAAATCAAAACGAGAAATTAATTCGGCTGCTCGAAGAGCAATTGGCTCATTCGAATCAACAAAACAAAGAATTATCAAAACAGATCGAAGCGTTAACCGAACAAGTACGCCATTTAACTAAACTTTTATTTGGATCAAAAACTGAAAAAACGAAATATAACGTGCCAGACGGGCAAGGCTCATTATTTGATGATGACCCGGCTTTTAGCGAACCTGAGCACACAGAAGAACAAAGCCAACAGACAATATCTTATACTGTTGTACGAAAAGTTCAATCGAAAAAACGAAATGACTCTTTGCATCAAGATATTGAAATAGAAGCAATTCACCATCATCCGGAAAATACGATTTGTGACTGTTGCCAAGGGCAAATGATTGAAATTGGCAGTACAATCGTCCGTGAAGAGGCAAAATTTATTCCTGCGAAAATGATGAAAGTGCAACACATTGAACATGCGTATGAGTGTAAAGACTGCAAAAGTGATTCATCACAGCCAGCGCAAATCAAACGTGGGAAAGCACCACAACCAGCGATTCAGCGTAGCATCGCAAGCCCTAGCGTGCTTGCCAAAGTTATTTATGATAAATTTGTACAATACTTACCCCTTTACCGCCAGGTTAAGGAATGGGATCGCTATGGCCTTGATACAAATGATAAAAACCTTTCGAATTGGGTCATCCGTACAGCACAGGATTGGCTTTTACCTATTTACGAACGAATGAAAGAGTTGATGATGGCTAAATCTGTTTTGCATGTAGATGAAACATATGGACAAATTATCAATCGATCCGATGGGAAATCCGGTCAGATCAATGCATATAATTGGGTGTCTCGAAGTGTTCCATGCCAAGGACCACCAATAACTCTCTTTCATAGCGCATTATCACGGGCTCGATCTGTCCTTGAAGGTTTCATTGAAGGCTTTTCTGGAACGATCGTTTGCGATGGTTATTCCGCCTATGATAAGTTGGAAGGCGTTACATTCGCGAATTGTTGGGCCCATGTTCGTCGTTATTGGCTGAAAGCAGACAGCAAAAATGGCCGAATTGGAGTGGGCTATTGCGATGAATTATATCAACTCGAAAGGAAATTTAAACATTTGTCTCCGAGTAAACGAAGAAAAAAACGCCAAAAATACTCGAAGCCAATTGTAGATAAATTCTTTGAGTGGGTTGAAACGTCACCATTCTACGGAAAAAATGCCCTTGCTAAAGCAGCTGAATACACATTGAACAGGGTAGATGGACTAAAAGCATTCTTGAATGATGGGCGCATTGAAATTGATAATAATCCAGCAGAAAATGCCATCCGTCCCAACGTTCTAGGAAGAAAAAATTGGCTCTTCAGTGTTAGTGAAGCCGGCGCAAAAGCGAACGCCATTTGTTTGAGTATCGCAGAAACAGCCAAAAGTAACGGCGTTGATTTCTATGAATACATAAAGAAACTTTTAACGGACCTACCGAATCTTGGCATCCATCAAAACCCTGAAATTTTAGACCAATACATGCCTTGGTCAAAAATGATCCAGGCAGAATGCAGTAAATAAATGAAATAAGCCGTATATTTGATTAAAAAAATCAGGATATACGGCTATTTGTAATGCGCACCGGAAAGGTGCGCTAATTTTTTATAATTCGGGCTTACAGTCAATACAATAGTCTTTGATAAAAATAAGCTGGCTACTGTTGGTTGGATTGACGAAAATGCACAAAAATTAGACCATATTAAATTACTTGCAGGAAAATTTCCTAAAAAAACCGATGAAGTAGCAATAGAATCCGCATATTTACAGGTGATTGATAACAATTGGAAAATTGGTCAAAAAAGAAAGATGCAAATTAATAAACAAGAAGTAAATGTTCGTTTAGTAGGGATTGTTAAAAATTATTCCGCACAGTGGACTGTTCCAATTGATCTGAAAAAAGGTGTGAATGATTTACCAAATATATTTGTTTCCAATCAGCAGATTTTGGCAGAAAACAAGTCAAAAAGCTTCCTCATAAAACTGGATGGGAATAAAAATACAGCGGCAGAAAAAATGGACGAACTGCTCAATGAATACAATCGAAATGGTGTTTTTAATGAAAGATTATTTAATAAAGGCTTAATTGATTATGACACAGTGTTTTTCTTATCGGTGTTTTTTCAAAGTTTGACTTTACTTTTATCACTATTTAGTATCGCAAGTTTGTTTACATACTTTAATAACGGACAGAGCCAAAAAATTGCCATTTTAAAAGCAATCGGGGCAAATCAAAAAAATTTATACAATCCATTTTTTCAATTTTAAGACGGGTAGAATAACATTGAAAAACCATTTTTTGTTGCATACTCGGTCGTGCAAGATCGTTTCCTTTCTGTAGACATTTTTCAGAAAACGTTTCTGATGGCATAACAAAGAATTTTAAAGAAAATGGCAGGTGAAACATCATCACCTGCCTTCGTATTTGATTGTGTCCCGCCAATTTATTTGCAGTATAATTCTTTTCCAATTGTAATGATATGGTGCTTGAGGTTTTGATTCTGAATTTGCTCGTAATGCAAAAGATCAAAAAAGTAAGGGAGTGGGGATTCCTCGTTTAATTGATCGGCTAAACGGGAAACTGTTCCCGGTGTGATATCGGTTCCAAATAGGGCAATATCCACATCGGACCCTTTTTTGTAATTTCCGAGCGCCCGGCTCCCAAAAACAACGGCTTTCTCAATTTCTTTAAAATTCTTCAATGCTTCCTGTAAATATTCTATATCTGTTTCCAATAATCCAAACATAAAATCATTCCTTTGAAAGTTTTTCATACAAGGCCGTAAACAGCGGAACATAAAGTTGGACAATGTCATTGGAAAATTTCTTTGCAAATGCTTCATCGTAAGTGTGAGTAGTTAAATTTCTTTTTGATAAGGCGTCAATCCAGGAATGTCCATCTTCAATTAATCCTATTTGAAAGGCCTGTTTAATCGTTTCTCTAGGGCTTTTAACTAGATAACCTTGTGATTCTAAATAATCCTTCAATACTTTCCATGCTAATTCAAATGTTATTTCGAAAAATTGAATCATCCCGGCCCTTTCTAATTCTGTCGTAATCTCTTGTTTTGAGAATTTTTCCAAAAGCTTAAATGACTTTTCGTAGTTCTCAAATCGCTGTTTCCAGCGTGTATCTTTCAGCGAATCCATGCTTGAATTCCCCCCTCAACCTTTTTAAAGAAAGAAAACACGTATGTAACTACATAACTTATTCGTTAACGCTACCCTTCAATCCTTTTTCAAAATAAAGCGCATGTACGTATCAGAAAAATTGTATCATAAACGAACGAACAGATGCGAAAACATACTAGACATGAAGTAAGACAAAATCGTGGTTTATATCAATTAAGAAGGCACATAAAGCATGATTAGCTAAAATACGGAAAAAGGTCGAGGTCAGTGATTAGAGATGTATCATGGAACACCATTCAAACGCTCTCGTTACGCTCAGCCGAACTGATCACGCCGACAAGCGTTTGAATGGCAGCCTTGCACATCAAGCATAGTTTATGAAACGGGTTTCAGGTCAAGGTGGAGGATAAAAAAATTGCTGCTTGATTTCTATAATATATTAGATTAATATCTAATTAGATAAATATTAAAGTAGGTGAACCCCCAAAGTGCAATTAAATAAAATGGTTGAGTTTTATAAAGCTGTGGGTGACCTGACGCGGATTCGGATTATTGCCTTGCTACAGCAAGGTCCACTGCATGGGCAGGCGATTGCCGGGAAATTAGGTCTTAAGCCGCCAACGATTACCCACCACATTTCAAAGCTCCGAGAGGTTGGTCTAATCAAAGAACGCCGTGAGAAAAACACGATTTATTTTTCGTTGAATACAAAAATATTGGAGATGAGCTCTCAGGCGATTTTAACTGTAGGTGTTTCAAATAAAGAGATGATCGTTACCGAAGTAGAGCGGGCGGCAATCATCGATAATTTTTTTACCACAGACGGAAAATTGAAGAACTTGCCGGCACAGTGGAAGAAAAAGCTTGTTGTGCTTGAACAGATTGTTAAAGGTTTGGACTATGGAAAAGTTTACACCGAGAAAGAAATCAACGAGTATTTAGCGCAAGTTCATGAGGATTACGCTAGGCTAAGGCGCGAGCTGATCATGTGCCATATTATGTATCGCGAAAAAAATCAATATGAACGAAATCCTGCTGAGTTGTGGCGGCAGAGTGAATAGGGTGCCTATACCGAGCACCCCATTTTTTACCAATCTAATTTGATGAGTATTTAATTAGATGATTATAAAAAGAGGTGGAGAAGATCGATATTTTATTTATAAAAGAAGAAAAACAATATAGACGGTTATTTTTAGCTGGGGTTGTAAATGGAATAGGTGATCGTTTTAGTGCTGTCGCAGTTCTGGCGACCCTTCTCCATTTAACCGGTTCAGGATTTGCGGTTGGTCTTACGTTAGCGATTCGGCTGCTGCCTTATTTATTTTTTGGCCCGATAGGCGGGAGGCTGGCTGACCGTTTTTCAAGAAAAACCACCATCTTAGTCGTTACAGATCTTCTGCGTATCGGTTTTGCGTTGTCCTTTTTATTAGTGGACACGAAGGAAGATATTTGGATTATCTATGTCAGTTCGTTTTTCTTAGCTGCAGGGGAAGCGATTTATGCTCCGGCCAGGAAAGCAGCCATTCCCCAACTTGTGGAAAAAAGTCATCTCGTCCAGGTGAATAGCTTGGAACAGGTTATGCTCGGGGCTGTTTTAATTGGCGGGGCTTTTTCAGGCGGAATCGTCTCGGCACTTTTTGGTGCCGGTGTGACTTTTTGGTTCAATGCAGCATCTTTTTTAGGAGCAGCTGCCATCATCTCGACGATCGATTTTCCTAAAAAGCATGTAGCGGAAGAGAAAAATTTTGCGGCATCGATTCTTTCGTTTAAAAAAATCATTACGATGTCCCTTCCTGTTCAAATCCTTCTTTTAGGAGAAGTGTTGATTGCTGCTATGAACGGAATTGATAATGTTCTGATTAGTGTGTATGCGGTGAATGAATTTCAGCTTGGCGATATGGGGGTTGGCCTTTTCTATGGGGCTTTGGGGATCGGATTAATGGTAAGTTTTGCTGCTGTCAATCAATTGCGCGAAAATCTCCTCCTTACGGGTTTCGTTTTTCTTTTGCTGGAAGGCGCGGTTCTCATCATTTTAAGCCGAACTCATTTAGTTGTTTTAGCCGTCCTTATTTTTTGTGCTGCTGCGTTTATGTCCGGGATCAGTAATACATGCTTTGATACGGTGCTTATGAAAGAAATTCCAGAGGAACATCAGGGCAGGATATTTGGGTTAATCGCAACCCTTTCAAATACTTTTTTAGGTGTATCTATGTTTCTAGCAGGATTGGCGCTGAGCTATCTTCAGCCTCGTACGTTAGGTTTTATTGGGGGAATCTCCTTTGTGATGATTGCTAGTTTCCTAATAGTCGTTTTTCTAGTCAAATCTTCTCGAAAAAGGGAAGGAGAGGCCTGACATAAAATCGAATTAAGTTTGGATATATATGTTAAGCTGGGAACATTTCTTACGGGAATCAAAGAAATCAATCAATAAGGTTTGCTATTTTCTTTTAAAAAAAGTAATAATAGGAAAAGTAACAGTAGAATTTTTTAAAAAAGGAAGTAGGAGTATGATTGGGTAATTTTTTATCATTGGGAATTTCTGAGTCGATCGTTGATATTTTAAAAATGAACGGGATTACTGCACCAACCCCGATTCAAGAGCAGGCCATTCCAGTTGTTTTTGCAGGCCGTGATGTGATTGCACAGGCGCAAACAGGAACAGGCAAGACGTTTGCGTTTGTTCTGCCCATCCTACAAAAAATAGATCCAAATGTGGATGCTATTCAAGCCTTGATTGTAACACCAACACGTGAACTGGCACTGCAAATTACAGCAGAAATTAACAAATTCATAGAGCATCTTAAAGATATTCGTGTGTTGGCTGTTTATGGCGGTCAAGACGTCGAGAAGCAATTAAATAAACTAAAGAAAAAGCTTCAAATTGTAGTTGGTACTCCTGGAAGATTATTGGATCATATTCGCAGAGGAACGGTCGATTTATCACGCGTCTCGTTTCTCGTTTTAGATGAAGCAGACCAAATGCTACACATAGGATTTCTTCATGAGGTTGAGGAAATCATCAACCAAACCCCTTCCTCGCGGCAAACGATGCTATTTTCAGCAACGATACCGGACGAAATAAAAAAATTGGCGAAAAAGCATCTGCAAACTCCTCAATCGATTCAAGTGGAAAAAACGCAGGCACCGGCACTGACGATTGAGCAAATCGCTATTGCCACAACAGATCGCGGAAAACAAGCAGAGTTGTTCGGATTAATCGAGCAGCATCGCCCGTTTTTGGCCGTTATTTTTTGCCGAACAAAACGAAGGGTAAGCAAGCTTTACGATGCTTTAAAGGCTAATGGCTTTTCTTGTGAGGAACTGCATGGAGATTTATCACAGGCGAAAAGGGAGCGGGTTATGGAAAGCTTCCGACGAGCTGAGATCCAGTTGCTGGTGGCGACAGATGTGGCAGCCCGGGGACTTGATGTTGATGGGGTTACCCATGTTTTCAATTATGACATTCCCCAGGATACGGAGAGCTATGTTCATCGAATTGGCCGTACAGGCAGAGCGGGAAGCAAAGGGCTTGCGATTACTTTATACAGCCCTAAGGACATTCAAGCACTCGAATCGATAGAAAAAGATTTGAAAATTTCGATTCAAAAGCAAAAGAGTGAAACTGCTTTTCATAATAATGATCGTGAATCCGATAATTCTAAAAGTAACCGTGAAAGCAAGGAGCGAAATGGTTCCCGCTCGCAACAGGTCGGCAAGGGCCGTAATCAAGAAAATCCAAGAAGCAGGAAAAATAACCGAAATCAGTCTCGGAAATCTGATAATGTGAGATTGATTGGAGAAGGACAGTCAAGTTTAGCAGAGAAAAAAAGAAAAGATGAATCCCGTCAGCAGCCAGCGGAGAATCGAGTGAATAGAAAAGCCCGTTCCGGTACAGCAGAAACTCGAGGGAATCGACAGGATCGATCAGGTTCAGCGAAAGGTCGAAGAGATAAACAGAGAGGTTCTTCAAATAGATCAACTGGGGACAAGGTGAGTGCACAAGGCAGCAGAACATTCTCCTCGAGACAAAAATCATCGAAAAAACGAACAAATACTAAAAGAAAATGAAATGGTGCCGAACGAAAGGGCAGCTACTGGACAGGATGAAAAGATGAACAATGAAGTGATCTTGAAAATAAAAGCAAAATTTGTAAAGAGGTATAATAACGGCTATCCACTGATTTTAAAAGAAGCGATTGTAAAACCCGGCGACCTAAAGGAAGAAGGTACGATTGTTAGACTTGTTGACGAGCAGCGGAGTGCATTTCTTGCGAAAGGTTATTATGGGAAACAAAACAAAGGATTGGGCTGGGTATTAAGCCGAAGTGAACGTGAGCCAATCGATCAGTCTTTTTTTACAAAGAAAATCAAAACAGCAATTCAGGAGCGACAGTCTTTTTTTCAAAATGATGAAACAACAGCCATTCGGGTGTTTAATGGGGAGGGTGACGGTATCGGTGGGCTGACGATTGATTATTTTGATCAATATTACGTAATCAACTGGTATAGCAAAGGCATTTATCAATTCCGCATTCCTATTATTGAAGCACTGAAACAGGCTGTCGACTACAAGGCAATCTACCAAAAAAAGCGTTTTGATGAAAAAGGAAAATATATTGAAGAAGATGATTTTGTCACTGGGGAAAGAGGTCAATTCCCGATCATTGTTAAAGAAAATGGCGTGAATTTTGCAGTATATTTAAACGAAAGTGCATGGTTGGCGTATTTTTAGACAAGCGGGATGTAAGGCGGACGATCCGGGATCAATATGCAAATGGGAAAACAGTGTTAAATACTCTTTCCTATACAGAAGCTTTTTCTGTTTATGCAGCTGCTGGAGGAGCCACGAAAACAACAAGTGTTGATTTGGCGAACCGCAGTTCGGCAAAAACAAATTGAACAGTTTAGTATTAATGGAATTGACTATGAAGCCCAGGATATTATTGTTGAGGATGTTTTTCACTATTTTAAATATGCGGTAAAAAAAGAAAGGAAATTTGACATGGTGATCCTTGACCCGCCAAGCTTTGCACGATCTAAAAAATTTGTGTTTAGTGCGGAGAAGGACTACAAAAATCTTTTAGAAGAAGCAATAGCGATCACTGAAGATAATGGTATCATTGTTGCTTCAACAAATTCCGGTTCTTTTGGTATGGATAAGTTCAAAGGTTTCATTGATGCGGCTTTTAAAGAATCAAATGGCCGCTACAAAATTATAGAGGAGTTTTCGCTTCCGGAAGATTTAAAACAATTAAGGAATTCCCAGAAGGCAACTACTTAAAGGTTGTTTTTATAAGGAAAGGAAAGGAAGGAGAAGCCTGACACAAAATCGAATTAAGTTTTTAAATAAACGATTTTAAAGGAGTGTCAACAGTGTTTATTATCCAGCCCTTTGATAAGTTCCTCGGTTTTCAATATGAAAAATTAAGTCCGGATAGCGTTAAAGTTGGTATGCCAATCCAACCGTTATTTTTAAATAGCGTTGGGGTCGTTCACGGCGGCATTATTTCATCCCTTGCAGACGTTGCGCTATGTAATACTCTTGGGGCAAGTGAGGATGGAAAACAAAAAGCTGTAACCGTCGACTTGGATGTGACTTTTATAAAAGGAGCCAAAGGCGAAACGCTGACAGCAATTGCCAAGCTTGTAAAAGCTGGAAGAAACCTCTCCCATGCCGAGTGCCAGATCTATGACGATCAGGAAAATTTAGTAGCAAAGGCAAAAGCAATTCTATTTAATACAACAAATGAATAGGGTTAAAATCTGGTCACTAAGCGTTTGTTTGGTGACTATTTTTTAAAAAGTAACGCAGATTTGATCGTAGTAACTAATTCCGCTTAGCGAGCCAATTATTCCGCCTAAATCAGCACTAATTCCGCCTAGAGAACCCATTTTTCCGCCGAACAGTCCAACCAAACCGCAAACAATCTCAAAATGAGATTAAATCTATCTAAATTATATATTGTTAATATGAATAAACAAGATTACAATGAATGCTGGATTAAAAATACTTTTCATCTTTTAAATAAGACAATCTTAGAGAAAAGGAGTGGCACAATAGATGAAAAAAATTAGTTTAGCATGGCAAATTTTTATTGGCCTGGTGTTAGGGATTGCAGTCGGGGCGGCTTTTTACGGAAACCCGCATGTGGCAAGCTACCTGCAGCCAATTGGTGATATATTTATTCGGCTGATCAAAATGATCGTGGTTCCGATAGTCGTATCAAGCATAATTGTCGGAGTAGCCGGTGTTGGTGATATGAAATCTTTAGGGAAAATTGGCGGGAAAACGCTGCTTTATTTTGAAATTATCACGACCATTGCGATTGCTGTCGGACTTTTGGCCGCAAATGTTTTCCAGCCAGGTGCTGGTGTGGATCGCTCCCATTTAACGAAGGCGGATATCAACAGCTATCTTGCAACTACGAAGACAACGGAATCTCATTCCATGATTGATACGTTTGTGAACATTGTTCCAACGAATATTATTCAAGCATTTGCAAATGGGGACATGCTCGCGATCATTTTCTTCTCTGTTATGTTTGGACTAGGTGTAGCAGCAATCGGTGAAAAGGGAGAGCCGATTTTGCGCTTTTTCAAAGGCACTGCTGAGGCTATGTTCTATGTAACGAATCAAATTATGAAAGTAGCACCATTTGGTGTTTTTGCGCTTATTGGAGTAACGGTTTCCAAGTTCGGGATCTCTTCTTTACTGCCGCTCGGAAAACTGGTACTCGTCGTCTACGGTTCGATGATTTTCTTCGTTCTCGTCGTTCTTGGATTAACGGCAAAACTAGCAGGTTTCAATATTTTTAAATTGCTGAAATATTTAAAAGACGAATTAATCTTAGGCTATTCAACGTCCAGTTCAGAAACCGTTCTTCCAAAGATTATGGAAAAAATGGATAAGCTGGGCTGCCCGAAGTCGATCACTTCTTTTGTGATTCCAACTGGCTATTCGTTCAATCTTGATGGCTCCACGCTCTATCAAGCTATCGCAGCTTTGTTTATTGCCCAGATGTATGGAATTCATATGAGCATTGGCCAGCAAATTACATTAGTTCTTGTTTTAATGGTGACATCAAAAGGGATTGCCGGAGTTCCTGGTGTATCGTTTGTTGTTCTGCTTGCTACATTGGGAAGCGTAGGGATTCCAGTTGAAGGACTTGCCTTTATTGCAGGAATCGACCGCATTCTCGACATGGCCCGTACCGCTGTCAATATTGTCGGGAACTCCCTTGCAGCAATTGTGATCACAAAATGGGAAGGCAACAAGCTCGTGGAGAAACCGTTAGAAGATCAAAAAGTAGCATAAAGGAAAAATCTCGGTCATCTACTCTGACCGAGATTTTTTTACCCAACTTTTTAAAAAGATCCCCATTTTCCGCTGCCGCAGTAGTATCGCCGCCAAATATCATTTGATTCTTTTGGCGGGCCATTTTCCTCGCTTTGATGGTCATCTCCCCAGTGATAGGAGCTATCGTCCCCGGAGTCGTTGTTCCCCCATTTGAAAAAACTCCAACTTTCTCCAAAAGCTAAATTATTGCTGTCTGTATTTCTGGCAAACGGGTTTTCGTATTGCCGAATAAAAATGAAAATCCTTCACTAAATATTGACGGAAAGAAATTTTGGTGGGTTGAATAACTGCCAGTTGAAGCAAATGCTGAAGTTGGAAGTACCAAAATAGAAATGAAGATGCCAATATAAAGGACATGTTTAATCAAATCCGCATCCCCCTAAACAAGATTCATTCTTATTATAGCACGGAGTTGTTCTTAATAAAGACTATATTTCCAAAGTGAGAAAAAATAATATTGACTTAACTAATAACATTAGTTAAATTAAAACTAATTAAATTAGTTTGAGGAGATGGATTGTAATGAGAATAATCAATGAGGGATTTTTGTATCAACTGACGTTTATGCCAGCCCTGTTTCCAGTAAATTGCTATTTCATAAAAGAAAACAATGGCTTAACTTTAGTTGATGCCGCGCTACCTTACAGTGCGAAAGGAATTATCCGGGCTGCTGAATCTTTGGGAAGCCCGATTAAAAAAATCGTTTTGACCCATGCCCACGAAGACCATGTAGGAGCGTTGGATGCAATAAAGGAAAAGTACCCCGATGCACCCGTTTATATTTCCGCCAGGGATGCAAGAGTAATGGATGGAGACTATTCACTTGATGAACAAGAGCCAAAGACACCAATTAAAGGTGGGGTTCCCAAAAAGTTGAAAACAAGAGCGGATATTTTATTAAAAGATGGTGACAGAATTGGTTCGTTGACCGCATATGCAACGCCAGGACATACACCCGGTTCAATGTCCTTTTTAGACGAACGGACAGGAACATTAATTGCTGGCGATGCTTTACAAACAAGGGGAGGAGCAGCGGTAGCCGGTGATCTAAAACCGTGGTTTCCCTTCCCAGCCTTTGGTACATGGAGCAAAGAAACGGCGCTAGAAAGCGCGAAGAAAATTTCCGCATTAAAGCCCGGACTGCTGGCTATCGGCCATGGGGAAATGGTAAAAGATCCAGTAAAAGTGATTGAAAAAGCGATTGCACATTTGCAGCAAAAAATAGGATAAGGGGTTTTTAAAGATGTCACCTAGACCAAAAATTGGACTTGATATTGAAAAAATTCTTGATGCCGCAGGAGAGTTGGCCAATGAAAGTGGCATACAAGAAGTAACGCTGGCAAATTTGGCAAAAAAGCTGTCGATTCGTCCGCCGTCATTATACAACCATTTTGATGGCTTATCCGGTTTAAGAAAGAAACTGGCCATTTATGCGCTGGATCAGCTTTATTCTGAATTGCTGTATTCAGCCGCAGGTCTTTCCGGTGATGAAGCGGTACTGGCTTTAAGCAAAACCTATGTTGATTATGCAAGAAAGCACCCAGGATTGTACGAAGCAACCTTGTTTGCGCCAGATATGAAGGATCAAGAGATTCAAGAGGCAGGCGGGAAAATCGTTGAGTTAACAGTTCGAGTTTTAGAGGCCTATCATCTGAAAGGTGAAAATGCCTTGCATGCAGTAAGAGGATTTCGCAGTATTTTACACGGATTTTCTTCATTGGAACAAAAAGGCGGATTTAAGCTTCCGCTGGATTTGGATGCAAGTCTGGAGATCATTGTAAAAGCATTTATTAGGGGAATCCGGGAAATCAATCAATAACCTATAGGACAGGAATTAATAATATAAAGTAGAATTTTAGAAATCAGTGAAGCGCACCATTTTGAATTTCAAGCGAAAAAACTGGATGGCTCCTACATTGATGTAGAAATGTCCACGATGGGAATTTTCTATGCCGGGAGAGCAGCGAGACAAATAGTCGTCCGTGATATTAATTAAGGGAATATCTTTTTGCATTTTAAACTATACAAACCAATCCAATGGAGTTAGAATATAACTAATTATATAAATCATATAGGAAAGGTTTGTATTAAAAATGGAACAGATACGTTCGATTCCCCGTCCCCTTGTTCGCACCAATCAATGGTCAATTGTAATAAGTGCCGTAATCACTTTTGCGATTGGCCAGGCATGGTTTTTGTTCATACCGCTTCTCTCCGGTCTGTTAGGCCTTTTATTTAAATTCAACCCGATTATGAGACTGGCAAAGCTTTTTTTACGAAAAAATGTGAAAGAATATATTCAAGAAGATTGGGAGCAGCAGCAATTTAATCAAAAAATTGCAGTGAGCTGCCTAACGGTTGCCGTTCTTGGTTTTATGTTCGGAATAAAACCAGTAGGATACATCTTTACCGGCCTTGTTGCTATTGCTGCATTCGTTGCCATCCTTGGCTTTTGCATTGGGTGCTTTTTGCACTATCAATGGAAACTATACACGTTCAGACGGGAAAATCGCAAAACTGAAAAAAGCATGGCCAGTGACTGATCGCTGCCATGCTTTTTGTTTTATAAAAATATTCAGTAATAGAATTCCATGAACCTCAAGCACTGGCCTGCATTTTCCTTAACCGTTCCCATGGACTGCCCAGCCAGCGTTTTAACGCAAAAATTCCGCGCAGCCATTCATCCGCCCCTTGAGCAAGCCAAATACCCAACAATCCTAATCCGAAGTGAATTCCTAGGAGATAGCTGAGGACAACGGCAACACCCCACATCGAAATGACCCCGATGATCACAGGAAAGCGCACATCACCGGCTGATTTTAAAGAGCTCATTAACACAATATTCATCGCTCTGCCCGGTTCAATAAAAACGATCGACCAAAGGACGGGAAGCCCGATGGCAATGATGTTTGCGTTTTCAGTAAAGATTTTTAAAATCGGCGAGCCGGTAAGCGCAATCAAAAGCGAGGCAAGTAATGAAGCCAGCATGGCAATTTTAAGCGTTTTAATACCGCGCTTTAGGGCACGTTCAAACTGCCTGCCGCCGATGTAACGGGCTACGAGCAATTGAGTGCCTTGAGCAATCGCCAATGTAAAGAGAAAACAAATCATCGAGATGTTTAAAATATATACCCGTGCCGCAAGGGCATCCGTGCCGATTGTAACGACAAAACCGGTAATGACCAGCTGAGAGAATTGATAGGATAAATTTTCTCCAGCCGAAGGAATACCAATTGACAACAAATCGCGAGTGTCAGTCTTATTAATTTTAAAAATATCCTTTATTTCCATTTTTAATGAAAGCCTGCTATACACTAAATAAAGTAGTGCACCTACGGCAAATGCCCGGGCGGCCACCATTGCCCACGAGACACCGGTAACGCCTGTAATCGGTAGACCAAAGATTCCAGTTGTCGCCAAGATATTTCCCCCGACGCTAATTAAGTCCATTACTACGGTAACGACCATGGATTCTTTCGTAAAGCCGTGGCTGCGAAGAACAGCACCTAATGCAAGTGAAAGAGATTCAAAGAACAGGGATCCGCCGGAAATGCGAATAAAAATAAGTCCGTATTCATGAACTTTTCCCTGGGTATTAAATAAATTCAACAAAGGTTCACCAAACACTAACACAATTATTGCCACCGAGATCCCAAACCAGAAGTTTAGTCCAAAGACAGAATGGGAAAGCTGGCGCGCTCGTTGCAAACGATTGGCACCAAGGTTTTGGCTGATTAATACCGTGGCGCCAATGGATGTGACGTTAAAAACCAAAATGAAAATCGTCAGTAATTGATTTGCAACGCCGACACCAGCAGCGGCGTCGTCGGAATAGTGGCTTAGCATCAGGGTAGCGATAATCCCCATGCCCATGTGAAGAGCCAGTTCAATGAGCAGCGGCCAAGTAATGCTGAATAAAGATTGTTCCTGATATTTGTTTGTTTGCGTTTCCAATCGTGTTCTCCTTTAATCTAGTAGCTTATTATTTCTATTGTACCGCTTAATTGCTTAATGAGAAATAGAAAAAGTTCAATAAGCAACGGTGCAGCTTTTAACGCTTTCATTTTTACCGAATTCGTCAAATTCATTAACACATTCTAATTAGAACAGGTTAATCTGTTCCATCTTACCCTTAACAAATCTATGCTTACCCTTTAGTGTTATGCCAGTTTTTCATAAAAAAGGGTAAAAGTGTATTTGTGGAAAAAATCGTTGTATTGGGAGATGAAATTTGGGGTTAGACAGCCTTCCAATTTAACATCGTCAGTCGGCTGTCGTGCCGTTAATAGCCCCATTTCATTGAAACGGTTAAAGTGCAGCAGCTAGCTGGCGCATTTGGGCTAGCGGCTGTAGTCAGCGTGAAAATAACGCCAGATGGAGTATAGTGGGTGGATACAGGTACTTTCAGACCAATCGATTTTATCAGCTCGTCTACTTGTGCTTGTTTTCCTTGTTGGGCAGCAGACATTATGTTTGCAGCAAATAAGACATCGCCAAGCCGATCTAGGAGAATGCTCCCTTGCTTCATTAAAAGTTGAATGGATTCGACCGATTTTTCGAAAATTTTCGTGTCTACGGGCGGATAAGGGTAGCGTGGCAGATGGGAATAGATAAGATAGCAATCAGGGTAGTTGTACATTAGAAAACCCCCTTGTTAGTGAGAAAATAGACTAAATGAACTTGAACAGCGAACAAATTGAGGCAGCCGCTGAATGATGGATGAAAGTCGCAGAATTTCCTGCAAAAATGCAGAAGAAAAATTTGTAAAAAAATGAAATGGGGAATTTTTAAAAGAACTCCCCATTATTGACTGGAGTATTTTCGCAAAGCTTTTGCCAAAGCAATTACCGGCTAAAATCCTCCTTCAGATGGTGAAAAGGGAATGGTTAGACGATTTTCCACTACCCGAAGGCGCTGGTTCAAACGATTGAGTCTTCGGGATTGCTGTTCGTTTGTATTATTCAAGCGTAAAAACTCATGATTTACCCGGTTGATTTCTTCGTTTATTCGATGGATTTCTTGATTTTGCCGTTTTAGCTCTTCGTTTAAACGACTAAGTTCTCTTGCCAGACGCTCATGCTGTCTTTCAAACTGGTTAAGTTTTTTTTCAAGCCCTTGCTGCTGCGGCGGTTCTCGGTAGGGATCGTATTGAGGCATTAGTTGGTAAGGAAAATCATAATAATATGGATTCATCAAGACATCTCTCCTTTTTTATAGGGCAAACTCCCTATAAAATATGTGGAAATTTAAGTAGGGGCACGGCAAAAACCCAGTGAGCAGCAAATTTGTTTTTGTTTTAAGCTTGGATTATTATTTGATAGCCGCATATAATTCGGTCATTATTGGATGATAATAAAATCGGATTTTACTAACAGTTTGGAAAGGAGCTGCTTTGAATGAATTCTAAATACAGCCCATTGTTTCAGCCGTTTTCTTTTTCAAACGGCATTCAGTTAAAAAATCGCCTTGTCATGGCACCAATGACCAATTTTTCATCCAATCCGGATGGGACCGTATCAGAGGCTGAGGTAAACTACTATGCTCGTCGCTCAAAAGGAGTCAGCATGGTGGTAACCGCGTGTACATACGTAACGCCAAACGGCAAAGGATTTCAAGGAGAATTTGCCGGGGATCGCGATGAAATGATTCCAAGCCTTGAAAAATTAGCCTCCGCCATCAAGAAAGAGGGAGCCAAAGCCATTTTACAAATTTTTCATGGTGGCAGAGAGTGCCCAGTAGACTTAGTGCCGAATGGTGATGTTGTCAGTGCCAGTGCAGTAGCTTCTGAACGAAACGGCTCCGTCACACCGAGAGAATTGCCTGAAGATGAAATTGAAGCTATTATCTGCGCGTTTGGGGAAACGACACGCCGAGCGATTGAAGCGGGTTATGATGGTGTGGAAATACACGGTGCAAATGGTTACTTGATCCAGCAGTTTTTTTCCCCGCATTCCAACCGCCGGGAAGACCGCTGGGGAGGTTCGGTTGAAAAACGGCTTCGTTTCCCACTTGCAATCGTTGACGAAGTACAGAAGGTTGCAACCCAACACGCAAAATCGTCTTTTATTGTCGGGTACAGGTTTTCCCCTGAAGAACCGGAGACACCAGGAATCACAATGGATGATACTTTATTACTGATTGATGCTTTAGCTGATAAAAAACTTGACTATCTGCATGTTTCCCAAATGGACTTCAAAGCTAAGCCGAGAAGGGGCGTAGAGGATACACGCTCTAGGCTTGAGATTATTCAAGAGCGCGTCGGCGACAGAATTCCTGTTATCGGTGTTGGTTCCATCTATACAGCAGATGATGCAGCAGAGGCCCTTAAAACGGGTGTGCCGCTGCTCGCATTAGGTCGGGAGTTAATCATTGATCCAGATTGGGTTGAAAAAGTAGAAAGCGGCCGCGAAGCGGAAATTGAAACAAAAATCGATAAAAGCGCGCAGGAGCGTCTAGTGGTCCCAGACCCGCTTTGGCAGGCGATTATCAACACACCGGGATGGTTTCCGGGAATTGATTAAAAGTTAAAAAGGTAACGGTTTTCCGTTGCATATTGCAAATATAAATGAAAACTCGCTGCCCAGCGAGTTTTCATTTTCTAAAGAATTGGATTGTTCTATTATTGAAGGACCATGTTTATTTGTCTTCTCGTAAAATATACTCATTTCCATCTTGGTCTTTAAACGTAAACATCGTTCCAAACGGCAATCTTAATAGAGCCTCTACCTCTACTCCATTTTGTTTCATTTTTTCGTAAGCCGATTCGATATTCGTTGTGCTGAAAAGAATGGATGGGTGTGCAACTTTGGATGGTTTCTGCTGTTCCATTGCCGCTTTTGAATAAAGGACCAAAGTGGTGAATTCGTCTTCGCTTGGTCCGACTTCGATCCAAGATGCGTTTGGTCCCATCGGCTGTTCCAGTTTTAAAACAAACCCCATTTTATTCAACCAAAAATCTTTTGCCTGTCCTTGATCATTTACATAAATCGTAATTTTTCCAATTTTATTAATCATTGTATATCTCCTTTTTTGTTTTATAAAAAAGCTTATCAATCCGTGATAACAATAGCAATTTCATATTGTAATTTCAAGTTTTTCGAGATTGGCGAGTCAATAAGCACGGCGCAAATGCTAAAAAAGGATTTCCCGGTCAATAAGAGCGGCTTAATGCCCTCAAAGCGAAAAAAATCGCCCGCACTCAATAAGAATCGTCCTCACCCGACCGAGAACATACATTCAGCCAGCATTCTGCTAAAAAAGTAAATTCAACGCCACCTGCCGTTTTTTTGTATTATCAGAATTTATATTTGAACAGAATCAAAAATGCAGCGGAATGCGAGTGGGTATCCAGTGGGCGGTGTGTATGCTGACAAACATTGTGGCTGTACCGGTAGAAGTCGGGGCAGCCTTCTATATACCTCCTCCTACCATTTCAACGTTTATGCAGCGAATGTTGTTTGTCACGGGCGGGAGCGACCTTGTTGAAGTTTTTTTCGGTCACTAGCTTGTTGTTGGCGTGATTCTACTAACGGCATCCATTTTTTTGTGATAATATGGTAATAAGAAAGATTCTAAAGGGGGCGACTGGATGCATGTGATTGACCTTCATTGCGACGCATTGTTTAAACTGTCGGAGGGAAAAGGAACACTACGGTTTGCCGATGCGAAAGAACTGCAGACGAATAAACAAAGATTGCAGCAAGGAAAAGTGAAAGTGCAATGCTTTGCCATTTTTATCGAGCCGGAAGTCAAGTCAGATCAGAAGTTCCAAGCCGCGCTTGATCAGGTGGATTATTTTTATCAGGAAATTTTAAAAAAAAATCCGGAAATGAAACCGATAAAGGAATGGTCGGACTTTGACCTTCTTCAAGCAGGTGAAATTGGCGCGATGCTCACCCTTGAAGGAGTGGATGCGATCGGCAATGACATGACGAAACTGCGGATTCTTTATCAACTTGGCGTCCGCTCGGTTGGACTCACCTGGAACAACGCCAATTTGGCAGCCGACGGAGCTGGAGAGCCACGCGGCGGCGGCCTGACCATTTTTGGAAAAGAAATCGTGAAATTGAATAACGAGAATCAAATTTTAACGGATGTTTCTCATCTAAGCGAGAGAGCTTTTTGGGATGTTATCGAGCTGGCGAAGTATCCGATTGCAAGCCATTCAAATTCGAAAGCGCTTTGCAACCATCCGCGAAATTTAACCGATGAGCAGGCAAAGGCTCTGTTTAAAAAAGGCGGAATGATTCATGTTGTTTATAATCCGCCGTTTGTCAAAGCCGTTGGAACGGTGACGATTGATGACTTGATTAGGCATATTGATCATTTTTGTACGCTCGGCGGTGTAAAGCATATCGGATTTGGTTCGGATTTTGATGGGATTTCGTCGTTTATAACGGGTTTGGAGGATGCCACGAAAACTCAAAATCTTATTAATGCCTTATTGAAGCATTTTAAAGAAGAAGAGGTCAGAGGATTTGCTTATCAGAATTTCCTTGACCACCGGCCTGTCAAAGAATAAAGGGAGTGAAACTGAGTGTACCTGACAATTAAGGAAACCGCAGAATATTTATCTCTTTCAGAATCTACAATCGAAAATCTTCTTTTGCAAAAAAAGATCCGAGCCATTTTTGACGGCGATCAGTATTTAATTTATAAGGAACAATTTAATACTCACCTCAAACAAATGGAAAAATATAAACAGTTAGTCGAAGAAATCATGAGTGAACCAATTCCCGAGGATATAGACGTAAAAGATGAAGATTAAGGTGGGGCTATAGTATGGACACTATTTTTTAAAAAAGAATTTATGAACCATATGATGAAGCGGACGGCTGCACGAATGTTAGTTGACCGTCTTTGGCCGCGGGGAATTACGAAAGACGATCCCAAACTGCACCTTTGCTGAAAGACAAGTTTTGTATGAAATGTTAAAAGGTGCCGTGTAAGCACCTTTTATAACTTTAAATCACAAACAAAAACACCGATAGAAAATGAGCCAAGCTTCCGAACAAAATGAAGATATGAAAAATTTCATGGAATCCCATATATTTGAATTGAAGAAATTTAGGCTTTAGCCCGTAAATCACTCCGCCAATTGTATAAAAGATCCCCCCAAGAATGAGGAGAAAAACTCCTGTTGTGCTAAGAGAACCGGATAGCGGCGAAATGGCAAAAATAATCATCCAGCCCATTGCAATATAGATAGCTGTTGACAGCCAGCGAGGACTATTGAACCAAATCATTTTAAACAGAATACCAAGAACAGCAGCAACAGCAATGATCGAAAATAAAACCCATCCCGTCATGCCCTGTAAACTAATTAAAGTAAAAGGGGCATAGGTGCCGGCAATCAGCACAAAAATCATTGAATGATCGAGCCGCCTCAGAAAAGCAATTACTGTGTCTTTTGCCATTACCATATGGTAGGTTGCGGATGCTGAATAAAGCAAAACCATGCTCACGCCAAAAATAGAAACAGATGTAACAGCCAATGCTGAATGGGTTGTGCTTGCTGCCTTCATGACCATTGCCAGCAATCCCGCAAATGCAAATATTGCCCCTGCTAAATGGGTCAATCCGTTAATTGGTTCCCGAATGTAGTTGGTCAAAATAAGTCCTCCTGTCGTTTATGTGGTTTTTAATACTACATATAATCATACTAATAAAACAAAATGTAGTCAACATTTACCGGAGTGAATATTTTTTATATAATGAAAGAAACGAAACGATTGGATTGGAGTTTAGTATGGACAAATTACAGGAAATTATTGAAAAGCTTGGTCTTGAAGGTCAGCTCCCGTTAGATGAAATTCCTTCGATTGACTTGTATATGGATCAGGTCATTCAACTATTTGAAAAGAAGTTTGCGGAAACCAAACGAACGCCTGATGAAAAAGTTTTAACGAAAACAATGATCAATAACTATGCCAAAGGGAAGTTGCTTTTTCCGATCAAAAATAAAAAGTATTCGAAGGAGCATTTGATTTTAATCAGCTTAATCTATCAGCTAAAAGGAGCACTATCAATCAATGATATTAAGATGGCATTAAGTGGAATCAACGAGAAGGTTGAACAAGGAAGCGTAAAGCTTGACGAATTTTATTCTAGTTATCTTCAAATTATTGGCGAAAACACTGGCAGCTTCATTGAGATGGTCCAGCAGCAGGGAAAGCGTATTAATGAACAAACGGAGGTACTAAAAAAAGCGTCGGATGCGGATTTATTCGAACCTGTTTTGATGATTGCCTCCTTCGTCCATATGAGCAATTTATACCGCAGGGTAGCGGAAAAACTGGTCGATCAGCTCCAGGAAAAGCACGAAAGCAACGGTCACTGAGCGGGTGTCTTAAACGCCCGAGGATTAGAATTTTGGGGGAGACCGGTCGCAAAGAGGCTCATCAAAAGCCGGAAGTTCATTTTAAATAAGTACGAATGACATGACGTGACTAGAAACGTACTGATTGCCGCACATGCTTGCAAAATTTTTAAAAAACTTTATAAAGTTAATTAATGAAGTTCGATTTTTACACACAGGAGTGCTATAATTAGGTAAAACATAGAGTAGTCTACCAGCACCTTGAAATCTAATTGAATCGAGGATGATTTTGCAATGAGAAAGGTTCGATGGGGAGTATTAAGTACAGCCAATATTGCCCAAGCGCAAGTAATTCCGGCGATAACAAGAGCAGAAAATGCTGAAATAATCGCTATTGCCAGTGAAAGTGGAAAAGCAAGTGAAGTAGCGTCCACTTTTTCCATTCCGGCTTTTTATGACAGCTACGAAGAACTCCTGCAAAAAAAAGAAATGGATGCCGTCTACATTCCACTTCCCAATCACTTACATAAAAAATGGGTTATCGAGGCAGCAAAACACGGAAAGCATATCTTGTGTGAAAAGCCGGCCGCGCTAAATACAGAAGAAGCAAAAGAGATGATCGACTTTTGCCGGGAAAAAGGCGTGAAATTTATGGAAGCGTTTATGTATCAATTTCATCCGCAACATCAACGTGTTCGTGAAATTATCGCCTCTGGGGAAATTGGCGAAGTAAAGTTCATGAGTTCAAATTTTTCTTTCTTTTTGGAAAATAAAGAAACAAACATCCGGATGAAAAAAGAGATGGGCGGCGGCAGTATTTATGATGTTGGCTGCTATTGCATCCATGCGATACGGAATTTTCTTCAGGCGGAACCGGCAGTAGTGGAAGCGCATGCAGAAATCGACCCGAAAACAGGGGTTGATTTAACTGCAACGGTTTATATGAAACTTGATAATGGTATTCCTACAATGTTTAGCTCCAGCATGGACATGGCTTCAAGGCAGGAGTACGAAATTGTTGGCACAAAAGGGAGAATTATTGTCCCGCGTGCGTTTCGCCCGGATATTTATGGGGGCAAAGGGCAAATTATTGTTCAGACCGAACAGGTTGACAGAAAAGAGAAATGGACAGCCGACCTCTACAAGCTGGAAATTGAACATTTTTCCCAAGCGATCCTTGATCAAACAGAAATTGCGTATACACCAGAAAATACAATTCGAAACATGCAGGCGGTTGAGGCTTGTTACAAGTCTATTGAAAAGAATAAACCAATAAATTTAGATAGCTAGAGAAACGGGGGAGGGAATGGATAAAATGGAAGTAGCGAAAAAGCCTTTTGGCCTAGTAGATACGAAAGAAATCGTCGAATTTACGCTAAAAAACGACAATGGGATTGAAATCTCCTGCATCAATTTAGGCTGCATTATCACCAAAATGTTTACACCTGATCGAAATGGAACGAGCGAAAATGTAGTACTTGGATTTGAATCTTTGGAAGAATATTTAGAAAATCCTCCGTTCTTTGGTGCCGTTGTCGGTCGGGTGGCAGGAAGAATAAAAGGGGCCGAGTTTGAGCTGGAAGGTAAGACATTTCAGTTAGCAAAAAATGACGGCAACAATCATTTGCATGGAGGTCCAAAAGGATTTCATAAAATCGTTTGGGATGCAGCGGCTTTTGAAAAAAAAGATGAAGTAGGTGTTCGCTTTTCATACACAAGCGCTGATGGAGAAGAGGGTTATCCAGGCAACGCAACAATACAAGTAACGTATACCTTAAACAATCAAAATCAGTTTGCGATTCAATATGAAGCCAATACAGATCAGACCACACCGATCAATTTGACCAACCATACCTATTTTAACTTAAGCGGCGATTTGAAGCGTGATGTTTTGGATCACGTTCTTGAAATGGATAGCAACCAATTCCTTGAGTTAAACAAGGAGCTGTTGCCGACAGGGAAGTTCGTCGATGTGGCAGACACTGTTTTTGATTTTCGGAACGGCCGGAAAATCAAAGATGGGGCAGAGTCAATGGCACCGCAAAATGTCTTGGCTGGCGGGGGTTATGACCATCCATTTCTGCTAAACGGCAAAATTGTTTTGGCTGATGAAGAAAGCGGACGTAAACTTCTGATTGAGACAGATGCCCCGAGTGTTGTTCTATACACAGGCAACCAGCTTTCAGATGATCTAAAAATCAACGGTGGCAGCGCTAGAAGGCATTTAGGACTTTGCCTGGAAACTCAAGGGCTGCCGGATGCGATTCACCATCCATCATTTCCATCAGTTGTTTTAGAAAAAGGACAAACGTATAGTTCGAAAACGAAATATATTTTTTTAACTGAATAAAAAACAAAAAGGCATTTTCTGTTAGTTGGAAAATGCTTTTTAACATCTTTTTTTATTTCCAAATTGCAAACGCTTCGAAAACGGTAAAAAAATGTTCACATGAAGGACGATAAAAATGCGCTAAAATAAGGTTAGTAATATTTGTGAAAAGTATCACAAAAAGGACGGAATGAAGAAAGAGGCGGATGGAAAATGGGAAGCATATCAATTAGTGGATTACTTATTCGATTTATTCTCGGGGGAGCAGCCGTTGTGGCTTCAACGATTATTGCTAGAAAGCTTGGGGAAAAAGCAGGGGGGATTTTCGCTGCTTTTCCTGCGGTTTACCTTGCAGCGCTCTTGACCATTGGACTGGATTTCCAAGGAAACGAACTGATTGCCCGTTCGCTGATCCTTTCCAAAGGCGCGATCATTGGCATGACGATTAATATTTTAATAGCGCTTATTGCCGGATTTTTGATCCCGAAAGGATGGAAGCGCGGCCTGGTTCATTCAATGGTGATTTGGTTTGTTGTTTCGATGGTTGTAGTGCTAATTACTTCGCAATCATAGGAAGGTGGACATCGATGTTAGACTTATTTGTGCGTTTTTTATTAGGCGGTACAGCAGTAATGGCGAGTTATTTGGTGACAGTTTTATCCCCTTGGAAAATCTTAGCGGGAATATTCGCAGCATTTCCGGCGGTGATGCTGACGGCCATTTTGATGATGGGGCTTGCATCCGGGTCAGTGAAAGCGGCCAAAATCGCCAAAGGTTCCGTGTTCGGGATGATCGGCGGCGTTGTATGTGTGATTACCGTGTTCCTTTCCTTGCAGCTGAGCCATCAGTGGCTTTTTAGTATTGTCTTAGGGCTCGTTCTCTGGCTGATTAGTTCAATCGCTGTTTCAGCTTTTAAAGAAAAATTATTGAATAGAAGTGCAGCGCGAGCGTAAAACGAATACAACAATTCCGTTGGTTTTGAATGAGCAGAATTCAGCAGAATTGCTCAGAAAAATACCCAGCATTCAATAGATAAACCTTGCCATTCCCATTAATCCAGGAAAAGCAAGGTTTTTTTAGTTGTACTTTTATTGGTGTGCCAACTCATACTGCTTAATTTTATCTTCGTAATTCAGAGTTACGCCAATTTCATCCCAGCCGTTGAGCAACATTTGTTTCGAATACTCCGGGATGTCAAAGGTGACTTTGAATCCTTCCTGATCATACACGATTTGCTCTTCTAGATCAACGGTTAGCGAATATTGCCCAGATTCAGCCCGTTTAATCAACTGCTGCTTTTGCTCTTCGCTGACTTGAATGGCGAGGATGCCATTTTTCACACAGTTATTTTTAAAAATGTCGGCAAAGCTCGGAGCGATTATAACTTTGAAGCCATAATCCTGAATCGCCCATGGGGCATGTTCGCGCGAAGAGCCGCAGCCAAAGTTGTCACCGGCAACCATGATCGAAGCACCTTGATATTTTTCATCATTTAATGAAAAATCAGTTCGGGGATTTCCGTCCTTATCAAAACGCCAGTTGTAAAAGAGAAATTGGCCAAAGCCGCTTCGTTCGATGCGCTTTAAAAATTGTTTTGGAATAATTTGGTCTGTATCAATATTCGTCCGGTCTAATGGATAGACAAGACCTGTATGAGTGCGTAACGGTTCCATTGCGATCAATACCTCCTAGGAATTAACTACTTGAGAAGAAAATTGGCGGACATCGACAAAATGACCGGCAATTGCCGCAGCTGCTGCCATTTCCGGACTGACTAGATGCGTACGGGCATCGTTGCCTTGGCGTCCTTCAAAATTACGGTTGGAAGTAGAAGCACAGCGCTCGCCTGCTGGAACGATATCATCATTCATGGCCAAACACATGCTGCAGCCGGCATTGCGCCATTCGAAACCAGCTTCTGTAAAAATTACGTCAAGCCCCTCTTTTTCAGCAGCCATTTTCACGCTATAAGAGCCGGGAACGACGATGGCTGTTACCGAAGGATTCACTTTTCGGCCGCGGACGATCTCGGCTGCTTTCCTTAAATCGCTTAGTCTTGAATTCGTGCAAGAGCCAATAAATACATGGTCGATTTTGATGCTGGAAATCGGCTGGCCTGCTTCAAGCCCCATATATTCAAGAGCGCGGCTTATTTCATCTTTATCACTTGCTGTTTCAGCTTCATTTGGATTTGGAACGGAAGCGGTGATTGGCAGACACATTCCCGGGTTTGTTCCCCAAGTTACTTGCGGTTCCACTTCTTCTGCATCGATTTCAACAACAGCATCATAGACGGCGCCCTCATCAGTAGCCAGTGACTTCCACTGCTTGACAGCTTCTTCAAATGCTTCTCCCTGGGGAGCAAACTTTCTGCCCTTTAAATAGGCAAAAGTCGTTTCATCTGGTGTAATGAGCCCCGCCCTGGCTCCGGCTTCAATCGACATATTGCAGACGGTCATCCGCTCTTCCATCGATAGCGCACGGATGGCCTCACCAGTGAATTCTATTACATATCCTGTGCCAAATTGCACACCAAATTTGCCGATGATGGCGAGGATTAAGTCCTTGGCCGTGACACCCGTACCAAGTTTGCCATTGACTTTAACATTTAACGTTTTCGGTTTTGCCTGCCAAAGGGTTTGCGTAGCCAAAACATGTTCGACTTCACTTGTACCAATGCCGAATGCCAGCGCGCCAAATGCACCATGGGTAGAAGTGTGGCTGTCGCCGCAGACGATTGTTTTACCTGGCTGGGTAAGACCGAGTTCCGGACCAATAACATGAACAATCCCGTTATCTGGATGGTCGATGTCAGCAAGCGGAATGCCAAATTCTTCACAGTTCTTTTTGAGTGTGTCGATTTGTGTTTTTGAGATTAAATCCTTGATTACGCTGCGATCGCGGGTTGGTACATTGTGATCCATTGTGGCAAAAGTAAGATCCGGCCGCCGAACTTTTCGGCCGTTCATTCTTAATCCCTCAAACGCTTGAGGAGAGGTCACTTCATGGACAAGTTGCAGGTCGATATAGAGTAAGTCAGGTTTTCCTTCTTCTTGGTGGACGACATGCTGTTCCCAAATTTTTTCGACAATGGTTTTTGGTTTCTGCATAATTTCATTCCTCACGTTTAAAAATTTTTCTTTTTGAAAAAAGAGAGCAGGGCGGGCGCACCAAAGATTGCCGGCCTAAGGCTGTAATGTAAAAGGATGCTTATACGTAACAGTCCATTATGCACTGGGATGCACGCTGGGATTTAATGTAATCGACAATCAACTTCGTCATTTCAACTGTGCCAACAAGCTGGCCGTCTTGAACCTGAAGATCGCCTGTATGATAGCCATTATCAAGAATGGCTTGAACTGCATCCTCAATCAACCGAGCTTCTTCCTCTAGCTGGAAGGAGTAGCGGAGCATCAGTGCTGCGGATAAAATCATTGCAATCGGATTGGCGATGCCTTTACCGGCAATATCCGGTGCTGAACCGTGTACAGGTTCATATAGCCCAACACCATCTTCCCGAAGGCTGGCTGAAGGGAGCATGCCAAGTGAGCCGGTTAACACGGAAGCTTCATCACTTAAAATATCGCCAAATAAGTTTTCGGTTACAATGACATCGAATTGCGAAGGATTGGTGATCAGCTTCATTGCTGCTGCGTCCACTAAAACATGGTCTACCACTACATCAGGGTATTGCGATCTTTTTTCTTCGACGACTTCACGCCATAGTTTACTTGATTCAAGCACATTCGCTTTATCGACAGAGGTGAGATGACAGCGGCGCTGCTGGGCTGCTTGAAATCCTTTGTCTACAATTCTTTCAATCTCTTTGCGCGTGTAGTAGAGAGTGTCTACCACAGCATTTCCGCCATCCCGTCTCTCACTCGGTGTGCCAAAGTAAAGGCCGCCAGTCAGTTCGCGGACAATGAGAAGATCGCTGCCGCTAACAATTTCCGCTTTTAAAGGGGAAGCGTGAAGCAAATTTTTAAAACCTTTTATCGGCCGTAAGTTTGCGAACAAATCGAGCGCTTTGCGAATGCCTAACAAGCCGCGTTCCGGGCGTAAATGGGAAGGATTTTGATCCCATTTCGGTCCACCGACGGCGCCGAGCAAAACCGCATCTGCTTTTTTGCATGCTTCTACGGTTGACTCGGGAAGGGGAGTGCCATACTGGTCAATGGCTGCCCCGCCAATTTCGTGTGTTTCAAAAGAAAACGAATGTTGAAATTCCTCAGCAATGGCATCAAGTACTTCTTTTGCTGATTGAATAACTTCTCTGCCGATGCCGTCTCCTGGAAGTAAAACAACTTGTTTTTCCATATTGACTTTGGCCTCCTTTAAAAATGGATGTAGCTGAATGGCTTTATCTATGAATAATATCCGTATAAGGGAGCCGCGAATATCCGTGTAAAAGAGCGATATATCCGTGGGAATACCCTTTTATCCGTGTAAAAGAACGATATATCCGCGAAAATGGACCATTATCCGCGGATATCTCCTAAGAAGCTGTTCGTTATGTCAAAGCTGTTTCTTGAGCTACGATTTTTTGATTGAAAAATACGCGGTTGACTGCGTTTAGAAAGGCCTTGGCTGAGGCTTCCAGTACATCCTGTGCAGAAGCGCGGCCGCGGACAGGCGTTCCGTTGACCGTCATTTTCACATGCGCTTCGGCAAGTGCGTCCCGACCTTGACCAATCGAGTTTAATTGAAAATCTGTCAGGTGAATTTCTTCTTTTACCAATGCTTCTAACGTGTTGCAAAGGGCTTCGACACTGCCTTGCCCTGTCCGCGCTGTTTCAACACGGATGCCTTCCGGAGTCGTCAGTGCAACGGTTGCCGTTGGTAAATTAGCAGAACCATATTGGACTTGAAAGGCCAAAAGTTCATATTTTTTCACATCAACGACTGATGTTTGCACATCGGTTAAAATGGCGAATAAATCTTCATCGGTTACTTCTTTTTTGCGGTCGGTTAATTGCTTAAAGGTAATAAAAGCTTCCATTAATTTTTCAGCAGATAGCTGAAATCCCATTTGTTCAATTTTATCTTTAAAAGCATGGCGGCCGGAATGCTTGCCAAGCACTAGGCTGTTTGATTTTACCCCGACAAGTTCCGGAGTGATAATTTCGTAGGTGGAGGCATGTTTTAAAACGCCATCTTGATGAATTCCCGACTCATGAGCAAAAGCATTTTTTCCAATGATGGCTTTGTTGGGTGCTATTGCCATGCCAGTAAAGCGGCTGACGAGGTCACTTGTGCGCTTGATCTCATTCAGGACAAGATTGGTTGTGTATGGGTATTTGTCTTTGCGGATGTTTAAAGCAACGGCAATTTCTTCAAGGGAAGCGTTGCCAGCACGTTCCCCAATCCCATTGATTGTTCCTTCGACCTGGGTCGCGCCGTTTTGAATCGCTGCAAGTGAGTTGGCGACAGCCATCCCTAAATCATCATGGCAATGGGCAGACAAAATCACCTTGTCGATGTTTGGCACATTTTCCTTCACATAGCGGAAAATTCTTCCGTATTCTTCGGGTGTAGCATAGCCGACCGTATCAGGCAAATTGATGACGGTTGCGCCGGCATCAATGACCTTTTCAATGATTTTAACGAGAAAATCAAGATCCGACCGTGAAGCATCTTCAGCAGACCACTCAAGCTGAGGAAATTTTTTTCTGGCATAAGAAACCATCTCGACCGCTAAATCCATTACTTCTTCAGGTGTTTTATTCAGCTTGTATTTCATATGGATGGGGGAGGTGGCGAGAAACAAGTGAAGACTTGGTTCTTCAGCCTCCTTTAAAGCATCCCAGGAAATATCGATATCTGCTTTCGTTGCGCGGGCAAGGCCGGTGACCGAAGCATTTTTTATCGTCCGGGCAATGGCTCTTACCGATTCAAAATCCCCTTGGGAGGAAGCCGGGAAACCGGCCTCCATAATGTCCACGCCAAAACGCTCTAGCTGTTTGGCAATCTCGATTTTTTCGAGCTGATTTAAATTCACACCCGGAGATTGCTCGCCATCGCGCAACGTTGTGTCAAAGACGTTAACGTGAACCATTCGCCACCACTTCCTTTTTTGTCACTGATTGTTTAATGAATGGCATTAATGCACGCAATTCACGGCCGACCACTTCAATCTGATGCTTGTTTTCACTACGGTTGATCGCATTAAATTGCGGACGATTTACTTGGTTTTCCGCGATCCAGCCTTTAGCGAATACACCTGTTTGAATGTCTTTCAATACTTCTTTCATGCGAGCCTTTGTTTCTTCCGTGACAACGCGCGGGCCTGAAACGAAATCTCCCCATTGAGCCGTATCGGAAATCGAATAGCGCATATTCTCAAGACCGCCTTCATAAATAAGGTCGACAATTAATTTCATTTCATGGAGGCATTCAAAATAGGCAACTTCCGGCTGGTAGCCTGCTTCAACCAATGTTTCAAATCCGGCTTTAATTAAACTGGTCAGTCCACCACACAATACAGCCTGCTCACCGAAGAGATCTGTTTCGGTTTCCTCCTGGAAGGTTGTTTCAAGGATTCCGGCACGACCGGCGCCAATTCCTTTTGCATAAGCCAAGGCAACATCTTTTGCTTTACCGGTATAGTCCTGGTAGATTCCGTATAAAGCGGGAACTCCGCCGCCTTCGGTATAAGTCCGGCGAACAAGATGTCCTGGTCCTTTTGGTGCAACAAGGAAGACATCCACATCTGCTGGCGGGACGATTTGCGTAAAATGAATATTGAAACCATGGGCAAAAACAAGCGCATTGCCAGGCTGAAGGTTTTCTTTAATGCTTTCTTCATAAACCTTTGGCTGCTGCTCATCTGGAAGAAGAACAACAACTACATCGGCAGCTGCCGTTGCTTCAGCGACAGAACGAACTTCTACACCATCTTCCACTGCTTTATTCCATGATCTTCCTTCTCTTAAGCCAACAACCACATCAAATCCGCTTTCTTTTAAATTGAGGGCATGGGCATGACCTTGTGAGCCGTAGCCAATGATTGCGATTTTCTTTCCATTTAAAACCTCTGCTTGAATATCACTGTTATAAAGTACTTTTGCCATTACTGATCATCCTTTCGAATATGGTTTATTTTATTTGTGAATAGGAGGGTAACTCTGAAATTTGTGGCTGCTGCCCTCGAAGGAAGGCAGTTAAGCCAGTTCTGGCCAATTCTTTTATCCCGTATGGACGGAGCAGCTCAATCAATGCATCGATTTTATCCGGCTTTCCTGTTACTTGGACAGCTAAACTATCGCGGCTGACATCAATAATTGTCGCGCGGAAAGGTTCGATGATTCCATTGATTTCGCTGCGAAGCTGGCCGGAACTTGATACCTTAATGAGCGCCAGCTCCCTTGCCACAATGGCTTTATCTGTAATATCGGAAACTTTTAATACATCAATTTGTTTATTGAGCTGTTTGGTTACTTGTTCCAGTTTTTGCTCATCTTCGACTTCAACGACAAGTGTCATCTTTGAGATGCCTTCGATTTCGGTTGGGCCGACGGAGATGCTCTCAATATTAAATTGGCGTCTCAGCAATAAGCCTGTAACTCGATTTAAGACACCGCTTCTGTCTTGAACTGTTGCTGTTATAATCCTTTTCATGGTTTCACCCCAATCATTTCGTGCAGCCCTTTTCCAGGTGCGATCATTGGATACACTTTTTCTTGCGGAAGAACGCGGCAATCCACTAAAACAGGTCCTTCGTAGGAAAAAATGTCTGGAAGTGTTGTTATGAGATCTTCCTTATTGTCAATTTTCACACCGCGAATTTGGTAGCTTTCAGCAAGTTTCACAAAGTCTGGCTGCGAGCAAAGGATGGACTCAGAATATCGCTTTTCATAAAATTCTTCTTGCCATTGGCGAACCATTCCAAGCGAGCCGTTATTGACAATAATAATTTTGATTGGCATATTTCTTTCCTGAATGACGGATAGTTCCTGGATTGTCATTTGAAATCCAGCATCACCGACAATGGAAACAACGGTTTTTTCTGGAGCGGCAAATTGGGCGCCAATTGCAGCAGGGAAACCAAAGCCCATCGTTCCCAGTCCGCCTGATGTGACCCAGCGATTCGGCTCGATGAATGAGTAGTATTGGGCAGCCCACATCTGATGCTGACCTACATCTGTTGTCACAATCGCTTCACCGTTTGTCACTTTGTGAATCGCTTGAATGAGCCATTGCGGTGAAATGCCATCTTGATTATTTTTATACCAAAGTGGGTACTGTTCTTTATAATGTTTTAATGTCTCTAACCACTCATGGTGTTTAGGCGATTCTGGCGCCTGATGTAGCAAACTGGTTAATGCTTCTTTCGCATCGGACACAATCGGAATCTGGGTCGGTACGTTTTTACCAATTTCTGCCGGATCGATATCAATATGGGCGACTTTAGCATTTCGAGCAAAATGCTTTAAATTTCCAGTTAATCGATCATCAAAGCGAGCACCGATATTAATCATCAGGTCGCATTCATATAAAGCCATATTTGCTGCATACGTTCCGTGCATTCCGCCCATTCCTAGGGAAAGGGGGTGGTTGCCCGGGAAACTGCCTAAACCAAGGAGGGTTGTGACAACCGGCAATTGGTGTACTTCGGCAAATGTGGTCAATTCGCCTGATGCTTTACCATGCAGTACACCTGCACCCGCAAGGATGACTGGTTTTTTTGCTTTGGAAAGGGCATCGGCCAATTTCTTAATTTGCAAAGGATTTGGCTTAATGGTTGGCTGATATCCAGGAAGCTGAAAGCTGCTATCGCTTCGTTCTTCACGCAGTTCTCCAGCTGAAATATCTTTCGGAATATCAACCAGGACTGGACCTGGCCGTCCTGTAGAAGCTATATGAAAGGCTTCCTTTATAATGCGCGGCAAGTCGCTGATCGATTGTACCTGGTAGTTATGCTTTGTAATCGGTGTGGTAATGCCGATAATATCCGCTTCCTGAAAGGCATCGGATCCGATTACATTCCGTCCAACCTGACCGGTAAAAATGACGAGCGGCAGGGAGTCCATCATGGCATCGGTGATTCCGGTAACAAGGTTTGTAGCCCCTGGCCCAGAAGTAGCAATAACAACCCCTGGCTTCCCAGTGATGCGGGCATATCCTTCAGCCGCATGGATTGATCCTTGTTCATGGCGGAAGAGGACGTGTTTAATCGATCCTTTTGCGCGATAAATAGAGTCATAGATTGGCAGGACGGCTCCGCCAGGATACCCAAATAAGATCTCGACACCTTCTTCAACCAATAATTCAATTAGAAGATCTGCTCCTGTTTTTACGGTTGGACTGGTTTCGACTTCCTGCTTTGCTTCTACCTTCACGTTCGTGATCCCTCCTAGTTAATTTGAATATTTAAAAAACTCAGCGTACAGCTGTGCTTTATAAAACAGGTTCGGAAAATTCGTGTCTTCCCTTTAGGAAAGAATAAAAAAAGACCTTTTCCGACCCGAATAGACTGCCAACACGTCAATTAGCAGAATAAACGGGGAGAAAAGGCCTTGCTTTTCACGGTACCACCCGATTTCACAGCATCCTCACGAATACTGCCTTATGAAGCGAAATTTTTAGTGAAACAAAAAGTCGCTTCTTTTGGTAACAGGTGCCGATTCGTACACCTGATTGAGCCTACTGAAGAAGAATACCGTTCAGCCCAACACTCAGGGAGGATGTCAGAAAGGTTGTATTTCCGGGCTTCCAGCAACCCCGGCTCTCTGTAAATACAAGTATCCATTCCTTTATTCCCGTCATCGCTTTTTTTTATTTACTTTAAATTTTCATGATCCCGCCAGTATTGGCAGAGGTAACAAGTTTCGCATATTTCGCTAGATAACCAGATTTAATTTTCGGTTCAGGTTTTATCCAGGATTTCCGGCGTTCTTCTAAAATGACTTCGTCGACAAACAGTTCGATCGAGCGTGTCTCCAAGTCAATTAAGATCGGGTCGCCATCGCGAATGAAGGCAATTGGTCCGCCTTCAGCAGCTTCTGGTGAAATATGTCCGACTGAGATGCCCCGGCTTGCACCTGAGAATCGGCCGTCGGTAATCAAAGCTACTTCTTTCTCTAATCCGCGTCCTGCAATCGCGGAGGTAGGAGCCAGCATTTCCGGCATTCCTGGTCCGCCTTTTGGACCCTCATAACGGATAACAACGACATGGCCAGGCATTACCGTGCCATTATCAATTCCAGCCTGAGCTTCTTCCTGGGAATCAAAACAAATGGCTTCACCAAGGAATTTTTTAATCGACGGATCGACTGCGCCGACCTTAATGACACCGCCGTCAGGAGCCAGGTTTCCGTAAAGGATTGAAAGCCCGCCGACTGGACTGTATGGATTGTCTTTCGGCCGGATTACTTTTTCATCCAAGATCTTTGCATCTTGAACATTTTCGTAAATGGTTTGACCTGTAACGGTGATGCATTCTTTGTTTATCAAACCATCAATCTTGCAAAGTTCATGGATAATGGCGCTAACACCGCCAGCCCGGTGAACATCCTGCATGGAGTATTCAGAGGCTGGACTTATTTTGGCAAGGTATGGAACCTTTTCGGCAATTCGATTGATTTCTTTTAGATCGTATTCAACGCCAGCTTCGTGTGCAATTGCCAGTGTATGAAGAACGGTATTGGTTGAACCGCCCATTGCCATATCAAGGGCAAAAGCATTGTCAAAAGCTTCTTTTGTCATGATGTCGCGCGGACGGATGTCGTTTTTAACTAATTCGATTAAATGCTTAGCCGCCTGGCGGATTAATTCATGCCGTTCTTCTGATGTGGCGACAATTGTTCCATTTCCTGGAACTGTCATTCCGAGAATCTCCATCAGACAGTTCATGGAGTTGGCTGTGAACATTCCTGAGCAAGATCCGCAAGTCGGACAGGCGTTGGTTTCAATATCGAGCAATTGCTGCTGGCTGATGGAACCTTGGTGATAGGCTCCGACGCCTTCAAACACTGAAACAAGCGACAGGTTTTTTCCGGTGGAAGAAACGCCCGCTTCCATCGGACCACCCGATACAAACACCGCTGGAACATTGGTTCTTGCGGCAGCCATTAACATTCCCGGCGTGATTTTGTCACAGTTTGGGATGTAAAAAACACCGTCAAACCAGTGGGCATTGATGACCGTTTCAGCACTGTCAGCAATAATTTCTCTGCTTGGAAGGGAATAGCGCATGCCAATATGGCCCATGGCAATTCCATCATCCACGCCAATTGTGTTAAACTCGAACGGTATTCCGCCTGCCTCACGAATGGCCTCTTTAACAATCTCTCCAAAATGATTAAGGTGCTTATGACCCGGGATAATATCGATATACGAGTTGCAGACGCCGATAAACGGTTTATCCAAGTCACTCGTTTTTACCCCTGTAGCATATAATAAACTTCGATGGGGAGCGCGATCGACTCCTTTTTTGATCATATCGCTTCGCATAGACTTTGACTGCCTCCTCTAACTTCCTACTGCCTTGTTTGCTTCAAAGGGATAGCATTGAACACCATCCGCAGTGACAACCCGTCTAAACTCTTCTAATAAATGATGGGTGACTTTACCCGGTTTACCGTCGCTGATTGTGCGGCCATCCACTTCGATGACGGCAATGACCTCAACAGCTGTACCTGTTAAGAAGACTTCATCTGCTGTATAGACATCATGCCTAGTGAAAGGCATTTCCTTTAATTCATAGCCATTTTTCTTCGCTATTTCCATAATCGCATTTCTTGTGACCCCTTCAAGTGCCCCTAAGTAGACTGGGGGAGTGAAAAGAATGCCGTTTTTCACAATGAAAATATTGTCTGCTGATCCTTCTGTTACATAACCCTGATCATTCAGCATCAGAGCTTCTTCAACACCAGCCTGGGTTGCTTCGATTTTTACGAGAATATTATTTAAATAGTTTAATGATTTCACTTGCGGGCTCAGTACATCCGGGCGATTCCGACGGCTCGCTACGGAAGCAATCTTTATGCCGCGCTGGTAAAATTCTTTTGGATACATTGACAATTCTTCTGCGATAATAATCACACGCGGGTTTGAACAAGAGCGAGGGTCAAGTCCAAGATTTCCGACACCGCGAGAAACGACAAGCCGTATATAAGCGGTTTGCAATTGGTTTTTTTGGATCGTCTCAACAATATATTGAGTCATTTCTTCCTTTGTATAGGGGATCTGAATCATAATCGATTGAGCCGATTCATAAAGCCTTTTCAGGTGGGCATCAAGTTTGAAAATATTCCCATCGTAAACGCGAATTCCTTCGAACACGCCATCTCCGTATAAAAAACCATGGTCGTAAACAGAAACAACTGCTTCTTCTTTCTTGACGAATTGTCCGCCAAGAAAAATCCACTGACTACCCAAAACAACCACTCCTCTTTCATGTTAAGCCGCTTGAAATAAGTAAAATGTAAGTGTAAAAGGAGCTTCTTTTTCCTTTTAGCTAATCAAGAATTTATGCTTAATAAAATGTAAAAGTTTTATTTGTCGATAATCATACAACCATTCCGGTGCACGGTCAATAAAAAATATCAGACTATTCTAAACAGTTAGAAATGCTGATAGCGTTTTCATTGTTGTTATACAAACATTAAAAGAGGAAAAAATTTTTTGAAAAATTTTTTAAGGGAGGCACATTTTGTGGAAAAAAGTATATTTGAAAGGAATGGATTAGCGGAGTTTTGCTAAATGGGTGTATACATCAATCAAGGTTTTACAGCCCATTTCTTGAGCCTTTTTTAAATGATATCCCCAAACATGGGCGGTCGTCAGCGCGTCGCCAAGAGCATTATGGCGATTCTTTACTTCTACTCCGCATTGCTTGGAGGCTTCTTCAAGCGGAACTGGTTGACGAAAGGAGCCATCAAGCTGCATGAGCAGCGAAGTATCGATGATCCTGTGTTCAAATCGCATCTTCCACAGATCCCAAGTTGTTTTCTGCATGAATGCTTTTTCGTGACTGGCGTGGTGCGCGATCAGAACTCGGTTTTGAACAAATTTAAAAAAGTGAAGGAGAACGTCGGCAGCGAGAGGGGCATCGGAAAGTTCTTCACTTCTGATATTTGTCAGCTGTGCAATTTCTGTTCTAAGCGGCCGATCGCTGTGAATCAATGAGTAAAAGGTAGGCTCATCGGCTTCAATTTCGCATCCCGTCATTTTGACAGCGCCAATAGAAATGATTTGATCGCCTTTATCAGGATAAAAACCAGTCGTTTCAAGATCAAAAATGACAACGGGTAATTCAGCAAGCGGCAAGTTTACCGGATTGTCTTCTTTCAATTCTCTTTGAATCTGGCGCAAAAAGGAATGATGCTGTGGTGTAGATGGCTTTTGAACACCTGCGTAAACATTCGAACCAAGCTTGCCGGACATTTGCCTGAAAAATTGAAGTAAGTCATTCTTCCCCATGGAAATCTCCCTTTTCAACTCTATATAGAACTTGCTTCTGCAGCACGGAAATACGTTTGATCATTTCTTTTAAATGCTTTTGTTCTTTTTTGGGAATGGAGTTAACGGCTAAAAAATGCCCTGAATCATATGTGGAATGGTCGCCGTACAAAAGCCTGATCTCCAGCAGTTTTGAAAAATCCTGGGCAAAGTGATCATCCTTTAAAAGCTTTAAGCGGGAAAGGGTGGAGGAATCATCCAGAAGATCTTTAAATGCCAAAATCCGAGCGGCATTGATATAAGGGAGCAGCACTCTTTCTTTGAAATTCAGCATGCCTGTATAAGATCCGTATTCCTCTACTAAAAATTGGCTTAGTGCATTGATTCCTTTTTTTACATGAATAGTATTCTCCCATATACGCTGCAGGTTATGCTGCAGATTAATTTTTTCATAAACAACTTGTTTTAAATTTTTAACATAGTGCTTTTCTCCGAACAATGGCCTCGCATCAATAAAAATAAGCAGGTGGCGAATGGATTCCCAAGTAGATTCATTGATCCAACTGATTAGTTGTTCCTGCCAATTTACTAACGATTTACACCATAGCGGATTTTGGGCCATTACCCCGCCATCGCAATATGGATAGCCTGCTAAAAAAAGTCCTTTTGTAATTTCTTCGCCTAATCTTAAAAAATAGTCCTGAACATGGCTGCCTGACTCCGTGAAAATAATTCCGTGATCCTGATCACTCCATACCGATTGTTCAAACCGGCCCGCACTCCCCATCACAAAAAATGTGAACGGGGAGGGGGAAGGTCCAAATTTGCCGGCTGTTTGCCGAATGGCAATATGGATTACTTCTGTCATCAGTTCGTCATGAAACAGGTTAAGTTTGAAATGGTCATGCCGAATATCGTTTATTCGCAATTCGCGAATTGTTCTTACATCGTTATAGGTGCTGACCTCCATAAATGAATTCCACCTGCTTTTATAAAAGTTATGGGGGATTGCTTTGCTGCTGTCCTCTAAGAGCACTGTGGCTGCGTTTTATTGATTGGCCGCTTTTAAATTTTCTTCTGCGTTCAGCAATTCCGGATAACCGTAGCTTCCGTGTTCACTCATATCCAAACCGATTAATTCTTCTTCCTCGGATACGCGCAGACCTTTCATGATTAATTTCACCATGTAAAGCAGGATGAAGGAAACAATAAATGCGTAGGCTCCGCTTGTAATAATGCCTAGTGCTTGAACGCCAAGCTGATGGAAGCCGCCGCCGTAAAATAACCCAGGCTGACCTACTGTAGCTAGTTCTTTAGTTGCGAAAAATCCCGTTGACAACGTTCCCCATACACCAGCAGTTCCGTGGACTGAGAGGGCAGCGATAGGATCATCAATTCTCTTTTTCTCAAAGAAACGGATGCTGTAGAAAACAAGAATGCCTGCGATAAAACCAATAACAACAGCTGCCCAAGGATCGACAAAAGCACAGGAAGCGGTGATGGCTACTAAACCTGAAAGTGCTCCGTTTAACATCATTGGTACGTCCGCTTTCCCCATTTTAGCCCAGGAAATAATCATTGCGGCAATGGTTCCAGCTGCCGCTCCCAAGTTTGTATTCAGGGCAACATACCCGAAGAATCCTTTGTCAGCAGATAGCGTGCTGCCGGCATTAAATCCGAACCAGCCGACCCATAAAAGCAATACACTTAAAGCGGTAAAAACTTGATTGTGGCCGGCGATGTTATTGGCAGACCCGTCTTTGTTGTATTTGCCAATCCGCGGCTTTAAAAGGATCGTAGCGGCAAGAGCAGCCATGGCTCCGGTGAGATGTACAACGGTAGAACCGGCAAAATCCTGTTGTCCAAGCTTCGCTAACCAGCCGCCGCCCCAGATCCAATGGGCGATTGGCGGGTAAATCAATGCGGAAAATAAGACTGCAAAGATCAAATAGACACTTAATTTAGCACGTTCGGCAAATCCTCCAAAGGCGATTGTCAAAGAAATTCCCGCAAAAGCAAGCTGGAATAAAAAGAAGACAGAGCCTGAAAGTGAAAGTCCTTTTATTTCATATCCAGAGTAGAAAAAATCTGTGAAACCAATCAGCGGATTTCCTTTGCCAAAAATCAATCCATAACCGGCCGCCCAAAAGACAATTGATCCGATGGAGAAAGTAAGAATCGTTTTCCCAGCGATATGCCCGGCGTTCTTCATACGAGTTGATCCGGTTTCTAGAAGAATAAATCCTCCAATCATTAAAATAACGAGTACTGCGCTGATCATTACCCAAATACTATTTAATAAAAATGCAGTATTCAATTTGAATGCCCCCTTCTTTTTATAAATGTAGTTGATAGGTGTATTGTGCCAGTTAGATAGATTTAATTCCATAATGTTGTAAGAAAATCTAACATGGTTTTTGGGGAAAGGGAAACCCCCTCGAAATTGAAGGGGTTATCTACTGCTTTTGAACTCCAAAACGTGCATTGATTTGACCTTGGATCATTTTCCGGCGAATTTCTTGTTCGTCCTTGATTTTTTGTTCTCGGATCATTTCTCTCCTTATTTCGTGGGTTTGAATCCCGTCTTCCATTTTGTCGGCTATTTCCATTAATAGTTCAACGTCCGAAAAGGAATATTTGCGGCTTCCGCCAGAAGAACGTTCGGGGAATATAAGCTTTCTTTCTTCGTAATAGCGAATCTGCCTTTCAGAAAGACCAGTTAATTCTCTGACAATGCCGATCGTAATGACTTTCTTATCTTTATAAGACGAATCACCACTCATTGTTTTAGGATCACCACCCAAAGAGTTATATAGATCTATTTTATGTTATATTATCTCACATCTAAATGAAAAATAAAATGGTTTGTTTTTTTGCGGCTGTATGACAAGAGAGAATTTTATCTTTAAAATAGGTATAATTATACTTATTATCGAATAAATATTAGATTACGCATCTTTACTGACAAAAGCACTTAATGGATTGATTTTTGATAGATAATTTCTAATTCACTTAGTGTAAAGCTTGATAACTCGTGTTCAGAGTTATAAAGCCCAGAGGCAATGATTTTACCAATATAATATTTTTTAGCTTTTTCAATCGCCGTTCGCAATTGTTTAGACATCTTTGATCACCTCAGTTATTTTGTAGTTTTCGCAACAATTCGTGAGCGTGAGAGCCAAGAGTTGATAACAATTCTTCATATAGTTCATCCCGTAATTGGTCTAATTTAATAATTTGTTCAGCTAGTTTAATTTCCCTCTTTAATTCCATCTTTACCATCCTCTCTACATACCGTATTTGTATTATAGATTAGTTTTTTTGACTGTAGCTGTCAGCAATCTTGTAAGAAAAACTGACGAAATTTTTGTAAGGGAAATTTGAAAAGAATGATGAATTTTTAGGCGGGAAGAGTCTTGTCGACAATCGGTGCAAAAATTGTTGATATTTCCCGGGTAATTGCTTTTCTAATAAAAATGGAGAATTTCGGTGCGAAGAAAAGGAGGGGCAATAATGTGAGAGCTGTTTGATAAGGAATCCATTCATGAAGAGGTAAAGAAAAGGCACCCAAGAGACAGCAATTGCCCAGGATGCCTTTGTAGTTCATTTACAATTTGACGATTGTTCTGCCCTTGGCTTCGCCTTTTAAAATAACCGAGAGAGAGTTCGGCAGTTCTTCCAAAGTTACTTCGCTTCGAACGATATCCGACAAGCCACCCGGTTTGAAGTCATTCGCCATTCGATTCCAGATCTTAACCCTCATTTCCATCGGACAATAGACGGAATCAATTCCAAGCAGATTGACACCGCGCAGAATAAATGGGAAGACTGATGCAGGAACCTCCGCACCGCCCGTAAGCCCACTTACGGCTACTGAGCCGCCATAACTGATTTTACTTAAAACCGCTGCCAGCGTTTTGCCGCCAACAGGATCAACCGCTCCGGACCAAAGCTGCTTGTCGAGCGCTTTTATTTTTTCACCGGCTACGTCTTCACGTGAGAGAATCTCTTTTGCACCAATCTGGTGGAGAAAGTCATGTTCTGATTCCTTTCCTGTGCTTGCAGCGACATGATAGCCTCTTTTAGAAAGAATGGCGATAGCAATGCTGCCAACTCCTCCAGTTGCTCCGGTTACAAGAACCTTGCCTTTATCAGGTGTAAGACCGTTTTCTTCAAGTCGATGAACGGATAGTGCAGCCGTAAAACCGGCTGTCCCATAAATCATTGCTTCTTTTAATGTTAATCCCTCAGGAAGAGGTACAATCCAGTCAGCTGGCACTCGAGCATATTCACTGTATCCGCCAAAATGGGAGACACCGATTTCATAACTGGTCGCAATCACCTGATCTCCTTCCTTGTAACGGGAGTCCTTTGATTGAACAACAATTCCGGCTAAATCGATTCCTGGTATGAATGGATAGGAACGGACGATTTTTCCATTCGGTATGCTGGCAAGGCCATCTTTATAGTTGATGCTTGAGTAGGCAACTTTTATCAAAACTTCTCCATCCGGGAGTTCATTCAAATTGAGGTGTTCAATTTTTAAAGTAAATTCTTCATCTGTTTTATTGACGATTAGTGCTTTAAAAGAGTGAGCCATATTCTCCATCTCCTATCAATTTCTTCCTCTAAAGTATATGAAAACTTTCAAGTCTTCGCAATGTCTAATAGGATTTGCAATTTAACTATTGCTCTTATCATTTAAAGTGGGTACGTTGAGCTCATTTATAATGAATGGTTGCACACTTTTTTCCGTAATCGAAAGCATATGCCACTTATATAAATAATGAAAAATCTGGTAAAAATAATATTATTAAAGTGTTAAAGTTTCCTTTAGTGATATTGAATATATAAACAAAAGAGGGTATAATTATTTATATTTTAAAAATTTTGTAATTTTTAATCTATTTTTTGAAAAAATTTTGGGGGTAGAGAAATGAGAAAAGTAAGGACATTCACAACGATTTTAGTTTTTGCATTAGCGTTTGTGCTATCCGCATGTGGGACAACCAAGACAAGCGGAAGTGAGCAAGGAAATGGATCCAGCAATGAAAAGAAAACCTTGAGAGTCGTAACCGATGCCGCCTATGCGCCATTTGAATACCAAGACAAAGGTAAAGTAGTCGGTTTTGATGTTGATTTTTTAAATGCTGTGGCTAAAGCTGCAGGATATAAAGTGAACATTGAACATGTTGGTTGGGATCCTGTTTTCGTAGAAATAAAAGGAAAAACGGCGGATTTGGCTATTTCAGCTATTACAATTAACGATGAAAGAAAGCAAACATATGATTTCTCGAACCCTTACTTTTTGTCTACCAATAAAATATTAGTTCGCGGTGGAAGTCCGATTAAGAGTGCGGAAGATTTGAAAGGAAAAGTTGTGGCCGTGCAGAATGGTACAACGGGGCAGGAAGCGGTTGAAGGACTTCTTGGAAAAAATAACAAAAATATTAAAAAATTCGAAAATAACAATTTGGCAATTATGGAACTGAATAAGGGCGGAGCTGATGCTGTTGTAGCAGATAACACAGTAGTAGAAGAATACGCAAAAAATAACCCAAATGAAAAGTTGGTTGTTATTGAGGATGAGAAAGCTTTTGCAAAAGAATATTACGGTCTTATGTTTCCAAAAGGAAGCAAATTAAAGGCTGATTTTGATAAGGGAATTAAGAAAGTTATCGATGATGGCACGTATGCAAAAATTTATAAACAGTGGTTTAAAACAGAGCCGGATCTAAAAAATTTAAAAGATCAGCAATAATAAATGGGCACTGAAATTGCGTAACTTCCTCTTAACTAGAATTGAAGTTACGCAATTTTTCACTTATGGGGAGGCTGCAATAAATGGATTTTCGATGGGATATCATTGCTGAGTACGCTCCTTTTTTTGCTAAAGGGACATTATTAACAATTGGGCTTTCGCTGGCCAGTATCTTAATTGGCACGCTCCTTGGACTGATGATTGGTTTAGGGAAAATGATGCGGAACAAGTATCTTGCTTTGCCGTTTAACTGGTACATCGCTTTCTTTCGCGGCACGCCGATGTTGGTGCAGATTTTATTAATTCACTTTGCAGTTATACCGACTATTCTAGGACAAACAAATGGAATTTTAGCAGCAATTGTTACGTTGTCTTTAAACTCGGCTGCCTATATAGCAGAAATTTTCCGGGCAGGCATTCAGTCTATTGATAAGGGGCAAATGGAAGCGGCTCGCTCATTGGGAATGAATCATGTGCAGGCGATGACAAATGTAATCTTGCCCCAGGCTTTTAAACGAATGATTCCTCCGCTGGGCAATGAATTTGTTGTTTTGATAAAAGAATCCTCCTTGGCCTCACTGATTGCCGCGCCTGAATTGATGTATTGGGGACGAGCTATGCAAGGACAATACTATCGCGTCTGGGAGCCGTATCTAACATCAGCCGTCATTTATCTAGTGTTAACGCTCACATTAAGCTTTTTGTTAAATCGCCTCGAAAAAGGGTTGGCTACTGAATGATTCGAGTAGAGAATTTGAACAAATCTTTTGGCAAAAACGAAGTGCTTAAGGACATGAATGTCACGACCAAGCACCAAAAGGATGTGGTTGTAATTGGACTCCTTCCAGTTTGGGAAAGTCATATAGTGAACGAAGAGAGCCATTCGTGTAATGTGTTGCAGCAAATTCTCTTTTAGATGACAAAGCGAAAGGCACTGATTTGAATTCAGTGTCTTTTAAATTTAAAACATATTATCCAAAACATGGCAAAATCTTTCATGCAGCTTTTTCATACTATCAGAATTTATATATGCACTTCGATAACTGTCTAGCGCAAGCGCCTATCGGCTAGCGTACTTCGTCCTTCTCCCTACGATAAGTCAACATCAGCTCGCTACGCTCACCGTGTTTCCTTTATCTTTAGTCGAAGGGCCTCCAGTCCGTACGATGACCAAGGCGCTTGCGCTTTTCTTAATGGTATAATGAATTAAACAGCTTATTTTGAAAAAAGTGTTTGAGTTAGTCGGTACAGGGGTATATGGATTCGAACAATTTTTTCTTGATATTGAAATCCCATCCTGCCTTTGTCTCAAAAATGAAATACAATCGAAACCTCCTTAAAAAAAAGCTTTGATACAATTGGACGGCTAGGGACTAATAAAGCGAACAGCAAACGAATAGTATGTAGGAATATTTCGATCGCTCTTCCATATGAATAGAAGTGGTGTACAACAGGAGGGAAAGAATATGACAGAAAAAAGTCAATTTATCCAAAAAACGTTCTATGAAACGTTTATGGAATCAAATAATCAAGCCCATCCCATTCAGGTGCTTGGTGAAGCGTTTATGAACGAGCAGGAAAAGGAAGTGCCTGATTTATCCTATATCCGATTTGCACAGGGAGAAGTATACTTTCATAACAAAGATTATGAAGCTGCCATTTTTAAATGGGAAAACATTATGAATGAATTGGAGCCTTGGGCGAGAAAAAATACTGCAGATGCGTATTATGAGCTCGGTTTGCTATCCAATGCTGAAGAGATTTATAAATCGATTGAAACAGAGAATATCACGTTAAACACAGAGGTTGCGCTGCAGTTGTTTTCTTTATACATAGAGTGGAACAAAATCGATGCAGCTGTCTCGGTGATTAAAAAAACGGTTGCCCAGAACCCTGATTATCCAAATGTGACAGAAATTGCCCGGGCCTTTTTTGAAGAACAGCACGATTGGGCAAATGCCATCGAACTTGCTGTTAATCAGGCGATGCGGACAGAATCGCTAAAGTGGTTTGAATGTCTGAAAAACTATGTTGACCAGGGGTTGACGAAGACATTAAGTCCTGAATATTTTACACATCCATTAACTGCACTATACGGAGTGGATCCGAAAGAATTTGAACAGCTTGCAGCTTCTTTATGGCTCAGCTATGAAAAAGAAAGCTTTTATTTTGCTTGGCTGAGAGAGATTAATAAGCTTTTATTCAGTTTGGACGTGAATCGAGAAGGTGCCTGGCACTTGTTGTCAGACCTTTTTCAACGAACGTATTTAGATTTAATTGATGGAAAATATTTAATCAAAAAATTGCAGGAACTGGTTCCTAACCTGTTAACGAATTGGCTGCGGATCACGGATTCAGCACATGAAATTGTGGCTGCAACTGCGGTGCTGTCGTGGAGCGAACTTTTCCCGGCAAGGATCAATGCGTCCACCATCGACGAAGCCGAAATTCTTTTTAGCCAAAAGGGTAAGGCCGTTAGAGATTATGAGGGAATTCTGGAGCTTTTCGAGTCGATTATGGAATGGGCAAAAGACCATGACATGGGGGAAAATCTTCGTTTAAAGTGGATGGTTGAAAAACTGACTGATTTCAGCACCCACCATGTTTTTATTGCCGGTTTAAGCGGGGACGGCAAGTCATCTTTTATGAATGCAGTTCTTGGAGAAGACATTCTGCTGGCTTCTCCGACAACATCTGCTGTGTTGTTCGCAGACTCGGACGAAATGGAGATAAACGAAATCACAGATGAGGAGACCATTCAACTTTCGAGTTTTGCAGATTTTCAAGAGCGGTTGGGGAGGCGGCGCAACGCTTTAGAATCAATCCTTGAATTTAAGAAACCGAACTCCTTCTTAAGTGAAAATCAGCTTTCGATCATGGATACACCTGGATTAACCGGCAGCAAGGATGACCGTTATGAAGTTTTTCAATACCTGCATGTAGCAGATACCATTTTGTATGTTCTCGATGCAACGAAGCCGTTATCAGACCGGGAATTGCCGATACTCTCCTATTTGCAGGAACTGGCGCATGAAACGCCGATTCATTTTCTGCTGAACAAAATGGATGTAATGGAGAACGAGCAAGAAGCACTCCGTCTTTTTGATGAAACGAAAACGGCAATTGCTACGTATTTTCCGGAGGCCAAAGTTTTCGGTTTTTCATCCCGGTATGAAAATGGCGAACAGCTTCGTGAGTTAAGCAAGTTTTTCCAGTCCATTAAAACCAATCAAAATATAAAAAATCAGCGTCTGTCCCAATTGCTGTTTTTCATTCGGACAACGATTACAAATTTATTCCAGCGACGGATTGATGTTGAAAATCAAGTAATCGAGTCGATTCGCTGGAATGAAGAGCTTGTCATGAAATTAAATGGTGCCCTTAATCAAGTAAGTGATTCGGAGCAGCAGAAAACGAAGTCGATCACAAAGTGGTACCGTTTCATTAAAGAAACGATTCAAAAAGATATTGCTGCGAAAGTGCCGAAAATGCTCAAAGACTGTTCAGCGTTAATAACCGAGAACAGTGATTTCAGTAAAATTCATATCGAGCTGAATAATGAGATGAACAAAAGGCTGGAGGATTATTTGCAAAACGAGGTGCTTCCAAGCTATTTCACTTCATTGCAAAGCTGGATCGTTCAGTCAAAAGCTGAATTTGAAGAAAGCCAGGATTTCTTAAATGAGATGGCAGAAGGGTTTAATACTTTATACGGCGAAGAGCGGTTAAAGCTTGCCTGCGATTTTAAAGTGCTGGAGGATTGGCGGCGTGACACGGACCGGATGACGAGCGGATTTCATTTGGAAAAGGTCAATATTCTATTGCGGCGGACACCATCCCAGCTGATTTTAAAAAGTGCCGGGAAACTGTTCGGGGCAATCGCGCAAAATAATTCAGTGCTCTGCCAAAAATATAAATCCTTTGTGGAAAATGAGGATTATACTGAAGCCATTGCGGCTGTCAGCAAACAACTTTTCCAGCAATTTGAACTTTTTGAAAAATCGCTGGATCGTGACATCAGTCTCTTTTTCCGAGATCCTTTGCATGTGTTGAACGAAGCGATGGAAGAGTCCCGCTCCGGTATCGAAACCAATCAAGAAATGCTGAAAAAGCTGAATACCAATCCTGAACTATACCGTGATCCATTAACGTTATTTGAAGTAAGATTGCGGCAGTTCGAGTGGATGACCGTAGCAAGAAAAGGGATTCCGACAATCTATTAAATAAACAAAGCACGCTGGTATAAGTAACCGGCGTGCTTTGTTTTATTTTTAATGGGCTGTTGCTAGTAACCTTTCGAATAGTCGACCAAATTCACTGTCGGCTTTTTACCTGAGAGATAATCATACAAATTTGGGATCAATATGTCATGAACGACCCGCTTGTCATAGTGTTCCGTCGAGCCGGCTGTGTGCGGAGTGATAATTACGTTTTCCATTTCCCATAAAGGGCTCGATTCCGGCAGCGGCTCTGTTGCAAATACATCAAGACCAGCTCCGGCAATTTCGCCATTTTCAAGCGCAGCGATTAAATCTTGTTCAAGAATGATTTCACCCCTGCCAATGTTAATAAAAAAGGCAGAAGGCTTCATTAATTGGAATTGCGCAGCTGCAAATAAGTGGTGTGTTTCTTTTGTCAGCGGCAACGTGACGACCACATAGTCGCATTGCGGTAAAACAGTGTTCAACTCGGCTGAAGTGTACATTTCGTCGACATTATCTTCTGGCTTGCCGGAGTTGCGGACACCGAGTACTTTCATGCCAAATGCTTTGGCAATTTTTGCGGCTTCTTTACCAATGGCTCCGACGCCAATGATTCCGATTGTTTTTTGGTGGACTTCTAGTTTCATATGGGCGTGATGCCAGATTTTTTCCTGCTGCTGTTTCACATATGTATGAATTTTTCGCGTTAAGCCAAGCATAAGAGCAAAAATCGTTTCCGATATCGGAAAAGCGTGAACGCCACTGGCGCTGGTTAACAAAATATTTTTTGCCTGGAATACATCAAGCGGTATGGAATCAACACCCGCGCTCCACGATTGCAGCCATTTAAGCTTTGCACCTTCAGCAAGGATGTCTTCCTCCATTCCTTTTTTCCAGCCGGCGATAATTTCTGCATCCTTAAAATGGGTTTTCCAGACTGCCTTCTCTCGGCCGGCAATAACCTCCCAATCAGGTATTATTTCTTTGATTCTTGCAAGCTCATTTTCCGCCAAGTTGTGAGTGATGATCATTTTTCGCTTCATATGAATCCCTCCATTCTCGATACCTTAATGATAACGGAAAAGTGGGAGTATTATTATCCTTTTTTTATCATTAGGGCAGTGCAGACAACTTTGTTGGTATTCTACAAAAGTTTGGCTGCATTCGACGCTTAATTATCGGGATTCGACAGATATTTGTTGCGAATCGACAAAACCTTGGTTTAAAAATAAAACCCGTTTCCATTTGGAAACGGGTAAGCAAAATCATGTAGACGGGCCGCATTTGCCGTAGAAATATAAGAAAGTTTTAAACCACCACTCCTCAAAGTGGGTGTTCGCAGAAACCGCCCTGCATGTCCTCCCTGTCGTATAGACGAAGGCTTGTCATTCTTGTTTCGATTTAAAACTCCCTGTTACAGCTTAAAGGTTAAAACTTTATTATCATTACGAACAACGCAGCTTGTATATAGTATAATACAACAACCATGTTGTTTATTCAATGGGAATAAAATCCAATATTTTTTAAAAATAATCGATCCGGTTCATGAGATGAGTTATTTTCTATCTGATAACGTAATTTATCTGCTCAAAATTGCCAGTTATCCGTGAAAATTGTTCGTTTATCTGTGTGATTTTCTAACATATCCGTGCATTTTTCCTCTTTATCCGTATTTGCTCAAGTTTTCAGCGAGACAAATTAACAAAAAGATGGTATTCGAGTCTCTTTTTGAATGCAAAAAACGTTATAATAGAAATTAGTCAATTTGTTCGGAAGCTAAAATAGCGCAGATAGGAGAGAATTTCATTGCTTGAGAAAGCACAGCAGTTATTGCAAACATATTTTGGGTATTCTTCTTTTCGTCATGGACAGGAACAAGCAATCAAATCGGTTTTAACAGGAGAAAATACCATTTGCATCATGCCAACGGGGGGAGGCAAGTCCATATGTTATCAAATACCCGCCCTTGCCCTCAATGGCACGACGATTGTGATTTCTCCGCTGATTTCGTTAATGAAAGACCAGGTCGATACCTTGGTACAAGCAGGGATTCCCGCTGCATTTATCAATAGCTCATTAAGTTTTAATGAAGCTAATGAGCGGATTTTGCAAGCGATACAAGGAAACTACAAACTTCTATATATTGCACCTGAACGCATGGAATCACAGGGTTTTATTGAGGATCTGAAAAAAATGGACATCCCTCTCGTCGCGGTAGACGAAGCACACTGTATTTCCCAATGGGGACACGACTTCCGCCCAAGCTATCGCCATATTCAAAAATTAGTTTCCAGTCTGCCGCAAAAACCGGTCGTCCTGGCTTTAACAGCAACCGCTACGCCAATTGTCCGTGAAGATATTTGCCATTCGCTTGAAATTAATTCGGAAAATTCGATCATCACCGGGTTTGAACGAAAAAATTTGTCTTTCTCCGTGATCAAGGGGCAGGATCGCTTCCGCTTTTTAAAAGATTATTTACGAAAAAACGAAAATGAAGCCGGGATTATTTATGCGGCAACGCGAAAAACTGTTGACCAGCTTTATGAGCGGCTGAAAAAGGAAAAATTCAATGTCGCCCGCTACCATGCCGGGATGAATGAAGGAGAACGGACGCGGGAACAGGTGCGCTTTTTAGCAGACGAAGCAGCCATCATGGTGGCAACATCCGCGTTTGGAATGGGAATAGACAAATCGAATATCCGCTATGTCGTCCATTTTCAGCTTCCAAAAAGTATGGAAAGTTATTACCAGGAGGCAGGCCGTGCGGGGCGAGATGGACTGGATAGTGAATGCGTTGTGTTGTATTCCCCGCAGGACGTGCAAATCCAGCGGTTTTTAATCGACCAATTGAGCGATCCCGGCCGGATCAAACAAGAGTTGGAAAAGCTGCAGTCGATGGTGGATTATTGCCACACGGAAGAATGCTTACAGGAGTTTATTTTAAACTATTTTGGTGAAAAAGAGACAAAGGCTTGCGGCAGATGCGGCAATTGTACGGATGCTAGAGAAAGTATCGATGTGACGAAAGAGGCGCAAATGGTCATGTCGTGCATGATTCGGATGGGGCAGCGTTTTGGCAAACAGCTGATCGCACAAGTATTAACGGGATCGAAAAATAAAAAGATCGCTGAACTGTCATTTGACAGGCTGTCGACCTACGGGATCATGAAGGAAAAAAGTGCAAAAGAAGTTTCCGATTTTATTGAGTTTTTGATTTCAAAGGAACTGATAGCCGTTCAGCATGGAACCTATCCGACTTTGGTTGTTGCCTTAAAAGGAAAAGAAGTGCTGCTTGGGCAGCTAAAGGTTTACAGAAGGGAAGCGGTTGTCAGCAAACAAGTGGCCAGCCATGATCCATTGTTTGAAGCGCTTCGAATCCTTCGCAAACAGCTGGCCGACAGTGAAAAAGTGTCGCCGTTTGTGATCTTTTCCGATTCAGCTTTAAAAGATATGGCTGCGAAACGGCCGCAAACGCGCGAAGAGTTGTTAAATGTTAATGGTGTTGGTGAGCATAAATTGAAGAAATACGGTGAAGTTTTTCTTGCTGCCATTGAAAATTTCCTTGCCGAAAACCCTGGGCAGGCGCCGCAAATCGTTGAGGAAGCGCCTGTTAAAAAAGCTGCCAAGAAGCCGGTAGCAAACTCCCATTTGGAAACATTCAAACTGTATCAGGAAGGACTGGCTCTCCAAGAAATCGCCGCAAAACGGGAGCTGTCGCTGGTAACAATCGAAAATCACCTTTTGCTTTGTGCGGAACAGGGGCTCGGGGTTGATTTAGAGGCGATGGTCCCAAATGAATTTGTTCCCTTGCTGGAGCAAGCCGTTGCTAAAGCAGGAGATGAGAAGTTAAAGCCGATTAAAGAGCTGCTTCCGGATGAAGTCAGTTATTTCATAATCAAGGCGTATTTAGTATCCCGTAAAAAAACAGCGGTAAATTGAGGTTTGTCTTTCATTTCAGGAAGCGGAAATTTATTCTTTAGTAGAACGGGACTAACAATCAGTGGGAATAGAAAAAAGTCCCACTGATTGAAGTTTCACGTTATACTGAAAGAAAAGGTTTTGGAAAACAAAGGAGGATGTTGGGAATGAGAGTATTAGTTGTTGGTGCTGGCGCAGTTGGCGGTTATTTTGGCGGCCGCCTGCTTGAACAAGGGGTAGATGTGACCTTTCTTGTCCGTGAAAGAAGAAGAAAACAGTTGGAAGAGCAAGGACTCCAGATTAAAAGTGTCCATGGCGATGCTTCATTCCAGCCGAAAACCATTGTCGCTGGAGAAGAAGCGGAACCGTTTGATCTGATTTTGCTGTCCACAAAGGCATACCATTTGCAAAGTGCGATTGCCGATTTTCGTCCATATGTATCGGAGAGGACAGCGATCATGCCGCTGCTCAATGGAATTTTGCATTTTGGGATCTTGGCGGAAGAGTTTGGCGAAGAAAAAGTGCTTGGCGGTCTTTGTTTTATTGAAGCAACGCTTGGACAAAATGGAGAAATCATTCAGACAAGCCCGATTCATGATCTGGTGTTCGGTGAACGTTCCGGAGAAAAGACGGAACGAATGTTAAAAATGGCTGAAAGCTTCAGCGGCGCGAATGCAAACTTTCGCTTAAGCGACAATATCAATCGTGATTTATGGCAAAAGTATTTGTTCATTTCAACGATGTCTGGTATCACAACATTAATGCGCGCGCCGATTGGCCCGATTCGCGAGCAGCCAAACGGCCGGGAAACCGTTCAGCGACTATTGAGTGAGATCATCGCCGTGATGAAAGCCGTCAATGCCCCGCTTGTTGACAATGTGGAAGACGTCCTGATGAAGCAAATGGACGGGCTTGGCTTCGAAATGAAATCTTCGATGCAGCGGGATATGGAAAAACAGCAGCCTGTTGAAGCGGATCACTTGCATGGATTCTTGCTTGAGATTGCCAGAAAAGAACAGCTTGCCGCCCCCGTCATCGAAGCAATCTATGCAAATTTGAAAATCTATGAACAGCAGCTTGGTCAATAAAAAAGTAGAGTCCGGACGCCTAGTCCGGGCTTTTTTATGTGGCGCCCTAGTTTTCTACATATTTTGACAAAATCCTTCTTCTTTCCCTTTTTTTACGAGAAAATTTAGTATATACTAAGATAATAAGTAATATATACCAGTAATTTATAATAAGTTCCTTTTTCGTAGGAAAAGAAGAAAAATTCTAAAGAAAAAGGAGAAGTTTCTAATTACCTATAAAAATGTAAAAAATTAAATAGCTACGAACAGGCAAACTCATTGAAAAATGGGGGCGCAAAACTACAGGGTCTAACGGTGAAAACACACCTATGACAGCCAGCTGCCGAATAGTACGATACATTAGAGAAGCGACTATTCCACTGAGCACTGGGATAGTCTTTTTATTTTGAAAAGGATTTTATTAAATAGTTTAAGGTAAAGGGGAACAAAATATGAGCGATCAGATAAGAGATTTATTTTACTATCAAACTTTTAATTCAACCCTTACGCATGTATTTGAAATTTTGAGTAAAACGATCGCTGTTAATACGTTTATTTTAACATTGGAAGAGAACGGAGGCTGTAAAGTAATTAAAGTATGGAACCGTTCGGAAATCCTGATTGAAGAAGGAAGTCAGCTTCCCGTTCTAAGTGAAACAGAGAATCTGGATTCTTCGTTCGAACTGTTACGCAGCAAGCATTTTATTGCGATACCGGTTACTTTGCAAAATGGTGAGGTTTTTGGGAAACTATGGGCAATTCATTCACAGCCATTTGAGTTTAGCGAGTTTGATGGCTCTGTGCTCCAAACAGCTGGACAATTAATTTCGCAGACCATTGATCTTGAAAATTTAATTATTAAAGATACGTTAACTCCGCACTATAATCGTTCTTTCATTCAAAATTATTTTAAATATGATAAGGTAAAGTCTTCAACACTGGCGTTTATTTTTCTGGATTTGGACAATTTTAAATCAATTAATGATACGTTTGGCCATGATTACGGTGATCTTTTACTAAAAGAAATGGCGAAGAGAATTGAAAGCTGCATCGGGCCGGATGACATCTTAGCACGAATTGGCGGCGATGAATTTATTGTTTTAAACCAAAATTCGCACAGTGGAAATCGTTCGAAATTGCAAGAGCTGGCTCAGAAAATTTTAGACAGAATATCAGAGCCGGTTACCATTAACAAGATGAATGTCAAAATAACAGGGAGTATTGGCATCAGTTTCTATCCTGAAAACGGCAAGGATATGAATGAGTTGCTAAAACAAGCAGATATTTCGATGTATGCTGTTAAAGGACAAGGGAAAAATGGGATCCAATTTTATCAAAAAGAATTAGAATCCACCTCAACCAATCGCTTTATTATGGAGAATTCTCTGCGGACTGCACTGGAAAATAATGAATTGGAAGTGTATTATCAGCCAATTTTCCATCTTCAGACGAATCAGTTGGTTTGCTATGAAGCACTCTTACGCTGGCATCATCCTGAGCTTGGAATGGTGTCCCCCGCAGAGTTTATTCCGATTGCCGAGGAAACAGGGCTGATTATTCCAATTGGTCATTGGGTATTAAAAACGGTCTGCGAGCAAGGACGGTCATGGAGAGAGAAAGGGCTGCATGCAAAATTTTCCGTTAACCTCTCAGCCAAGCAGTTTGAGGATCAAACTTTACTGAATAGAATTAAAACGATTTTAGTAGAAACAAAGTTTCCGGCATGCCAGCTTCAGTTTGAAATCACCGAAAGCATGCTCATGAAGGATGTTCAATATGCCAGTAAAATTTTACGGCAAATCGAAGCGTTAGGCATTGAGGTTGGTATAGATGATTTTGGCACTGGTTATTCCTCGTTAACCTATTTAAATGAACTGCCGATCAGCTTTTTGAAAATAGATAAGTCGTTTACGTTGAATCTCTATAAGGATCAGCAGACGATGAAAATCGCTAAAGCGATCATCAATCTGGCTCAGACATTAAAAATCAAATCGATCGCTGAAGGAATTGAGGAAAATGAGCATCTTGACTTCTTGTTGGACCATCATTCCGATTATGGGCAGGGCTACTTATTAGGAAAACCAATGCCCGCGAAGGAAGCAGAGGCCTTCACTCTGAAAAAAAGGTAAGCCATTACTGAAAAGGTGGCTTACCTTTTTAATATTATCAGAATTTATATCTTAACTTCGATAACTGTCTAGCTCCAGCGCCCTATCGACTACGTCGCTTCCCTCGCCTCGTCTACGATAAGTCGAGAACGAAAGACTACCGTCTTTCGACTCTCCTTTATCTCACTCGGCTCAGTCCACCTCCTTACGTCGATGAGCAAGGGCGCTTGCGCTTTTCTTATTTCATTATTTATTTACAATTCATCAACGATTGATTTACAAAAAAAGTTTATTCTAATTTTAGAAGTTACTCTAAATGGGGAGGGGGAGCGTCAGATGCTGGAATTGTTAACGCGGCTTATTATTTTGACGACCTACTGCACGCTTTTTCCGTAAATTGGAGTTGGCAGCAGCTGAGGTTGTTCCGTTAAAAGTCATAATATCCACCTATTCAAATCTACTATTCTTGAATGGGAACAAGATGTCGATTTTTTAAACCGAATGTTTCACTAGCTCCGGGTGGCGGTGGCTTGCTGTGTAAAGGATCACACCGCTAATCAGCAGCAAGAGACTCGTGCTGACAAAAACAGCCGAGAAACCGAGATAACCTGAAATAAATCCGCCAAGCATCGGTCCAAAAATATTTCCAAAGAAACGAAGGCTCGTATTGTAGCCGATGACTTCTCCTTGCATCGCAATCGGTGCTTCCTGGCGAAGAAAGGCAATTTGAACAGGTGTAATGCCTCCAAGTGAAATCCCGAGCACAAAGCGGATGAGCACAAGCTGCCAAAAGCTCGTAACAATCGCTCCTGGTAAGTAGACGGATCCTGCTACAAACAGCAAAATAATCAGCACTTTCACATATCCGTGCAAATCCGCGATTTTTCCCCAGCTTCTTGACATGAACAAATTTCCCAACCCTGCGGCTGAAAAGGCGATTCCAGAATATAAAGCAATATTCTCTTTTCCGTGCAGCTCGCTCACATATAACGACAATATCGGCTGGATGCTAAAATGGGCAATTTGAATAAGCGCCGAAATAAATAAAATCGTTAATAACACGGGATTGCGTGTAAGATGGCGAATGACTTCTTTACTCGTATAAATGGATTTCGTTTCTTTGCTGTCTGCGATTTTGTATTCTTTTGTGGCTAAAACGAGCAGCCCTGAAATAAGAATGGAGAGCGATGTCCATTTAAACGTTGTGCTGTAGCCAACCGAGTCGGCAATGATCCCGCCAAGAATCGGGCCGAGCAAAGCCCCGGTAATCGTCCCCGTTTGCAATGTTCCAAGTACTCTGCCAGCCATGTGTTTGGGCGTTTGTGTGGAAATATACGCTTGGGACATGGAAATAAACCCGGCAAAAAACCCCATAAAAAAGCGCAAAATAAATAATTGCCAGACAGAGTGAACAAACCCCATTAAAAAGACGGACAAAGTCATCCCGAAAGCCGAAAAGAGAAGGATTTTTTTGCGTCCATGGCGATCGCCCAGTTTTCCCCAGATTGGTGAAAAAATAAACGCAGACACAAAGGTAACCCCAAACGTAATTCCTGACCAGTGCTGAACATATTTTTCCGAAAATTTTCCGAATGACTCAATGTACAATGAAAGAAACGGCAAAACCATCGTCATGCTGCCATTAATGAAAAAATCGGCAAACCACATAATCAATAAATTTCGTTTTGCGTTCGCCTGCTGATTCATTCTGAACACTTCTTTCCCTAAAAAGTATTTCGCTACCCTAAATATTATCATATCGAAATGAAAGAGGAAAATGATAAAGATCAATTTCACAAAGTTAAGAAGAGATGATTTTTCCTAATTTTAACAAATAGTAGATAAACGCTAATTCGGTTCAAATTTATCCATGTTAGATTATATAACAGTCAAAATTATTTAAATATTATAAATATATTGACCTTTCATAAAAATGAAATTAAACTAGCAATATAAAGTGATGGAAGGAGGACTGGTTTGTTACATTCAAAAATGGGGGAACATCAGATTTACCAGGTTTTAAGAAGCGCCATTTTTAATGCAGAGCTTCCGCCGGGCACTCAATTAGTGGAATCTTCCCTTGCTGAAGCATTTGGCGTGAGTCGAACTCCGATTCGGTCGGTGCTTTCTCGACTGAAGTATGAATCGTTAGTGCGATTTATACCCAATAAGGGAGCATTTGTTTATTGCCCGACCCCTGAAGAAGCGGAAGAGATCTTTTTCGTAAGGCAGATCTTAGAACCAGAAGCTACATATCTGGCAGCACTAGAGGCGAGTTCCTCCGACCTTGAAAAGATGAACATCTTCTTGGATCAAGAGGAACATTACTATCAGCAGAATCAACCTCACCTTGCCCTTCATGCCATTCAGTCCTTTCACATGGCAGTAATTGAAGCTTGCAAGAATGTGTATCTCATCCGGTATTTGCGAGAAATTCTTTCTTTAACGCATATCATTCAAACATTCTACGACGTTGCAGAAACGAATACCACTCATTCCAATCATGAGCATCGTGCCTTGTATGAGGCTATCCATCAACGAGACGCCAACCGTGCAAAACAACTAGCCATCGATCACATTCCATTCATCGTAGGAGATATTGACTTCACAAAAAAATTAAATCACGCCTTATCAATTGAACAAATCATTACTCGGTACAATCCCCAGTAATTTTTTAATAGGGTCGATTGTATACAATCATTGTACACATATAGGAGGATACAATATGCCGTCTATTAACATGAAAACAGCCGTGCCTGGACCAAAGGCTCAAGAACTGTTAAAACGAAAAGAAAATGTCGTCGCACGAGGACCATCCAATTCGGTTTTATCTTTTGCAGAAAAGGGTGAGGGGGCCTTATTAACAGACATTGACGGGAATACTTTTATTGATTTTGCTGGAGCAATCGGAACCTTAAACGTGGGCCATAGCCCGGCACGTGTTGTCCAAGCTTTAAAAAATCAACTTGATCAGTATATCCATACTTGTTTCAACGTCATAATGTATGAACCGTATGTTAAATTGGCCGAAGAGTTGGTTCGGATTACGCCTGGGGATCACGCGAAGAAAGCATTTTTTGCAAACAGTGGTGCGGAAGCGGTTGAAAATGCCGTGAAAATTGCTCGAAAGTATACAGGCCGTAAAGGGATTATCTCCTTTGAACGTGGCTTCCATGGACGGACACTGTTAGCCATGTCGTTAACAAGTAAAGTAAAACCATATAAATATCAATTTGGACCTTTTGCCCCGGAAACCTTCCGTGCGAGCTATCCTTATTATTTTCGCAGACCGGACGGGATGACAGAAGAGCAGCTCGATCAAGAACTTTTACGGGAGCTAGAAACATTCTTCTTAGCGGAAGCGCCGACCGATGAAATTGCTGCTGTCATCATCGAACCTGTCCAAGGGGAAGGCGGATTTGTTGTTCCGTCCAAAACCTTCATGCAAGGGCTTAAGAAAATTTGTGAAAAGTACGGTATCCTCTTTATCGCTGATGAAATTCAAACCGGTTTTGCTCGTACCGGCACGATGTTCGCGATTGAGCAATTTGGCGTTGTGCCTGATTTGATGACGTTATCCAAATCTTTAGGTGCTGGCCTTCCGATTTCCGCCGTTGTCGGACGTTCTGAAATTATCGATGCACCGGCGCCAGGTGAAATTGGGGGTACGTATGGTGGAAGCCCGCTCGGCTGTGTCGCTGCCCTCGAAGTGATCAAAATTATCGAGAATGATGGATTAGTAGAGAGATCTCAAAAAATCGGAACGGTGTTAATGGAACGGTTTAAGAGCTTGCAAGTTCTCTATCCGCAAATTGGCGATGTTCGGGGCTTAGGTTCCATGGTAGCGATTGAACTCGTGAAAGATCCGCAAACAAAAGAGCCGGATAAAGAAGCGGTTGCCAAGATTGTTGCCAGCGCCCAGCAAAAAGGGCTCATCCTCCTTAATGCCGGTTTATACAGCAATTGTATCCGAGTGTTAGTTCCGCTAGTCGTAACCGATGAGCAGTTGGCTGAAGGGTTGGATGTATTGGAATCTGCTATTCAAGAAGTTCTGGGCCAAACAGTAAACGCCTAAAAAGGAGACTCGTCCATGGAAATGTTAAAACAGGAACAGCTGGACAGTGAGAAACAAGTAACCGTTGAAGACACTGTATCTTCTATTATTAACCGCGTTCGCCAAGAAGGAGATGCTGCTCTCAAAGCCTACTTGCGAGAGTTTGATGGAGTGGAGATCGAAGAACTTCGCGTTCAGGAGGAGGATATTCAAAAGGCACGAGCACAATTGCCACAAACGTTGATTGAGGACATCCAATTTTCTGTAGCACAGATTCAAGCCTTTGCTGAAGCCCAACGACGGTCACTGACTGAATTTGAACAAGAAATGATTCCAGGGGTGTTTTTAGGACAACGGGTTATTCCGATTGAAACGGTAGGGGGGAAATTGAATGAAACACTTCACTAAACTATTTATGCTTATGGTTCTTGCTCTTGTTCTTTTAGCTGGCTGTGGCGCTGAAAAGACGACAAACGGATCTGCAAGTGATTTGAAAGGTGATAGCAAATCCCCTGCTAGTACTTTAGAAAAAGCGAAAGAAAAAGGGGTGCTGGTTGTCGCTTCCTCTAACGATGTTCCTTTTGCGTACATTGATAAAGATACGAAAAAGTTTGCTGGTATTGATGCAGAAATTATTACCGAAATCGCCAAGCGGTTAGGCATCCCAAAAGTAGAAATGAAAGAAGTGAAGTTTGAAAACTTGTTGCTTGAGCTTAACAACAACCGGGTTGATATCGTAACAGATGGAATGTATATCAAACCAGAGCGTCAGAAAATCGCCAACTTCACAAACATTTGGTATACCGAAGGAGAAGCATTAGTAGTCTTGAAAGATTCACCGATTAAAGGATTGGATGATTTAAAAGATAAGACAGTTGGCGGACAAAAAGGAACAGCCTTCCTTGAGTTTGCGCAAAAGCTTCAAAAAGAAGGCAAAATCAAAGATGTGAAGGTATTTAACTCTCAATCTGAACTACTTCTTGCGGTTAATACGAAAAAAATTGATGCGACAATCACGGATAGTGCGGTGGCTGGATATAGTATCACCAATGATAAAACCTTAAACTTAAAATTGGTTTCTCCTTATAAAGCCGAAGCAGCTGGAAACATTGGTGCGGCAGTCCGTAAGTCAGATAATGATCTGTTGGAAGCCGTGAATAAGGAATTGGACAAGTTGAAGGAAGAAGGCTTTGTCCTAAAAGTGTTGAAAAAGTATGGATTAAACGAAGATAACTTCGTGCCTGCTGGAAAGTAAGTCGTCTTGTTCTAGGAGAGCTCATGATGAAGCTCTCCTAATTTTATAAGACCCTAGCTGCTAGCGCCTGGTGAGCGGCTAGGTACTTCGCCGCTCACCAGGCGCTTACGTTTTCAAATAGGGGGGGTACATATGAACATTTTAAAAAGTTTAGACTTTGCTACTGCCTTTAAAGACTTGTCTCCGGAATTGCTCAAAGCGATGGGAACCGTTCTTGGAGCCACTCTAGCCGGGTTTGCTTTGGCATTGATCCTTGGAACATTGATTGCCCTTGGTCGTATTTCAAAAATCAAGTGGCTGAACGGACTATTGGTGGTATTCCTCGAAATTATCCGAGGAACCCCTTTGGTTGTTCAACTCGTGTATATGTATTATGTTGTTCCATTAATTCTCTCTCTGATCGTTCAATTTTGGATCCCAAATTACCAAATTAATTTTGATGCCTTTACTGCTGGTACGGTTGCCATGGGAATCAATTATGGCGCTTATTTATCCGAAGTAATTCGTTCCTCGATTATTTCCATCGACCGCGGTCAAACGGAAGCCGCGCTCGCACTTGGCTACACCAAACACCAGGCAATGTGGTCGATTGTTATCCCGCAGGCGAGCCGGATTGCTTTACCCACCTTTGGCAATTACATTATTATGATGATTAAGGATACCTCACTTCTTGCTTTCATTACGGTATATGAATTATTGCTTCGAACACAAGCCTATGCATCGCAAACGTTCTTAACAATTGAATCTTACACGCTTTTAGCACTGGCCTATTTAGTATTAAGCTTACCACTTGCTCAAGTAGTCAGAGTGCTGGAGAGGAGATTAGCACGCCATGTCTAATGCAATCATTGAAGTGAATCAATTGCGAAAATCGTTTGGCACAAACGAAATTTTAAAGGGAATTGATCTGGAGATTCAACAGGGAGAAAAGGTGGTTATTATCGGGCCGTCTGGTTCGGGCAAATCCACTTTTCTTCGCTGTCTCAACTATTTGGAAATTCCAACAAGCGGAACGGTAAAGGTTCATGGTGATTATTTTAGTAAACCAGGTGAAAAATTTAATGAGAAGCATGTTGCTGGGCTTCGAACAGAAGTGGGCATGGTTTTTCAGCGGTTTAACTTATTCCCCACGATGACGGCGCTTGAAAATGTGATGGCTGCTCAAATCAAAATCCGAAAAAAATCCAAAGAAGCTGCACGTAAAACAGCTGAAACTTATTTGTGTAAAGTCGGCCTAGTGGATCGGATGCATCATTATCCGGCTCAATTATCCGGCGGGCAGCAGCAGCGTGTCGCTATCGCTAGAGCCCTGGCGATGGAGCCGAAAGCGATGCTGTTTGACGAAGCAACCTCGGCGCTCGATCCTGAATTAATTGGTGAAGTGTTAAATGTAATTCGCGATTTGGCGAAAGAAGGTATGACCATGGTTTTGGTTACACATGAAATGAAATTTGCTGAAGAGGTTGGCGATCGGGTTATTTTTATGGACGGAGGCGTGGTCGTCGAGGAAGGACCGCCAAAGGAATTACTCCATAACCCGAAACAGAACCGGACTAAGGAATTTCTTCAAAAAGTGGAACATTAGGAGGGATATAAAGTGGTGGTTAACATTGGATCGCTTATTAATGGAAAAGAATATATCGGAAACGGTCGTGCCCAATACGAGGTACGTAATCCATACAATGGGGACTTAGTAGGGAAGGTTGACTTTGCTACAGAGGAAGATTTACGTTTAGCGATTGAAACGGCCGGCTTGGTTTTTGAGGGAACGATGAAAAAAATGCCTGCGCATCAGCGATCTACGATTTTGCGAAAATCAGCGGACTTGCTTGAAAGCCGCGGGGAAGAATTTGCCCAGCTTCTTTGTCAGGAAGCAGGGAAACCGATTCGTGATGCGGTGGGCGAAGTAGGTCGAGCGGTTCAAGTTCTTCGTTTTGCCAGTGAGGAAGCGAAGCGAAACGACGGGGAATTGATTAAGATGGATGCCGCGGTTGGAGGAGAAGGACGAGTCGGATTTGCCAAACGCGTCCCAGTAGGTGTCGTCGCAGCGATTACGCCGTTTAACTTCCCGCTCAATCTTGTTTTACATAAATTAGCTCCAGCTATTGCGGCCGGGTGTACGGTTGTCTTGAAACCGGCCGAAAAAACGCCTTTGTCGGCGATGAAGCTGGTTACCCTAATGGAGGAAGCCGGACTTCCTGCCGGAGCGGTGAATGTGGTGAACGGCTTCGGTACGGATCTTGTACCTCCGTTAGTTACCCATCCTATCGTTAAAAAAGTGACCTTTACCGGAAGCGGTACGGTAGGCTATAAAATTAAGGAGATGGCTGGAAATCGGAAAGTAACACTTGAGTTAGGATCTAATGCTCCGAATATTGTTTTCCCGGATGGCGACTTGGATGCAGCTGCTAAGGGCATGGTCAAGGGCGGATTTGCTTTTGCGGGCCAAGCGTGTATTTCTGTCCAAAGAATTTATGTCCATCGTGAAGTCTTTGGCCCATTTTTGGATAAATTGGTTCCGTTGGTTGAAAAGCTGCAAGTAGGAGATCCGGCTTTGAAAACAACGGACGTCGGTCCGATGATTACCGAAGATGCTGCCATTCGCGCTGAGGCGTGGATACAGGAGGCTGTCAGCCAAGGGGCAAAGGTGTTGGCAGGCGGGCAGCGACAGGGAACGTTACTCCAACCAACGGTGTTGGTGGATGTGGCTCCTTCCATGAAGGTAGTCTGTCAGGAGGTCTTTGCTCCGTTAGTCACGGTGATTCCGTTTGATACAGAAGAAGAGGTAATTGCTGCTGCCAATGATTCTGATTACGGACTGCAGGCAGGCGTGTTTACCTCTGATATCAACCGGGCTTTTCGCTTCTTTGAAGCCTTAGAGACAGGTGGGGTTTGGATCAACGAAATCTCGACAGTTCGCCAGGACAATTACCCATATGGCGGTGTAAAGTTAAGCGGCATCGGCCGCGAAGGAGTTGCCTCCGCCATAGAAGAAATGACGGAAGTGAAGTTTATGGGGATTAAATTGGGGTAGATTTCGTAGTGTCTTTTACGACCAGAAAATAATTTTTCAAGGAATGTTTCACGTTAAAACCCTGAGTTACATTAATAGAATAGATAAATAGACCGAGAGACATACCCTTGGTTTTTTGTCCAAAACGGTGCAGTGAAATTCATTCAAACACTTTTCGAACTTTACAACGAGAAATTCCAGGAGACTTCATTTTAAAAGAAAAACAGCCCGCAATCGACTGTGGGCTGTTTTTTAACGATCAAACTAACAGCATCTTGACACTTTCCCGTCTTTTCCGCTGTAACGTGATTCTTGCGCTTCACAGAAAAATTCTCTCCGTGTTTTAATCGCATCGTTTGGATGATGTGCTTGCATGTGTTCAACATATTTTTCATAGCTGGGCACACCGACAAGCAAGCTAAGGAATTGTTTGCGATATTTCATGATCGTTCTTAGCTTATCCAGCATATGTCTTTACATCTCCTTTATTGCGGGGTACGTAAGGTGATTCATGTAAAGGAAGCTTATGGTTGGTTAAAATTTTATACCAGATATTGAGTGCTGAAATAAAGACAACAATGACAACCAGCATAAAAATCGCTGTTAAAGCAGCATCGACATAGTCATTTACAAGCACTTGCTTCATCTGGGCAAGATTTTTAGCTGGCGCCAGCACCTTAACATCAGCATATGCGGCATTGAAGACTTTGGCATGTGCCAAAAATCCGACTTTCGGACTGGCATCGAACAGCTTTTGCCAACCGGCTGCCATTGTTACGATTAGCAGCCATGTTGTCGGGATCAGGGTAACCCATGTGTAAGCTTTTTTGCCCATTTTAAACAAAATCGTTGTACCGAGCAACAAGGCAATTCCTGCAAGCATCTGGTTGGCAATTCCAAACAGCGGCCAAAGGGTATTGATGCCGCCAAGCGGGTCGACAACACCTTGGTATAAAAAGTAGCCCCATCCGAGAACACATAAAGCAGTCGCGATAATATTCGGAATGAAAGATTCGGTTTTGGCAAACGGTTTGTATGCGACACCAATTAAGTCTTGAATCATAAAGCGTCCAACCCTTGTTCCCGCATCAATTGTTGTCAAAATAAACAATGCTTCAAAAAGAATCGCAAAGTGGTACCAAAATGCCATTAAGGCTTTTCCGCCAATTACTTTGGAAAAAATTGTTGCCATCCCGATCGCCAAGGTTGGTGCACCGCCCGTACGTGAAAGAATGGATTGCTCACCAACATGATTGGCGATCGTTTTTAATTCATTCGGTGTAACCGTGAAACCCCAGCTTGAGACAGTTTGGGCAGCTTGAACCACATCTGCGCCAATGACAGCTGGCGGGCTGTTGATGGCAAAATAAACGCCAGGCGTCAGGACGGTTGCGGCGATCATAGCCATAACGGCTACAAATGATTCCGTTAGCATCGCACCGTAGCCAATTGGACGGGCATGCGATTCAATTTCAATCATCTTTGGCGTTGTACCGGAAGAAACGAGTGCATGAAATCCGGAGACAGAGCCGCAAGCAATGGTAATAAACAAGAATGGAAATAAATTACCCGCAAATACTGGTCCGGTACCATCAATAAATTTTGTGATACCAGGCATTTGTAAATCAGGCGCAACAATAACAATCCCCAATGCAAGTGCCAAGATCGTTCCTACTTTTAAAAATGTACTTAAATAGTCCCTTGGTGCAAGCAAGAGCCAAACAGGTAAAACAGACGCAATAAAACCGTAAATAATCATCATAATAGCAATGGTTTCGCCCTTAAAGGTAAACATGCTTGCTAATGTTGGATCTTGTGAGACATGTTGTCCATAAAAAAGTGAAGCAAGCAATAACACAATTCCGATGACAGAGGCTTCGCCAACGCGTCCAGGGCGGATAAAACGCATATAAACACCCATTAAAATCGCGATCGGAATCGTTGCTGCAATCGTGAACATTCCCCACGGGCTCCCCGCGAGCGCTTTCACGACAACTAAAGCTAAAACGGCTAATAAAATAATCATAATACCTAAAATACCAACCATTGAAATAAAGCCAGTTACTGGCCCCATTTCTTCCTTAATCATTTCGCCAAGCGATTTCCCGTTTCGTCGCATTGAGCCAAAAAGAATGATAAAGTCTTGAACAGCTCCTGCTAAAACAACACCGATGACAATCCAAAGGGTTCCGGGTAAATAACCCATTTGGGCGGCAAGAATTGGACCAACAAGCGGACCCGCTCCGGCAATCGCGGCAAAGTGATGTCCGAATAACACCCATTTGTTTGTTGGTACATAATCTTTCCCATCATTGTGAATCTCTGCGGGTGTTTTCCGACTGTCATCAAGCTGAAACACTTTGTTTGCAATGAATTTGCTGTAAAAACGATAGGCAATTGCGTAAACACTGATAGCAGCGGTTAGAAGCCAAATGGCGTTGATCGACTCGCCGTTATTTAATGCCATAACGGCAAAGCCAGCAGCACCGAGAGCGGAAATAATCCCCCAGATGACTATCGATTTTAGTGCTTTCAAAATAATCTCCCACCTCTCTATTATCTTCACCTTATTATATTTTATAATTTGGAATTTTTAAATATTTTTTTCTAAAATTATATTAAGAAAATATAAACTTTATAAAATTCAGTTGAAGTTTTCTTATGCTGATTGATTATAGTGATGCTTTTGGCTAAACTTGTTAAGAGTATATTGTTTGTGGAGAAGGATATGGATGGAGAAATCGACAGTTGAGACTTATAAAATAATGGAGGTTTGCTTGCTCGCAGGAAAAATTATGCTTCAATGCGGTGCGGAGACGTATCGGGTTGAGGACACGATGACGCGAATGGCAGCTTCTTTCGGAATTCAAGAAACGCATAGCTATGTAACCCCGACAGGCATTATTTTTTCAGCAGATGGGGAAGAACCGACGAAAACAAAACTGATTCGGATTTCGGAGCGCTCCACCGATTTAAAAAAGGTTGCCATGGTCAATAGTATTTCAAGGCAGATTAGTAGTGGTGATGTCGATCTTCATGAAGCGCATGAGCAACTGAAACAAATTGATACATCGAATATGACCTTTCCAATTTGGAGCCAGATTGTGGCTGCTTCCCTGGCAAGCGGCTGTTTTTTAATTATGTACAATGGCGGCTGGAATGATTTTCTGCCGGCGATGGTTTCAGGAGGGCTCGGTTATTTTAGTTTTGTCCATTTTCATCGCTTTGTTCCGATTAAATTTTTCTCAGAGTTTCTAGCCTCATTCATTATTGGTTTGCTCTCATTGCTTTTTGTAAAAATCGGCTGGGGGCATGAGCTAGATAAAATCATTATTGGTTCATTGATGACATTGGTACCCGGACTGCTGATTACCAATGCGGTTCGAGATTTGATGGCAGGCCACCTGGTTTCCGGTCTTTCAAAAGGAGCGGAGGCCTTTTTAACCGCTTTTGCGATTGGTCTTGGAATTGCTGTCGTCATTACTTTTTTTAAAGTGGGAATATAAGTTTGGAGTTTGGAGGGAAGATTGTGGCGGTTTTGGCACAGCTCGTCACCAGCTTTTTTGCAACAGGAGCGTTTGGCATTCTTTTCAACGCGCCGAAGCAATCTTTGATCAAATGCGGGTTGATCGGAATGGGCGGCTGGCTCATCTACTATGTTTTGGAGGATCATTATCATGATGCTGTTATGGCAACCCTGGCAGCCGCGCTGTTTGTTGGTGTCGTTAGCCATATTTTGGCAAAAGTTTATAAAACACCCGTTATTATCTTTAGCGTATCGGGGATCATTCCCCTTGTCCCCGGCGGGCTCGCCTATGACGCCATGCGGAATTTTGTCGAAAATGATTACAGTGCCGCACTTAGTTTGGCGGCAAAAGCATTTATGCTCTCAGGATCGATCGCTTTCGGTCTGGTACTATCCGAGGTCATCAACCAAGTCATCCGTAAACTGACGGTGGAAAGAAGCCAGGCGTAGGCTATATGATAGTTTGAATTGCAATTTTAACAAAAATCCTCCTATTCCATTAGGAGGATTTTTCATTTCAGTTTTTTAGTCATCTTAAGGAAAATTTAAGCCAATTTTGATAGACTATTATTAATAGGTTTACTTAGATTATTGAGAGTATCACTTTGAAAACTTTTGATAGGGAGGTTGTAGACCATTCGATATGTAAAAAAACTAGTAATCGTGATTGCCATTTTGCTATTCCTATATTGGGGGAACGAGAAAATTTTTGCCGATAGCAAATTTCTGGAAAAACCAATGCCGAAAAAATTAGCCTCTACTTCTTTAATTCCACGTCAGACAGCACTACAGGAAAAACAACCAATCATTTCAAGCAGCAAAATTTTGGATGTCCCCCTATTCAATCAACTGTCAGCTCCCCGGCTATATAATGGCTGTGAAGTTACGAGCTTAGCCATGCTGCTAAACTATTACGGCTATAAAGTAACCAAAAATGAACTAGCAGAAGATATCAAGAGGGTTCCTTTAAACTTGCCAGGCAATAAGAAGGGGAACCCTAACATTGGTTTTGTAGGGGATATGGAAGATGGTCCGGGACTTGGCGTTTACAATGGCCCTATCTTTGATCTCACGAAACAATACGCTGGTGACAAGGCAGTGAATTTAACCGGTTCTTCGTTCGATGATCTTTTGAAAATGGTGAATCGAGAAGCGCCGGTATGGATCATTACCACTACGTCATTTGCACCGGTGTCGGTTTTTGAAAAATGGAATACACCTCAGGGCACGATCGAGATCACTTTTAGTGAACATAGCGTTGTTATTACAGGGTACGATGATGATTCAATTTACATAAACGATCCGTATGGTTATAAAAATAGAAAAGTAGATCGCGACAATTTTATCAAAGCGTGGGAACAGATGGGCAGGCAGGCTGTCACAATAGACGTATAATTCAGCTTTGGCCTTTATCATAATGTGCCGCGTTTGAAGCAGGCACAGGCGGATTGGCGGGCGCACTTATTGGCATGGGAATCCCCGAAGATGAACCGAAGTGATATGAAGAAGTGAAAAATGGAAAAATTCTCGTTCTATTGGATTCGGGTGCGAAACGTCATTCTCAAGATAACGATACGCTAGCCAATCCGGTACAAACCGATATGGGACTGGAAAATAACACATTTACAAATGACACCATGGGGATGAATGGCCCAACACTTGGCATTTCTAAAGAGCATCGCTCAAATGTTACTCCAAATCCCAACAATAAACCGTCTTAAATGGACGAAGGCAGGAGAACATAAAGTTCTTCTGCCTTCTTTTTTCGCCTCATTCTTAAGAATGCATGCGTAACTTGTTTATTGTTGTATTTTAAGATGCTATCGCAAGGTAAAAATTCTTTGTTATGGTTGTTGATGACAACCAAATTGCCGCGGTCGTTATTCCACTTGATGGTTATTAACCTAAACGACGCAAGCCCTACCTCTCTTACGTCCTTACGGCTCCGAAGCCGATCCAGTGTGAATAAGTGTTACTTCTAATTACAAGCAGAATGCCAGAACATTTCTACTTTGCCTTTTTTCTAAAATTCCAAGTTACACGTGATTGAAGCACAACAGTTTATTTTACACTAATTTATTCTACTTGTCAAAATTAATTTTCTTCTTTGTAACTTTGTCTTTTCTCATGATCATTATTTTCTGCTTTTTGGTTTTTTCAGTGGCAGGCCTGTTTTTTCATCAAGAAGCAGCTTCTCGTTGCGTGGACCTTTTTTAAAGTCAAACATAGTTTCAATGCTGCCTGCTTGAGTATCAAGTGATGTACCGCCAATGCGGCCCAAATTCCAGTTATCCTCAATAAATTTAAGGATGGAAGCTTGGTCTGTTAATGTATGGTCAACAAAATTCTTTTTGGCATACGGTGAGATGACAAGAAGCGGTATTCTAGGTCCATAACCTGCTTTGCCGGATTCAACGCTTTGTCCGTTGCTCGGCGCATAGACATGATCATACCAGCCATCGGAATCATCATAGGAAATGATCACGGCAGTATCTTTCCATTCAGGCGATTTTTGCAGGCGGTTAATGGTATTTACAATGAATTGCTGCTCATCTAATGGATCTGAATAGCCTGCATGTCCGTCCTGATACATTGGCGCTTTAAGATAGCTTACACTTGGCATATTTCCCTTATCAACAGCTGTCCAGAAATCGTTCATATCATATTGATGATTTGCTTGATCCGTTTTACCGATCATGGCTGGAGAGCTCGGTGCTTTGTGTTCGGGATTTGCTGTTGATTTGTAATATTGGAATGGTTCATGGTGCGGACTGTAGTCTGTGATGGCTGCTCCGCCAATATTTTTATGCTTGGCGGTTGGGTCGCTAAAGCCGCCCTGGAACCAGCCCCATGTGATATTTTTGCTATTCAGTAAATCGCCGACGTTTTTATTCGTATCATCCATCGCAACCGTTGCGCCTGTTGACGACTTATCAAAATATGGGTTCGGATCGCCGGTTACCGTTCTGTTTTCATATTCATTGCGGACATCACCGTTCACTTGTTGTCCATTTTTATCATATAGTGTAGCCCCGTGAGTCTCCCCAGAAATTAAGTTTAGCGCACCAGGAGTAGACGGGCCGTAAGTCGTACCGAAAGAATTGTCGCTCATGGCGAAATTTTGGGCGTAATTCCATAAAGCTGTGACGGTATTACCATCATAATAGTCCATAACAATTTCTGGATTAGCGCCTTTTCCGGTTGTCTCGACAACCTTGTCCATTTTTCCGCTATCAGTAGCGGCGATTTCACTATGGTAACTGTGATCCATATCAGCAGTCATGGCTTCGGAACGGTCCAAACGGACAGGGGTTGCAGAATTTGGATTGTTGGTAATGAGATTGGTTTTGCCAATATCCGGCTGAGTTTTGTTGTAGTCCTTTGGTGTTAACAAGTTGTTAACTTCAGGAGTATTTTGTTTTGGGAAAAATTGTGGCTCTCCTTTTATATTTAGCGCATATGGATAGGTTCCGAAATAGTGGTCAAACGATACATTTTCACCAAAAATAACGACCACATGTTTAATTGGTGTTTTTGTTTGGATGTTCGTGTTTTTTTCCTGGGCGTGTGCAGCGGGGGACACAGTCAATAATGCACCTAAAGTAGCTGCACTCAGTACATTAATGACTTTAGCAAGCTTTTTCCCTTTCATAAAATACACCTCCAATTGATCTTTACGTAAGTTAACTTTACGCTTGTATTGTTAATATAGTATTACTTGAATATTAAGTAATTTTAAACTATAAAAATGGCTTGATGAAAATCGTGAATGCGGATAAAGGGAGACAATCCGCGGATAAATCTAATTCCGGCCCATGGAAAAGTATGTTACTCTGTTGAGCGATTTTCCTTCAATCTTCCTGATCCTCCCGCCAGCAAATGAGATTTAAACAGAATCCAGTAGCTGAGAAAAATTATCCCAATGAGGCCGAGGCTAATAAGCACACCCATTCTTTGCGTTGCGTGCAGCAAACCGCCAGAAACGGCAAGAAGGATTAGGCCAATTCCAATGTAAGATGTGAAAGGGTATCCGATCATTTTAAAGGATGTCCTTTGTTGGTATTGCGGCCGCAATTTTAGTTGTGAAGAAAGAATAATGGTCCAGTTGAGAATCAGCATCACACCTGCAGCAGTTGTAATGGATTCATAAATAGATCCTGGCAAAATAAATGAAAAAACAAGAAAAACGGCTAAAGCAAGTCCAGTTAAAAAAAGCGATTTGACTGGAACTCCTTTGCTGTTTCTTCCCGCTAATGCTTTCGGCGCATCTTCATCTTCTGCTAAAGAAATTAAAATATTGGTAACAGAAAAGAGAGCGCCAACCATTGTGGAGAAAGCGGCACTGATAATAATAATATTAAAAATCGAATCGAGATAAGGGATATTGAACGTTTTTAACGCCGTGACAAAGGGGCTTTTCGAAGCATCGATTTGGCTCCAAGAAACCATATATAAAACAAAGAAAATCGAAAGGATATAGACCGCAGTAAGCGCGATTAGCATGCCAATCCCCGCTTTAGGAACTTCCTGTTTATTTTTTAACTCAGAAGAAGCAATTCCAACAACCTCAATCCCGCCGAAGGAAAAAAAGACAAAAATCAGTGCGGCCCACATTCCTTTTAAACCAGCGGGAATAAAATTACTAAAAACATTTTTTTCACTTAATGAAACAGCCTGTGGCGATATCGCATGTGTAAAGAGAAGAATTCCGAATACGATAAACACAATTAATGTAGAAAGTTTTATAACCGCAAACAGCGATTCAATTTTACCAAAGTTTTTAACACCTAATAAATTGATTCCAAAGGCAATAACAGTGTAGAGAACAGTGAAAATCCATAACGGGACATGGGGAAACCAGAAACGGGTAAACGTCGCTAAGGCGACAACTTCGCTTGACATAATTAACACACCAGCGAGCCAGTACATCCAGCCGGAAGCAAAACCCATTGCATCACCAAAAGCTTTTTTCGCATATGTACGGAAGGAGCCTGACTCAGGTTGGGTGACCGTCATTTCGGCTAATGCACTAAAGACAAAAAAAGCGGTAATTCCAGCTATTAAAAAATTGATCAGAATGGCAGGGCCGGCTGTTTGAATGGAAAGGCTTGTTCCAAGGAAGAAGCCAGCGCCGATAATCGAACCGATCCCAATAAGGGAGAGCTGCCACCAGTAAAGCCCGGATGCTTTTCCTTTTTGGCGGTTCTCTGTCTTTTTGTGCTGTACCTTTTGTTTAACGACATGATCGTTTTTCATATTGAAAATCTCCTTTCAAAAAGTGCATTTTCTACTATAGCATTCTCCATTTTTACAGCCGCCATGAAAAATTTTTGGGCCGATCATTTGAATCCTTGTTTTAAGAAAAATAAAATAAAGACGATTCACGATTTTGGAGGGATGAAACATGATCGGTTTTATCGGTTTAGGAATTATGGGAGGCAGCATGGCCGAAAACTTACTAAAGAAAGGTTTCGAGTTGGTGGTTTATAACCGGACAAAAGACAAAGCGGCCTCGCTGATTGAAAAGGGTGCAAAATGGGCGGAATCGCCAAAGGCTGTAGCCGAACAGGCGGATATTGTTTTTACAATGCTGGCTAACCCAAAAGTAGTTGAAGATGTAGCCTTAAGCGAAAATGGGTTTTTAAACCATTTGTCTAATAGGAAACTGTGGGTCGATTGCAGTACAGTTGATCCAACCTTCACAAGGCGGATGGCAGCTGAAGCGGCGAAGAGAGGCGTTCGCTTTATGGATGCCCCTGTTACAGGTTCCAGAGTACCTGCTATGCAAGGGGAACTTGTCTTTTTGGCAGGAGGAAGCCGGGAAGACTTAAGGGAAGTCGAACCTATGCTCAAGGCAATGGGAAAAGAAGTATCGTATCAGGGAGGTGTTGGTCAGGGAACAGCGATGAAAGTGATCATCAATTTAATGCTCGCCCAATCGATGGCTGCTTTTGCAGAAGCTGTCAGCTTAGGAGAAGCGCTTGGGGTGGAGAAGGAAACGGTTGCAAATACGCTATTAAATGGACCGACCACTGCACCATTTTTAAAAGGGAAAAAAGACAAGGTGCTAAATCAGGATTTTTCAGCTGATTTCCCGCTTGAGCATATGCAAAAAGATCTTCAACTTGTAGCGCAGGCTGCGTTTGAGAGCAACATTGCTTTGCCGATTGCCAATGTAACAAAAGAAGTATACATGCTGGCTAAGCAGCAAGGATTTGGAAAGCTGGACTTTTCGGCTGTTTATCAGTTAACTTCAGGAAGAAAAAATTAATTTAATTGTGTGTTTTGGAAAAACTAAAGAATGAACAATTTTAAAGCAGTCACTATGGCTGCTTTATCTTCTATCGTGGAAACAAATGTTATTTTTAAATAGTAAATAAAAAATCCATTTTCCAGTGTTAGCACTTACTTTATGGTGGGATATCCTGATAATATGAATATTTTTATATTTTTCAAAAAATAATTGCTTACTTTAAAAAAATGTATTATTATGTCGATATATAAATTAGGTAAACCATTTGATCTAATTTGTCAGAAGATTTCGGAAAAGCAATTTTCGATCTAGGAGGCACATCATGAATTTATTTAGAAAAAAATCCATTGCTGACCTGATAAAAGAAACAGGCCAAAAGGATTCAACTTTAAAGAAAGAATTGGGCGCATTTGATTTATCTATGCTTGGAATCGGGGCAATTATTGGCACCGGAATCTTTGTATTAACCGGAGTGGCAGCTGCCGAGCATGCCGGTCCGGCGCTGATTCTATCCTTTATTTTATCTGGAATTGCCTGTGTGTTTGCAGCTTTATGCTATGCGGAGTTTGCTTCGACAGTTCCAGTATCGGGCAGTGCTTATACGTATAGTTATGCAACTTTTGGTGAACTCATTGCTTGGATTTTAGGCTGGGATTTAATTCTCGAATATGGGCTTGCTTCATCTGCTGTGGCGAGTGGATGGTCAGGCTATTTTCAAGGATTGCTTGCGGGATTTGGAATTCATTTTCCAACAGCGATAACAAGTGCATATGATCCTGTGAAAGGAACGTTTGTGGATATTCCCGCCATTTTAATCGTATTTTTGATTACTTTTTTACTGACTCAAGGTGTTAAAAAATCGGCGAGATTCAATTCGATTATTGTGATTGTAAAATTAGCGGTTGTCTTACTTTTCATAGGTGTTGGCATTTGGTATGTAAAGCCGGCTAACTGGACACCATTTATGCCGTTCGGCTTTTCTGGCGTAGCTACAGGTGCTGCAACAGTATTCTTTGCCTATATCGGTTTTGATGCAGTGTCGACCGCTGCTGAAGAAGTGCGGAATCCACAGCGGAATATGCCGATTGGAATTATTGCTTCATTATTAGTTTGTACTGTTTTATATATTATCGTTTCAGCCATTCTTACAGGAATTGTCCCTTATCAATTGCTTAATGTTAAAAACCCTGTTGCATTTGCATTGAATTTTATTCATCAGGATTGGGCTGCCGGCTTTATTTCTTTAGGAGCCATTGCCGGGATTACAACCGTTTTGCTTGTTATGATTTATGGTCAAACGCGTCTATTCTATGCAATCAGCCGCGATGGTCTATTGCCAAAAGTTTTCTCGAAAGTAGACAAAAAGAAACAGACACCAGTTGTCAATTCTTGGATTACCGCTTTGCTTGTTTCCATTTTTGCAGGGTTTGTTCCATTGAGCAGGCTTGCTGAATTAACAAATATCGGTACATTGTTTGCTTTCATGACGGTATCAGTCGGGATTTTATACCTTCGTAAATCGAAAGATGCGCCAAAAACAGGCTTCCGCGTTCCATTTGTACCATGGATTCCGATTCTTGCTTTCTTATTCTGTGGATACTTGGCATTACAACTGCCAGCTTTAACATGGATCAGCTTCTTCTCATGGCTTGTCATTGGTTTGTTTGTCTACTTTGGCTATGGGCGCAAACATTCCACTTTGAATGCGCCTTTACAACAAATTCGCAAGATTGGCTAATAAAAATGAAAAACAGAAAAACCAGGCAAAATGCCTGGTTTTTACAATCTAAATGAACTTTTTAACGATACAATCCGGTTAAAGACAAGTTTATCGGCAGCGGTATCTTTTGGGTCTACATTAAAATAGCCATGGCGGAAAAATTGGAATTTGTCCTGCGGCTTAACATCCTTCATGTTTGGCTCAACAAATCCATGAAGAACCTCGAGTGAATTTGGATTCACACGATCGAGGAATGTTTTTTCTTCGCCATCCTCTTCTTCCTCTTGTTCATCCAAAATAAGCTGTTCATACAAGCGAAATTCTGCTGGGATGGCTTGTGTTGCTTCCACCCAGTGGATGGTTCCTTTCACTTTACGCCCGGTAAAACCGGTACCGCTTTTGGTTTCTGGATCGTACGTGCAGTGAAGCTCGACGATTTCGCCATTTTCATCTTTAATGAATTCCTCGCATTTAATGAAGTAGGCATGCTTTAAGCGAACCTCATTGCCAGGGAAAAGGCGGAAATATTTCTTTGGCGGATTTTCCATGAAATCATCCTGTTCGATATAAATTTCACGCGAAAATGGGATTTTCCGCATCCCCATCTCTGGATTCTCCGGATTGATTTCAGCGTCAAGCCACTCCACTTGTCCTTCAGGATAGTTGGTGATGATCACTTTTAGCGGCTTAATTACCCCCATTGTTCTCGGAGCTTTCAGCTTTAAATCCTCACGGACAAAATGCTCAAGCATTTGCGAATCGACCGCTCCCGAACCTTTGGAAACCCCTGTTCCGCGGACAAACGCGCGGATTGATTCCGGTGTGAAGCCTCTGCGACGCATACCAGAAATTGTTGGCATCCGCGGGTCATCCCAGCCATCGACATAGCCTTTTTCCACTAAAAGCTTTAATTTGCGCTTGCTCATCACGGTATTGGTCACATTTAAGCGGCCAAACTCAATTTGCTGCGGCTTGTTTTCCATTTCACACTGTTCAACAATCCAGTTATAGAGAGGGCGTTGATCCTCAAATTCAATCGTACAAATGGAATGGGTAACCCCTTCAATTGCGTCTTCAATCGGATGTGCAAATGCGTACATTGGGTAGATGCACCATTTGTCGCCGGTGTTATGGTGTGTTGCATGGGCAATCCGGTAAAGAACTGGGTCGCGAAGGTTGATATTTGGAGAACTCATATCAATTTTGGCGCGAAGCACTTTTTCTCCGTTGCCAAATTCGCCATTCCGCATTCGTTCAAAAAGCTCGAGATTTTCTTCGATTGAACGATTGCGGTAGGGGCTTTCTTTTCCTGGCTCGGTTAATGTGCCACGGTATTCGCGGATTTCATCAGCGGACAAATCATCGACATAGGCGAGTCCTTTTTTGATTAAAAGGACGGCGCGATTGTACATTTCTTCAAAGTAGTCCGATGCGAAAAATAATCCATCCCATTCAAATCCAAGCCATTGGACATCTTCTTTAATGGAATTGACAAATTCAATATCTTCTTTTAATGGATTGGTATCATCAAAGCGCAGATTTGTTTTTCCATTAAAATCATCTGCCATCCCGAAATTGAGAATGATCGATTTGGCATGTCCGATATGTAAATACCCATTTGGCTCCGGAGGAAAGCGCGTAACGATCGTTTTGTGCTTCCCGGTTTCCAGATCGTTTATCATAATATCCTTAATAAAATTAGACGTGTTATGGTCCACTTTTTTCAACCTCTTTCATTATATGTACTACTTATATAACATAAATAATGATATTTTTCCATTCTTCGCAAGATTTCTTGCAGAAAACAAGGAATTGTATTGAAAAGGATGTTATAGTAAAAATTGAATTGAAAAAGAAGGTTAAAATAATCGTTGAAAGCCGCAAACAGGAAGGAAGAAGCGTGGATGATAAACTTCGGAACAGTTGGAACAGGATGGATTACCTCTTCTTTTATTGAAGCAGCACAGCTCAGCAAGGAATTTAACTTAACAGCTGTATATTCCCGGTCAGAGGATAATGCGAAAATACTGGCAGATACGTATGGTGCCTCAGTGGTGTACACCGATATGGATGAAATGGCAAAGAGCGACTCGATTGAAGCCGTCTATATTGCATCGCCGAATTCCGTTCATTTTGAACAGGCGATTGCTTTTTTAAAAAATAAGAAGCATGTGATTTGTGAAAAGCCAATTTTTTCAAATACACGAGAATTGTTGGCGGCCTATCAAGTGGCGGAAGAAAACGGTGTCTATCTGTTTGAAGCGATCCGCAATATTCACACACCTAATTTTAAAATTTTAAAGGAAAATTTATACATGGCCGGAAAAGTCCGGAGCGCAATTTTACCTTATATTCAATATTCTTCACGTTATGATTTATTTTTACAGGGAGAAGAACCGAATATTTTCACCGCTAAATTCTCTGGAGGTGCGCTTGTTGATTTGGGCGTCTATCCGCTTTATTTAGCAGTTGGATTGTTTGGAGCTCCTAAAAAATCAACGTATCATCCGGTTATTTTACATAGCGGTGTGGACGGCAGCGGAACGCTTGTATTGGAGTACGAAGATTTCGTATGCACGATTCTTTGTTCAAAAGTATCCCATTCAACGATTGTGTGTGAAATCCATGGGGAGACTGGAACGTTTGTAATGGAGGATGCGGCTCCGATTTCGCAAATCGAATTTGTTGACAGCCATACAAAAGAGAGCCGGATTTTAAGTGTGCCGCAGGAGGAAAAAGACATGGTGTACGAATGTCTTGAAATTGCAGCTGTAATGAAGACTGGTGATTGGAAGAGGTATGAAGAGCTGAAGGAATTAAGCAAAATCGTATTGGGTGTCACAGAAGAAGCAAGAAAGCAAAACAACATCGTTTTTGATTCAGAGAAATAAAATGGCTGACCGATTTACTTGTTAAATGCTTCCGGGCATTATAACAAAAGCCAAGGGCCCGCCGCCCTTGGCCATTACCACTAGGAAACTTTTTTCATATCAAGTGCTTCTGCAGCTGGCTGTTTCCGCAGCCAATCGAATGCCAGACCAACAGCGCCGCCAGCAAGAGCGGGAACGACCCAGCCTAGACCAACAGAAGCAAAAGGAAGAGCATCCATCAACGGCTGAACAGCATGCAATTTTAAACCAAACATTTTTAATCCATCATTTAAACTGACAAGACCGGTTAGCAGTATCGCACCTGCATACACCTTGCTTGACCCGCGGTAAAAGCGGTGGAAAAATGAAGATGACACGAGAACAATGGTTAACGGATAGGCCATGACTAGGAATGGAACTGAAATAAAGATGATTTGGTCTAAGCCAAGATTGGCAATTAAAAAGCTGACAACGGTTATTAATGTAACAACAAATTTATAGCTTAGTTTCGGCACAATTTTGCTAAAGTATTGTCCACAAGCAATCGTAAGGCCGACACAAGTAGTAAAAGTAGCAAGCGTAAAAATGAAGCCAAGGAGAATTTTTCCTCCTGTGCCAAGCAGCATGGTCGACGCCGTTGACAACAAGTCTGTTCCATTTTCAAATGTGCCATAGGAGCCCATTTTTGCACCGAGCAATCCAATAGCGATGTAAACGAGAGCAAGAGCGGTGCCTGCAACAAGTCCAGCTTTCACAGTATAGGCTGTTAATTGTTTTTTATCGCTAATGCCCTTTTGTCTTAGAGTAGTTAAGATAACAATGCCAAATGCAAGAGCAGCTAGCGCGTCCATTGTTGAATATCCATCGATGAAACCTTTAAATAAGGAGGTGCTTTGGTAATTTTCCGCAGGTGCTTTCAATGCATGTTTTAATTTTATAAATCCTGTCACACAAAGAACTACGATTGATAACAATAGAGTGGGTGTAATCCACCTGCCCATGTAGTCGACAACTTTGGAAGGATTCAAGCTTAAAAGATAGACAAGTAAAAAGAATACTGCAGTAAAAGCGAATAAAAGCAGCGTTTGGCTTAAAGAAGAGCCGCCGAAAAACGGTTTGAATCCCATTTCAAAAGCAACGTTGGCATTTCTTGGAATTCCGAAAAACGGACCAATAGACAAATAAACGACAATGGTAAATACGATGCCAAACCATGGGTGCACTCGGCTGCCAAGCGTATTGACCCCATCTTTTACAAGGGCGATCGCGATGAGGACAAGCAGCGGCAAGCCTACAGCGGTTAAAATAAATCCGATAATCGCCGGCCAAAAAGAAGTTCCGGCTCCCATCCCTAAAAATGGAGGGAAAATCAGGTTCCCAGCTCCAAAGAACATTGAAAATAGCATTAATCCGACAAATAAAGTATCTTTCCTCTTCATGTTGATTTCTCCTTTTTTTGACAAAATAAAAAGCCCGCCCCTAGTACTAGGGACGAGCATGCTCGCGTTACCACCCTACTTCCGCAAATAAAAAAATTATTCACGGCTCTCGATCAACGTACAATCATACGCGGTCCATCTTAACGGCGGACGTTCCGGCAAAGCTTACTCATTGTTCAGCTTTGCATCTCAGAGATGATTTTCACAGGCAGCTTGATTCCGGCTTGCACCAACCGCCGGTTCTCTGTTGTTCAAGTTATTGCTTGCTACTGTTCTCGTCATGGATTTTAAAAAGTTTTGATAGTATGATTATATAATTTTTTTCTCAATTTACAAGAACTTTTTCAAAATAATATTATTTTCATTCTCTTTGTACTTATGTGAAAAATGAAAACTTTTAGATGGTTCATCAAGTTAAATTAGTATCCTTCTAAATGAATTGAGCAACCTCCTTTGACCACATTTTGATTTTACGATGACAATTCTAGTCAATTTAGGCACCTATCCTGCTTTTTTTCATATACATATCAAAAAAACAGCATGGGGGGACTTTAGATGTTTAGAAGAAAGCGAAAAGTGGACCCATCCCCCGATCAACAAGACGGAACAATAGCGGAAGAAAAGGCGGCAAAGGACGTAGAAACAAGAGAAGGCACCCGGTCAGTATATCTTTATCCTGCAGCAGTGAAGGAGATTGGCGGGGACAAGTGGGGCTATATTCATTCAAAAGGAAAATGGGTTCTTTTTTCAATCTATGATCATGCAGGAGAATTTCAGGACAATGAACTTGCGATCGTCCACTATATGAATCTTGCTGGTGTGATTGATTTGAACGGCTATTTTATTGTAAAGCCTAAGTATGATACCATAAATCCTTTTTCAGAAGGACGGGCAACCGTTATTGACTGCCAAGGCTTTAAAGTAATTGACGAGAGTGGAAAGGAAATAACGGACAGGGCATATTCCTTTATTGGTGATTACAAGCAAGGAAGAGCACTGATGGCCAGTACTCAAAATGGCCGATATTTATATGGCTATTTAAATAAATGGGGAAAAGAAGTGATCCCGCTTTCATTTGAAACAGCTGCCGACTTTGATGCCGGAAAAGCTGTGGTGAAACGAAAGGACGGCCAATTTTCCTTAATTGGATTGACCGGGAAAATCATCCAGGAGTATTCGCATCCTTATGTAGGAGAGTATGGAGACGGCATGCTTGTTTTTCAAAGTAAGCAAAACGGTAAATTCGGCTACATGAATGAGGCAGGGACTGTTGTAATAAAACCGCAATTTTCGGGGGCGGGGGCATTTCATCAAGGGCGTGCAATTGTTCATGTATCCAATGGCTCAAAAGGCTTTTATGGACTAATCGACAAAAGCGGCCGTTTTATTTTTAAACCGAATTACAGTGATCTCCAAGACCTTGGGGAAGGGAAAGTGGCGCTAGGAAAAGCAATTGATCCAGAAAAGCCGTATATTGGCTCAACCTACGCGATTGGTGACCAAAATGGCCATATCCTCACTGGTTTTATTTTTAATCACATTACGAAGTATGAGAATGGTTTCGCATCGGTGTGTGATGACCACTCAACTTATTTTATCGATAATAATGGCAAAAAAGTGAATCATCTGCCAATCGTTAGCGGAAACGGTGAACTGCGGTTTGATAAATCGGTGATCAAAGGAGAAATTGACTATCGGCTTGCTTATTTTGATAAAAAAGGCAAGCAGATCTGGGAGCATAATCGGATCATTGAGCTTCACGGCGGAATGAAGATACATGAAGAAAAGTATAAACCAAATAAAGATTTTTTAGTCTATTATCCGCGTCTTAGCGGACTGGGTCCCAAGGAAGGGATGATCAATCAAACCTTAAAAGACCTAGCGGGAATAAAAGAAACTCCGCCGCACCTTCAACTTGAATCGAATTATCTGGGGGATTATGAAGTTCCATTTTACAAGGGGAATTTACTGGAGATCGAGATAACGGGTTACGATTATCCTTTTGGCGCAGCACATGGCATGCCTGTTAAAAAATATGCTCATATTGATCTTCAAACTGGAGCCTTTTATCAGCTGAAAGATTTATTTAAACCAGGCAGTCAGTATGTAAAAGTGATAAGTGCGATTATAGGCAAGCAAATGATCAGTGATCAAACGTATTCCTATATTTTCCCTGGAAGTTATAAAGGCATCCAGGCGGATCAGCCGTTTTTTGTTAAAAGTGACTCCTTATCCATTTATTTTGCGCCGTATGAAATTGCCCCGTACGCATCAGGGTTTCCGACCTTTACGATACCTTTTGATGAGATGGAAGACATTATTGATAAAAAAGGCGCTTTTTGGAGGACGTTTCATTAAGAGGAAAAGAAGCGTGATCAGCACGCTTCTTTTCTTTGGTTTTTAAAGATGTCTTTTACGAAAAACAAACCAGTATCCGCTGAAACCCACGAGGAATAACAATCCGACAATTCCGGGAAGGATGTAGGCTGAAATCGAAGCGTAGACTGTTTTTTTAGATTGTTTTGGGGTTTCTTGTGATGCCAGATCTATTTTATGAAAGAGACTCGTAATTGTTTCTCTTGTTTTTAGAGAGGAAATACCGCCATTGGACTGGGCAAACGCCTGGGCATCTGCTAGAAGAACCAAAAGAGCAGTGAGAAGCGAGATCTTCTTAAACATTGTATTCAACTCCGATATGTTGTTATCTTTGCCTTGTTCTTCATTGTATCATCGAAGACATACCGATATTACAGTTGAACGATAATGTTCACAAACCTTTCACAACATAACGCCATGTGTGTATTTTTGCACCCGCGGAAGAAAATGATCGATTTCGTCAGAACAGTACCCATCGGAACGATTATTGAAATTCATATCCCCCATTATAACTGCTGTTTAGTCAGTTGTTCATTCAGAAAGACTATCTGAAAACGGACTATTCTTGTTTGACTGGACACCTATCCACAATTCAGTTAGTATCAGTACGAATGGAAAATCGTTCAGCAACGAATGATAACAAGAGATACTGAAAAACAAGGAGATTTCAATGTTACCTATGTTAAAACCTTTTTTACAAAAAGTTTGGGAAAAATCAGGGTTTCAAACACCAACTTCAATTCAAACAAGCGCAATGCCGGTTATTTTAGAAGGTAGGGATTTGATTGCCGAATCTCCAACTGGAACAGGAAAAACACTGGCTTATTTGCTGCCGGTTCTCGATAAAATCGACACGGATAGCCAGAGTGTTCAAGCGGTTGTGTTGGCATCCTCCCAAGAGCTTGTGATGCAAGTATATGGGGAGTTCCAAAAATGGTCAGAGGGAAGCGGCATTCGCGGCGCTTCTTTTATCGGCGGAGCAAATGTAAAACGTCAGTTGGAAAAAATAAAAAAGCGTCCGCAAATGATTTTTGGCACCCCGGGCCGGCTATTGGAACTGATCAAACAAAAAAAGCTGAAGATGCATGATGTCAAAACGATTGTTCTTGACGAAGCGGATCAGCTGCTCACCCGCGAACATGGCGGAACGGTTCGTGATATTATCCAATCAACCCTCCGAGACAGACAAGTTGTTTTATTTTCCGCAACTCTCAAGCCGGAAATTGAAGCCGCAGCAAAGGAATTCATGAAAGAACCTGAAGTGATCCGGATTAAAAAAGATGAAACGATTGCCGCGGGAACGGTGGAACACATTTATTTTGTCGGTGAAAAAAGGGACAAAATGAAATTGCTTGAAAAAATTGCCCGCCTCGAAGGAATTAAAGCACTGGCCTTTATCAATGATATTGCCGAAATTTCAGTCGCTGCCGCCAAATTGAACTACAAAGAACTATCGGCTGGTTTGCTCCACAGCGAGTTAACAAAAATCGAACGCCAAGGGGCATTAAAGGCATTCAGAGATGGAAAAATCAACATGCTAATCGCTACGGATGTTGCCGCACGAGGCCTTGATATTCAAGCGGTCACCCATGTGGTCCATTTGGATTTTCCGAAAGACATTACTCAATATGTCCATCGTTCCGGCAGAACAGGGCGGATGGGCGCAAGCGGAATGGTCATCTCACTTGTGACAGAACGGGAAGAAAGGGAATTAAAGCGCTTAGCCAACGAGCTGAAAATCCCGGTTCATAAACGAATTTTTTACAAAGGGCAAATTACGGATCCTGAACAAAGGTAGCCAGTCATGAGGACTGGCTATTTGGCTTTTTAGAGGATTATCTAGGGAATGTATTGAATTTAATAAAAGTGTCCGCATACATAAAAAGAGGGGGAAACAAAAAGTGCAAAATCCAAAGCTGAAAAAATGGAGTGAAGAATGGATCAGTCGGAATTACCTTTGCGGGAACAGCGTACAGTGAGCCCGTGCTGATTGAAATTGCCTATGCATTTGAGCAGCTAACAAAAGCGCGGAAAGCACCAAAGCTTGGTTTCTAGTGAAGCATAAGCTGGCTTGGTTTCATCCATACTATTTTTGAAAGGAGATGGTATGGATGGGCAGAACAAAATTAGGCAACCAAAATGCGCAGCGAAATAATAATGCGAAAAAAGGGAAAACAAGTTCAGAATTAGTTGAATTTACAACAGGCGAAGATTTAAAGCGCAATCGTCCGCTTGATAAATAAATGAAAAGCCTCTAGTGGAGGCTTTTCATTTATTTATCGGAATCAAGGCGCAAATGGATCCCAAAAGGAATGGTTATCCGTGGAAATTTCGGATATATCCGCGAAAAAGGACAACTCCGCGAAAAAGGACAACATATCATATCCGCGAAAATTTGAAATTTATCCGCGAGAAAAAACCATATATCCGTGGAACCACGCGCTTTATCCGTATTTCGATTTTGCTGGTATTATGAGAAAAAAATTACTCCATTTCCCGCCAGTAGGTTTTCAGAAACGGGGGGATTTTCTCAAGAAGAGCTCACATGCATTCCTCCTAGTAAAGATAATAGTTTATCTATACCCTGTTCGAAATAAAATTATTTCTTTTTTTCTATTTCCGCATAGTAATCAACTTTCTTAAGGTTAACGCCGACAAACGTTTCGAGGATTGACTGACCGCCGGCTATGGAAAGAATGAAGATCAAAACCAAAGCGATCCTTGGAAAAAGCAAGTACAGAACGACGAGAAAAATAGCGCTCCAAACGCCGGCGCACCAATAGCATTTCAGCAGATAGCCAAACAGTGATTTTGGAACTTCTTTCGTTTTTGTGCCTGATTCGGTTTCCACATTTATTTTTTTAACAAAAGGCTTGCGGATAAATTCCGTAATTTTATCAAAAACAATCAAATGGGTTAAACGATAGCTTGCCAGGATGAACATGATATAGGTCAACCACGTAATGTCTTTCATGATTTTCTCCATTCTGAAAATGATTTCTTTCGCTCCTGTATATTTTGAACCGTAAAGCAAAAATATATATTTCGGAGGAGGTGCTAAAATGAAAAAAACTTTATGCATTTGTTTACTATTTGTTTTATCTCTAATTAGTATTCCAAAGGCTTCTTTTGCCCAACAAATTTATACGGTACGGCCGGGCGACTCGCTTTGGAAAATTGCCGTGCGCTATCAAGTGGGCATTTCGGAAATCATCCAAGCTAACCCGCAATTTAAAAATCCGAATTTGATTTATCCTGGTGACAAAGTCAACATTCCAAACTATGATGCGATTAAAAGCATTGAAAATCAGGTGATCCAGCTAACGAATCAGGAACGTACGAAAAATGGACTGCCGGCGCTTGCTGCAAATTGGGAATTTTCTCGGGTTGCCCGCTATAAGGCAAACGATATGCGGGATAAGAATTATTTTGCACATACAAGCCCAACGTATGGCGATCCATTCACGATGATCAAGAATTTCGGAATTGCGTACCGTGCGGCAGGTGAAAATATTGCAGCTGGCCAAACTTCCCCGCAAGAAGTGGTACGTGCTTGGATGAACAGCCCGGGTCACCGTGCCAATATTTTGAGCAGGAATTATACGCAAATTGGTGTTGGCTATTCAAAGGGCGGGACGCAAAAATACTACTGGGTGCAAATGTTTATTTCGAAATAACGACGCAAAAAGGTCAGTCTCGAAATGGGGCTGACCTTTTCTACGCCTTAAGACCGACCTGGAAATCAAGCTTAAGCTCGTTATGGGGGACAAGACTAAAAGGTAAGATGATAGCAGATAACAAAAGGAGGAAAAAGATATGAAAAAATTCGGTTTGCTAGCAGCTGGAGGAATTGCCGCACTTGTTCTGCTATCAACAATCGGCCCGATGATTGGTCTTTAAAACCCATGTGAGCAATATTTTAAGCAAGCTTCAAGTTCAGGATCGTACACAGGCGGTCATTTATGCTTTTAAACATTCCTTGATCAAATAACCATTTTGCACTTCGGATGGGGGCTGCTTTTCGTGATGGGGGTCGAATTGTCGCCGAAACTCGTCGAATTCCTAAATAGTAGACTTTCGATCAATCCCAAAGTAAAAATACCCCTACTAATTACCAGACTTGTCTCATACCTTTATAAAGTAAGATTGAGATAAAGGAGAATTGGTCCATTGGCAATCTTTTATAGAGGTGTGTTTTATTTAGCTATTTCCGCTTTTATAGGTGAGAGTATTGAATTTTTAGTGAATATGATTCTGGCAAGAGAATTGGGGAAACACGGACTCGGTCTGTATATGTCAATTCTTCCATCGGTTTTTTTAATTATATTGCTCTCGAGTTTTGAACTGCATGTTTCCATTTCTAAGCTGATCGCCGAAAAAGAAAGCAGATTCCATCGCAATATTCTTCATCATGCCATTGTCATTGCCATTGTCTTTACGTCGCTGCTTTTGTTACTCGCAACCGCCATCCTGCCGATTGTGCCAGTTTTTGATTCCTATCATCCTTACACAAGATGGGTTGTGATTATTCTCATACCGGTTATGACCTTTACTTCTGTTGCCAGAGGATATTTTATGGGAAAGCACCAAATGGGGAAAATCGCATTATCCACTTTTTTTCGGAAAACTTTTCAACTGGCTGTTCTGTTCCTGCTTTTTCGCTATTTAAAATTTCAGACGGAAGCGGCCGTCTTTGTTTCGATTTGCACATTGATTGGCAGTGAACTGGTTGTATTTTTTTATCTTGTCTATTCGTTTATCATTCAATATCAGCAGTTGAAGCGTCTGCCTTTTTCTAATCTGAATCGCACCGTTGTCCGGAAAAATCTGATTGCAGTCTCCGCCCCGACCACAGGGTTGCGGTTATTTTCAGCCATTGCCAATGCGATTCAGCCATTTCTGATCAAAGGGGCGCTTGTTCGTTCCGGGCTAACCCATACTTTAGCAACAGAACAATTCGGAATGCTTGCTGGTGTCGCTGTAACCATTGGCTTGTTTCCAGCCTTTATTGCCCATTCGATGATGATTGTTTTAATCCCAGCGGTTTCTAAGACATATGCGACGAAGGATTATGCAGGTTTGCAAAAAATGTTATCTCAAGTAATCAAAGTTACTTTCCTGTATGGTGTTCCGGCAGTTGTGGTCTTCTATGTTTTCGCACGGCCATTTAGCTCGTTATTTTTCCATTCATCATCAGCCGCTGTCTATATACAAATGCTTTGGCCGTTTTTTTTATTTTACTTTTTTATTATTCCGATGCAGGCATTTTTAATCGGGTTAGGGTTATTAAAAGATCTGTTTATCCAAACAATCTGGTCAATTGTGATCTCCTATTCGATCATCTTATTAGCAGGATCGATGCCGGAATGGCGGATGGATGGCGTCATTATCGGGATGAATACGGAAGCTGTCTTGCTTGCTTTCATGCATTATTTAACCATTTGCAAAAAAATCGGTATCTCGGTCTTACTTAAGGTGCCGGTGCATAAACACTAAAACAAATAAAGCCCTTTATAGTGCTCAAAAATAGCAGTTTCATGAAATCAAAAAGGCAGCCGGGGTAAACCGGCTGCCTTTCGTTTTAGTCTTTGCTTGAAAGGATCCCAAAAATCCGCAATAAATCTAAGAACAAATTGATAAAATTCAAATACAAACCTAATGCCATCAAAGGCACTTCTTCTGGGCGGACGCCGTGGCGCTTCATACGGTTGAAGTCAAAGAGTACATAACCGCTGAAAACCATCACACCGATGAAAGAATAGGCGAGCATTCCTGTAGTGCTTAATGGCCAGAAAATATTAAAAATCGAAATCGCCACTAGTGCGAGCAGGGCAGCCATCAAGAAACCGCCTAAAAAAGTGAAGTCTCTTTTCGTCTTTGTTGCATAAATGGCAAGGCCGGCAAAAACGGTTGTCGTCGTTGCAAATGCAAGCAGAACCGTGTTGGCGCCTGTTGTTGCCAGATAATAGGCAACTACAGGGTAAATTGTAATTCCCGAAATAAATGTGAAAATATACAAAAACGAATAAGAAACTGCTTTTTTCCGTCTGAAAAATGTAGCAGATATAAGCATGATTAACTCAAGAATTGCTAGCGGCATAAACAATGCCGGTGGCACATATACACCTGCCATTGTCCCAAGAAAGGAAAAGGCAAGGGAAAGAGCAAATGTTCTTAAAACGGATGGCATATACTCATTCGCTGTTTGAGAATACACTTTTTTTCACCTCTCTAAAAGTATGTTACACCATTATATACGAAAAAGTGGTCAAGAAGTTTCATTTTTTCTGGTTTCTTCTTTTAACAAATCGCGGATTTCTGTTAAAAGCTCCTCTGTTCGGCTAATCTTTTCAGGCTCTTTTTCTTTTGTTTTAAAATGATTCACCACTTTAACAAAAAGAAAGATGGAAAAAGAAATGATAAAGAAATCAACGACAGATTGAATAAAAAGTCCATATTTTAATTGTTCATCGCCAACTTTAATCGCGAGAGTGGAAAAATCAATTCCGCCCATTAACAGACCGATCAGCGGCATCAAGACATCCTTGACAAGGGAAGAGACAATTTTGCCAAAAGCTGCTCCAATAATTACCCCAATCGCCAGATCGACAACATTTCCTTTGATCGCAAATTTTTTAAATTCATTCCACATCAAAAAATAACCTCCAGCAAATCATTATGCACTTTAAACAGACATTTTAACCTTAGCCTTGGAAGTTTGCAATCAATCTAACAATTACCAATCAATGATGAAAAATAATATCATTGTCGTAAATAGACAAAAGCAGGGGTCTCCTTGCTTTTGTCACCAGTATTCCGGTTAGAATGCCCAGTTGCCGCCGCGGAAGACAGCTTCAGCTTTTCCATCAGCGGTAATGCCGTCGATGTCCATTTCGGCTGAACCAATCATGAAATCGACATGGGTAATGCTTTGGTTCAGTCCGTTTGCTTTTAATTCTTCTGCAGACATTGTTTTGCCGCCTTCAATACAAAAAGCATAGGCACTTCCAATGGCGAGATGGTTTGAAGCATTTTCATCAAATAATGTATTAAAGAATAGAATATTTGACTGGGAAATCGGCGAGTTAAATGGAACAAGGGCTACTTCGCCAAGGTAGTGCGAACCTTCATCGGTGTCGACGAGGCGTTTTAAAATTTCTTCGCCTTCCTCTGCCTTCACTCCAACAATTTTTCCATTTTCAAACGTAATACTGAACCTGTCGATGATGTTGCCGCCATAGCTCAACGGTTTGGTGCTGGAGACGATTCCGTTTACGCCTGTCTTTAAAGGTACTGTGAACACTTCTTCGGTCGGCATATTGGCCATAAATTCGATTCCTTTTTCGTTGATGCTGCCGGCGCCAACCCAAAGATGGTTTTTTGGCAGCTCAATCGTTAAGTCTGTTCCTGGCGCTTTATAATGCAGCTTTGCATAATGCTTATCGTTTAAATATCGAACCTTTTCGTGCAAGTTGGCATCATGCTGCTTCCATGCTTCAACCGGATTTTCGCTATCCACGCGGGTTGCTTTAAAAATGGCATCCCATAGCTTTGCCACCTGATTTTCCGCAGGCTCATCCGGAAATACTTTCGCAGCCCAGGCAGGGGAGGCAGCGGCAATGACTGTCCAGCTGATCTTATCCGATTGAACGGCCTGGCGGTACTTTTCTAGCGCTTTTCCAGCCGCCTTTTGGAAATTGGCAATACGTTCCGGCTTCACACCTTTTAATAAATCCGGACTGGATGAAACAATCGACATGAATGCCGCGCCTTGTTTTACAAGTTCTTCCCTTTCTTTTGCCTTCCAAACAGGGAATTCTGTAAATGCTTCATCTGATGCCAATTCATATTTTGTTCTGGTAACAGTATCGTCATCCCAATTGACAATGACATTGTTGGCTCCAATTTCGTATGCTTGCTTGGCAATGAGCCGAACGAACTCAGCTGCATCCAATGTCGCATTCACAACCAATGTTTGTCCTTTTTGAACGTTGACGCCCACTTTCACCGCAAGCTCCGCATATTTTTCCAAGTTTCTTTGAAAATCGCTCATTTTTTTGTCTCCTTTTTCAGCATCTACTTGTTATTTTAGCCAAATTGGCTCGAAAAAGAAACTAATCGGGTTTTCATATCAAACTGAAACTCAGTGAACGTTGTGATAAAGAAAAAATTGGCAGAAAAAATATGATCGGAGCAGTTGATCTCATTATTGAAGTTTTGCCCTCTTACACTGCCCGAAAGGATTGCTTATCAAGTTTCATAGCTATGAAAAGGCAGGGGCGAATGAATATTGGATTATTGACCCATTAAATTTTACAATTGAAAGGTATCAATTAACAGGGAAGTATTTTAAACAAAGCGCTGTATCGGCAGTAATGATCCCATACAGGTATCTCTTTTCGAAGGGATTTCGACCAATATTTTCAAACAAGAAAAGCACGCTGCCAAGAGCGTGCTTTTCCGATCTTACTTGTTTTTCAAAAGCTTGAACATTAGCCAATAAAGGACGGCACTAAATAGAGCGAGGACGGCAAGAATGAAAAATGTCCAACTGTTACCGACCCAGGCTGTCATTGGAATGAAGAGCGGTGCGATGGTTCGGCTGATCGTAAAACGCAGACTGGCTGCTGCAAAATACTGTCCCCGCATATGCTCCGGTGCAATTTTCGAAACGAAGCTTTGCTGAAGTCCAGCCGATACCAGTTCTCCGAACGTATAAACCGCCATGGCAAAAATAAAGCCCCAAATCCAGTTTGTTTGGCTGAAAAGGACAACCGACACGGCATAAAGGAGGGAGGAGAGCATAAATACATTCCGCTCATGATATTGTGCCATCCACTTTGTCACAAAAACGGTCAACAACGCAACGAGCAATCCATTTTCCGCAAGGACAATCCCGAAGGCCTGTTCTCCCTTTACGTTAAAATTCCATCCCCAAGCTGGTAATAGATCCTGTCCCTCTTGCATGACATCTTTGATATAGACGGGAATTAATAAATCCAGCTGCATAAATGTCTGCCCGGCCATCACTCCCGCAAGAATAAACAAAAGAAAAATCCGGTCTTTTAAAATAAGCGAATAGTCCTTTATCTGGTTATGTAAAAAGGAATGCCATTTTAAGGCGTAGCGGTTATGCTCGTAGCTGCTTAGAGGCGCTGTTTCTCTTGTCCATTTTATTAAAATAAATCCTAATAAAATACAGACTAGCCCGGCTGCAAGCAGAAGCAAAAAGCGGTAATTTACATAAAATATCGCGCCAAGCAATGGCCCAATGACAACGGCAATATTAATCGAAGTATAAAAAATAGCAAACACATCACTGCGATTTTTTTCATCGACGACATCCGCCACCATCGCCTGGCTGGCCGGCCAATAAAAAGCACCAAATACACCGGCGACGGTAAAGGCAATAAACCCTAGCCATGGGGAAACAAGCCAAGGGGAGCTGCCAAATGCAAAAGCTATAAAAGACAGTCCTTGCCCGATAGAAGACAGAACCATCATCCGTTTACGTCCAAAGCGGTCTGCAAAGTGGCCGCCCAGCAGATTCGCCGCCACTGAAAAAACCTGTGAAAAAATCAATAAAAGCCCAGCGCGATCTTTTCCGAAAGAATCCGCAAAATATATCGTCAGAAAGGGAAAGAACATCCAATAAGAGATATTCATTAACGCTTCGCCAAACAAGCGAACTTTTAAATTTTGATCCCAATCGCGAATCCTTATGGCGATAACCTCCCCTCATATAAAGTCAGCTTAAAAAAAGGCAAGCACGAAATCGAATGTGCCTACCTTTATAAATTTGGGGTAACGTTTTCCGGGAAATTCCCTGGATCTCTGTTACTCCTGATCTTTCAAAGCTTGCTTCAGCAAATCGCCCAAACTTGTGCCAAAGTCTTCTTTTTGCGTGTATTTTTGTACAAGCGTCCGTTCTTCTCGCTTATTCACTGCTTTTTTCTTTTCCTCTGCTTTTTCAACAATATTGCATTTGCGGCACTGAAAATAGAGCCCTGCCTTTCCTTCATGCATTTCCATTTTTTTATGGCACTGCGGGCAGCGTTTGTTCGAAAGCTTTGGATCTTTCCGCTTTCGGAAAGAACATTCAAGATTTGAGCAAACAAGTATTTTGCCATCTTTCGTATTCCGCTCTTTTAAAAATGAGCCGCATTCCGGGCATTTGGAACCGGTCAGATTATGAGCCCGGTACGATTTATCGCTTGCTTTAATTTCAGAGACAAGCTGTTGTGTTTGTCGGCGAATTTTTTGTGAAAAAGCTTTCGGATCGGCTTTTCCTTTTGCGATTCTTTCAAGCTCTTGCTCCCATTTTGCCGTCAGCTCCGGAGATTTCAGCTCATCGTTGACGAGGTCTATCAGCTGTTTCCCTTTTTTCGTCGGATGAAATCGTCCATTTTGCCGTTCGACGACCTCTGTTTCCACAAGCCTTTCAATGATTTCAGCCCGTGTAGCCGGTGTTCCAAGACCGAATTTTTCCATTTGCGCCAGAATATCTGCTTCGGAATACCGCTGCGGTGGCTCCGTCCACTTTTGCGCAATCGTTGGGTTTTGAACGGTAAATTCCCTGCCTTTTTCGAGCTTTTGCAGGCTTTGTGAAGGCAGCGGACTTTCCTCTTTCCCTGTTAGTTTTTTAAAACCAAGCTCAATTACGGCTGTTTCCCGTGCCGTAAATGTTTCACCTTCAACTGTGAAGACAGCCTGGATACTTTCGTATTCATATGCTGGGTAAAATAAAGCCAAAAAACGCTTCGCTATCAAATCATAAATCTTTCTTTCATCGGAGTCCAGGTCGCTTAAGTGAAGACGCTGTTCCGTTGGAATAATGGCATGGTGGTCGGTCACTTTTTCGTTATTAAACACACGCTTGGCGAGGACTTGGTTTTTGCCCGCAAGAATCGGACGGATTTCTTCTTTATAAGCGGAAGCCATTCCTTGCAGCCGGTCGGCCATTGTGCCAGCCATATCCGTTGTCAGATACCGGGAATCTGTCCGGGGATATGTCACCAGCTTATACTGCTCATAGAGCCGCTGCAAAACGTTTAGTGTTTTTTTCGCGGAAAAGCCAAATCGTTTGTTGGCATCCCGCTGCAATTCCGTTAAGTCATACGGCAGCGGCTGCTGTTCCGATTTCTTTTTACGTTCGATTTTTTCAAGAACAGCTTTTGCGCCATCGATTTTTTTCGCGATTCTCTCGGCCTGGTCTTTAGCGAAAATCCGCTTTTCATTGTTATGTTCCCAATCAGCCGCCATCAGGCCAATGTCTGCTTGCAAAGTCCAGTATTCTTTCGGAACAAACGTTTGAATTTGTTGTTCGCGTTCAAGCACCATTGACAGTGTCGGCGTTTGTACGCGTCCGGCTGAAAGCGGATCCTTGTATTTGGTTGTCAGCGCTCTTGTGACATTCAATCCGATCAGCCAATCGGCTTCCGCGCGGCAGACAGCGGATTGATAAAGATTATCATATTGATGGCCAGGCTTTAATTGCTTGAAGCCTTCCTTGATTGCCTTATCGGTCTGAGACGAAATCCAGAGCCGCTTAATCGGTTTGTTCCAATGGATTTTTTCTAAAATCCAGCGGGCGACAAGCTCTCCTTCACGACCGGCATCGGTTGCAATAATACACTCGTTAATATCCTTACGTTTGGCCAAGTTTTCAATCGCCCGGTATTGTTGGCTTGTTTGTTTGATGACCTTTAAGCCCATTTTGGGCGGAATGATCGGCAAGTCTTCGAGCCGCCATGTTTTAAACTTTGTGTCGTAATGCTCCGGCATTTTTAATTCAATTAAATGGCCGAGCGCCCATGTGACAATATATTGGTTTCCTTCAAGGTAATTTTTATGCGTTTGGTTGCAGCCAAGGACGCGTGCAAGCTCCCTGGCCACACTCGGTTTTTCTGCAAGTACAAGAGATTTCATAACTGCTCCTTTCATTGAGGCAAAGATATCCTTTATACAGTATAACGGAAAAGAAGCTATTTTTGTAATACCGTTACTCCTGCAGCAAGTTAACGGATGAAAGGAAAAATTAGGGGGGGATTCTATGACGAAAAGTCCGTGTTTTTACAAATACGGATAAAATCGAAAAACTCGCGGATACATAGGTAAATTCCACGGATAAATGGTCCATCTTCACGGATAAATGGCCAAAATCACGGATAAACGGATTCCCCATCGTAAAAAAGAACCTAGCAGAAAAAATAAAACTTTTTCGCTGGATAGAATAAAAATAGCGAGGAGTAAGTTCCCCGCCATTTTACTCTTCTTCGATTCGATTTTTGAAAGCTTCCTGGGTGACGATTAGTTCCTCGTCTTCAACTGCTTCTTTCGTATGTTTTTCAGTTAAACGATCTTGAGGAAAATTGCCAGGATGGTGTTTCTTTTTATGATTGAAATGCTCTCCTCGTGCCAACAAAAACACTCCTTTCGGCTTCATTACTAGCATGTCCGCCTTCAAACGAAAATATTACGGGCCGTTCTATTAGCCTGTGCATATGTATATAGTGCAACAAAAACGAGGAGGAACCTTTCATGACAAGCCACATACATGCCAGTGATTTGGCGGCATGCCAAGATTTTTTTGATGCGAGCCGCGATGATCCCGCTCCGCTTTTTACCACAGATGCCATCATCAATGGCCAGATCAAAAAAGTTCGTTTATCCGACTATGCAGGGAAATGGGTGCTGCTTTTCTTTTACCCAAGTGATTTTACCTTTGTTTGACCGACGGAATTGGCGGCGGTCGCCGCTGTTCATCATGAATTACAAGCATTAAATACGGTTGTACTGGCAATCAGTACGGACAGTGTTTATTCGCATAAAGTTTTTTTAGAAACGTCTCCTTCTCTGAAAAATGTTCAGTATCCGATGTTAAGTGACCGCAATCAAGAAATTAGCCGTGCGTATCGTGTTTTAGATGAGCATTCAGGCGCTGCATTCAGGGCTTCATTTTTCATTGACCCTGATCAAATCATTGCATCCAAGCTGATTTATCCTCGGGAAGTCGGTCGAAATCTTGCGGAACATGTCCGGCTGTTAAAGGGCATTCAATATGCAAAACAGACGGGTGAGGGAGTGCCTGCCAATTGGAAGCCGGGGGAACCAGGCATTATCCGCGAACCGCAAAAAATCGGCCATATTTAATCTCCAAGCCTAAAAGGTTATAATAAAAGAAAACAAGGCGAGGAGGGAAATAAAATCGATTTATTTCATATTATTTCCGAGGATCGGATAAAAAAAGCTTACAAAGATGGAGAATTCGATCAGCTTCCCGGTTTTGGAAAACCTCTGGAACTTGAGGATTTATCGAGTATTCCTGAAGAATTGAGAATGGCCTATAAATTATTGAAAAATGGTGGATATACAAATGAAGAAAATCGGTTGAGACAAGAGATGCTTTCGATCGAAGACTTGATCCAAAAGGTCGATAATACCCATGAAAAAGAACAGCTCCAGAAGCAATTGAATGAAAAACTGCTCCGCTATAATCGCTTAATGTCCAACCGAAGGGTCAAAACGAATTCAGCCGGTTTTAAAAATTATCAGCAAAAAATCTACAAAAAGCTGCAAATTGATTAGCACAAAACGGTATCCTGTAACGGGATTGCCGTTTTGTGCAACCATTCATTCAAGTGAAACGCAAACACAAGTCCGTAGCCTAAAGCAAATAAAAGAATCGATCTGGCTATACTTGGCTGCGGTGATACGAAATATTGGTTATCCCTGCTTTCGAAATTTACGATTGCAAGGGAAGTCGAAAATCCCCATTTATCGACATTTCCGATTGAAGATGAATTATTTATTTGTTTAGCAAAAAATGAATTTCTCTAAAAGATCACTTGCTTCTTTCATTTAAAATTCTCGTAAGCTATTAAAATTTAAAGAATCTTGTCGAAATAAAGAGAAAGGGAATGTTTTAAAAACGGAAATTGAAGCTGGGCTGTAAATGAAAGATGCGCAAATACTGGTAGATGCAGGTGAGAGATAAATGGATTTAACGACAATAATTGGTTTGATCATTGGTTTTGTTGCGATTGGGGTAGGGATGGTTTTAAAAGGGGTCGGTTTAGTCGCATTAGCGAATCCTGCCGCCTTTCTAATCATTTTTGCTGGTACGATCGCCTCTGTAACCATTGCTTTTCCAACAAGTGAAATAAAAAAAGTGCCGAAACTTTTTGCTGTTATATTTAAAGAACAAAGGGCAGTCAATCAAGCGGAATTGATCAGGCTGTTTTCAGATTGGGCTCAGCTCGCAAGAAAAGAGGGGCTGCTCGCGCTTGAAGCAAAGACAAGTGAAGTGGATGATCCTTTTTTAAAAAATGGTTTGTCTCTTGCTGTAGATGGACAAAGTGCTGATTACATAAGAGATGTTCTTTCTGAAGAAATTGAGGCGATGGAAGAGCGCCATCTGTCAGGTGCCGCGATCTTTTCACAAGCCGGAACATATGCCCCGACTCTTGGGGTATTGGGCGCCGTACTCGGACTAATTGCCGCGCTAAGCAATATGAACGACACGGTCGCATTAGGACATGCCATCTCGGCTGCGTTCGTTGCCACGCTCTTTGGGATTTTCACTGGATATGTATTATGGCATCCATTTGCGAATAAATTAAAGCGCAAATCCAAGCAGGAAGTAAAATTGAAGCAAATGATGATTGAAGGAATCTTATCGATTCTTGAAGGTGAGGCACCAAGGGTGATCGAGCAAAAACTGGCATCGTATTTGCCAGCGGGAGAACGGAAGAAAATTCTTGAAGAAAGTGTTGTGAATCGAGATGAGTAAGCGCCGCAAGAAAAAGCATGAGGAGGAAGAACCAAGTGAGGCGTGGCTCTTGCCGTATTCCGATTTGTTAACATTGCTTTTGGCTTTATTTATCGTCCTATTTGCAATGAGTTCTGTTGATGCTCAGAAATTTCAGCTTTTGTCAAAAGCGTTTAATGAAATGTTTACCGGGGGAACGGGGTTATTAAATTATCGGACTTTAACCCCTCAAGGCAATCTGGATGCCCCGGATGTACCTAAGAAAGATTTGCAGAAAAATCAATATATGGCAGAAGACCCGGAAAAACTGAAAAAAGAACAAGAACATCAAAAAGCATTGCATGAGGATCAAAAAGAGCTAAAAGAACTGCAGGCAAAAGTGAATAATTATATTACTGCTAATCAGTTGTCCAATAAGCTGCAGACATCACTGACAAGTGAAGGGTTGCTTGTGACGATTCGGGATAATGTTCTTTTTGATTCGGGAAGTGCGGAAGTTCGGAGCATGGACTTGAAAACAGCAAGCGAAATCTCCAATTTACTTGTGATGAATCCGCCAAGAAATATTATTATCAGCGGACACACGGACAATGTTCCAATCAGCAATTCAAAATATGGATCCAACTGGGAATTAAGTGTGATGCGTGCGGTGAACTTTATGAAGATTATTTTAAAAAATGACAAATTGGATCCGAGATGGTTTAGCGCAAAAGGCTTTGGGGAATACCAGCCTGTGGCATCAAATGATACCCCAGAGGGCAGAGCAAAAAATAGAAGAGTTGAAATCCTTATCTTGCCGAGAATTGGAAATTAATCAATCAATTTCATAATTGATTCTTAAAAAAAATCATAGACCTACAGAATTTGAGCTCCTTAAAAGGCTTTCTTGTCTTATAATAGGCATAGGTGTCTTCCTCCAGTCTTAGAGTTTGTTTCGTCACATACTCATTTCGACATTTTGGGGAGGTACTCCTTTTTCTATTGTCTAAAAGCATTGAGCCCGTAGGGATCAGAATTATGAAATTCACTCAATCAGTAAAAAAAGAAAGTACTTCATTATGAGTGCTTTCTTTTTTTACAGTCTTTTTGCTCGCCTTTTTTGTTATGTAGTTGATGAATTTTTAATATATGTTTCTCTTATGCCGTTCTTGTTAAGAAATTCACGAACGATATCTTTTGTTATTCCGATTTTTTTTGCTTCTAACATGAGTTTGATCCATTCGGTGTCAATTTCTTCGACAAGTAGGTCTGTTTTGACCACATTCTCACCCCTAAAATACGAATCGTATTCCAGGCAACTCGGCAATCGTAGCATAAGAAATTCCCGCCTTAGACCCGAAGTTTTGCGTCCCTGTTTTTCAGCAGGTTTGCCCTTTTCTGATTCACGCCTTTCCCCAAATTCGCTCTCTATTTTTAGGACTAATTTGCTTTATTGCAATCTCTAGATACATTATAACTAGTTCGATTTTATCAGAGTGTTATTTTTTGTCTATTTGGAATCCTTTTTTTAATACAAATTCCATCCTGATTCTGCATAAGTAGACAGATTCAGTGAGCTCTTGAAGGTTTTGGAATAAGAATGGGTAAAAAGATCTACTTTTTCAAAAAATTTCTTTTAATATATAGAAGTACTGTTACTGATTATCGTTTTGTTGGTTGATTCTCCATTTGTTGAATTCAAGAAATTCTTTGAACTGCTCTTTTGAAATACCAGAGTTCATTGCTTCTTTAACAAGATTCATCCAGTCGTTATCTAAATCTTCATGAGTAATTTGTTCATGGATTAAATGGTCAACAGGTACATTTAAAACAGCCGCAATTTTCTCAAGAAACTGAATCGAAGGATTGCGCTGAAGATTTCTCTCGAGCGAACTTAAGTAAGACTTCGCAACTCCGGCTTGATCAGCTAGTTCAGACAAAGACATTTTTTTTTCCAAACGAAGTTTTTTTACACGATCACCGATCATTGGGGACTCACACACCTAACTGTAAAGATATAAAGTTATTTTATCAAAAGAGCTGGGAAAGTTCCATGTAATCTACTGAATTCTTTCTGTTGTGGTAACAAGCATTCAAATTTTGCAAACAACTTTGAAATAATTTTCAAATAGCGCTAATATAAAAGAGCGTATGAATTGATACAGTTGAAATGGAATATGCATAAATAGACGAGAATTTACAGAAAAGAGGAAAGAAACATGATTGTTTTAAAATCAGCCCGTGAAATTGAAGCAATGAAACAAGCCGGCAAAATTCTTGCTTCCTGTCATAAAGAAATTGCAAAAATCATTAAACCGGGAGTTACAACTTGGGAGATTGAGGAGTTTGTTGAGCAATTTTTAGAAAAGCAGGGAGCAACGCCTGAACAAAAGGGCTATAAAGGCTACGAGTATGCGACATGTGCGAGTGTAAATGATGAAATATGCCACGGTTTTCCTCGAAAAGAGCCATTAAAAGAAGGAGATATCGTCACGATCGATATGGTTGTGAACTATAATGGCGCTCTGGCAGATTCTGCTTGGAGCTACCCAGTTGGCAATGTTTCAAAGGAAACGGAGCATTTGTTAAAAGTAACGAAAGAAGCACTATACAAAGGAATCGAACAAGCTCAAATTGGAAATCGTATTGGAGATATCGGCCATGCAATTCAGCAATACGTTGAAAGTGAAGGATTGTCTGTTGTCCGCGATTTTATCGGGCATGGAATTGGCGCTGTTATTCATGAAAAGCCGGATGTCCCTCATTACGGATTGCCGGGAAAAGGGCCCCGTATTAAAGAAGGAATGGTATTTACGATTGAACCAATGGTGAACATTGGCAAATATCAAACGAAAATGGATTCAAACGGCTGGACAGCCAGAACGCTTGACGGCGAATATTCCGCTCAATTTGAGCATACCATCGCTATTACCAACGAAGGTCCGATGATCCTAACTGAGCAGGATTGAATGAGTACTTTCCATGCAAATCGAGTATAAAATCGTAGTTATTTTATACTCGATTGAGTGCATGGTTCTCGAAATATTCATATTGTATAAGTTTTAGGGCTAATTATGAAGCCTTTATCTCACTCGGCTTTAGTCCACCTCCTTATGTCGATGACCACAAAGGAAAGCTTCTGTGAAATTGCTTCGCACAAACAAGCAGTTGTTGCTTGTTCCGAAGGGCGCTTGCGCTTTTCTTAAAATATCAGAATTTATATCTGAACTTCGATAACGGTCTAGCGAGAAGCGCCTATCGGCTAGCGTACTTCGTCCTTCTCCCTACGATAAGTCAACATCGGCTCGCAACCCACACCGTGTTTCCTTTATCTTTAGTCGAAGGGCCTCCAGTCCGTACGCCGATGAGCACAAAGGAAAGCTTCTGTGAATTTGCTCCGCACAAACAAGCAGTTGTTGCTTGTTCCGAAGGGCGTGTGCGCTTTTCTTGTACTATCAGAATTTATATCTGAACTTCGATAATTGAGAGTGTCCCAAAAGTATAGCTTTTAGGAACACCCTTTTTTGTTTATTGCTCTGAACCTTGTCTGTTGATTTTCGTTCCAGGCGCTTCGCTTTCCGCGGCGTGCCAGGGAGCCTCCTCAGCGCTTTGGCGGCGGGCACTGAAATACCTTCGGTTTTTTAAGAATCTTTAAGTAACAGCAAAATAAAAGGCGACTCAAAATTCAAAAATGTGGATTTTGAGTCGCCTTTTTTACTTAAGAAGGCAAATTTGCCCCTGATTTTAACCAATTCGTTTCAATATTCTTTTTAGATTCACCGTAAATAGTGCCATGGCACCTTGTAATTCCATGCTTAATAGATCCGAGGATTTCGCAACATAATACCCGTGTCTGTGTTTTAATTCGCTGTTTTTGGCTTCTATTTTATATCGCTCTTTTGATTTTTCTTTAAAATAGTCGCTTTCTTGAAATTTTATTTGCTCTGTATGAATAGTTGATTTAATACTTACAGAATAACTTTTACTTTTAGCCCCTTCTTTATAACATCCATCTTTAAAAGGGCAGTGTTTACATTTTTCAATATCAAAATAGTAAGTATGAACTTGATTTTTAGACACACCCTTTTTCCCTTGTCGAGCTTTTCTTATAGCCATATGTCCAGCCTTACAAACATACATGCCCGCATCTTTATTAAATTCAAATTCATCTTCTTTTTTTCGATTCCCTTGTGTAACCACTGGACTTACTTTAGCTACTAATTTGATGTCATTCTCTTTTGTATATTCAATATTACCTTTTTCAGAATAGGCTGTATCACTAATTACAGTTTCAACTTTCATCCCAGCTTTGATGTTTTTTTCAATCAGTGTTTCTAATTGATTACCGTCATTACTATAATTATACAGCAAAAAAGGTATAATCCTCTTACTAATGAGAAATTATACCTTTTTAAATTTAGCCTAGGTAAAAGAACTCTGTTGATTGGAGCGGAAGGCGGCGAAGACTCCTCGAAAATGCATACGCATTTCCTTCGTGCGGTGTTGTTTCAATGAAGCTAATTCAAAGTCCTGCGGGAGTACGGGGCAGGGGAGACCCCGCAGGCGCCAAAGCGAGATGGCCGACAATCTTTGGATCACGACAGGAGGGTTTATTCGGAACCAAAGCTTTAATATTTATACCAATGACTGGAGAATTACAAAGGAAGAAACAGAAATGGGATCATAAAATCAAACCCAGCAGGAATGAAACATTCTTGGTGGGTTTTTATATGTTAACTTATCGCTCAGTAGATACCAATAAAAGGGAAAAACCTGGTTGATAGAGGAGTCTATCGCCCGATAAGTACCAGTAAAAGGGAAAAACCTGGTTGATAGAGGTGTTTATCGCCCAGCAAGTACCAGTAAAAGGGAAAAACCTGGTTGATAAAGGTGCCTATCACTCGGTAAGTACCAGTAAAAGGGAAAAACCTGGTTGATAAAGGTGTCTATCACCCGGTAAGTACCAGTAAAAGGGAAAAACCTGGTTGATAGAGGTGTCTAACGCCCGGTAAATACCAGTAAAAGGGAAAAACCTGGTTGATAGAGGAGTCTATCGCCCGATAAGTACCAGTAAAAGGGAAAAACCTGGTTGATAGAGGAGTCTATCGCCCGATAAGTACCAGTAAAAGGGAAAAATCTAGTTGATAAAGGTGTCTATCACCCGGTAAGTACCAGTAAAAGGGAAAAATCTAGTTAATAGAGCTGTCTATCACCCGGCAACTACCAGTAAAAGGGAAAAATCTAGTTGATAAAGGTGTCTATCACCCGGTAAGTACCAGTAAAAGGGGAAAATCTAGTTAATAGAGCTGTCTATCACCCGGCAACTACCAGTAAAAGGGAAAAATCTGGTTGATAGAGCTGTCTATCGCCAAGCAACTACCAGTAAAAGGGGAAAATCTGATTGATAGAGCTGTCTATCGCAGTAAATGAGAAAGTCCTAGATAAACTATGCTTAATTCAGTTCTTGCACCCTGTTGATTGGAGCGGAAGGCACCGACTCCTCGAAAATGCATACGCATTTCCTTCGTGCGATGTTATTTCAAAGAAGCTATTTCAAAGTCCTGCGGGAAAAGCGAATCAAGGGAGACCCCGCAGGAGCGTAGCGAGGCCACTGAAAAGGGCTTTTTCTGTTTAATAATGAAATTTCCGAAAAACCTAATCCCAAAATACCGCCGTTTTCCAATATCAAAGTGGGAGAGTTTAATCTATTTTACAAGTAATTTTATACTGAAAGTGGGGATGGATTTTTCAGGAATTTGCTTTTCATAAAATTTCACGGACTTTTTCAGTGGCTTCAGCGTAGCGACGAGGAGGCTCCCGACCGCCCGCGGAAAGCGAGTGCCTGGAGCGGAAATCAACAGACTCCGTTTATCAGCCAAACCAAAAAGGATCGGGCGGTTTTTGCCCGGTTTTTCTTAATCAAGTAGCGGGTTGCGTTTAGTTGAAAATAGCCCCCTATTATAGAAGGCATTCTATAAAAAAAGAAAGCGATCCAATTTAATAGGACTTTTTAAGAGCATGGCTTTGAAACAGAAGCACACTTCAATATAAGTGCTCTAACTCCAAATCCAAGAAGAATGTAGTAGAAAAAGGAGTAAAGGTAATTCCATTTAATATAGCGAACAAGGTCAATCCATTCGCAAAAGGGTTCCCCGATAAAAGCATATGCAAAAGCCATGATGATTTGGGCTATAATAAAGGATTTCCATGTTCGGGCATATTGGAAAAGCAGCATATATGCAACAGGAACCATCGAAACATCAAATGGAAACGCCCTCGGAATTACAGGTAAAAATTCTATAGGATATTCCCAATAGGTAAATTGCAACCCTACTGTGTCTAATAAAATTGTGATCACCATTGCAATAACACCAAACAGTATAGACTCTACTAACCATTTGCGTTTCTTTGTGATTATCCAGACAATCCAAGGAACAACAAAGAAGAACAACAACAGCCACCACTCCCATGTTAAAAACTCATTCTCCAGCCAGCCCTTCGCATCTAACGCAAATAACTTGTCTTCCAACAATCGGACGTTTTGAACATTTTCATGACGAGTGCTCACAATAACCATCTCCATATAGAATATTACTTAATTTTACCCATTGGAGATTTTGTATCCATAACGGAGAATTTGGTGTTTCACCAATATGTATTTAGTGTAAAGGGAGTCAAGAATATTCAACTACCACTTTAGCTAAAAACAGATTATAAAAAAAGAATGGCCCATAAAAAACTCTGAGCCATTCTTTATTTTCGCGAACGTAAAAGTGTTAAGGATTGTTTATCCCGAAAGTTATTGTTTCCGCAAGTTCCCGAGTTCTTCGACAAGGGCTTGCATTTCGTTTGGACTGAAGGAATTTTTTTTCATGACCATTTCATAAATTTCCTTCAATTCTTCGTACATTTCCTCATCAAAGTGAGATGGCTTGATCGCTCCTAGGTTCAATACTTTTAGTTTTTCTTTAATGGCTTCAATCATGTATTCAACATTTTCAGCTGTTTTTACTGATAAATCCATGCTTGTCATCCTCTCCGCATTTTACTTTCATCTTTCCATGTTCAGTTCCAAATGTCAATAATCGAAAACAGCAGCGAAATACTTGCATAGGTTGGGCTGCTTCGAAGAAAATGGAAAGAGAATCGTTTTTTGCAATCCTGAAGACACAAGTTTTATACTGGATTCATGTTTGTCCCGCTAAGATAGTGGGAAGAAAATCATACATAATAGAATTTAAGGAGAGGTATCCATGGCAAATTCAAACAAATTCTGGAAGGGTATGTTCGTTGGCGCATTGGTAGGCGGTGCTTTAAGTTTGTTGGACAAGGAAACGCGGGCTGCGATGAAGGAGAATTGGCAAAAAGCTGCACACGGGGCGGCGGTGGTTGTTAAAAATCCGAAAAAGGTGACCAATCAAATAAAAGAAACCGTCCAGAAAGTACGGACAACGGTCGAGCAAGTTGGGGAAGATTTGGCGTTCATCGCGGAAAAAGTGGAAGAGCTAAAGGAGACCACGCCGCAAGTAACAAAGCTTCTCAAAGAAACAAAAGATACTTTTACGAAAAAGGATGTTGAATTGGACTTCCTAGACAAACAGTAAGCGATTTAAAACGAAAGAGGTGGAATGGTGGGGAAATTAGATGATCTCAATTCTTCATTGTTAAAAAAGCTGTGGCATCGGATTCAAGAAGACGACTTGCCAGGCATGTCAGCGCAACTAGCCTACTATTTTCTTTTTTCGCTGTTCCCATTTCTCATTTTTTTATTTACATTGCTCCCTTACTTATCCATTTCCCAGCATTATATGCTTAGCCTGCTAAATGGATTTGCTCCTGTAGAAGCAATGGATTTAATTGAGAAAAATGTAAAAGATATTATGGATCATCGCCGCGGCGGACTGCTTTCTTTTGGGATTATCGGAACGATTTGGTCTGCATCAAACGGGGTCAATGCAATTGTTCTCGCGTTTAATAAAGCATATAATGTAAAGGAAACCCGCTCCTTAATCGTTTCAAGAGGGATGGCAGTTTTATTAACTTTCGGCATGGTTTTTGTCCTGATCGCCGCCGTGCTGCTGCCGATATTCGGAAGACAGATCGGCATTTTTCTGTTTTCGCAATTTGGTTTTACACAGGAGTTTCTAGTTGTTTGGAATATGCTGCGCTGGATCCTCAGTGCTGTGATATTGTTTCTTATATTTACAGTATTGTATTGGATTGCACCAAACGTGAAATTGCGCTGTAGAAGCGCTTTTCCAGGGGCAGCTTTTTCGACGGTCGGCTGGATCGTATCCTCTTTGGCGCTTTCTTTTTACGTTGGCAATTTTGCGCATTACTCGAACACATATGGGAGTATTGGGGCGATCATTGTGTTAATGACCTGGATGTACATTACCGCGTTTATTATTATTTTGGGCGGTGAAATCAATGCTTTTTACAGTGAAAAAAATAAAAAGAAATGCGACTAGCCTCCATAACTTTCCTTCATGAAATGGCGAAAGATGCTGACACTAAAAGTGGGGAAACAAGCCACTTTCATGGAGGTTGATGCAAAATGACAAAGCATACAAAAAAAGACGGCGGTACAAAGCAAAAAGGGAAAAGCCGCCCAAAGCATAAAACATCAGGCTCAGCCAACGGATCAAACGGGTATCACTAAGAAAAGATTAGCGTTTGTAATAAGCATTGAAAAAAGGACCGAGAATTTCGGTCCTTTTCAAACGCGTTTTCAGCGCCATTATTTTAATAGCCTCAAGCTATTCAAGATCACAAGAATGGTGCTTCCTTCATGGCCGATCACGCCATAAGGCAAATCGAGAACTTGAATAAAGTTGGATGAAATCAACAAGGCGATCACGGAGATCGAAAAAACAACGTTCTGCTTGATAATCCGATTCATCCGTCTTGAAAGCTCGATCGCCTCGGCTATTCGCGGCAAATCATTTTTCATCAAAACAATATCGGCTGTTTCGAGCGCGACATCTGTTCCTTCACCCATGGCAATCCCAATATTTGCGGTAGCCAAGGCTGGAGCGTCGTTAATGCCATCGCCGACCATGGCAACTGTTTGGAACCTTTTCTTTAGTTCCTTTACTTGTTCCACTTTTTCTTCGGGCAAGCATTCAGCAAAAAACTGGTCAACATGGCTTTCAGCTGAAATCGCCTGTGCTGTTTTTTCACTGTCGCCTGTCAGCATCACCGTATAAATGCCCGCCTTTTTCAAGTCATCAATCGCCGATTTCGTTTCTTCTCTTACCGTGTCCTTGAGGGCAATCATGCCGCAAACTTCACCATTCATTTGTGCGAAGACAAGAGTGTTTCCCTTGCTGGCCAATTCCTCCGCTTTTCCTGCTGCAAATGCTTCAGCTGCTTTTTTACCGCCGACAAAATCCATTTTGCCAATTTTCCATTCCTCCTCTTCTATTTGGGCTTTTACCCCTTGACCCGGAATATCCTGAAGTCCATCTAGATGAAAAAGCCCTTTGCTCACATTTGCCTTTGCATATTTCACAATCGCCTGGGCAAGCGGGTGGGTCGAGAAGTTTTCAATCGAAGCAGCCTTCAAAATGAATTCCTCCCGATCGAGCCCGTCTTTCACAATGATTTCGGTTACTTCAGGCTTCCCTTTCGTCAAGGTACCTGTTTTATCAAAGGCGATTGCTTCCAAATGGCTTAAATTTTCTAAATGCACACCGCCTTTTACTAAAATACCGTGCCTGGCACCGCGTGAAATCGCGGATAAGGTCGCCGGCATAATCGAGGCGACAAGGGCGCATGGTGAGGCAACGACCAATAAAATCATTGCCCGATAGAACGTTTCTGTCCAACTCCAACCGAGCAGGAAGTGGGGGAGAAACATCAACAAAACAACGACGGCGAGCACGACTTTTACATATGTTCCTTCAAAACGTTCGATAAAGAGCTGAGATGGCGATTTTTCACTTTGCGCGGACTGGACAAGCTCGATAATTTTGCTGAACAAGGTTTCAGTGCTTTTTTTGGTTACGTTTACTGTGATCGAACCGGACAAGTTGACAGTTCCGGCAAAAACATCATCGTCACTTTCTTTTGAAACGGGCATTGATTCGCCTGTAATTGCAGCCTCGTCAATGTTTGTATGTCCTTTTATGATGATCCCGTCAGCTGGAATCCGTTCACCTGGTTTCACTAGAATATGGTCGCCGGCAGTTAGTTCTGAGACCGGAACTCGTTGTTCCATCCCGTTGCTGATGAGCAGTGCTTCTTCCGGCTGCAGTTCCATCAATGAAGAAATATCCTTATGACTTTTGTTCATTGTATAGGTTTCAAGGGCGCCGCTTAGCGAGAAGATAAAGATTAAAATGGCTCCCTCCGCCCAGTAGCCGATAATCGCAGAGCCGATCGCTGCAAAAATCATCAGCATCTCGACGTTTAACTCTTTTGATTCGATCGTTGTCTCAATGCCTTCTTTGGCCTTCGCAAATCCCCCAATAATAAAAGAAAGCAAAAACAAAATGATAGCGGGCTTGCTGAAATCAAATTTCTCAAGCAGCCAGCCACCCGCGATGAGAATGCCGCTTGTAATCGCAGCAATTAATTCGGCAAGCGGTTTGATCTTTTCCATAAACGTCACCGGCTGTGCCTTCTTTTTTGTTGACCCCTCTGTATGACAACCCATTTAATCCCCTCCACAACTTTTTAATGAGAAAAAGAATCAAATTCACCATCCCTAAAAAAGACGAAAGCTGCCATCTGAACGATGACAGCAAAAAAATGATCTATTTGATTTTTCATTTATCATACCATATTTTCATTCTTCGTGATACAGAAATGCTTTGCATTTAGCGCCCATTTTCAGTGAAGGGCAGTTTTTTTGATTTGAAAAAGAAGAAAGTTAAGAAAACCAAAAGCAGCATCGTGCTAATGACATAAAAGAAACTTGATTTTTGAAAAAATTGGATAAATAAACCGCCGATGATCGGACCGCTTAAACTTCCGACGCTAAAAAAGATGCCACACAGCAAGTTTCCTGTCGGCAGCAACTTTTTCGGCATTAAATCGGACATATAGCTAATGCCAAGCGAAAAAGTGGAGCCGACAACCATTCCGGAAAAAAGAAACGATAAAAATAAACCGATTGAGGAATGCTCGAACAGGCTTGCTGCAGTAAAACTTAAAAACCCGAGAAAAAGAACGGTGATTAATACTTTTTTCCGTCCCCAGTAATCACTTAACATCCCTAAAGGAAGCTGGGTAATGATACTGCCAGCAGCAAATGCAGCCAGCACCATTGAAACATTGGAAACGTCAATTCCTTTCCTTAATGCGTAGACGGGAAAGCTGCCATTTAAAGAAGATTCTAAGAAACCATACAAAAATGGCGGTAAAAAGGCGATCCAGCCATACTTCCATGCTTGCGAAAATCGGGCAATCGTTTCCCGGAACGAATTCATTTCCATTACTTGTTCCGGGAAGTCATTTTGCAGCAAGAGCAAGAAGAACCATCCTGCCAAGCACAGACTAGCTGAGATGATAAACGGCAGGGAAGGATTGAGATTGACGAGCGGGGTCATCAGTGGTCCCGCTGCAAACCCGATCCCGAAAAACAATCCATAAAGAGAAACATTTCGTCCGCGTTTATGAAGCGGGGACAAGGTGGTAATCCATGTCTGGGTGGCAAAATGAAGGGCGTGATCGCCAATTCCAATCAGGAGCCGCAGCGCAAACCAAAACCAAAAGGATGTCCAGAACGGAAACAAGGCGAGCGAAACAAAGACCATTGCTCCGCCAAATAGGATCACGGGCTTATAGCCCCATTTTCTTAATGGTGATTCCATAAAGGGAGAGACCAATAAAATTCCAATGTAAAGGGCAGTTGCATTCAATCCGTTCAATGATGAAGAAATCCCGTTTTTTTCAAAAATAACGGCAATTAGCGGGAGAAGCATGCCTTGAGAGAGGCCGGAAATGGCAACGATACTGACTAAAACAGCGAAGCGGAAACGTGCATGATTCATAGTAGTTATCCTCAAAAATTCACAATGTTTTCAAAATGATGGTAACGGGAAAAAGCATGAAATGCAAGGAAAAGTTTTGAGCGAAGCTTTGTATCTAAAATCAGAAGCAATTTATTGAAGGTATATGGATAGAATAGAATGGAAACCGATTGAATGTAAAATTTTAAAAGGGTGGTGGAATTTAGTGGTAAATAGAATTTTTATGCTGATGACCTTTATTGGTGTGCCCTTATCCGTGATTGGAACATGGCTGCACTGGTCCAATATTTTGCTGTTTATTTTGTACTGTTTAACGATTATCGCTTTGGCCAGTTACATGGGAAGAGCAACAGAAAGCCTTGCGATTGTTTCCGGGCCGCGAATCGGCGGACTGCTGAATGCAACATTCGGAAATGCAGTCGAGTTAATTATTTCGATTTTTGCCTTAAAAGCGGGACTTGTCGGTGTTGTCTTGGCATCCCTAACCGGTTCTGTTCTCGGCAACTTGCTGCTTGTAGCCGGTCTTTCCTTTTTTATCGGCGGATTAAAGTTTAAACGTCAGGAATTTAACGTTTTCGATGCCCGGCATAACTCCGGTCTGTTAATGTTCGCTGTTATTGTAGCTTTTGTGATCCCGGAAGTTTTTTCTCTAAATTTACAAAATAGTGAAATACTCTCATTAAGCATAGGGATTTCAATTGTTCTTATCATACTTTATCTTGCCGCTTTGTTCTTCAAGCTCGTTACCCATCGCGGTGTTTATCAGCATGAACCTGAGGATGAGACCAATGCAGATGAAAAGCCCGAGTGGGGAAAGGGGAAAGCGATTGCGATTTTAGCAGCTGCAACGATTGCGGTGGCCTATCTTTCCGAAAATCTTGTACATACGTTTGAATACGTTGCAGAATCCTTTGGCTGGTCTGAACTATTTATCGGTGTCATCATTGTTGCGATTGTTGGCAATGCCGCGGAACATGCATCGGCCGTTTTGATGGCTTTTAAAAATAAAATGGATATTGCTGTTGAAATTGCCATTGGGTCGACGCTTCAAATCGCGATGTTTGTCGCGCCCATTCTTGTACTGGCCTCATTGTTCTTTGATACGGCTATGCCTTTGCTGTTTAGTTGGCAGGAACTCATAGCCATGGCTTCGTCAGTCCTGTTGATGGTTGTTATTTCCAATGATGGCGAATCCAATTGGTTCGAAGGGTTAACCTTGATCGCCGCTTATTTTATTATGGGTCTGGGATTTTTCTTGCTGTGATACGTATTAAACAAACAAAGACTCTGTGCCAGAACTTGCGCAGAGTCTTCTTTTATTTTTCACTCAGTATAGGTACGAATTTTATCATGGGAAAAATCAATCGCTTTCTTGGGACCATCAATCACCGACCTTCATGTTTGTCTTTCATGCGAAAAACACGAATGCTGAATAAATCCCAACCTCCTTCTATTCATTCTTGAGCGTATTGATTACATCCCCCCCTCTATTAAAAGGTTAAGTTTATTATAGGAAAAAGTAAATTTTTTGTAAAGGCTTGCAATGTTACAATTTGGTTACGTTTTATGGAGGAATTTTTTTCTTTAATGGATAATATCGGGGAACTTCGAAAAAACTATTGACATGCCATATGCGAAAGGAGTCAACAAAGTGAAAAAACTTGCTTCTATCCTACTCATGCTGTCATTAATGCTCTTAATTTTACCAGCCGCTTCTGCTGATAACGCATCGAAAAAAGTAGAACCGATGAAGTATCCAGTACCTTCTTCCGTTCGCAATATAACAAAAGAAAATACGTATCCAAATCCTACTCAAGATTTGCCACTCCTGCAGCCAAGCGACTTAACGAGAAAGTTAATTGAGACTTCAAAAATCAAAATTGAGAATCCCGATTTAATTCGGATGTTAAACGAAACGACGATTAATAGTACGCCGTTTGCGCTTGGCTATCGGGCGATTGTTTACCTCGGACAATGGCCATTGAATTATAAGTCCCTTGAAACATCGCCAAACTGGGAGTTTCAAAAAATCAACACGAATTATTTTGACAATCGAGGCAGTAAGGTTCCATATCAAATCCATTATGTACAAGAAGCACAAAAAATTATCAAAGGCGGTTTAACAGCTAAAATTTCCAATGCTGAAGATGTAAAAAAAATGATGCTGCTCAAAGCAACGCAAAAAACGGAATTGCCTTTAGCTTTTGAAACGGTGATTGGCGGCGGTACGAAAAATGACCATGTTTATAACATTCCAGCCAATCGGCTCGGCTATTTGTACGCCTACGCGCCGGCAGTCAATGAAAAAGGGAAAGTAACTTACGGAGAAGTTTACTTGATGTTAAAAGGAAGCAAAAAATTTATTGTGATTAAAAATGTTACATCCCAAGGAATTGGCGCATGGATCCCGGTTCAAGATTATGTTTCTTTCGGGTTCTTAGCGGCGGAACGGCCAAGATAAAGACTGTATTGTATTTAGAAACGCCATTCGGTGATTCATATGTGGAAAAAATGCAGCTCCTGCTCATTTGAAGCAGGAGTTTTTTGTTTATTTGCTCTGTTTATCGGGAAGTTATCCTATATGGTGTGAAAGAAAATCCAAGTGAAATGAAAGAGCAAATGGTATCACAGTTTAGCCACACAGGCGGATGGTTCTGCAAATTCATCTGCAGGCTGCTCAGTCGCTGATACCACTTCCTCTTGTTCAAACAGTCAAAAACGGTAGCCAAAATAAGGAACTGCAGCGTTAGAATTGCGCTGTGGTTCTTTTTTTAGATTTTTAAGAGATACAACTTAAGCGGATGCATTTTCCGGGAAAAATAAAGACATGCCATTGCCATGCAGACAAGAATTCGATAGGATTAAAGCGGTATGAGAAAGGAGTACAAACAGTGGGTACAGAAATTAACGACAAGAATAAACAAGTTGAATTTTTAAAACAGCGCTTGAATATGTTCCTTGAATTGCTTGATGCCATTGACCCAGAAGCAGCTGATCTAGATGATGTTGACAGAATGATTTCCATTGTCGATGAACTTGATTCGAAAATCCGTGAGTTCAAGCATCGCGATTTATAAGAGCCTAACGAAAATCGGCTCTTTTTTCTTTTGAAAAGGATCAGAGCCGCACAAGAGTTTCAGGTAGGTAAAATGAAATCGATTGCAAGCAAAATCTTTTATTCAACTTTTGATAGGAGTATAATTAAATCCGAAAATAGTTGTAAAATTTTGAAGATGGCAATTTTGGACATAGGGGAGAGGGATACGAAAATGAATGTGGCAAAATTTGAAGAAAGCATGTACAAGCTAATTGTTGATACTTCGACAAAGCTACCAAAAGATGTGCGCCGAGCTGTAAAAGCCGCCAAAGAAAGGGAAAATGCCGGCACGAGAGCAGCGATGAGTCTGGCAACCATCACCAACAATATTAAAATGGCTGACGATAATGTTTCTCCGATCTGCCAGGATACAGGCATGCCTACTTTTAAAATTAAAACGCCAGTAGGAGTTAACCAATTGGAGCTAAAAGAGGCGATCAAAAATGCGATTGTCCTTGCAACCAAAGAAGGTAAACTAAGACCAAACTCCGTTGACTCGTTAACTGGCGAAAATAGCGGGGATAATTTGGGCGGTGGCACACCGATCATTAAATTTGAACAATGGGAAAAAGATAATATTGAAGTCCGCCTCATTTTAAAAGGAGGAGGCTGTGAAAATAAAAACATCCAATACAGCCTTCCATGTGAGCTTGAAGGACTTGGCCGCGCCGGCCGCGACCTTGACGGGATCCGCAAATGCATTTTGCACTCGGTTTATCAGGCTCAAGGCCAAGGCTGCAGCGCCGGTTTTATTGGCGTCGGCATCGGCGGTGACCGCACCGCCGGTTATGATTTGGCAAAAGAGCAGCTGTTCCGCTCCGTCGACGATGTGAATCCGAATGAAGACCTTCGCAAGCTGGAAGGATACATTATCGATAAAGCGAATCAATTGGGGATTGGAACAATGGGTTTCGGCGGTGAAGCAACCCTTTTAGGCTGCAAAATTGGCGTGATGAACCGGATCCCTGCAAGCTTTTATGTCTCAGTCGCCTACAATTGCTGGGCATTCCGCCGCTTAGGGGTGCATATTGATGCAGAGAGCGGTGAAATTCAGGAATGGATGTACCAGGAAGGCGAGGACACTGATTTTACGCAAAGTGATTCCGAAAAGCAAGCAGCAGCAGCTTCAGCTGAACAGGTCATCACCCTTCAGGCGCCAATCAGCGAACAACAAATTCGCTCGTTAAAAGTTGGCGATGTTGTTCAAATTAACGGCATGATGTACACAGGACGGGATGCGATCCACAAATATTTGATGGACCACGATGCACCTGTTGATCTAAACGGCCAAATTGTTTATCACTGCGGCCCGGTTATGCTGAAGGATAAGGAAGGCAATTGGCATGTAAAAGCTGCCGGTCCGACTACCAGCATTCGTGAAGAACCGTACCAAGGCGATATTATGAAAAAATTCGGCATCCGCGCTGTCATCGGCAAAGGCGGCATGGGGCCAAAAACGCTCGCTGCCCTTCAGGAACACGGCGGCGTCTACTTAAATGCCATCGGCGGCGCAGCGCAATACTACGCTGATTGCATCAAATCGGTTGAAGGCGTCGACTTGATGAACTTCGGTATCCCGGAAGCCATGTGGCACCTCAAAGTGGAAGGATTCACTGCTGTTGTAACGATGGATTCCCACGGCAACAGCCTGCATGCTGATGTTGACAAATCTTCCTTGGAAAAATTAGCCCAGTTCAAAGAGCGCGTTTTCTAATTCAATGTAGCAAATGCCCCAATCGGCTCCCGGTTGGGGCCTTATTGCGTTGAAATCGTAAGTTCCGGTTTGAACGCATCAAATTAATAAAGTTCCCTGCACTCAAAACCCGCTCACCCAAGTGAACCGCCACAATTCTTTTAAAATATATGTTAAAACTTCAGTCAACAATGCGGAACTGAGAGAATTTCTTCATCTTCCATCTACCAGAATAGCCACTTACTAGCTTTCCCATCTTCATCTTTCCTCAACAGGTGCAACAAAAGGAAAAGTGTACCATCAGCCGCCTTTAAAATAAAACCCTTTTTATTCCAATCATGTTTTCCCAATTTAGACAAACACTAAAAAAAACAAACCGAGGGGGAACATGGATGAAGAAATTTTTGTATATTCTTCCACTGTTATTTTTCCTATTATCACAGACTGCGCACGCTGCTCTATCCAATCAGCCTATCCATTGGGGGTTCAAAAAAGGCGCTAATGGGCAGCAGGCCGAGGCCGGAGCCCAGCTTGACAATCTCCTGCAAAAATACGGCGGTTTTTACAAAGGAGATCCGAAATCCAAAACCTTGTACCTTACATTCGACAACGGCTACGAAAATGGCTATACCGTGAAAATTCTTGACGTCTTAAAAAAAGAAAAAGTGCCAGCAGCGTTTTTTGTCACTGGACATTATCTGAATTCGGCACCTGAGCTTGTACAGCGAATGGTCAAAGAAGGACATATTGTCGGCAACCATTCTTGGTATCATCCTGATTTAACAACAAACAGCGATGCCGATATTCGCCAAGAGCTAGACACAGTTCGCGATCGCACGAAAGAGCTGACAGGGCAAAAAGAAATGAAATATGTCCGCCCGCCAAGAGGCGTGCTGAGCGAGAGAACGCTGAAAGTCGCAAAAGAGTTAGGATACACTCATGTCATGTGGTCACTTGCTTTCGTCGATTGGGATGTAAACCAGCAAAAAGGCTGGCAATATTCGTATGACAATATTATGAAACAAGTTCATCCGGGCGCGGTCATCCTGCTGCACACTATTTCAAAAGACAACGCAGATGCATTGGAGAAAGTCATTAAAGACTTAAAAAAGTATGGATACAAATTCAAAAGCCTTGATCATTTAGCAAAAACAATCGAGTAAACCGAATTCCCTGGAGTTCGGTTTTTCCTATTTTACTCGGGAACATGCTATAATACGGAAAAATGCGAAAAGGATGGGATCGCAAAAAGTGTGGGAAAAAAAGATCCAAATCGATGCACCGTATAATTTTGACCGGGTGCTTGAACGCCAAGCCCTCGACCCTCTTAACCAAATTGATGAAAAAAATCGCCTGATCAAAGTGCCAATTATCGTGAATCGTGAAAAATACGTTGTTGGAGTGAAGGGAATCGGAACAACCGAGGCGCCTGCCTTTCTTTTATCTGGGAAAAAGAATGCAAACAAAGAAGAACAAATCAAGCGTATCGCAGAAATTTTCCAATGGAATGTCCCGTTAAAACCCGTTTATGATCATTTTCAGCAAACGGATCTTAACGAAATTTTCACAGAGCATTTCGGCACACCGCTTGTGCTTGATTTCGATCCTTTTGCGGCACTGTTAAAATCAGTGATTCACCAGCAGCTGAATTTAAAGTTTGCCTTTACCTTAACAGAACGGTTTGTAAAAACGTTTGGCTCACAACTTGACAATGTCTGGTTTTATCCCGATGCTGAAAAAATTGCGGGATTAACCGTTGAGCAACTCCAGGAATTGCAGTTTAGCGGCAGGAAAGCGGAATATGTCATCGGCATCGCCCAGAAAGTTACAGATGGTTTGCTCGATTTATCATCATTTAAACATGAAGGTGAAGAGGAAATTTTTAAAAAGTTGATTAAAATCCGCGGTGTCGGGCCATGGACGATTCAAAACTTTCTGCTATTCGGACTCGGCCGGCAAAATCTTTTTCCAACAGCGGACATTGGTATTCAGAATGCTTTGAAAAAATTGTACAAGCTTGAGCAGAAACCAACCCTCGAAGAAATGGAGCGCTTCAAGCAAGGCTGGGAGCCGTACTTGAGCTATGCTTCTTTGTATTTGTGGAGAAGCATTGAGTAGATGGAGTGAACGAAATGAGCGAACAAGGTGTAAAAATAAAATTGAAGCAAACTTTCCCTTTAACGATTAAAAGGCTGGGAATTAATGGCGAAGGGGTCGGTTATTTTAAAAAACAAGTCGTGTTTGTCCCTGGTGCTTTGCCGGGCGAGGAAGTAGTCGTGGAAGCAACGAAGATCCACCCGAAGTTTGCAGAAGCAAAGGTGAAAAAAATCCGCATCCAGTCCCCATACCGCGTCAAACCTTTTTGTCCAGTCTATGAGCAATGCGGCGGCTGCCAGCTTCAGCATTTGCGCTATGACCAGCAGCTCAAGGAAAAACGCGATATCGTCATTCAGGCACTGGAACGGCACACGAAGCTGAACATTGGCAGCCTCGATATCCGCGAGACGATCGGAATGGACAACCCGTGGGGATACCGCAATAAAAGCAGCTTCCAGCTGGCGGAAAAAAACGGCAAGGTGTTGGCCGGTTTGTATGGTCTCAATTCGCACCAACTAATCAATATTGACCATTGTGCGGTTCAGCATGGGCAAACGAATGAAGCGACCGCCGTGGTAAAAAAAATCCTTGAGGACTTGCACATCCCCATTTATAACGAGCGTTCGCGAAAAGGAATTGTTCGCACAATTGTAACTCGCGTTGGCGTGCAAACAGGCGAGCTTCAAGTTGTGCTCATCACAACGCAAAAGGAGCTGCCGAAAAAAGACCTATTGATCCAGGAAATTCAAAAAAGGCTGCCAAAGGTTCAGTCCATTGTGCAAAACATCAACGGCCAGAAAACGTCGCTAATTTTTGGCGACGAAACCGAAGCGCTGGCCGGCAGAGAGTTCATTCAGGAGACATTAGGAGATCTGCAATTTGAATTATCTGCGCGCACTTTCTTTCAGCTGAATCCGGTGCAAACCGTTACACTTTATGATGAAGTTAAAAAGGCAGCCGCACTCACCGGTAAAGAAAAAGTGGTCGACGCATACTGCGGTGTCGGAACAATCGGGCTATGGCTCGCCGATCAAGCAGCAGAAGTGCGCGGGATGGACATCATCCCCGAATCAATCGAGGATGCCAAGAAAAATGCCAAACGACACGGCTTCACCAATACAAAGTATGTCCCAGGAAAAGCGGAAGAAGTCTTGCCCAAATGGGTGAAAAAAGGCTGGCGGCCGGATGTGGTCATTGTCGACCCACCGCGCACAGGCTGTGACCATCAGCTACTGCAAACAATATTGAAAGTCCAGCCCAAAAAAGTGGTCTATGTATCGTGCAACCCATCGACCTTGGCAAAAGACATCCAAACCTTGAGCCAAAAATACGAAGTAAAATACATCCAGCCGGTGGATATGTTCCCGCAGACAGCCAGCGTTGAAGCGGTGACGGAATTGGTACAGAAAATGTAACAAATATATAAACATTTGCAAGTTTAAATAAACTCTTGCTAATCTGATCCTGATTTCGTAAAAAAATCTTTTGCGATTTCGGGGTCTTTTTTATGTCAAATCCTTGTCATTTTGTTCGGGAACTCAAAAAGCATCCGAAACGAAAAAAGACAATACAATCGTGTCACAAAAAAAGCAGATTCATTTACAAAAGAAAAGCAATCCAAAGATAACAAAGATCAAAATGTTACATTATAAGCTTTCCTGGGCAGAATGTTCACATAATTGTAGAAAACCTTTGGGAAGACACCATGATTATAAAAAATAGTGTGATATAATTATACAAGAAGGGAGGTAGAAACATGTTATAACGATCATAAAATAATAAATATTTTGGAAATTTAGATTTCTTTCTTTTAAATCCGCAATCTTCCCCTTTACTTATCATCATTTTAAACCCACAATCATGCCGTCTGATCATCACTTCCTATTAAAATGTTAAATGAATAAATTTATGCAATAACCAGAATAAATGGGAATGTTGCCGGTTATTTCGAAGTTATTAAAAAGGAGTGAATTTAGTATGAATGCAGTGCTGAGCAAGATTGCTGAAGGCATCACTGTTGGTTATTCAGAGGTTTTCACGACTCCAAACAACAACGACTATTTCCGCTTTGTTTATAATGGAAAGCTATTTTTGGTTGCTGACTCGTATTGTATGAATCCAGATTGTCCATGCCAAGAGGCGGTTCTTAATTTTGTTCAAGTTTATCCGCGAGAAGCTCGTAAAGCTGCTAGCTTTATGATACGGCATAAACTTAGCGGCAGGGGATATAAAATTCATAGCCAAGGCATATTCAGGAAACGTGAAATAAGGGCTATCGTTATGCATTTTACCGCTGACGATACGATCCTTAAACTTTTAAATGAACGCTTCAAGGAAATGAAGGAAAAAGCAAAAGAAATGCTAAGTTAAAGCCACCGGCTTCGGTAGAGTTGATCTTGATGTGGCAAGCGCTATCCGCGAAATTTATTCAGTGAACCCAGACTCATGAATGTTTGGAACCGACTTACCATCCACAAGATCAAAGCGACCTTTCAAATTTTCTGATCTTGATTTAATCTACAACATTCTAGGTAAAGGATCGTCTTATAAGTTTTATTTAAGATTGCAATGGAGTGGTATTTGAAAACATATCATTTTGAAAATGATAAATAAATCTGACCGAATGCCAATAAATCAAAATGTATATGGAACAATGAACATCATCCCCAAAGAGGATAATCATGGAGGAGCCGTATCGATGATCCGCGTAAGGATCTGCAAGAGGCGCATGAGTAACTCATACGCCTGCTCGATTTTCTCATTTTTTAGGAAACGATAACGCTATCCTTAAACTAAGTATGAAGTACCTACTAATGATTCAGGAGACCTACCTAGAACTAAAAGACAAATTTTTGTGTAACTAGCACTTTTAAATTCAGTGAAAATTTTTGTTAATTCATGGAAATTTTCATCATCTTTTAGTTTTTGAATTTCTCTTTTATACAAGCGTAGAACAGAGTCATACACAAAATTTGGTTTATCTGCACCTGGATATTCATCCATCAATAAACAGCCCATGTACTGATATTTGAAATGAAATGCTCGTGTGAGATAAACCATATCCAACAATTTTACAAAAAGGGTTGGATAATTTTTTTGTAGCTTCTCAAGTGCTTCCTTCGTGGCTTTTAAATTATCAATACTTGTTAAAGTTAACATCGTTTCTTCCTCCTTTTAATTGTCCCAAGGTTTTCCCAATGAAAGATACGCAGCTAATTCTTTACTTTTTTGCCTTCTTAATTTGCGCATTTCGGCTCTTTCTTTCCCTGTATTGTAGAGGAATTTTTCTTCTTCTGTCTCTGGTATGACACTTGGAACTTCAACAGGTTTTTTATTTTCATCAAGAGCTACAAAAGTTAAAAATGCTGTGGCGGCGATTCTTCGCTCTCCAGTCATGATATCTTCCGCAATAACTTTACAAAAAATTTCCATAGAGGTTCTTCCGGTATATGTTACAAACGATTCGACGCAGACTGAATCAGTTTGATGAATAGGGCATAAGAAATCGATATGGTCAGTAGATGCAGTGACGCATTCTTTGACTCTAGAATGTCTGCGGGCTGATAAAGTTGCAGCGTCATCAAGCTTTTTCATCAAAACTCCGCCAAACAGTGTATTATAGTTATTTAAATCGCAAGATAGTACTTGAGCTGTATTAACAATACGGCTTTCTTTAATTTTTTTTTGGTTCATGTTGTGCCTCCTTTTATTTTGGAATGTGGAAAATAAATCCTATATTCACGTTGTTAAAATGTTCTATTATTGCTTATATAAGTGTACGCCGCAATAATTGGTTAGTAAAATGGTTATATTTTATCGTTAATATAGATTTTTTCTATGTAAATGCTTTCAAGTATGCATTGAATTTATGCGATATAAAAAAAACGGTTCTTTTAGTAAGAACCGTCCTGAGGTACTCCCGAATCATATTAAAAGAAGGTTTTACCCATCTTCCTGTCATCCATGAGTAAGTCGCTCTTTTGTAAATTGAAGCCATTCTTTTGCGGCATAGGGGAGGTATTGATTCTTGCCCCAAATAATCGCGAGGTTCCAGCGGATGGAAGGATTTACGACTTTAACCGACCTTACAGCTTTTCCTAAATGACTGCAAATACTCTCAGGTAAAAGGGAAATTCCAAGTTTACATGCTACCATCTCCTCGATAAATGACCATTGAGAGCTTTCTGAGATAATGTGGGGACTAAATCCTGCGCTATTACAAGAAGAGATAATTCGGTCGTGCATGACAAAATCCTTATTAAATAAAATAAAAGATTCATTGGTCAATTCAGCTAAGTCGATTTCCGTTCTGTCTGCTAATGGATGTGATAGATGAAGGATCAGCTTGAGGTCCTCTTCCATAAAAGAGAAATGCTCAAAGAGGTTGTTGTTCGTTGGAAGAACAATGACACCTACATCAAGTAGATTATTACTAACATCCTCTTCTATTTTTTTTGAGCCGTCCTCCATTATTTCGAAAGTAATCCCCGGATATTTATCGTGAAAGCTACCCATGATTTTGAGGAAAACATGAGCATCAAAAATGGGTGGTAAACCAATCCGAATATGCCCCTTTTTTAATCCTAAAAGGTTGTTTAATTCCATTTCCAAATTTTTAAAGGCCTTGTCTATTAATTTTGCTTGCTCCAAAATAATACGTCCTGCATCGGTTAAGGTTACCTGCTTACGAGATCGATCAAACAGAGCAGCGCCCAATTCCTCCTCGAGGTTTTTAATCATTTTACTAATCGTTGGTTGTGTGATAAATAAATGATCTGCAGCGCGCGAAAAACTTTTAAAATTTGTTACTTCGATAAAATATTGTAAATGCTTGATATCCAATATCATACACCTGCTTTTGATTAATTGTTGAGAAGATAATATCCAACTAATTCTATTTATAAAGCATCTTTAAAGTATGCTGGGTTATCCTGACTTAGAGGCCTAAATGACGGATCTGCCTTTTGAAGTTCAATTTTATTTCAGGTTAAGTGGAATGGTTGAACCAGATAAATCTAGGATACAGCTAATTCTGCATTTTTTGAAGTACCCTGACTTCAGACACTATCTAGTTCATTTTCTGATTAGAAACGTACTGCTTTAAATATAGTGAAGGAGGTAAATGAGCTTTCCATTTCTGCTTATAAGTAAGAAGCAAGCTTTGAGCATCTAGGTTCAGAGTCTTTATACCAAACTACACTGTATCAACATTTAAAAATATTAAAATTCCATTGTATTGCTGGCAGATCTTCTTGGAAAGAACAAGAAAGCTAATACCAGCCAGGACTGTCGAATAGGTTTCCTAAGATTGATAGAAAATGTGACATCGGGAACTAGCACCAAGTTTAAAAAAAGCAGAATCCGGTTTGCAAGGATTCTGCTTTTTGCGTTAAATCGTTTTATTGTAATATTTCCTGAATTTTTGCCAAAATCAATTGTTCCGGGGCAGCGCCTTCTTGTTCTGCCTTTCCGTCGTTGATGACGGTCTTTGGCACGCCCATTACGTTGTGCTTATTGGACAACTCCGGAAATTCCATTGCTTCGATCATCTCCCCTTTAATGCGAGGATTGATCATTGCCATATGGTGAGCCACGCGAACTGCGCGGGGACAATATGGTCAGGTGGGTGTGATAAATACTGACAGTGTAACGTCCTGGTTAATTTGCTTTAATGCCTCAATGGTTTCAGGACTTAAATCTGTATGATTGTTGGCAATGTCAATGATATCTTCAATCAAGGTGCTAAATTCATATCCGGATGGAATTCCGTAAAAATGGACGCCGGTATCCTTTTCGTCCTCATCGACAAAGACAATCGCAGGGTATTTATCAACCCCAAGTTGGCTGGCCTTCGCAGCATGCTCGTCCTTGTCGAATATTTGCAGGTCAATCTTATCTGAGAGAGTAGCTAGTTGTTCTAAAAGATCCTGGGTCTCATCACAATATTGGCAGTTCTCTTTCGAATGAAAGAAGCGAATATGGGCAGTGCCTGCCATTTTTTCACTGAACATCGTTTGAATCAGCTGTTTATCATTTTCATCAATCTGTGGCACGGTCTCATCTCCTTTTGAAAAAATTATCTACATAACCGAATGTTTTATCCGATTAATGTATTCTTTGTTGTTTTTATTCATCATTTTTCAATAAACCTATGGGGGTATTAATGGATTACCCTAATTGTACTCGTTTATGCCTTGAAGATCAATGAAGCAAATTTGACTGATCAAGATTAGCGGAAACCTTTGTAGTTTATCCATCCTTTGTCTATAGTATTAAAGGAATGAAAAAAACCAATGGAAGAGATGCAGAAACAATGATTAGGGAAATGTATGGACATAAAATGCCTTCATTGGAAGAAGGACTTTTAAAGTGTATCGCAGATCATATTGATGCAATTCAGTAAATAAAATGCCTAAGGGTTGCGATAGTGTAATAGACAGACGTATAGGAGGGACAAATTACCTGTTCATTTGTCCCGGTTTTATGTTATATTAATAAATAACTGTATTTAGAGAACTTTTAAGCAATAGGGGGAGTGAATGATATGAAAAAATTTGGAATATTTAGTTTGGTTTTACTCTTTACGCTTTTGATTGCTGCTTGCGGCAATAATAATTCGGCAGGTGATAAGGGGAGTAGTGAGAAAGTTTACAAGGTAGGGGTTGACACTACTTATCCTCCATTTGAATTTAAAGAGGGTAACGAGTATAAGGGAATCGATATTGATTTAATTAATGCCATTGCGAAAAATCAAGGTTTTAAAATTCAATTAATGCCGATGGATTTCGGCGGAATTATCCCGGCAATGCAAGCAAACCAGCTTGATGTGGCAATTGCAGGTATGAGTATTACGGATGAAAGAAAAAAAATTGTTGATTTCTCACAACCTTATTTCGATGCCGGTTTAACGGTTGTTGTAAAAAAGGATAACACCAGCATTAAATCAGTTAATGATTTGAAAGGAAAAAAGGTAGCAGTTAAGAAAGGGACAACTGGCGCCAAATACGCAGTGGACAATGCTGCAAAACTAGGAATCGAAGTTGTTCAATTTAACGATAGCCCTGCCATGTTCCAGGAAGTAGCGAATGGAAATGCGGATGCCTTGATTGAGGACTATCCTGTGATTTCTTACGCGATTGCTCAGAAAGATCTTGGCTTGAAAATTGTTGGTGACCGCTTAAACGGAGACAAATACGGGATTGCAGTCCTAAAAGGCCAAAACCAGGATTTATTGAAAAAAATCGATAAAGGATTAGACGAGCTTAAAAAAGATGGAACCTATGATAAAATTATCAAAACGTATCTTGGAAAATAATAAATGCTATTAAGCGCGCATCGTGCGCGCTTTCTTTTTGAAGGAGATGATCGGAATGAATATAATTGCAGCGGCTCTGCCGATGCTGCTTAAAGGACTTCAAGTAACTCTTTATATTTTTGTAATTGCCATCATACTTGGTTTTTTAATTGGTTTAGTTATGGCGCTGCTGCGTTTGTCACCTTTTAAAATCCTAAATTGGATTGCAAAAGTTTATGTGGATGCCATTCGAGGAACCCCTTTCATTGTTCAGTTGTTTTTTATTTATTTTGGCATCAATTCCTTACACTTGGTTTCTTTAAATAGTACAACAGCTGGTATTATCACTGTAGCCATCAATGCTGGAGCCTATTTTGCTGAGATTATCAGAGCGGGTATTCAATCGATTGACAAAGGGCAAACAGAAGCTGCAAGATCCATTGGCCTTACAAGCTCGCAAACAATGCTGCATGTGATCCTGCCGCAGGCTTTTAGAAGAATGCTGCCGACGATCACAAACCAATCGATTATTAGCTTAAAAGATACTTCTCTTTTATCCGTCATCGGGATCGCTGATTTAACACAGCAAGGACAAATTCAAGCTTCGGCTACCTTTGAGGCATTCAAAATTTGGCTGGCCGTTGGTGTTATTTATTTTATCGTCATATATTTATTATCCCTGCTTGCAAATTTCGTTGAAAGGAAGTTTGAACTCCGATGAGCATTATAAAAGTTACAAACTTGAAAAAGTCTTTTGGCGATCATGAGGTTTTAAAAGATATTAATGCCGAAGTACAAGAAAAAGAAGTAATCTGTGTCATTGGGCCTTCTGGTTCGGGAAAGAGCACATTCTTGCGCTGTTTAAACCGTCTTGAAGAAATCTCAGGTGGAGAAGTGATCATCAATGGTCACAATATAACGGATCCAAAGATTAATATTAATAAAGTGAGACAAGAGGTTGGGATGGTTTTTCAACAGTTTAACCTTTTTCCTCATAAAACCGTTTTAGAAAATATTACATTAGGTCCAATCAAAATTCATGGGATTGCCAAAGAAGAAGCAGAAAAATCAGCGCTTGATCTGCTAGAGAAAGTCGGACTGCGTGATCGGGCGAAGAGCTATCCCGGAGAGCTTTCCGGCGGGCAAAAACAGCGGGTCGCGATTGCGAGGGCGCTGGCAATGCATCCAAAAATCATGTTGTTTGATGAGCCGACTTCGGCATTAGATCCTGAAATGGTTGGCGATGTGCTGGAGGTAATGAAACAGCTTGCAAAAGAAGGCATGACCATGGTGGTGGTTACGCATGAAATGGGCTTTGCCCGGGAAGTGGGCGATCGCGTAATTTTCATGGATGGGGGTTATATCGTTGAAGAAAATGAACCAAATGAATTATTTAGCAACCCTCAGCACGAGCGGACAAAATCCTTTTTAAGCAAGGTGCTTTAAAGTTGAAGAGAATCAAACAGCCGGGAATCTGTCTATAGGGTTCTCGGTTTATTTTTGGAATTTTGTATAAATGCTTCCGAGTCGCAATTTGACACCATACTCCAGATACAATGGATTACGTCTTAAGCTTGTCGTTGATAGGCGAATACTTGCACTTCTACTTAAGCTAATTATACAACCTTAACGCGTACTTTTATCTTGTTGATTGTAGTAAAAGGCGCGCAGACTACTTGAAAATGCTATCGCATTTCCTTTGTGCGGTGATGATTCAAGGAAGCTTATTCAATGTCCTGTGGGAGTATGGGGCAGGGGAGACCCCGCAGGCCGCTAAAAAAGCGCTGAGGAGGCTCCCCGGCACGCCCGCGGAAAGCGAAGCACCTAGAACGGAAATCAACAGACAAGGTTCAGAGCAATAAACAAAAATGGGTGTCCTTAAAAGCTATACTTTTGGGACACCCTTTTCAAAATTAGATAAAGGCAAACTTATATTAAGTTGAACTTAAGAAGTTCGGCTTTTTCTAACATTAGATAAAAACTCAATGAGCTGGACCTAATGATCTTTAAAAGTTAAAAAATACGCTGTTCGGTTAATAAGAAATGTTCTCATAAGTCCATTTGTACTTTTTACCGTGCATTCAGGAACCCGAGCTATTTTTCCAAATTATTGTCTTCCCACATACTCGCGAACCATTTCAGGTGTTACGAGTTTGCGGGTTGGAACAATCCCTTGCTTGGCCAGCTCGTTTATTTGCTTTGTCACTTCGTTTATTTTATCTGTTTTAAAAACTTTGTCTTCCTTGCAAAGCTGAATCGCCTCTTCAATATACAATTCCCGCTGCTGATCAAGGATAATGAAGTCCTTCATTCGCTTATTTTGCTTATTGACATGGTTTGTAATTGCCTTATGGACACTCATTTAATTCACTCCAATTTCTGCATCTTTTTTTACATTGTAACAATTAAAATATGATACGTTAAGCCAAAATAAGCATAAAGTCTGCTTTAAAAAAATCAGAAAATTTAAGGCCTTTGAATTTTATTTCTAGAATTTTTAGTATTATAATGATTATTAAAGTTGTCAAAAAAAAGTAAAATATTAGCAAATAAATTTGGGAAAGGAGGAAAATGGATGATTCGAATGGCTCTGTCTGGGGTAATCGGTTTGATTCTTTTTTATATTGAATCGGTCATCGTCATGCAGCTTAAGGGGACGGGGACAATTGAATTTGGAGGAATTGCACCGTTTATAAATATCTGGGCGATGAATTTCTTTTTTGTTTTTGCCATCCTCATACAGCTAGGCAATTGGTTTGAAAGTAGAATGGCATTAGAAAAAGGAGAAAAGGATGATTTATATTAATTAAAAAAAGCGCCTCGATCTCCAAGTGGGACTTAGAGCAGAGACGCTTTTTATTTTTGTGATCGTTATGCATTTTGACTTATTGACTGATCTTGTTTAAATACGGTTTTTCGAATATAAGGAATCACCCAACGGTCCAAGCCGAATTTTCCAGCGTTGTATCCAGCAAATACAATAAAGATCCCTAAAAGAATGTCCCAAGGATTGGAAGAAACTGTTCCAGCCATGACATAAGCGAAGTTCATCACTAATGCGAAAAACATTGCGGCTGTCGTTAAGCATCCTAAAATGAGGCCTAAACCAACTAAAAATTCTCCCCAAGGTACGAGAATGTTGAAAATACCGGAATTTGGAAGAGCGAAACTTTTTAAGAAACCAACATAAGTGCTATAAACAATACTACCATCTGGACCTTTTACCGGGTTGCCGACTGCGCCTTTTAGAAAGCCGGTAGCATCAAATCCGCCGGAAATTTTGTGAAGTCCAGCAGTCAGCCACTCATAACCTAAATACAAACGTAAAAGTGCTAAAATCCCCGCAGCAACAGTGTTTTCCCTCAACCATTTAACCATGAAACTCACTCCTTTTTATTTTGTAGTATTGAACAATTAAGTACACTGTCAATATAGCAAAATAAACCAGGGAAAAGGTGAATTTCATCACAGTTTCATATATTTGTCAAAATGCTTTGAACAAAGTTTGAACTACGGTTAAATAGTATGAAAAGGAAGATAGCTCTTCCTTTTATTTTCAGTTCGAATATGTAAATTCTTTCATTTCTATTATAACAACAGATTCATTTAACAACTAGCAACTAGCTCTAAAGGAGCACAATAAAATGGCGTAGTGAAAAATAAATGAATAAGTTATGCATAACTACAACATCAATTTTGTAAGCGTTTACAACTATGATATTAACAATTTTCAACATTAATTAAAAATTAGGCAATAAAATGATTGTATAAATATTAAATAAAAAGTATAATAATTCAATAAGAAGGATATGTGGGAGATGAAGAAATTGAAAGCAGCAATTATCGGCGGGACGGGGTATGGTTCAATTGAATTGGTTCGTTTACTCCATAGGCATCCAATTCTTAAAGTTGGTACAGTCATTTCAAACTCACAGGCTGGAGAGAGCTTTAAAGATGTGTATCCCCACCTGTCCGGAATTATAGAGCAGCCGCTGGAAAAATTCGATCCAGATTACATTGCTGAAAATAATGAAATAGTATTTCTGGCAACACCTTCTGGAGTTAGCAAAAACCTTGTTCCTCAACTTATCGAAAAAGGGTTGAAGTGCATCGATCTTTCCGGAGACCTAAGGCTCCGATCCGCAGCTCAATACGAAAAATGGTATAAACATTCACCTGCGGATGAAGCAATTTTACAAATGGCTACCTATGGTCTAAGTGAAATATATGCAGATGAAATTAAGCAATCTACATTAATTTCCAATCCCGGCTGTTACCCAACCGCTTCACTGCTGGGTTTGATACCGATAGTAAAAACAAACTTGATCGAATATGAGTCAATCATTATTGATGCAAAGTCCGGTGTATCGGGTGCGGGAAGAGGTCTCTCTTTAACCAGCCATTATGCGGAAATCAATGAAAATTTACGGGCATATAAAATGGGAGCGCATCAGCATATTCCGGAAATTGAACAAGTTTTACAGGATGAGAGCGGCAAGGAAATGCCGGTAACGTTTACTACCCACTTAGTCCCCATGACGCGGGGAATTATGGCGACCATATACGTGAAGCTGACGGAATCGGTATCCACGGCTGAAATGATTGATGTTTATCAGAATTTTTATAAAAATAAACCGTTCGTCCGAATACGAAAAGAAGGAAATACTCCAGCAACAAAAGAGGTTTGGGGAAGCAATTATTGCGATATCGGCTTACATGTTGATCAAAGGACGAACCGGCTAACGATTATTTCCGTCATTGACAATTTGGTAAAAGGGGCATCGGGCCAAGCGATTCAAAATGCAAATTTGCTGAATGGCTGGGATGAAGCAACGGGTCTTACCGATATTCCAATGTATCCATAGAAAAAATCCTATATATCTAATTTTTAGTGGCTCGGCCACGAAAAGCTAAAGGAGGAAGACTTTGTTGATTCCAGCAATTTCAAATAGCAAAATGATTATTCTTGAAGAAGAAAGTGTTACATTGCCAAAAGGTTTTACAGCAGGAGGGCTGCACTGTGGTATAAAGCGAAAAAGGCTCGATTTGGGGTATGTTTTATCAGAAGTACCCGCCACGGCTGCTGGTGTCTACACGACAAATCTATTTCAAGCTGCTCCGCTGGTCGTTACGCAAGAGAGTATCGCGAAAGAAAATAAAGTGCAGGCAATCTTGGTTAATTCCGGGAATGCCAACGCTTGTACTGGGGAACAGGGAATACAAGATGCCTTAACGATGCAAAGTGAATTTGCTAAAAAGTTAGGAATACAGGAACACTTGGTTGCAGTCACATCGACTGGGGTGATTGGCGAGGTATTGCCAATGGAAAAAATCCATGCAGGGATCGAGAAAATTCTTGAAATTCAACATGAGGATATCAGCAACTTCGAACAAGCGATTTTAACAACGGACACGGACGTTAAACATATTGCTGTTCAGCTAACAATTGCCGGAAAAACGGTTAGCATCGGCGGGACGGCAAAAGGTTCCGGGATGATCCATCCAAACATGGCTACAATGCTGGGTTTCGTCACAACGGATGCCAATATTGGCCATGAAGATCTGCTTTTTGCATTAAAAGAAACGACGAATCAAACGTTTAATATGATTACTGTCGACGGGGATACAAGCACGAATGACATGGTACTCGTAATGGCAAACGGCTTAGCGGAAAATGAAAAGTTGTCGCAAGATCATCCAGATTGGCCACTGTTCATGGATGGTTTAAAAGTGGTCTGTGAAGCCCTTGCGAAAAAAATTGCCCGAGATGGCGAAGGAGCAACAAAACTGATCGAAGTTCAAGTAAAGGGAGCCGCAAGCATTGAGGATGCAAGGGCAGTGGGAAAAGCAATTATTTCTTCCAATCTCGTTAAAACTGCCATCTATGGAACGGATCCAAACTGGGGAAGAATTGTTTGTGCGATCGGTTATAGCGGAGTACCGATTAACCCGAATGGAATTAAAGTAACAATTGGTGATTTCCCGGTATTTGAGCAAGGTTTGCCTTGTCCGGTTATCGAAGAAGATGTGAAAGAATATTTGGAGCAGGAAGATGTCCAAATCACTGTTGAAGTAAATCAAGGCAATTTTAGTGCAGCAGCATGGGGCTGCGACCTAACGTATGATTACGTCAAAATAAACGCATCATACCGCACGTGAGGTGAAGAGGAATGAAGTATTTGGTCGTGAAATGCGGCGGCAGTGTCCTTGAAAATTTGCCAAAAACTTTCTATCAGAATATTATTTCTCTTCAGCGTTCAGGCGAGTGGATGCCAATCATTGTTCACGGCGGCGGTCCACTGATCACTACTTTATTAAAAAAATTGAACGTAGAAACAACGTTCGTGAATGGATTAAGAGTCACGACACAAGAAGTGCTTGACATCGTTGAAATGGTGCTGAGCGGAATGGTCAATAAACAAGTCGTACGAAATATAACGGAAGCGGGCGGAAAAGCGCTTGGAGTCAGCGGTGTCGATGGAGCTTTATTACAAGCCAAACCAAGCAAAGATCATGAAACATTAGGGTTTGTAGGTGAAGTAGTCAAGGTAAACAAGGAACTGATTAAAGGGGTTGTCCAGCAAGGATATATCCCCGTCATCTCCCCAGTTGGAGTGGATGAAAAAGGGCAAAGGTATAACATCAATGGCGACATCGCGGCCTCGGCGATTGCAAAGGCTATGGAAGCAAGCCTGTGCTTCATCAGTGACATCCCAGGTATTTTAGTTGAAAAAAATAACGAGAAAAAACGGCTTCCTAAGATTACGAAATCGAAGCTTGAAGCGATGATTGAGGATCAAACCATCTGGGGAGGCATGATTCCAAAAGCGAAAGCAGCCATTGACGGCCTTGTCCATAACATCCCGGAAGTAGGCATCATCAATGGTTTTCAAGAAAATAGTTTACTGGATTATGTAAGCGGCAAAGACATTGGGACAAAAATTGTGTTAGAAGAGGTGCTCGTAAAATGACAAATGACTCAAGTGTTTCGACCATTTCACCATTGATGGCCACATATGGCCGCTTCCCGGTTACAATCGTAAAAGGCAAAGGCAGCTATGTATGGGATGATCAGGGCAATCAATATTTAGATTTCACTTCCGGAATCGCTACCTGCAATTTAGGTCATGTACCCGATCCTGTAAAAGCAAAGCTGGAGGAACAATTGCAAAATTTATGGCATTGTTCCAACCTTTATCATATACCTAACCAGCAGGCACTGGCGGAACTGCTTGTGAAAAATAGCTTCGGTGATCAAGTTTTCTTTTGCAACAGCGGGGCTGAAGCAAATGAAGCGGCGATTAAACTGGCGAGAAAGTACGCACAGAAAATAAAAGGAAAAGATACGCACAAGGTGATTACCTTTAAACAATCTTTCCATGGCCGAACGCTTGCTACTATGTCGGCAACGGGTCAGGAAAAAATTCAGCAGGGATTTCTTCCATTGGTGTCGGGCTTTCAATATTTGACATACAATGATCCGGCTTCTTTAGAGCAGCTGAAAGAACTTGAGCCAGCTGCCGTTTTGCTCGAATTGATTCAAGGAGAAGGCGGCGTCATTCCAGCAGACCTAGAGTGGGTGAAACAACTTGAAAAGATTTGCAGGGAAAAAGATATTTTGCTGATGGTTGATGAAATTCAAACAGGCATCGGCCGTACGGGAACGTTGTTTGCTTATGAACAATATGGAATAGAACCTGATGTTATTAGCGTGGCGAAGGGCTTAGGGTCCGGTTTCCCAATCGGCGCAATCATTGCCAAAGAAAAAGCGGCAAAAGCGTTCGACCCGGGAAGCCATGGCAGCACGTTTGGCGGCAACCCGCTTGCAACGGCTGCAGGTTTGGCAACGTTAAATCATATTTTAACGAGCGGTTTGTTGGAACAAGTCAAAGAAACGGCAGCTATTCTGGATGAAAAATTAACCGGGCTAAAGAATAAGTTCAGTATCATTAAAGAGATTCGCGGCTTAGGTCTGCTAAAAGGCATTGTCGTTGAAGGAATTGCGCCACAAATTGTCCAAAAAGCGATTGCCGAGAATCTGCTTATTTTAACTGCGGGTCCGGATGTTGTGCGAATTTTACCGCCGCTTACAGCATCTCTTGAAGAAATCAACGAATTTATCGAAAAGCTGGAGAAGGCTTTCCAAAGTATATAGAAGAAAGGCGTGGGATGAGTGGAACAAGGATACCTTACTTTGGAAACGGGAGAAGTTTTTGAAGGAACGTTAATCGGGGCATGCAAGGATTCATTTGGAGAGGTCGTATTTAACACAAGCATGACAGGTTACCAGGAAATTATCACTGACCCTTCCTATGCAGGGCAGATTATAACATTTTGCTATCCGATTATCGGAAACTATGGAATCAATTCACTGGATGATGAAAGCATTGCGCCTTCGTTATCCGGTGTGATTATCAGCGATTTATGCGAGACACCAAGCCACTATCAATCAATTGAAAAATTCTCTGAAAAACTAAGCAAGGCTGGTGTGTCCGGGCTAGCCGGTGTAGATACACGGCTGCTTGTAAAAACGATCCGCAGTCGCGGTACTGTAAAGGCAATAATCAGCCACAACAAAATTGACTCGTCCGCCTTTTCTGCGCCAGCAGATCAGCCGTTTTGGGTTGCTCAAGTATCCTCTAAAAACGCAGTTACGTACAAAAATAGTGGTCCCCATGTTGTGCTGATGGACTTTGGCTATAAAAAATCCATTTTAACTGCACTTTTAGAAGAAAACTGCACGGTTACCGTCGTACCTTACAATACGACTTTTGAACAAGTAAAAGCTTTGTCTCCTGATGGGGTGTTATTCAGCAACGGTCCAAGTGATCCGATGGAGCTTAAGCCATGGCTCCCTGAAATTAAGAAGATGACGGAGCACTTTCCTTCGTTAGGAATTTGTCTTGGCCACCAGTTAATCGCTCTTGCATACGGAGCGAAAACGAAAAAGCTCGCATATGGTCATCGCGGCGCGAACCATCCGGTGAAGGAACTACTGACAGGCAAAGTGAAAATTACAGCTCAGAACCACAGCTATGTTGTGATGGATGAAAGCATTAACCAACAGGTATTTGACATCACTTACCGAAACGTCAATGATCAGTCAATCGAAGGCTTAAAACATGTTCGCTATCCGATCCAGACTGTACAATTTCATCCTGAGGCCCATCCAGGACCAAGCGATACAGCGCATATCTTAACTGACTTTGTAAAACAGATTAGTTCTTTAGGAGAGACTCGTTATGCCATTAGATAAAAATTTGAAAAAAGTGCTTGTGATCGGATCAGGCCCGATCGTGATTGGGCAGGCTGCGGAGTTTGATTATGCTGGAACGCAGGCCTGCATTGCTTTAAAAGAAGAGGGGATTGAAGTTGTCCTGGTCAACAATAATCCAGCGACAATTATGACGGATGAAGCCGTTGCTGATAAAGTATACATGGAACCGCTCACGGTTGAAACGATCGATAAAATAATCGAAAAAGAAAAGCCTGATGGCATGATTGGGACGCTGGGCGGGCAAACAGGACTTAATTTGGCCGTTCAGCTTTTTGAACAGCAAATTTTACAAAAACATGGAGTTAAACTGCTCGGAACATCGGTCGATTCCATTAAAAAAGGTGAGGATAGGGAAAAATTCCGCAGCCTTATGCTTGAAATCAGCGAGCCCATTCCAGAATCGAGCATCATCCACAGCTTTGAGGAAGGTGTCCGCTTTGTCGAAGAAATTGGCTATCCTGTGATTGTTCGTCCTGCCTATACACTTGGAGGCGAGGGCGGCGGTTTTGCCCATAACGAAGAAGAGCTGGAAGTTGTTCTGAAAAAAGGTTTAGCTGCAAGTCCAATCCATCAAGTTCTTTTAGAAAGAAGCATTAAAGGCTGGAAGGAAATTGAATATGAAGTCATGCGTGATGCCAATGATACATGCATTATTGTCTGCAATATGGAAAACATGGATCCAGTCGGCGTTCACACCGGAGATTCGATTGTTGTGGCTCCGTCGCAGACGTTAACGGATGTGCAGTATCAAATGCTTCGCGACGCATCCATTAAAGTAATTAGAGAACTTGAGATCATTGGCGGCTGCAATATTCAATTTGCCCTTCATCCCGAATCCAATCAATACTATATCATTGAAGTGAATCCAAGGGTCAGCCGTTCATCGGCCCTTGCCTCAAAAGCAACAGGGTATCCGATTGCCAGAATGGCGGCAAAATGCTCGATCGGCTATCATTTGGATGAAATTATCAACCCAATTACCGGTAACACGTTCGCTTCGTTTGAGCCGGCAATTGATTACATTGTTGTTAAATTACCGCGTTTCCCGTTTGACAAATTTCCTGAAGCAAACCGCACGCTTGGGACTCAGATGAAAGCAACGGGTGAAGTTATGGCGATTGAGCGGACATTTGAAGGGGCTTTAAACAAAGCGGTCCGTTCACTCGAGCTGAATATCTTCGGCCTATCCAATCATGAATTTGCGAAAAACCTTGATACGGAAAGTTTGACAGCAAGGCTGGAAACGGCCAACGATCAGCGGTTATTTATGATTGCCGAAGCGTTCCGCCGCGAAATTCCGCTTGAAAAAATTCGCCAGCTTACGCAAATTGATCGATGGTTTTTGAGCAAAATAAAAGCGATTGTCGAGTTAGAACAGCAGCTGTCAGCCTATCCTTGGCCTGAGGTTCCCGTATCCTTGCTTAAAGCAGCAAAGCGCAGCAATGTATCGGATCGTCTGCTGGCGAAGATTTATGCTATTTCTGAAAAACAAATCCGCATGAAATGGAAAGAACTGAATTGGGGACCTGGCTATAAGATGGTTGATACATGTTCAGCTGAGTTTGATGCAGCCACTCCTTATTACTATTCCACTTGGCAAGGGTTCGACGAAGTGGAAGTGTCAGACAAAAAGAAAATTTTGGTTATTGGCTCCGGTCCAATTCGCATCGGTCAAGGTATCGAATTTGATTACTGTTCCGTGCATGCGGCTAAAGCAATCAGGAAAATGGGCTTTGAAGCAATTGTTATCAATAATAATCCGGAAACGGTCAGCACGGATTTTTCTGTTGCGGAACGCCTTTACTTTGAGCCGCTGGCTGTCGAAGATGTTCTGAATGTTATTGAAAAAGAAAAAGTCGATGGTGTGCTGATCCAATTTGGCGGCCAGACAGCCATCAATATTGCGCATGCTTTGGAGGAAGAAGGCGTTAAAATTTTAGGAACGGCTGTCGATAATGTTGATCGACTGGAAGACCGCGAGGAATTTTACCAATTGCTTGAGGGCTTGGCAATTCCGCATATTGAAGGTGAAATTGCTGCCCATTCTGAACATCTTCTCGAAGCTGCCGAAAAGCTGGGCTTTCCGGTTTTAGTCCGTCCATCGTATGTTATAGGCGGACAGTCGATGTTTACCTTCTATTCAAAAGAAGAATTAAACCACTATGTAGACCAGATTGAGAAAAATGCCTATGATCAAATGTGGCCGCTACTGGTTGACCGATTCGTACCGGGGCTTGAATGTGAAATGGATGTCGTGAGCGATGGACAGGAAATTCTCGTTCCTGGGATCTTCGAGCATATTGAAAGAGCTGGTGTTCATTCAGGTGACAGCATCTCGATTTTCCCGCCGCTGACGATAGCGCCTGAGATAAAGGATACATTAATTGATTATGCAGAAAGAATTGCTAAAGCATTGCCACTTGTAGGGATCATGAATATCCAATTCGTTATCCATGATGGAAAGGTCTATGTTCTTGAAGTGAATCCGCGCTCGTCGAGAACCGTTCCGATTATTAGCAAAGTAACAGGTGCGCCGATGATCGAGTGGGCAACGAAGGTTCAATTGGGAGCATCTGTAAGCACGTTTAGCGCTCAACAAGGACTGCTTGAAGAACCAGGTTATTTTTCGGTTAAAAAGCCAGTCTTCTCCTCTGGAAAGTTAAAAGGTGTTGATCCGATTCTTGGCCCTGAAATGAAATCAACCGGCGAAGTGCTTGGCCTTGGTTCTACATTCCAAGAGGCGCTTGACAAAACGGTGCTATTAGCCGATCAGCCTGCAAGTGAGAAGATGATCTTATGCTCTATTTCTGATCGGGCGAAAGAAGAAAGCCTCCCAGTTATTCAAACGCTGGCAAAGCAATCATGCCGGCTTGCAGCAACGGAAGGAACAGCAGACTTTTTGGAAAAGAACGGCATTTCCGTTGAAAAAATAATCAAAAATGATCAACAGCTGATCGGCCTCTTTAAAAAGCAAGAAGTTGGTCTTGTAATCAATATTCCGAACCAAGGGCGCGATGACCGCAAATTTGGCTTCGCGATCCGTGAACAGGCCACCCGCTTTACGATTCCATCTTTTACCCATTTAGATACAGTAAAGGCGATTATTGGTTTGTGGAAGCAATCCCCTCATAAAGCAGCCGTAAGAACGGTTGGGGAATACTATCAAATGGAAAAAAGCTTATCCTAGGGGGAGTTTACATGCAAAAGACAATGAAACCGATTGAAATAGAAGATTTAAACAGCGAGCTGTTGCAGGGGAAAGACTTCCTGCAGCTTGCTGATTTTTCGCCGGCAGAAATCACGTATTTGCTTGAAACGGCGCAGGAGTTAAAAGCAATGCAAAAGCAAGGGAAGCCGCATCCCTTTTTAAACGGGAAAGTGCTGGGGATGATTTTTGAAAAATCATCAACAAGAACCCGCGTTTCCTTTGAAGTCGGGATGCTCCAGCTTGGCGGCCATGCGATTTTTTTAAGCTCGAAAGATATTCAGCTTGGCAGAGGCGAGTCCATTTCCGATACGGCAAAAGTTTTATCACGCTACGTTGACGGCATCATGATCCGCACTTTTTCCCACCATTCTGTCGAAGAACTTGCTCAGCACGCAACGATTCCGGTCATTAACGGACTGACCGATTTGCAGCATCCTACACAGGTTATGGCTGATCTCTTAACCATTTTAGAACATAAAGGGAAATTGGCTGGATTAAAGATATGCTATCTTGGTGATGGAAATAACAATATGGCTCACTCGTTACTTGAGGGAGCTGCGAAAACAGGCATGCATATTTCAATTGCAAGTCCAAAGGGATATTTGCCAAACGAGGAAATTGTTGCAAAAGCAAAGAAACATGCTGAAATGACAGGCGGCTCGATTGCGATTTGCCACGATCCGAAAGAAGGAGTCAGCGGCGCGGACGTTGTTGTAACGGATGTATGGGCGAGCATGGGTCAGGAAGCGGAGCAGCAAAAAAGAATCGAAGACTTAAAGGCGTATCAAGTGAACGAAGATTTATGCGCAAATGCGAAAGAAGACTTTATTTTTCTGCATTGCCTGCCGGCTCACCGCGGCGAAGAAGTAACAGCGGAGATCATCGATGGCCCGCATTCTGTTGTGTTTGATGAAGCGGAAAACCGTCTTCATGCGCAAAAAGCGATTTTAAAAATTTTACTAAATAGGTTGTAATAAAGAACTAACTTTGAAAAGAATTGAAAATGAATAAATATTTCAACATATATAGAAAAAAAGTACTAGCAATTTCTATGCGATTGGATGTATAATAATTCTAACGAATGAATTTTAATACAAAAATTGCGAGGGGACAGTAAAATGTCAAAAGAGAAAATTGTTTTAGCCTATTCAGGCGGTTTAGATACATCTGTTTCAGTGAAATGGATTCAAGAAAAATATGGATATGATGTCATTGCACTCGGTCTTGATGTTGGTGAAGGCAAGGATCTTGAAGCAATCAAAAATAAGGCGCTAAATGTCGGTGCTGTTAAAGCTTATATGGTGGATGCGAAAGAAATGCTGGCTAAGGACTATTTACTGCCGGCGTTAAAAGCAAATTGCCTTTACGAAGGAAAATATCCTCTATCTTCTGCATTATCCCGTCCGTTAATTTCAAAGTTATTAGTGGATGTTGCTGAACAAGAAGGAGCGGTTGCTGTTGCCCACGGCTGCACAGGGAAAGGAAACGACCAAGTTCGTTTTGAAGTATCGATCCAGGCTCTCAATCCGAACCTCAAAATCGTTGCTCCTGTGCGTGAGTGGGGAATGACACGCGATGAAGAAATCGCTTATGCAGAAAAAAATGGTATTCCGATCCCGGTTAATTTAGATAATCCATTCTCGATTGATGCAAATATTTGGGGCCGCGCTTGTGAAGCAGGTGTACTAGAAAACCCGTGGGCTGAGGCTCCGGAAGCGGCATTTGATTGGACAAATCCGATTGAGTTGACACCGGACGCGGCGGAATACATTGAGATTGAATTTGAGCAAGGCGTTCCAGTTGCACTTAACGGTGAAAAACTTTTGCTCGTTCAATTGATTGAAACGTTAAATCAGCTTGGCGGAAAGCATGGAGTCGGCCGAATCGACCATATTGAAAATCGACTTGTCGGGATTAAATCGCGTGAAGTGTATGAAAATCCAGCAGCATTAATTTTAATTAACGCCCATAAAGAATTGGAGTTTCTGACATTGCCTCGCGAAGTAACCCAATTTAAAACCCAAATTGACCAGCAGATGGCAAAAATTATTTACGAAGGTCTTTGGTATTCCCCATTAAAAGCGGCACTGGAAGCCTTTATTGAAGAAACGCAAAAAGTGGTTTCGGGAACCATCCGCGTTAAGCTTTTTAAAGGCAATCATACTGTTGTAGGCAGAAAGTCTGTCCACAGCCTTTACAATGAAGAACTGGCAACCTACACGAAAGGTGATGCATTTGACCATAATGCAGCAGTAGGTTTTATTAAGCTTTGGGGTCTGCCAACAAAAGTCTATTCGGAAGTCAATCAAAAGGAAACCATTTTAAAATAAAAGCATAGAGCACCCGTCTATCGGCGCTCGGAGCTAGACAGTAGACTCAGTTCAAAGATAATAAAATTACGGTGTGCCCTCGAAATATTTTCGAGGGCAAACTGCTTATCGTATATAGGAGGAGCAAAAAATGTCAAAGTTATGGGGCGGGCGCTTTACAAAGGAAACGAATAAGCTGGTAGAAGAATTTACCGCATCGATTTCTTTTGATCAAAAGCTGGCAAAAGAAGACATTGCAGGAAGCCTGGCACATGTGCAAATGTTGGGTGAATGCGGCATTATTCCCGCAGATGATGCAGAGAAAATTAAGGCTGGCCTTCTTGAGATCAAAACAATGATTGAAAATAAGGAGATAGAATTTTTAGTTGAAGATGAAGATATTCACATGAATATTGAAAAGCTATTGATCGAAAAAGTCGGTCCAGTCGGCGGCAAACTGCATACTGGCAGAAGCCGCAATGACCAGGTTGCGACCGATATGCACCTTTATTTGCGCACAAAAACAACCGAACTCATTACGTTGGTAGAGAAAGTGCAGCAAGCATTAATGGAGCAGGCTAAGGAGAATATTCAAACATTGATTCCCGGCTATACACACCTCCAACGTGCTCAGCCTGTTTCATTCGCGCATCATTTGATGGCGTACTTTTGGATGTTTGAGCGCGACAAGGAGAGATTGATCGATAGTTTAAAGCGAGTCAATTGGCTGCCGCTTGGTTCCGGTGCGTTAGCGGGGACAACTTTTCCGATTAATCGTAAACGAGTAGCGGAGATACTTGGTTTTGAAACAATTTATCCGAACAGCATGGACGCGGTAAGTGACCGTGATTTTATTTTAGAATTTTTATCGATCGGCTCGATTATTATGACGCATATCTCCCGCTTTTCCGAAGAGCTTGTTCTTTGGTCAAGCCAGGAATTTCAATTTATTGAGCTGGACGATTCTTTCTGCACCGGTTCAAGCATTATGCCGCAAAAGAAGAACCCTGACGTGCCTGAGCTGCTAAGAGGGAAAACAGGCAGAACCTACGGGAACCTGATCGGTCTTTTGACAGTGTTAAAAGGGCTGCCGCTTGCTTACAATAAAGATTTGCAGGAAGACAAAGAGGGCATGTTTGATACGGTAGAAACCCTTGAAGGCTCATTGAAGCTTTTAGCCCCAATGGTTGCGACGATGAAAGTCAATACGGAAGTAATGCGCAAAGCGATCAACAATGATTTTTCGAATGCAACGGATATTGCTGACTATTTAGTCCGCAAAGGCCTGCCGTTCCGGGAAGCACATGAAATTATCGGAAAAATCGTCCTTTACGCGATTTTGCAGCAGAAATTTTTGCTTGATTTAAGCTTTGAAGAATACAAGCAATTCAGTCCTTTATTTGAAGAAGATATTTATGAAGTGCTGGCCCCGGAACACGTCGTTGCGGTCCGCAGCAGCTTTGGCGGCACTGCCCCGGAACAAGTAAAGGAACAAATTCAATTAGCGGAAGCAAAGCTGGAAAAATAAATTTTTAAATCGGACTTGCGTAAAATTTTAAAAAATATTGACATACCTCATTAATTGTTCTAATATGTTTTTTATATATTATCGAAGGTAAATGAAAACAATTCAATAAATACTCTTATCCAGAGCGGCGGAGGGACTAGGCCCGATGAAGCCCGGCAACCTTCAAGGTATTCCTTGAAAAGGTGCTAATTCCTGCAGGTTTTTAAAACCTGAAAGATAAGAGGAGGAAAAAGCCCTCTTCTTATGAAGAGGGCTTTTTTTAAAATAAATGTAAGAAGGAAAAACAGCTGAAATGAAAGGGTGCGGGACGATGTCAGTTATTCGGGTAGCAATATTAGGTTTTGGAACAGTTGGTGAAGGTGTCTACAAAACAATCCAATCCCATCAAAAAGAGTTAGCAGCTATTTTAGGGAAAAAAGTAGAAGTGGCTGCAGTGTTGATTCGCAACAAAAACAAAGCTCGAGAAATAGAAGGGAATGTTCTCGTCACAACTGATTTTGATGAAATTTTACATTTGCCTCAGCTCGATGTCGTGATGGAAGCGATCGTAGAACAGGAGCCAAGCTTTACGTATTTGAAAAAAGCAATCGCCAAAGGCTGCCATATTATCACGGCCAATAAAGAAATGTTTGCCCATCACGGAAAAGAGCTACAAGAGATTGCAAGAAAGAACAATGTGTCCATTGGTTTTGAGGCGACGGTAGCGGGAGGCATCCCAATTATTCAAACGCTTAGGCGGTTGTTTCATGTCAATCAAATTCAAAATGTCCAAGGTATTTTAAATGGTACGTCCAATTTTATTCTTACAGAAATGCGCGAAAAGAAGCAATCTTTTTCGGACGCCTTAAAACAGGCCCAGCAAAATGGTTTCGCAGAAGCCGATCCGACCAATGATATCGAAGGGATTGATGCTTTTTATAAACTGATGATATTAAGCAAATTGGCTTTTGGACAGGAGCCGAATTGGAAAGAAGTCGAACTTCATGGAATTACAAAGATCACAAGCGAATGGATTGATAGAGCAGAGAAACTTGGCCTGAGGTTTAAACATATTGCTGCAGTGAGCAAGAACGGCAGCCAAGTAACAGGGTCTGTAAAACCCGTTCTTGTTGCGAAAAATCATCCATTTTATTCTATTGAAGGTGTACAAAATGCAGTCAACATTGTCTCCGATATTGTCGGAAGCATCACATTCCAAGGGCCGGGAGCCGGTATGTTTCCGACTGCAAGCGCCATGCTGGAAGATCTTGTTTATGTTTTGAAAAATAAAGCAGAAACGATTCTTGAGCTAAAGCAGCGGGCAGAAGAAACGGCAAGCAGCATCCAACAGCCAAAAGGTTTTTGGATTGTCGGCGGCGTATACAAAAAAAGATCGAAGCATTCGATTCACTGGATAAGAGAACTGAAGGATGGCTGTTATTTGTTAAAAGCATCAGATGATGAAATTGCCGCGTTGGCGGAACAAAATGAAGAATTCATATCCTTCCCGATTTATGGAGATGTGGAAAACTTGAATCAAAAAGAAATAACTTTAGCCGCAACTTTTTAACATGGCTCGAGCGATAGTTTTCCACAAACTTATGCACAGAATCCCCAAACTTATCAACAATCTAACCATTGATTTGGTAAGGGTTTAATTGAATTATCCACATTATCCAGAACAAAAGGTGCCGCAGTGAAACTTATCCACAGGGTTATTTTCTAACACAAAAAAAGAAGCAGGATCAGGGCCTGCTTCTTTCTGAAAGGGTGGTTATTTCTTCTTTGCTTTAGCGCGCTGTGCAGCTGCATTTGACCGTGCTTGCGCCTCTAAATCCTCTTGATCAGCCAGTTCACGGGAATACTCAACATCGATTCCGTCTGATTTCAGATTCTTTGGCACTTGTGGAAGTGATGCTTTATTTTTATCACGAGTTTTATGTTTGTTCGCACGACCCATTGCAAAAAACCCCTTTCGTTTTTTGATGGGGAAATGTGATCCCCATTCAATATCTTTAACAAAACGAAAGGGTTTATAGATGGTAATTAATACTTTGATCTCCTTTCGTCAAAACCGCCGGCGCGATCAGCCATTTTGAATTCCCTTTGATAGTTTACTTCCTGCATACTTGTTAACGTGAATTTCGGTTTTTCCTTCTTCTTTTTTTCCACCATTAAGTAATCATTCCTTTCATACGTACTTTTACATTGTTACCTATTTAAAAAAGAATGATACAAAAGTTTATGAAAAAATGTCTTTCATTTTAGGCAGGAAACCTCTCTCGTCAGTGCTTTTCCAAGGAGCTCCCTATCGACTATGTCGATGAGCACAAAGGAAAGCTTCTGTGAATTTGCTTCGCAGGAACAAGCAGTTGTTGCTTGTTCCGAAGGGCGCTTGCGCTTTTCTTATTTTACGATGAAAATTGAATATGTTAAAGTAAAGCTGAGGTGAGGCAAATGGCGGTTATCACAAAAATCACCACTCAGCAAAAAAATATCGGTCGCTACAATGTTTTTTTAGATGAAAAGTTTGCATTTAGTGTAGATGAGGATGTTTTGATTAAATTTCAACTTAAAAAAGGAATGGAACTGGATGAGTTATCGCTGATGGAAATTCAATATAGCGATGACATCCGCAAAGCTTACAATTCCGCTATCGCTTATTTGGCACGGAGAATACGTTCGGAAAAAGAAATATGGGACTATTTATTGAAAAAAGAAATGGAAGAACTGGTTATAAACGAAGTAGTTCATAAACTGAAAACACAAAATTACTTGAATGACGAGGAGTATGCAGCGGCATATGTCAGAACGCAAATCAACACAACGGATAAAGGCCCCAATGTAATCCGTATGGAATTAATCGATAAAGGAATTCAGAAAGACATCATTCAAGATTGTCTGCGGGAGTTTACGGGGGAGCAGCAGCTGGAAAAAGCTGTAGGAATCACTCGGAAATTTTTTCAAAAAAATACGAAAGATTCCTTTCACGTTCTTAAGCAGAAATTGGAGAGTTTATTGTTAAGAAAAGGTTATTCATTCGAAGTCATCCAAAGGGCAATTGCTGAATCAGCCGTTGAGGGAAACAGTGTGGATGAACTGGAAGCGATCCGCTATCAGGGAGAGAAGGTAAGCCGGAAATATTCCCACTATACGGGCTATGAATACGAGCAAAAAATGAAACAAGCGTTATATCGGAAGGGATTTACAATAGACTTAATTGAAAAATTTTTGGACGAGCAGAAACCATCATGACGCGGTTCGGATAGGCGTCATAAGAGGGGACTTCATGACGCGCGAAGGATCTTTCACATGGTTCAAATTGGTCCAGAACGGCGTATTATGCCGCCCATATTGACAGCGGTAAATTGAATGTTTGAGCCTTCAAATTCTTTTTGCAAGCTCTCAGTAAAGCCTCTAATCCAAAACTTGCTTGCTACATAGACCGATTCATTTACTTTTGGTCGAAGTCCCGCAGTGGAGATAATATTTATAATATGGCCTTCCCCTTGATAAAGCAGCAACGGCAGAATCGCTTTGGTCATCTGGATGGTGCCAGGAACATTCGTATCAAGCATTTCGTGAATTTGCTGATCAGATAATTGCTCTAACGGTTCAAAGTGGCCCACTCCAGCATTATTGACGAGCCCGTATACTTGATATCGCTCATCCAGTTTGCGAAGCCCCTGCTCCAAAAACAATGAAGTCTTCATCCCAATTTCTCCTCACATTAATGAGTTAATTTCTTTCTTAATCATACATAATTTCCTATACTAAAATAAAGACAAATGAAAAGCAGGGGTGGGAAAATGCAGCAAGAAAAACGATACAGCCAGATGACAGAGCATGAATTAAAGCAAGAAATAGCTGCTTTGACTGAGAAGGCTAGAAAAGCGGAACAGATGGGAATGGTCAGCGAGTATGCGGTACTTGAACGGAAGGCAGTGATGGCGAAAGCTTACTTATTGGATCCTGAATCATTTAAACCAGGTGAAATTTACGAGATTGAAAGGGATCCTGGTGCTTATTTTAAAATTGACTATTTAAATGGAGTGTTTGCCTGGGGATATCGCCTGAATGGCAATGGCAAAGATGAAGCATTACCTATTTCAATGTTGAAAATGGTAAAATAATAAACCGAAAGAGCAAAAAACCAGAGACTGAAATCTCTGGCTTATTTTACTCCGTCTCCCGCTGACTTGAAGCACGCATGCGTTCTTGAGGATGAGTATTCGTCGTGCCGTCAGCTCGTTTCGAGGCATATTCTGCCTTTGCACGAGGTTCGCCCTCAAATTTATTGTTGTTTTGATTTGGGAAATTGGTCGCCTTATTTCTCAAAAAAAACCCCTCCAACGATTTGAAATGAGACAATCGTAAAAAGCGCTGAATCATGCTTTTTACGTACCAATAGTATTTACTTTGTGAAGTTGATTATGTTGTAAGAAAATAACATTGGAGTGAAAACACAGTGAATGATTATCAGGAAAGATTGACCAAACTTTTATTAGAAAAAAACGACTTTTTATCATATGCACAGGCACGCGTTTGGGTTGAATTGCTTTGGGAGGATTTTGAAGCAACAAATGCTAAGGCGGGCACTTACTATGGAAGCGAAATGACCGAAAGAATTGTGAAGCAATGGATTGAAAAGTATGGTGAAAATCTGCATGAGTTCGCAGTGGGAAATGCGAAATACCAACAATATTTTGCACAAGAAAAACATTCTTTTCATTAAAAAGCGCGAGGCACTCGTATGTTTAATAGAAAAAAAGCGGTGACGCAATGTCATCGCTTTTAACTTGGAATGATTTCTAATTTCTTGCGGAGCTTTTCTTCGCTAAAAATCCAACCGGTATACGATGTAATAATATCCAGATTTAAATCCAGCTGGACAACTGCGACAAAAGGATAGCGGTTGTTGCTACGATAGCGGAGGTCAATAAACCGGACCTCGTAATAATCGTCGTACTCGTCAACTTCCCAGCGATAAACTGGCGAAAAAGAAAGAAACGCGGCAAGATTTTTATCTTTTTTAGCTGCATCTAAAACAGGTGTATCTGGTACAGGGACCCGGTTAAATTGGTCGATGATCCTGATTTTATTATTTTCAGAGCGTCCAACAAAGAATTGATGTTTGTTCATCACGGCAATTCGCCAGTTGTGAAATCTCATCGTTGGCGCAATAATGATGTCAGTTGCATCCGGAATGATTTTCAGCACTTTTGCACGAACCTTCCGATGAGCAATGATCCTGAAAATATAGTAAGCAATAATGACAGCATAGATGGCCAAAAACGTGTACCCAGGATGAGCGCCGGCAACCCAGATTAACAATCCAAGCACATGGATCGCAAAGATGAACGGATCGAATGTATTGATAATCCCAAGGGCAACCCATTTTGAAGAAAATGGCCTTAAGGCCTGCGTTCCATAAGCGTTAAAGATATCAACAAACACATGAAGAAAAACAGCCAAAAATGACCACATCCATAAGTGCAGCAAATTCCCATCTGGAAAAAAAGGATACACTACTGCTAAAATAACAAGAGGCCATAATAAAACAGCCGGTATGGAATGAGTAATTCCGCGATGATTGCGAATATAAACAGCATTATTCCGCAATTTTAATACGGTATCAATATCCGGTATTTGGGAACCAACAATTGTCGCAATCAATACGCTGCTTGCTGTAGTATGACTGCCGGCAACAACAGGATCTAACGTTGCAAGCCCCCCGAGTGCGATGCCCATAACGACATGAGTTGCTGTATCCAAAAGGAAAGGGCCTCCTTTAACTTGAATTTTTCGAAGGGTAACTTTTTTCAGGCATGGTAATTTCATGGCCTCACTATTATATTCCCACTTTCCGTAATGTTTAACAACTTGGAGGCACAAATATAATGGAAAATGAATTGAAAAATATCGAAAAAATAAATATATCTTCCTTTCAAAATGATTTAATCCAATGGTTTAAAGAGGAACAGCGGGATTTACCTTGGAGGAAGGATCGAGACCCTTATAAAGTGTGGGTATCTGAAATTATGCTGCAGCAAACAAGAGTTGATACAGTCATTCCTTACTTTAATCGGTTTATGGCGCAATTCCCAACTCTTGATGACTTGGCGAATGCTAAAGAAGATCAGGTGCTAAAAGCATGGGAAGGTCTCGGGTATTATTCAAGAGTACGCAATTTGCATTCTGCTGTAAAAGAAGTGCAAGAAAAGTATCAAAGTGTTGTCCCAAATGCTCAAAAGGAAATATCCGCTTTGAAGGGAGTCGGCTCCTATACCGCAGGAGCCATATTAAGCATTGCCTATGGGATACCTGAGCCGGCCGTTGATGGAAATGTCATGCGCGTGTTATCTCGAATACTGCTCATTTGGGAGGACATTGCAAAACCGTCATCAAGAAAAATTTTTGAAAAAGCAGTCAGACAATTAATTGCCCATGAAGATCCTTCGAGCTTCAATCAAGCATTAATGGAATTAGGCGCATTGATTTGTACGCCTTCATCTCCTTCGTGTTTGCTTTGTCCTGTTCGGGAACATTGTCTTGGTTTCCATGAAGGTGCCGCCAATGAACTTCCGGTTAAATCGAAAAAAACAAAGCAACGTGTAGTTCAGCTTGCTGCCATGCTGCTAAAAAATGAAGATGGAGAATTCGTCATTCATAAGCGGTCGAAAAAAGGACTTTTGGCAAATTTATGGGAATTCCCAACGGTTGAAATCAATCTTAAAGATCAAAATGAGCGGAAGCAAATGGCAAGCCTTTTTTTGGATACGTATGGAATGATGTTCGAACGGGAGAAAATGATTGGCAAAATCGAACATGTTTTTTCCCATTTAATTTGGAACATGAATGTTTACACTGGCAAATTAATTGGCAGTCTGCCTGAAAACGATGATTGGAAGCTTGTATCTCTTAAGGAAATGGATACCTACACGTTCCCGGTTCCCTATCAGAAAATGCGCCAGCTTTACGAAAGAAGGGAGAAACTGAATTAATTATAAGAAGTTTTTGTACCGTGAGTATAATCGGCTTCGTTATGGCGAAGACCACCGCGATTTTCAATTTCTTCAATAATCTCGCGATGGATCGTCTGTCCCTCAACATTTAAATAGGGAGCAATTTGTTGCAATGAATGATGAAAAAAGGCTAGCTCACTATTGTCCCATTCTGATTTTGGCAGCATGGAAAGCTCAGTCATATCGCGTCCAACATACATGGCGGTTCACCCTTTCATAGTGTGTGTCTAGATTCGAGCGCTCGGCTCCAGAAGCCGGGTTAGCTAATCAGAATTTATATCTTAACTGCGATAATTGTCTAGCATAGCCGCGCACGAAGGAAAAGCGATAACATTTTCAAGGAGCACCCTATCGACTACGCCGATGAGCACAAAGGAAAGCTTCTGTGAATTTGCTTCGCAGGAACAAGCGCTTGTTGCTTGTTTCGAAGGGCGCCTGCGCTTTTCTTATTTTTCGCAATCAATTGAGAACTATACCCGAAACGTCTAAAATGAAAACAAGTTTGAATTTTGAAAGGAATGGATTGAATGTCCCAAAAAGTTGCACTAATTACAGGAAGCAGCAGAGGAATTGGTAAGGCGACAGCGTTGAGACTGGCGCGTGAAGGTTTTGATATTGTCATTAATTATGCGAGAAGCAAAACAGCGGCACTAGAAACAGCTGCCGAAATTGAAGCTTTAGGAAGAAAAACTTTGGTCGTTAAAGCGAATGTTGGTGATGTGAAAAAAATAAAAGAAATGTTTGCTCAAATTGAAGAGGAATTCGGCCGGCTTGATGTTTTTGTGAACAACGCAGCATCCGGGGTTCAACGGCCTGTTATGGAGCTGGAAGAAAATCATTGGGATTGGACGCTTAATATCAACAGCAAAGCACTGCTTTTTTGCGCCCAAGAAGCTGCCACACTGATGGAGAAAAACGGCGGGGGGAAAATTGTTAGCATTAGTTCACTTGGGGCGATTCGTTATTTGAAAAATTACACAGTCGTGGGCGTGTCGAAAGCAGCGCTTGAAGCGCTGACTCGTTATTTAGCGGTGGAATTAGCGTCAAAAGGGATTATTGTCAATGCTGTTTCTGGCGGTGCTATCGATACCGAGGCATTGAAGCATTTTCCAAATAGGGAAGAGCTTCTTCAAGAAGCAAAGGAAAAAACTCCTGCCGGCAGAATGGTGGAGATTGAAGATATCGTCAATTGTGTCATGTTTTTGTTATCTGATCAGTCAAACATGATTCGCGGCCAAACAATTATTGTCGATGGCGGTATTTCGCTGCTTGTCTAACTAGCATTTTTTTTCAAAAAATTATTGGATAGCCTCCGGACGGCTTGGGTAAATTATAAGTCGTGGAGGTGATATTACAATGGCAAACTTCAACAAACAGCCTAACAAAACACAAGCTGGAACAAACATTCAGGAAGTAAGACAACAAAACGCTCAATCTGCTCAAGGTTCCCAAGGACAATTTGGAACTGAGTTCGCGAGCGAAACGAATGCCCAAGAAGTAAGACAACAAAACCAACAAGCTGAAGCTCGCAAGTCCCAGAATTCTGGACAATTTGGACAAAACAGCTAATGCAAAAAGGGAAGGCACTCAAATCCGTTGAGTGTCTTCTTTCTGTTTGCGAAATGGGCAGCCTGTTTCATTCGACAAAACTTCCCGTCACTCTACAGAAATAGTCAAAGGAGAATGGCTGTTGTTCGAGAATACATAGGAAGAATATTTTTTACAAGGCGGTGTGGGAAATGGAAAATTTTAACCGTTTGGTTTCGCAGCAAATGATGACGATGGAAAAATTACTGTACCTTCAAGCTGAGCTTGAACGCTGTCAGGTGGAAGAAGAAGAATTAAAAGCTTTGCAAAATGAAACCCAATTGGAGAGCATCCAGGTGGAAATTCAGCAAATGAAGAAAGAATTATTTGATATTCAAAAGACTTTTGAACAACAGACAGACGATCTTATTCATTCGTATAGAAAGACAGAATCTTCTTGTCTTTAGCTAAAGTTGGATCAATTTAAGAGGAAAGAGTGAAAAAAACAGGAAATTTCCGAAAGAGCCATTGAAAACAATGGCTCTTGTGTTTTAAATTCTGCGTTCAACCGTTATAATAATAGAAAATAGGAATTGTCTTTTGTTACCTTTTGTTTTTTTTTCGATAAAGTTTAGACAGGTTTCAAAACGTTCAGGAAATGAAAGTAGGGGAAAAAATGGGCGTACCCATAGAAGGTGAACCAATCCAAATACATAGCTATAAACACAATGGGCACATCCACCGCGTCTGGGAAGAAACAACCGTTTTAAAAGGAACACAGAATTTAGTCATTGGCGGAAATGATCGGACAATCGTTACTGAATCGGATGGGCGTACATGGATCACACGGGAACCGGCGATCTGCTACTTCCACTCACAATATTGGTTTAATGTAATCGGCATGATTCGGGAAGATGGGATTTATTATTATTGCAACCTTAGCTCACCGTTCATTTTTGACGGGGAAGCACTTAAATATATTGATTATGATTTGGATATTAAAGTGTTCCCGGATATGACATTTAATTTATTGGATGAGGACGAGTATGAGCGCCATCGCCGGGAAATGAACTACCCGGAAGTCATTGATCAAATTCTGAAAAGAAATGTTGATAAACTGATTCGCTGGATTCGCCAGCGGAAAGGCCCGTTTGCACCGGATTTTATTGATATATGGTATGAGCGGTATTTAACATACAGACGTTAGCTGGATCGTTCGTTGCCACTCCTGTTGATAATCAAGATCAACAGGTTTTTATTTGGTAAGATCCATTTTCCCGGGGAATGAAAAGAAGGTTCGGCTTCGTTTAAATGTTGAAAGGGGGAGGTTCTTTGGGCAGCATTCGCAGATATTTACAGTTCGTTAAACCATACCGGCTGCAAATTATTGGAACCATTATTATAGGACTTATCAAATTCTCGATCCCGCTGATTGTTCCGATGCTGATTAAATATGTTCTTGATGATATTATCGGAAACCATGGCCTATCGCAGCACGAAAAAGTAGTGAAATTGTTTTATATTATGGGTACAATGGTCGTTGTTTTTGTTGTGCTTCGGCCGCCAATTGAATACTATCGACAGTACTTTGCCCAGTGGACAGCCAGCAAAATTTTATATGAAATTCGGGCAAAATTGTATATACATACGCAAAAGCTGAGCTTTCGTTACTTTTCCAACACAAGGGCAGGCGAAATTATATCGCGCATCATCAATGATGTTGAACAGACCAAGACGTTTGTGGTTTCGGGATTAATGAACCTGTGGCTAGATCTGGCTACGATTTTGATCGCTGTTTTCGTGATGTTTTCGTTGAATGTGACTTTGACCTTCATTTCGATTGTGCTGCTCCCGCTTTATGCGCTTTCGGTAAAATATTTCTTTGGCAACTTGCGAATTTTTACAAGAAATCGTTCTCAGGCGCTGGCCGAGGTGCAAAGTTATTTGCATGAACGTGTTCAAGGCATGTCAGTCATCAAAAGCTTTGCAATTGAAAAACATGAGCAGAACCAGTTTAATAAAGTGAATCAAAACTTTTTGGACAAAGCCCTCCAGCATACAAGCTGGAATGCCAAGGCTTTTGCCGCCGTAAATACAATTACGGATATTGCTCCGTTGATCGTCATTGGCTATTCCGCCTATTTAGTCATCGAGGGTAATCTCTCGATCGGAACAATGGTAGCTTTTTTTGCCTACATTGATAAGCTGTATAATCCATTAAGAAGGCTTGTCAACTCCTCGACAACGCTGACACAGTCATTTGCCTCGATGGACCGGGTGTTTGAATTTATGGATGAAACGTATGATATCGTTGATTCTCCGGATGCCATTGATTGCCATGTTGTAAAAGGTGACATTTCTTTTAAAAGTGTTTCATTTGCATATGAAAAAGATGGCGAGATGATTTTGAAAAATATGTCCCTAGATATAAAAAAAGGTGAAACGATCGCGCTTGTCGGCATGAGCGGCGGCGGGAAATCAACATTAGTCAGCTTGATTCCGCGTTTTTACGACGTTACAGAAGGGCAAATTACCTTGGACGGAGTGGATATCCGCCAGTTTAAACTGCAAAGCTTACGAGATAACATTGGCGTTGTTTTTCAGGATAATATCTTGTTTAGTGAATCAGTCAAAGAAAATATTTTATTAGGGAAGCCGACTGCTTCGGATGAGGAAGTGGTTGCGGCAGCGAAGGCAGCGAGTGCGCATGAATTTATTTTAAACTTGGCGGAAGGCTATGACACAAAAGTTGGCGAGCGGGGCGTAAAGCTTTCCGGCGGCCAGAAGCAGCGGATCGCCATCGCCCGGGTGTTTTTAAAAAATCCGCCAATCTTAATTCTTGATGAAGCAACATCTGCCCTCGATTTGGAAAGCGAGCACTCGATTCAAGAATCGCTTGAAGAATTGGCCAAAGATCGGACGACGTTTATTGTCGCGCACCGCTTATCGACGATCACTCATGCCGACCGGATTATTTTAATCGAGCATGGACGCATTGTCGAAGAGGGCACCCACGAGGAATTAATGGGCAAGCGCGGCAATTATTATAATTTATTTCATATTCAGCAGCTGGAGCAGGAAGACGAAAATGTGGCTTCGACTAAGCTGGGTAAATAAATGATTGAAAATCAAGGCCAATCCGCAGCCGACGTTTTTGCACGAGCTGCGGGTTGGCTTTTTTGATAAAAAGTGATCGGGTGTCATGACGCGCGGAGACGGAAAAAGGGAGTGTGCGCGTCATGAGCGGGGTTCAGCGCGCCGGATTGGAATGGGTTGGATGGGAGTCTCGATCATAGGTGCAATGTTTACCGGTCTTGTTGGCGTCGCCTATCTTTCAGCCCATGGAAAAACCATCAAGGATCCAGAAACCATTTTTATCTATTTTTCAAACGTACTGTTTCATCCTTATATCACAGGATTTTTACTTGCTGCCATCTTAGCTGCGATTATGAGTACGATTTCTTCACAGCTGTTGGTTACGTCAAGTAATGCAGTTAGCTATAATAAGTATGTAATATATTAAATTAGGTCAAAAGGGGACTTATTGAATAAATAAATCCCCTTTTACCATAAAATAGGGGTTACCATATGCAAATGATTAAAATCATAAACATGAACAAAGCATTCGGTAGAAAAACAATTTTTAAAGATTTTAACTTAGAAGTAAAATCAGGAGAGTTTATTGGAATAGTCGGCAAAAGCGGACAAGGAAAAACGACTCTTTTAAATATGATTGGGACGTTAGAAGAAGCAGATTCAGGTATGATAAAAATAATGGTTAAGGATATAAATAAGAAGAAAATTAAACGACTTCTATTAAGAAATGAATTAGGTTTTATTGCGGATTTGTGATCTCGACAACCGGGATCATTAAAGTAGGCAAGCAACAAATTGGCAAAGATTGTGATGTGCCTGAGAGTGTCGGTATAATTATTGAAGCACCGGGATTTCTCCCAAACTATGATGGTTATACGAATTTGAAGTTCCTTGCTGCAATCAAAAACGAAATTTCGAAAGAACAAACTGTTATTGAAAAAGTTGGGTTGGATCCAAAAAGCAAGAAACATGTGGGGAAATATTCCTTAGGGATGAGGCGGCGTCTCGGACTAGCCCAGGCTTTAATGGAAAACCCGGATATTCTTATTCTGGATGAGCCGATGAAAGGATTGGATAATCGGGGTGTTGCCGACATTCGAAAGCTCCTTTTAGAACTAAGAGATCGCGGTAAAACAATCATCCTTGCCAGCCATGGAAAAGAGGATATTGAAATACTCTGTGACACAGTCCATGAACTCGACCGCGGACAGATTATTAACTCGATTGTCAAACGCAGGAATGATGACAGTAATTCCGCATAACGGAATAAGAAACATTGCTTTTGGAAGGAGAAGGACAATCACTTTTCTATCTTGAACGTTAGAAAAAGGATAAGGATCCCAACCCTTATCCTTTTCCTAATCCTTAATTTATCGAGTCATTAACTTTACGACTTGCCACATCCACAACACGCGTCAAGCTAAGCAGCCTTCGCATCAAGCTCGCACCCATCCGCATCAAGATTTTGTACTTCCTCCATAAAGTCCTAAGGTTTTATCAAGTAAAGCTTTCCTTAATCTGCGTCAAGCTCACACTCATTCGCGTCAAGCTCCACTGCTTCCTTCATATGTTTTTAATTAACTTGACCTATTTTTCAATCGAAACCTCATTTTGATGAAACGAGTGGAAGCTCATGATCAGCGTATCCAAATGCTCGACCTGTTCGCCGTAATCGATGATGGAGGCGATGATTTGCATTGTATGGTACAGATGCGTGTTATCGACTTCGGCGTATTCCTTTTGATAGGCCAAGAAGAAATCGTATAGCTCTTTTTTGTTTAGGCACATGCTGCCGGCTTCGGCAATCGAATGCTGCGGGACTTTGCCGATGAATTGCAGCATGAGCTGTTCATGGTGATAAATCAGGCAATCGAGCTGCTCTTGAATGGCCGTCTGAAAATTTTCCGGTAAATGGAGCAGCTCGTTATCAAAGCGATGCAGCCGCTTCAGCGTGTCAAGTCCTTTACGGTTTGCGGAGATCATTTGCCGGTAGATGACGAGCTTGCGCGATTTTTCCAGCTTGCTTTTTTTCAAATAACTGCGCTCTTCCTTATACATCGTATAGTATTCATTCATCTTCACCGCGCTGTTCTTTAACTTTTCAATATCGCTTTTTAACAGCTGGTGGCTAAACGCGTGTCTCGTGCTCATACGAATCCAGCGGATAATTTCCTCTGTCGTAGTAGAGATTTGAAAATACAGCTTTTTTTCATATTTTGGCGGCATAAACACGAGATTCACGACAAAGGCGGCAAAAACCCCCACCATGATCGTTAAGAAACGAATCATCGAAAATTGCAGGAAATCACTGCCAGGATTTTCCATTATTGCAATCAAGGTTACAAGGGAGAGCCCAATCGTATTTTCGATTTTTAATTTTAGGTTAATCAATATGACAATAATAGCCGCTAGACCAATGACAATAAAATGATTGCCAAGCACAAGGACAAAGATGATGGCGAGCAATGCCCCGATAATATTCCCCTGGATCTGTTCGACAATGGTTAAATAGGTTCGATAAATCGTTGGTTGAATAGCAAAGATTGCAGCAATCGCCGCAAAAACTGGTGAGGGTGAGTGCAGTAATTGACCTAAATAAAGTGATAAAACAATTGCTATTCCCGTTTTTAAAATGCGGGCGCCTAACTTCATGCGATAATAATTCCTTTCTAAAAAGACTTTTAATCGTATTAAACGCTTTTTAGGCTAATCAGAATTTATATTCATAAATTCTGAACGCATAAGTGCAACTTCGGCTCTGCCTTCGCCATAGGGCTCGGCAGTCACCGAGTTTTCTTTATTATATTAAACAATAATGTACTATAACATTGAAATGACCGGAGAATCAAGGATTATATATACTATATTATGAAGATATTTAGAACTGAAAAAATGCCCCCAAAAAAAACGTTCGTGCTGCTGCACGAACGTTTTTAAAAAAAATTAGATCACTCTGTTGATACAGATGGGTCTGCCTGCTCTTTCACAGGAAGAATTTGCACGAAATGCTCTTCTGGATTTTGCAACAGCGTCTGAAGCAGATTGGCTTCGTCCGTTTGCCCATCTTTTTGCAGCAATTCAATGTACTGGCTTAAAAGTTCCTGTACGTCCTGCTTGCCTTTATCGTTTAAATCGGAAACAAATACTTTCGCTCCCTTGGCAATCCGGCGTTGAATCGCTTCTTTCGTCAGCCCCATTTCCGGCTGATGGCGAAGATAGACGACACCGCCTGTCATCCCGGCACAAATCCATGGACCTGGATCTCCCAATACGAGTCCGCGGCCATTGGTCATATATTCAAAGGCAAAGCCTTTAATATTCGCATTTGCACCAATGTTGCCATTTTCTTTTGCCGGAATCGGCTTTTTGACTAAGCCGCCAATGATGATATCAGCACCAGAGAGGCGAATTCCCGCACGGGCATCAGCGTTTCCTTGGGCAATAAGCAAGCCTTTTTGCGCACCATAGCCAAATCCTTTTCCAACAGAACCATTGTAATAGTTTCCATCTTTTCCTTTTGATTTCAGAATGCGGATGCTACCGCCGAAGGATGTTTTCCCGACACCGTCCTGGCCGCCGCCATTAACGGTAATCTTAATTCCTTCGCTATTGTATGCGCCCAGACCATTTCCAGGGATGGAGCCGCCTTTATAATCAAGGCGAACTGTTGAAAGCTGGCGGTATGAGCCGTCTAAGCGACCGCGAACGCGGTGGCAGGAAACGCGGCTTCCCAACACGCGTTGTTCAGAAGTGACGCTGTAAAATTCGCGGGAAGAATGCAGCTGCTCCACGCTTGCGTCAAGGTATTCTGCACCAACAGCTACCTGCATTTGCACCTCTTCAAGTGCTTTTGATGGTTCGAGATGCTGAACTTTTCCCATTTCAAGCGGCTTCAGCAAGTAAGAAAGGTCAAGCTGATTTTTGCCTTTTGTTTGTTCCAATAAATCCGAACGTCCGACAGCATCCTGCAAGTTTTTAATTCCAGCAGAGGCAGCCAGCGCTTTTAGTTCCTGTCCGAATGCTGTAAAAAGATTCATAATTCCCTGGACAGCGAGATCAAATTGTCTTGGCACAAAGCGGCGGAGACCGTGCTCTTTTGCTTGTGCTTCCGTTTCAATTTGCGTTGCAATTCCCACGTGGCATGTATCCAAATGGCAGCCGCGGCAAGTTGTACAGCCGATGGCAAGCATGGACAATGTACCGAAACCAACACGGTTTGCACCGAGCAGCATTATTTTTAATACATCAAGGGCACTCTTCATTCCGCCGTCCGCCCAAATTTCAACTTTATCGCGGAGTCCGCTCTCAAGCAAAGCATTATGGGCGGCTTTCACCCCGATTTCAACAGGCAGGCCAACGTGCTGAAGCGCATGGATTCTCGCTGCACCTGTGCCTCCGTCAAAACCGCTCAGTGTAATAATATCAGCTCCGGCTTTAGCAATTCCAACAGCGATTGTTCCAATATTCGGCACAACGGGAACTTTTACAGCGATTTTTGCTTGGTCATTCGCTGTTTTCAACTCAAGAATCATTTGGGCAAGATCCTCGATTGAGTAAATATCATGGTTGTTCGATGGTGAAATCAAATCGGACCCCAGCGTTGCGTTACGTGCCGCTGCCACTTTTGCCGTAACTTTTGAACCAGGCAGGTGTCCGCCTTCACCAGGCTTCGCGCCCTGACCAATTTTAATCTCTAAAAGATTCGAAGAGTTAAGCAGCTCAGCGTTCACACCAAAACGGCCGGAAGCAATTTGCTGTCCGCGAGTTTTTGGATATTTGCCAAGCATATCCTTAATTTCTCCGCCTTCACCGTTTAAACTTACCATGTTCAAGCGATCGGCACCTTCCGCATAGGCGCGGAATGCGATTTCGTTCTGTGATCCAAATGACATAGAAGATATCACAAATGGCAGATCATGCTCGCCAACGCGAAGATTTACCTCTTCAGGCGACAGCGGCTGTTCGCTTTGTTTTACACTTGCTAAATGGCGAATCGTTGTCGGATTTTCCTGCTCCTGTTCGGTAATTTTATCGCGGTAGACATTATAATCTCCAGTTGCCGCCACTTCACTGATCGCTTTCCAAATCCGTGGGAAGAGGTGGAATGTCTTACCAACGCGTTCTTTTTCATTATGGTAATCTTCTTTCCTAGCAAGCGCATCCTTTTCCAGGGCCGCAAAATCGTATTCCAGTTCATTGGAGCCGAAGAAGTTAACGATATTTAAAATAGAAGCAATTTCCTCGTGCAAGCCAATGGTTGAAAATAATCGGCTGTAGCCGCGCAGTTCATGAATCCCGATTGTCGAAACGACTTTTTCCAGACCCTTTGTTAGGGCAGAGTACAGATTTAACACAGGATTTTGATTTTCACCCATTACGGTCATAAACATATAGTAAGGGCTAATCAAGTCAGCTCCAAGCCCAATGGCTGTAATAATATCATGCAATGAGCGAATAGCAGCCGAGCGCAGCACTAAAGAACAGTCTCGTCTAAGTTCTGCTTTTACCAATGCCTGGTCGATTGCCGAAGTTGCCAAATGCGGGTCAATCCAAAAAGCATCTTCTTGGTGGGCGTTCGCGTCATCCAAAATGAGCAATGTTTTCCCGGCAGTCACTGCTTGAACCGCTTCGTCAGCTAATCTTTTTAGTGCGTCGGCCATTTTCTCGTCTTTCTTAAAAGTAGTAGAAAGGAAGGCTGTTAATTTTTGATCTTGATAAAACTGGACAATTTGGTCGAAACTAGGCTGACCCAATGTCTCTGAACAGCTATAGCCAACTTTTCCTTCCATTAGAAGAGGCGTTGTAAGTTCAAGAATCGTACCAGCTTCTTCTTTGACGGTTAACGATGGACGTTTGCCAATGATGACACGCGTTGAAAAATGCTCCGTTTCACGGTCGCGGTCAATGGCAGGGTTCGTTACAACCGCAACGCTTTCTTTGATAAAATCAGCAATATTTTTTCGTTCCGGATTCAAGGAAGCAAGCGGAGCATCATGACCAAGGGAGCGAATCGGTTCGACGCCTTTTTCAGCCATCTGCTCAATCAATTGGATGTGATCCCGCTCCCAGCCAAAAGCTTTGTACTGGCCATTATGAATTTTATCAGGATAGTTCATCGTAATCGTCTTCGTTAATGGCGGATGCTGCAGCCGTTTCCGTGAATCTTGGAAATGGAGGCGTTGAGCAAATCGTTTATAAACTTCTTCCTGGAACTTGCTATGTTCGTAAACCTCCAGTTTTTCTCCATTCCATTTAAGTCCAACTTTTTCTCCTGGAGCAAGCGGCTTGGGATCGTTAGCATATTCGGTTGACGGAACAATTCCAGGTTCTGAAGAGAACATGTAAGAAGTTTCCGTTTCAAGCATCCATAATGGACGAAGACCAAGGGCATCGACACTGAAAACTGCCTCATCGCCAAAACGTGAGATAATGCCTGCAGGACCTTGGGCAAAATGTCCCCAAGCTTCCCTTAAATAAGTATATAAATCTTGAAGATGTTTCGGATAGGCTTTAATTTCATTGACGATTGGCGGGAACAATAGATCCATGACTTCAAATAAAGAGTAGCCGTCACGAGAGATAAAGGTTTCCATCGTTCTGCTTAAATCTTGAGAATCACTGCCGCCATTTACAAGCGGGATCCCAATCATCCGTGCTTCATCACGAAGTTTGGCAATCGTATTGATTTCTCCATTATGTCCAAGAACGCTAAATGGCTGCACTCTGAAAAAGCTTGACAGCGTATTGGTTGAGTAGCGGTTATGTCCAAGGGTAATCGTCGAAGCAACGAGCGGGCTGGCTAGATCCTGATAATAACGCGGAAGGATGTCTCCAGCTCCCATTACTTTATAAACAACATGATTCTGGCTTAAAGAAGCCACGTGAATCTCTTCATTTTTTTCAAAATCAATCAGGATTTCAAAGAGATGCTTTGTTAGTTCCTGACCTTTTTTCGCTGCTGTGCCGGCGAATTGCCAGAAAATAGGATTTTCGCTTGCGGCAATCGGACCTAGTGCATGAAAATTTGTTACCTTGTCTGATTCAAAAACAACCGTTAATTGATTCGCAGCTAATTGATCCATTAATTGTTCTTTCAATGAAGACCAATTGGATTTCCGGCTGATAAAAACATGTCCGACGAAAAATTCTTCTTTATCCGCAAGCTTTTCGTCTACTCCTGCCTGCTGCAACTTTTCTTTCCAAAGAGCTCTCGGAATATCGATGTGGATCCCCACACCGTCACCTTCGCCATTAATAAATCCGGCGCGGTGATTCATTCCGACAAGTGCATCTATACAGTCAAAAATATTTTTTTTTGTTGGCTGCTTGGTTTTTTCAAGGCATGCGACGATTCCACAAGCATCATGTTCGTCGTTGTGGAAATGTTTGAATAAGGAAGGGTTCCAGGCTTTTTTCATTGGGATTGGCTTCAAAAGGGTGTTCCTCTAAAGCCGCTTCACCTCCTAAACGATGAAATAGTAAATAGAAAAAATGAAATTTATTGCTTTACCGTGGCATCTAACTAAAGTGAACTTGAAATAAAATAATAAGTTAATAGTATCATATAAATTTTCAGAAATCAAATAAATATACAATTCAATGGATATGAAAATTTCGTAAAAAGGCTGCTTGTTTTGCTGTAGTATTCAAATGTAACCGTTTTCAAAAAATATAAACCGAAAAAGGAGGAATTTCTAAATTCCTCCAGTGCATAAAAAATGAATAATTATTCGCCTCTAAGTGAAGAAAATGCATAATTGACGGCGGTGATTGTTTCTTTAATGTCTTCTTCCGTATGGGCGATGGTCACAAACCACGCTTCATACTTTGATGGAGCCAAGTTGATGCCTTGGTGGAGCATAAGCTTGAAAAATTTAGCAAACATTTCGCCGTCTGTGTTTTCGGCTTGCTCATAGTTCTCAACTTTTTCAGTTGTAAAATACACAGTTAGTGCCCCTTTCAGACGGTTGATTGTTATTGGTACGTCATATTTTCGGGCTGCATCCAGAATGCCGGTTTCAAGCATTGCTCCTAGTCTATCAAGGTGCTCATAAACTCCATCTTCTTTAAGCACTTCAAGGCAGGCGATTCCGGAAAGCATAGAAGCGGGATTTCCCGCCATTGTCCCGGCTTGGTAAGCAGGTCCGAGCGGAGCCACTGTCTCCATGATTTCTTTGCTGCCGCCATATGCACCGATTGGCAGGCCGCCGCCGATGATTTTTCCCATTGCGGTTAAATCAGGCTTGATGCCAAGCAAGTCTTGAGCGCCGCCATACATAAAACGAAAAGCGGTGATCACTTCATCATAGATGACAAGCGCACCTGCTGCATGGCTGAGTTCATTGACTGCCTGCAAGAATCCAGGTTTTGGCTCCACAATGCCAAAGTTCCCGACAATTGGCTCGACTAAAACAGCAGCGACCTGGTCACCCCATTTTTCCAATGCTACTTTGAATGGTTCGATATCATTAAAGGGTACAGTGATCACTTCTTGAGCGATGCTTTTTGGAACACCGGCAGAATCGGGAGTGCCGAGGGTTGACGGACCAGATCCAGCCGCGACAAGCACAAGATCGGAATGACCATGGTAACAGCCGGCGAATTTAATGATCTTGTCCCGTCCCGTATAAGCCCGGGCAACACGAATGGTTGTCATAACAGCTTCAGTTCCGGAATTGACAAAGCGAACTTTTTCGAGAGAAGGGATGGCTTCCTTCAGCATTTTTGCCAGTTTGATTTCGTGCGGAGTTGGTGTGCCGTACAGGACGCCAGTTTCAGCCGCTTTTTTTATGGCTTCGGTAATATGCGGATGGGCATGGCCGGTGATGATTGGACCGTATGCAGCTAAATAATCAATGTATTTATTGCCGTCCACATCCCAAAAATAGGCTCCCTGGGCGCGTTCTATCACAACAGGGGAACCGCCGCCAACAGCTTTATAGGATCGTGATGGGCTGTTGACCCCTCCGACAATATGTTCAAGTGCTTCCGTATGTAATCGTTCAGAATTCGTGAATTTCATAGTATACCTCCTTGTTTTTATTCTTTCTTATTCTAGCATTTTTTCGCTGGACTTGAGGAATTTGGTTATTTTCACATTATTGTGGTTTTTTAAAGAATGAATGCTGGATAGTTGTTTTAGTTAGCTCATTTGGCTAAACTATTTCTTTAGGGTAATGCTTCGGGAGGAAAAAACATGAAAAATGCGATAGAAGTAAACAATTTACGGAAAGAATTTAAGGCATATTCGAGTCGAACCGGTTTAAAGGGGGCTTTTAGGGATTTATTTACTCGTAATTATAAAATTGTTCCGGCGGTGAATAATATCAGCTTTTCGGTAAAGCAAGGGGAAATGGTTGGTTATATTGGTGAAAATGGCGCGGGAAAATCTACGACTATCAAAATGCTGACAGGGATTTTAACGCCAACTTCAGGAGAAATTATCGTGAATGGGATGAATCCGCATAAAGAGCGGGAAAAATTTGTCCAAACCATTGGCGTTGTCTTTGGGCAGCGCTCGCAGCTGTGGTGGGATATCGCGGTGCAGGAGTCTTTCCGGCTTTTGAAAAAAGTTTATAAAGTTTCGGACGCTCACTACAACGATCATATGAACCACGTGATTAAAACACTCGACATTGAACCGCTTTTGGATAAACCCGTTCGGAAATTGTCGCTTGGCCAGAGAATGCGCTGTGAGCTCGCGGCTGCTTTAATCCATAATCCGCCGCTGTTATTTTTAGATGAACCGACGATCGGCTTGGATGTTTTAGTTAAATTAAAAATCCGCGAATTTTTAAAGGAAATCAATGAGAAATACAACACAACGATTTTGCTGACAACCCATGACCTTTCTGACATTGAAGCGTTGTGTGATCGGGTGATCATGCTTGATGAAGGGAAAATTATTTATGATGGTGCTTTGAAAAACTTAAAGGATACATGGGGTGACGGAAAAACGCTTCAGTTCCAGTTTATCGATCCGGTCGATTTCGCTGCCTTGAAGGATGTAACGATTGGCATGCCAGTTAAGTGGGAAAGAGATAAGGAAGAACAAATTTATATAGCGGCTGTCGATGATAATGATGAAATGATTTCGCAGCTAATTGCAAAGATCGTCGCCAATTTTAAAATTAAAGACATCAAAATTAACGAAACATCGACAGAAGAAATTATCCGCAAGATCTATGAAAAAGGGTCAGTCTAAGGAAAGGAGGCTGCGAATGTGGATAAATACCTTGAGATGATCCGAATCCGTTTTTTAATGATGCTTGCCTATCGAACAAACTATTATACAGGCATTCTTATATACAGTATTAATATCGGAGCTTACTATTTTTTATGGTCGGCGATTTATGGCGGGAAGGGATCGATTGAGGGTCTTTCAATCGCTCAAATGACAACCTATGTCGCTGTTTCCTGGATGGCTCGGGCATTCTATTTTAATAATCTGGACAGGGAAATGGCGCTTGAAATTATGGAAGGAAAAGTGGCTGTTGAATTAATCCGCCCTTATAGCTATCTTGTAATGAAAACAATGCAGGGGCTTGGGGAAGGCGTTTTCCGGCTTTTCTTCTTTTCTGTTCCCGGGCTGGTGATTGTAGCGCTAATTTTTCCTGTAAAATTTACATGGGATCCCGCAGTCTGGGGATTATTTGGAATTTCGATCGTGCTGAGTTTTTTGATCAATACTCAGCTCAATTTATTGACCGGGATTACGACTTTCTTCTTATATAATAATTCAGGCTTGATTCGCGCGAAGCGTGTTGTAATTGATTTGTTTTCCGGGCTGCTTTTACCGATCAGCTTTTTTCCAGGCTGGGCACAATCAATTATGAAGTTTTTACCTTTTCAAGGGATCAGCTACATACCGAGTATGATTTTTACAAATGGCTTTTCCCATCAGCAGGCGATCGCTGCGATCTGGCAGCAATTTATTTGGGTCCTTGTGTTGATTTTGCCGATTCAACTATTATGGATGATGGCAAAAAAACAGATGATTATTCAGGGGGGCTAAGCAGTGTTCTATCTATCAATGCTTTTTCAATACATCTCTCAGTATTTGAAAACAAGATTTCAATACCGAGCCGATTTGTTTGTTGAATTCTTTTCAGACCTGTTGTCTCAAGCGGTCAATTTTATCTTTATTCTGGTCATTTTTGGTCATACAACGCTGCTCCATGGCTGGAATCGGGATGAGATCATTTTTATTTACGGTTTTTTCCTTATTCCGTTCGCTTTGTTCTCTTCCTTTTTTAACATTTGGGATTTTAATGAACGGTATATTGTTAAGGGAGAGCTAGACCGGATTTTAACAAGACCGATCCACAGCCTTTTTCAAATTATCCTTGAACGAATGGAATTAGAGTCATTGCTTGGTGGCGTCACAGGGCTTGCTGTCATGGTGTATTCCGGCAGCCGTCTCGGTCTTGAGCTTAAGTGGTATGATCCGTTCCTATTTCTTGTTTTTGTCCTAGGCGGAGCCCTAGTGTATGGTGGTGTTTTTGTTCTGATCGCCTGCATCAGCTTCTGGGCCGACGCCCGAACCTCGATTATGCCGATGATGTACAACATCAGCAACTATGGCCGCTATCCAGTCGATATCTACAATCGTATCATTCGCTTTGTGCTCACATGGATTTTGCCATTTGCTTTCGTTGGGGTATACCCGGCTGCTTACTTTCTTGGAAAAAAAGAATGGTTTGCCTATGCGTTCTTAACACCTGTGATCGGAATGGTGTTTTTTATGATTTCGGTCTTTGTTTGGAACCAAGGCATAAAGCAATATCGGGGGGCTGGAAACTGAGGGACGGTTCTTGCGTTTTTTTGGTATTATCAGAATTTATATCTTAACTTCGATAACTGTCTAGCGCAAGCGCCCTATCGACTACGTCGCTTCCCTCGCCTCGTCTACGGATTGTCGAGAACGAAAGACTACCGTCTTTCGACTCTCCTTTATCTCACTCGGCTCAGTCCACCTCCTTACGTCGATGAGCACAAAGGAAAGCTTCTGTGAATTTGCTTCGCAGGAACAAGCAGTTGTTGCTTGTTCCGAAGGGCGCTTGCGCTTTTCTTATATTATCAGAATTTATATCTTAACTTCGATAACTGTCTAGCGCAAGCGCCCTATCGACTACGTCGCTTCCCTCGCCTCGTCTACGATAAGTCGAGAACGAAAGACTACCGTCTTTCGACTCTCCTTTATCTCACTCGGCTCAGTCCACCTCCTTACGTCGATGACCAAGGGCGCTTGCGCTTTTCTTAGAAGCAGAAGAAGCGGAAGCGGCTTTTGTTTAGTGGAAAACTCCCATTAAGTGAAAATTTACGGAAACCAGGCAGCAGATGTCTAGTTTTTTGATATTTTCGCGTACAAGCTAGCATAGAAATAAACTAATCGGGTTTTGATTTAAGAGGTGAGCGGTTGATGTTCTATACATTGGTTGTGCTGATTGGTATTTCTATTTTTATGAGCTTACGCACGCTGTTTTTACCATATAAAATAAAAGGGAAATTTGTATCGCTTGAAAATTTTCTTTACCTCGGCTTTATCTATATTACCATTTTGCTTGGTTTTGGCTTGCTCTACCTGCTTTTTTCGGTCCATGGAAAACCGCTGCTCGTTGAAGTCGGCACTTCGAGAAGTCAAAACGTTTTTGAAACGAGCTTATATTTTAGCGCGATGACGCTCTTTTCGGTCGGAAATGGGGATGTTGTTCCGCAAGGCTTAGGAAGGATGATTGCTATCATTGAAGCGTTAATCGGCTACACACTTCCGGCTGCATTTGTCGCACATGCCGTGATTGACCGGGATTCATGAAATGGGGTTCATGCTTCAATAAAGTACAGCTGACCCACTTCTGTGTTAGTTGTATTTGAATAAGCTGCTGCGAAACAGTTGTTTTGTTTTTCCTGTTTGGATAGTCTATAAGTAAAGACTATTGTGAAATGGGAGTGATTCAAATGTCAGTTGAAACAGGAATGACAGCACCAGATTTTACTTTACCAGCCAATAATGGTGAAACGGTCAAATTATCGGATTACCGCGGGAAAAACGTAATCTTATATTTTTATCCAAAAGATATGACGCCGGGCTGTACGACAGAGGCGTGTGATTTTCGCGACCAGCATGAAAAATTTCAGGAAGTGAATGCAGTCATTCTTGGTGTGAGTCCAGATCCGGTTGACCGCCATGTGAAGTTTGTTGAAAAATACGGTTTGCCTTTTTTGCTGCTGGCTGATACGGAGCATGAAGTCGCTGAATCATATGGAGTTTGGCAATTGAAAAAGAATTTTGGTAAAGAATATATGGGGATTGAACGGACAACCTTTGTCATCGATAAAGAAGGGAAAATTGCAAAGGTTTGGCGGAAGGTAAAAGTAAAAGGCCATGTGGAGGAAGCACTGAATTTTATTCAGGAACGTCTTAAGTAGGATCTCGCCATTACCGATGCTTAGAGCAATCCGTTTTAAGGAGGAATTGTATTAAAAAGCCTATTTTCGCTGATAAAGGCATTTGTCCAATGCAATAAAGGTGCTATTGAATATCATTTTATTAGGGCATACCTCCTCAGATAGAATTTTTCGGGTCCAATCGGGCCCTTTTTTTTATGCAATATATGGGGGAAGCGGGGCGCTACTATCATATAGTAGGAATTCATTTTGAACATTTTTAATATTATTTGATAAATGGTATGATGTAAGAAGAATTTTCGGACAAGGGAAAACGGGAAAATTTTTATATACATAAGCAACTAAAAAGTACGGATGGGGTGGAGAAATGAAGATTTATACAAAAACAGGGGATAAGGGGACAACATCGCTTATTTATGGAGCAAGAGTGGCGAAAAACGATGTTCGAGTTGAAGCATATGGTACTTGCGACGAAGCAAACTCGGTGATTGGAATGGCGCTTAGCTACTTAGCCAGGGAAAATTTTCAAGGAAAAGAAGTGATTGAAGCTGCATACCATAAAATACAAACATCCCTTTTTCATGTCGGTGCGGAACTTGCCACTCCAAATGGTAAAGAAGTAAAATGGGCGGTCGCTTCCTCCGATACAGAACAATTGGAGCAATGGATTGACGAGTGGGACGCAAAGCTTTCGCCTTTAACCAATTTTATTTTGCCAGGAGGTCATCCGGCAGGAGCTGCTTTTCATGTAGCCCGAACGGTTGTCCGCCGGGCAGAGCGGTTGGCAGTAGCCTTAGGAAATGAGGTAAACCTAGAGGTGCTGGCTTATTTAAATCGACTGTCTGATTTATTATTCGTAACAGCCAGGTATGTTAACGCGCAACTCGGATTTACAGAGCGGACATTGCATGAATAACAATATTCAGTGATGCATTGCACAGTAAATAACTTGCCGATCTACAGCTTCCTGTGAAGGCTGATTTAACAAAACATTCAATACTTCTGAGATTGTTATATTGACAAAAGTGTTAATCGATTAGTAAACTAATTATAACTATTATAATTTAATAATTTTTCCATGAAAAAGAGGTGCATGGCGGGTGACCCACAATCTTTTGAAAGAAGCGTTGGAAACCTTAAAAGAAACAGGAGTCCGCATTACTCCGCAACGTCATGCGATACTTGAATATTTAATAAACTCGATGTCGCATCCAACTGCAGATGAAATTTATAAATCCTTAGAAGGAAAATTTCCAAACATGAGTGTGGCAACGGTTTACAATAATTTACGGGTATTTCGTGAGGTAGGTTTAGTTAAAGAACTGACCTATGGTGATGCTTCCAGCCGCTTTGATTTTGTTACGACTGAACATTACCATGTTATTTTGCGAGAAGTGTGGCAAGATCGTTGATTTTCACTATCCAGGACTTGATGAAGTGGAGCAATTGGCATCACATGTTACGGGCTTTAAAGTTGGACATCATCGCATGGAGATCTATGGTGTTTGTCCTGATTGCAATGTAAAAGATGTTCATTAATTTTTTGTAAAATAAAAGCTATCTCAAATTGCGAGATAGCTTTTATTTTTTTCTTGTGAACTGTTTATTCTGCAGGTTTAGATCAATTGCGTCTTTTCGATTATATTTTTCATCAAATTCTTTTCCTTCGAGCTGACGGTCCAATGTTAAAGGTTCTCGGCAGTACGTGCACATATCAACCCGTCCGAGCATTTTAGTAGGCCTTCCGCAGCTTGGACAAACCACTTGGATCGTTTTCATGGAAAGCATGCCGATCCAAAAGTAAACAACGGTACTGGCGATAATGAATAGAAGTCCCAAAACCATAAATATGGTCATGACGATTGGCTGATTGTGAAAGTAAATTCCGCCGTACATGACAATAAAGCCAATAAAGATTAAGCTCAAGGCGAAAGTGCGAATTTTATTTATTTTGCTTGAATACTTGGCCATCCAAACCCCTCCTAGGGAAACTATACCATATTTAAACAAATAGAAAAATGAATTGCGAGGGTTATGTAATTTTATCTTTCGCCAAAGAAGGAGATTCTCTCTTGTTGTCGAAAATATACGCTATCGCTAAAATTGGAGGAAAGAAAATGGAAGATATTCTTCGACCCATCTACCAAGAGAGAGCGAGCCAATCAAATACTCTTGGTGTACTTATGGTAGAGAAAAAACAGTTGTCAATTGATCTAACAGATTCTTTTGACGTTATTTTACTCATTATTGTGAAGGACGCGGAACAGCCGCTATTTATAAAACATTACACATTTAAAGAAAAAAAGGCTGCTATGCATGTAATAGATGAAAAGCAGTTGAATGAGTGGATCTTATTAGGAAGCAATCGTAAAATAGTTGAGTGGCTTTATCATTCTCAAATCCTTTTTGATCGCAATGAATATATAGCCAACTTGAAGAAAGAACTGCAGGAGTTTCCTTTTTATGGCCGCAAGGTAAAGATGGGAATCGAGTTCGCGAAATTGATTCGCCGGTTTATTGACGGGAAAGCAATGTTT